>NZ_JBFOFI010000001.1:0-594535 GCF_040887215.1 Enterococcus sp. C63 | reverse complement strand
ACATGGATTTACCGATGAAAATCCAACTACTTCAGATGATAAACCAGTCATTGATCCAACTAGAGCAGGTGCTGCAAATCCTACGCTGACAGATGGAACAAATTACGCCCACATTGATCAGTTCGGAGAAATCGAAAACGCAAACTTGCATGTAGCTGGATGGCACATTGCTAACTATAAATACGAGTATATCTTCATTATGGATTACAATACTGGAAAAGAATTAGCTAGAGTAAAAGCTGATGGAATTTATAGACCAGATGTAAATCAAGCGTATGGGACATTTGGAAACGTTGGCTATCATGTATCTTTTAACATGCGCAACTTCCCTAATAAGAAAGTCTATGTCATGATGCGGGCAACGAATGATCCAGAAGGAAACACTAAAGGCGGTGCGCAAGATTTCCATGACAAACGTTGGTATTTAAATATTCCTAAACGATAAAAATAGCTCCTCGTTGAGGAGCAGTACATAACCGTATTGACAACTATAAAAATTATTCGATAAAATAGTGATGTTATCGCATAGTTTTACTCTCACTCATAACTAATCATATTTCGAGCTATGCGATAATAGGTTGGTTGCCAACAATGTTCCTCCTTTTTAGTAAACACATTGTTGGTAATAACCTGTACCCTTAGCTCAGTTGGTCAGAGCAGACGGCTCATAACCGTCCGGTCGTAGGTTCGAGTCCTACAGGGTACATAAGATAAATTCAGTTCATTAACCGTTTGTCGAACACTTACCCGATTAGAATTTTAAATACGTTTTTGACTACGTTTTGAAATTTAGTTAGTGCTAGTATTTTATAACTAGAAGCAAAAAATAGGGTATTTTGCTAAAATATGTTAGTAATTTTCTTTTATTGCCAGTTATATATAAATCCTGTACCTTCCTTTATATCAACGTTTCTGAGCTATCTAGCGCTTGCTGGATAGCTCTCTTTTTAAAAAAGAGTACCCCTTTTAGTACCCCTTTTTGACTTTATTCCAATCATCCTTTCATATAATTTGAAAAGTTAGAAATAGTGGTCTTATTTTTGTTTTCTGTAACGTGCGTGTAGATATTCGCTGTTGTTTGTATGTCTGCATGTCCTAATATTGCTTGAGCATCTTTTAGAGAAGCACCAGATTCAAAAAGTAAACTTGCGTGTGTATGTCGAAATCCATGAGCGGAAATTCGTTTCAGATTTTCGTTTTTCTTATAAATTTGTTTTAACCAAAACCGTGTAATTGTTGGATTATACAATTTTCCATTATTGGCAAAAACTAAATTTTCACGGTCGAAAATATGAGTAAGTTTAGTACTGCTTTTTTTATATTTTTTTAGAGTACTTGATAACTCATGATCTAAATATATAGTTCTAACTCCATTTTTCGTTTTTGGTTCATTTACAATTAAACGCCCATTTTTGCCCCTTGTGATAGTTTTATTGACGGTTAGTGTATTTGTATTAAAATTAATATCCGACCATGTCAAAGCGAACGCTTCTCCTTTACGTAAGCCAGTATAAGCTAATAAGTAGAAAAAAATATAAATCGTGTCTTTTTCTTGCTTAGCAGCTCTCAAGAATTCTAGTAACTCATTTTTAGTGTAGAATTCAATATCCTTTTTTTCTATGCTTAGGATTTCACCTTTTGGCACTGTGACAATTTTCATAGGATTGCTTTCTGTTTCCTGAATTGAAACAGCATAGTCAAAAACATTGGAAGTATAGTTTTTATATTTTTTGAATATTTTTGGATATTGTTCAGACCATTCATTCACAGCTTTCTGGCAAAAAAATACGTCTATTTTGTTTATAAAGTTTTCTCCAAAGACGGGTAGAATATGAAGTCTGAAAATTTCTTCGGTAGATGCCCAAGTACTTTCTTTTACAGTTTTTTTATAATTTTCGAACCATAAATTATATATTTCTAAGAATTGTTTACTTTGTTTTACTTTTGCTGAGTCAGCACCTTCATTTTTTACTTGAGTTTCAATTCTTCTTAAAGCTCGATCTGCTTCAAGCGCACTTTTAAATCCCATTTTTTTTACTTTTCTTTTCTTGCCAGTCATAGAATCTACACCAGCGTAAATGTAGAACATGTATTTTGTTTCCTCTTTTTTTGTTACATAGCTTTTAATTCGATGATCAATTTCTCGTTTAGCCATCTTTTTATTTCCTTTCGTACGTTTGTTCGGTTGTACAGCGGATTTCGAGATGGTAAAATAGGGTACAATAAATAGACCTACTTTACCGTAGTTCTTAAACTAGAACACGCTCTCGCTTTGGTCGGTGGGGCGTGTTTTTTATCAATAAGAATATTTCTTAGCCTATTTAACTCTTAGCTTTTGTCCCGGATAAAGCATATAATTGTTTGGATCTAAGCCATTCAGCGCAAATAATTGGTCAGTAGTGATTCCTGCGCGGTCGGCTAATTGTTTTGGACCTTCACCGGGTAGCAAAGTCAAAACATCTGGAGTTTCTGGTTGAGGTGGGGTTTCAGGCTGAGGTTGCTCAGATGGAATATAATCTTGTGGAGCTGGTTGCTCTGATGAGCTAGTAGCTTCCACAGCTTGAACTACGCTAGAACTTGGTGCTTCAGAATAACTTTCTGTGCTTTCGTACGATTGCGTAGAGCTATTAGCGATTGCAACTGATGATTCCGTTGAGCTTTCTGTTGAGCTTTCTGTTGTTGAGGAAGAAATTTCCTCACTGGTTGTTGAAGTATCTTCAGCAGAGGTGGAAACAGAAGAATGCGATTCTTTTAATTTTATTTTTTGAGGTTTTAAAATCAATTCTTCTTTATTGTCTGAATCATTAGATTTATCAGGTGTTAATTTGATATTATTAGCATCCTTACTTACAGTATATTTAGCATCTTTATTCTCATCTGTTTTCCACGTCATTACGTTTCCGTTCAATGTATATTCAAATTTGTAATCCATTTGATTAAACATATTTTTTGCAAATTCTTCGCCCATAGCTTCCCATTCGTCACTAGCAGATGATTTCATGCTAGAAGTATCTACTTTTATCGTCACAACGTGATCAGAAAACGAAAGAATCATATCAGCATCATCATCTTTAGTAGTTTCTATAACCCAATCATTTGCCTTTAAATCATCAACAGTTACGTTATTACTACAAGCACCAAATACTATTAATGAAATAATCGCAAAAAAAGCACCCATATATTTTTTCATTTTCATTCCTCGTTTCTATTTTATTTGAATAAATCCCAAAAACTAAAAGTAGTTTTTCTATAAACTTTATTGTAAGCTGCTTTCTTTGGATTCTTAATCCAACCTGTTCCTTTTTTACCATACCCAGGAATCAACGCCTTTTTTAATTTCCTTTTAGCTTTCCCTTTAGTTCGAGCGCTAATCGATTTCTTTACACTTGGTTTCCTCATTCCAAATTTCATCGTTTCACTTCCTTTTTATTCCTAAAATTTCATTTAATTTCTTATATTGTTACGGTTATTAACAAAATAAAAAAATAAAAAAATGATTATTTCATAATTATTCCTATTTATAATTATTATCGTTTGTAGGAATAATCACAAGTGAATCTAAATCAAATACATAAAGATGGTCCTTATGTATGTAGAATGAACCATACTTAGCAAAGTAGTGCCTAAGCTTATCAGCGAAGAATGGTTCTGTTACTTCAAGAAATTCTGCGCATTCGTATTTTGAGCGACATCCACACTTATAACACTCAAACAGATCATCAAGAGAAACAAGCCGTTCGATCGAATCTCGACGTGCTTGAATCTCTTGTTTTCTGTTTCTGGGGTGGGTGTAGTCGATGATGTTGCCGACGCTTGTTCTATAATGAGAGAATTCTTCTGATAGATGTATCCTCTTATGAATAGTGCTTAAATTTTTATCTAAGTAAATATAATTATTTTCGTAAATTGCTTCTTCTCCGATATCTCGCAGTAATTTAACTTCTAAAACAGGCAACTCTTGTACAACTTTACTTAATAACGTTTCATAGCTGTTCACATCTCAACACCACACGATTACTTTTTGTTTTTATCTTCGTATTTCTTTCTATATTTAGCTAAAACAGACTGGATATGTTCAATATCTTCTTCGGAGTATTCTCTATTCGGATCAGGAGAGTGGGCTGCCAAAGTATAGATTTCTTCGTCATCAGTTTTGCTAATCGAGGTTATACGCTCGTTCGTTTGAATTTCTAATTGTTTCTGTGCAAAGTCATAGACTTTTTGCTTTTTCTCATCATCGATTTTTTTCATTGTAGTTACAGTTTTTTCTATCAATATATCTTCTTCAAAACCTAGTATATATTCAGAAGATACACCTAGCGCCCTTGCAAAATCTTCTACTCTGCTCAAAGGGAATTCTCTGATTTTGTTAAAGTACCTAGACAAAGCTGACTTAGACATGTTTACTCTTCGGGCAAGTTCGCTAACGGACAATCCCTGTTCCGTTCGTAACGAATCTACGATCTCAACTATTTCTTCATTACTTCGCAATGTTTTTACCTCCAATTATTCTAAAGGATATTATAATATCGTTTCTGAGAAGGAATGCAACACGTCTTGACGACAGGAGGCGTTGCGCTGCGTTCATTCGCAAAAGTTTCATATCAATCTGACTGCTTTCGACACTTATCTCGCTTAGCTTGTTTCTTGTCATACTCTTTATCCAACTCGTCTAAATACGACTCTAACTCAGCGACTTCTTCATCTGTGAATCGAAGATTAGAATCGGATGCATGAGCTGCAAGTGTGTAAATTTCTTTCTCACTACTTTCTTTACGAAGTGGTGTGGGTGAATTTTCTTGTTTTTGCTCTTCTAGTTGATTTATTGCAAACTCCGCCACTTTTTCTTGTCTATTCTCGCTTAATTTGTTGTAGATAGTTTCTATAAAAGAGGTAGAAGTGATTGATTCGTTGTTTTCTCCCACGAAAATTTTCGGATCAACATTGAATACCGATGCGATTTCTGGGAGCTTCTCTATTTTCGGACTTCTTTCACCAGACCGCCATCTTGAAACTGTGGTCCTATTAACATTAACCACCGAAGCAAGGTCTTCATCTGACATGTCTCTATTTCGCATTAATTTCGATAATTCATCGGAAAAAACACTCATTTCGGATACTTCCTTCATTAGTTTTTATTTAATATTATGCCTATTGTTCCAAAAATGCAATGTTAAATAAAAAAGAGTCATTTCGACCAAATTAAACTTTTTTTGAAAAAATGTGGAAAAAGAGAGAGGTGGGTTATGTCCATCGGGCTGGATGAAGCTGCGAAATTTTCGGAAAAGCTAAATAAACCAATTTCTGAGCTTTTTCCTGATTATTTTTTTACGGTATCTGTTCTAAAAATGCACAAAGGGGTTTAAATAAAGAACTGGTTAGGGGGAAACGTCTAATTTAAAGGAGGGGGAAAATGGCAAAGCTGGGCATAGACGAATTAGACTTGTCAATCGCATTGATTGAGGAAATAAGACGTATAGCTAGTGAAGAGAGCGAACGAAGAGCATCTCGTTTTCTCGATGAATACAAAGAGAAGATGCTCCTACCGAATTTCCATCAGATGCCTATCGATAGTTATTGTAACTTTTGTCTCTTCATGAACGATATCATTTAGAATGGAGAATTTATGAATGTTTCAAAAATTATGCGGTGTTATTTGTTTGGAGTACTTATTTTTCTTGTAAAGTTTTATTAACAAGTAATGAATCCTCTTTTAGCCGAATATGGTTGATCAAACGCTTTGGAAAACCAATGAATGAAACCTGTTAATTGTTATGTTTATTTTTGATAAAGTGACCAGTTTGTTCATTATTTAAAAATAAAAGGATGAAAAAAATATAGGAAACAGATGCCTCTGTGTTATAATTGCTGGGATAAATTATAAAAAGGAGTTTAATAATGTACTGGAATAAAAAAAGAATTAATAAAGAATTATTTTTTTTGCTTTTAGTTATTTGGCTTGGTTTTTTATTTTTCAATCTATATATGCCATCATTTAGAGCAGACGATTTAGTTTACTCAAATAGATTAGACCAACTAGGGTATTTAGGAGCTTCGATCGAACATTATAAAACTTGGAGTTCGAGAATTATCATAGAGCTGTTTATGATGTTTTTTTCTAAACATTTTCTGCTGTGGAAATTTGTCAATTCAATCATCATGTTGGGCACGGTCCTGATGATTTGTAAGTATGTTTTTGAAAAATTGGATGGTAAGAACGTGTTGCTAGTTACATCTGTCTACTGCTTAGTCCCACTTACCGTGATGGGGGAAACAGGCTGGGAGTCGACAACTTTGAATTATCAATGGTCCGTTTCATTTTGCTTATTCGCTTTTTTCCCATTCTTCCAACGCTTAAAAGGAAGAGCTATCACTCCTAGTATCTATTGGTTTAGTTTGCCTTTCCTGATATTTGCTGCTAACCAAGAACAAGTGAATGCGTGCTTTTTTACTTTAACGGCCATTATAACTGGCTATTTATTATATAAAAGAGCATATCATCGCTTATTGATTCTCCCATTGCTCATAAGTTTTATTGAGTTACTATTTTCGTTGACAACACCGGGGAATGCCATCAGGACATCTCAAGAAATTAGCAAGTGGTTTCCTCAATATGATCAATTTGGCTTTATCACTAAATTGGATTTGGGTATTTCTTCTTTTGGAAAGCCTTTTTTTCTAGATACAAATGTATTGTTCTTAATTTTGTTCTTATTTGTTTTTTTACTTTCTTATAACAAGTGCAAAAATTATTATAGCCGCTTATTATCTGCTATACCTTTTTTCTTGAATCTGATTATCTATCTAGGGAATACGATGGGTGAAAGTTTTATACACATTCGTGGCAATAGTCGTGCACAAATATGGGATAGCAGTCACTTAACAAAGCTATTTACCGATACTGGAACGAATCTGTCACTTACTCGTCCTGGATCATGGCTAGCGACTTTACTTGTTTTAGGTTTATTGGCTTGTTTGCTCCTAGGGATTTACTTAAGTTTTGATAATAAAAAAACAGCATCTTTTCTTATATTGTTAATGATGATGGGCGCTTGTTCAAGAATAATTATGGGATTTTCTCCTACGATCTGGGCTTCAGGAATGAGAACTTATTATATTTTATATATAGTTGTAGGAATTTTAGTGTTAATGCTGGTAAAAGAATTGTTGAAAACCTGGAATCCGAAAAAAGCAGAACTCGTACAATTTAGTTTGACTATGCTGGGGATTGGGACCATTGTTTTGACCATCATAAATAGATGAAAATAAAAAAAGACTCAAGTTGTAGGAAATCCAACAGTTAGATCACTAACTATTGAGATCGTTACAACTTGAGTTTTTTTATTTCTCGCTTTGATAGTTTTTTGGATTAATTTTTTCAGTCTCTCTGATAATATACACTGGACGTTGTTTGGTTTCTAAAAAGATTTTTCCAATGTATTTGCCAATTATTCCAAGACACAATAATTGGATACCTCCGATAAACAAGAAAATAGAGACCATGGAAGGCCAACCAGCTGTAGGATCACCATACAACAGGGCACGTAAAATAATAAATAAAATAGCAAGACCTGAACCAATACATGATAATGCCCCCACGAATGAAGCAATTGTTAATGGTGCATCTGAAAAGTTGACGATTCCATCAATAGAGTAATTAAATAATTTCCAAAAAGACCAAGAGGTTTCACCAGCTACTCGTTCACGGTTTTCAAAGGAAATATACTTGGTTTTAAAACCAACCCAACTGAACAAGCCTTTCGAAAAGCGGTTGTATTCAGTTAATTCCAAGATAGCATCAACCATTTGGCGAGTCATTAAACGGAAATCTCTCGCTCCGTCAACCATTTCAGTATCACTGATTTTATTGATTAGCTGATAAAATTTCTTAGCAAAAAAACTACGGATCGGTGGTTCACCGTCACGAGTCGAACGACGAGTACCGACGCAATCAATATCAGATTGCATAATTGTTTCAATCATTTCTGGTAATAGATCAGGTGGATCTTGTAGATCAACATCCATTACAGAGACAAGGTCGCCAGTAGAAGCTTGTAAACCAGCATATAAAGCAGCTTCTTTCCCAAAATTTCGAGAAAAGGAAATAAAGCGTACATATTCATGGTCATTAGCTAATGCTTTGATTGCTTGTAATGTATTATCTCTTGAACCATCATCAATAAACAAATATTCAAATTCATGTATTCCCTTAAATTTTTCGACCTCGTTAAAAAAAAGAGGAACTGTTTTTTCTTCGTTATAGCATGGAACCACAATTGATACTTTCATAACATTACCCTTTCCAATAAAGATCCTTCATAATAATAACATGAATGAATCAAAAAAAATATAGTTTTAGAGATAAGTAAACGAACAAAGTCTTCTTAGCTATGTTCGAAGAAATAGAAAAGAAAATATAAACCAGATACTATGCGAGATGAGGTCAGATCTAGTTAGGTTTATTTGTAAGTGGAAAATATATTCTTGTTTTTAAACGAGATTGTTCCAACGGAATTTCTTTCACGACAAGAAGGTTTAAGAGTAAAATCAAACAAGTCTTATTGGAAATCGCTCGTAACTTAATTAGAGCGGATTATTTAGTAAGGACTAAATTTTGATTGGTTAAATGATAGAGATGATTAAATAATAATGAATATTTTTCAAGTCTTTGCTAAACAAAATAGCTTCCTTAGTCAAAACATGTTAAATTAATTAATAGGACTACTTTTTTTATAGTAGAACTCAAAAATATTCACTGTTATTTCATGTGACGAAACTGTAAGAGAGCTATTATTTCAAGATTTAATAGCCTCTATGATAAGATGCTTATGGACGAAACAAAGTAATAGTAATTATTATCTAGGATGTGAAAAATAAAATGTGTGGAATTGTAGGATTTATTAACGACAAAGACAATAAAAAAGCAATCGTAAACGACATGATGGATCGAATCGTTCATCGGGGACCGAATAGTTCGGGTGATTATATTGACCAGCATGTTGCTTTAGGATTTAGAAGATTAAGTATTATCGACTTAGAGGGTGGAAAACAACCTATCTATAATGAAGATCGAACAAAAGTCATCATTTTTAATGGGGAAATCTATAATTACCAACCTCTTAGAGAAGAGCTGATTGCAGCTGGACATATTTTTCAAACACATGCGGATACAGAAGTATTGTTGCATGGTTATGAAGAATGGGGAACTGATCTATTACAAAAGGTTCGGGGTATGTTTGCCTTTGCAATCTGGGACAATAAACGCAATGAATTATTTGGTGCTCGGGATCATTTTGGAATCAAACCATATTATTATGCGGAAATGAACGGCACATTTATGTTCGGATCAGAAATCAAAAGCTTTTTACCACATCCAGATTTTCATAAAGAATTGAATAAAGAAGCCTTGAAACCTTATATGACATTTCAATATTCACCATTAAATGGAGAAACCTTTTTTAAAGGGGTTCACCGTTTGCCAGAAGGTCATTATTTCACTTACAAAGATAATAAGTTAGCGATTCATCAATATTGGGATGCTAATTTTGAAGAAAAACAAAACTATTCACGGAAAGAATGGATCGATAAGATTGATGAAACAGTTGAAGCATCGATTAAAGCACATACGATCAGCGATGTAGAAGTTGGCTCATTCTTATCTAGTGGGGTAGATTCAAGCTATGTGACTTCTGTATTAAAACCTGATCATTCTTTTTCAATTGGGTTTGATGATAAAACATATAATGAAGCTATTGAAGCTAGAAAGTTAACAGAACTTTTGGACTTAGATAATACAGCAGCTGTCATCGATGGAGATATGTCATTTAAAGCTTTTCCTTTGATTCAATACCATTTAGATGAGCCAGATTCGAATCCTTCATGTGTCCCACTTTATTTCTTAGCAAACTTGGCTTCGCAAAGTGTTCGAGTTGTCCAATCAGGTGAAGGGGCAGATGAACTATTTGCGGGATACCAAACTTATGGGTTCCATACGAATTCAAAAGTTATTCGTGTCATTGCTCAAGGGTTGAAGAAACTACCAAAAGGAACACGTTATAACTTGGGACGAAAAATTGGCAAGATGAAAAACTTCCACGGTAGAATCCACTTATATGAATCTTTAGCTCCTGCGAAAGAATATTTTATTGGTCATGCCCGAGTGTTTGAAGAAAACGAAGCGTCAGATATTTTAAAACAAGAATACCAAAAGGCTCCTTCCGTTCAGGAGATTATGGCAGTCCATTATGCTAAAACTGAAAAAATCGAAGATGAAGTGAACAAAATGCAATACGTTGACCTTCATCAATGGATGCCAAAAGATATTTTATTAAAAGCGGATAAATTATCAATGGCCAGCTCACTTGAAGTACGCGTACCGTTACTTGACATCGAAGTGATGAGATTGGCAGAACAGATCCCAAGTAAGTATCTGTTAAATCAAAATAATACCAAAGATATTTTCCGACAAGCAGCAAATAAACATTTGCCAGAAGAATGGTCTAACCGTGTAAAACTTGGTTTCCCAGTACCAATCAAAGCTTGGTTGAAAGAAGACCATGGCTATCAACAAGTCAAAGAATTATTTGAGGCTGATTTTGCCAAAGAATTCTTTGATCAAGAAAAAATTATGAAGTTGTTAAATGACCATCATGAAGGGCGTCATGAAGAACAACGAAAAATTTGGACGATTTTCAGCTTTTTAACTTGGTATAAAGTTTTCTTCGTTGACGAAGAAATCCCTAAGGCTGAAGCAATCGATTATGTAACAGTCTAAAAAGTAATCAGTTAGCGAAGCAAAAGAACATCCCGCTTCGAGTGGATTGATTTTATTCCTTTTTAACAGTGAACAACTCCTCCTTTATTGTGGAGGAGTTGTTTTTTATTAATAGTTTATTTCTCTTTCTTTCGTTCCGTCTTTTTTGTAGATAATTAATGATGTGTTTTTGTTTTGAGCAATTTCTTTCCCTTTTTCAATCGCTTTTTCTTTCGTATCAAAATGATTACTTGCTTTTTTAGCTCCTTCTGATTGGACCATCCACTTATCTTCTTCAAATTTTACGATCACGTTGGCTGTCAATAATTTAGAAGCTCTTGGATTTGTGTCGTGAGGATCATGCTTTGTTGGATTTTTTTCTTGAGAAAACTCTTTTTTTTCAGTAGAAGTAGCATCTTCTGACCATTCTTTGGCTTGTTTGATAGCAATCGGAATAGCACGATCATCAGGATAGCCTTCTGCAAGCAAGGCGTTACCGATATCGATTGCTTTCTTTCGTGTTAACTCTTCTAAATTTTTCATTGCAGGCGGATAATCTTTCATATTCCAAGGCATAAAATCTTCCTCCTCAAAAATTATTTATATTTCAAGTGTAAGCGCAATAGTTGGAAAAGGAAAAGATTTTGTTTAGCAAGTAGTTATTTAGATAACTTTCGTCAAGTAGTTTTACTTAACAAATTTTGTAAAAAGGCTAGCAATCTAGTGGAAATCATGGTAAGATAATCAAGTCTGAGAGTCATCTTAGAGGATTCTAGTAAAAAATGGGAGGGAAAAACATGCGCGTAAACATTACTTTAGAGTGTACTTCTTGTAAAGAACGTAACTACCTAACAAGCAAAAACAAACGTAACAACCCTGATCGTTTGGAAAAACAAAAATATTGCCCACGCGAACGTAAAGTTACTTTACACCGTGAAACTAAATAATTAGTTCAGCGTAAGTCTAGAATCCTTTTTAGGAAGCTAGACTTTTTTTAATAGTGAAGGTTGAATGAAACCATAAACCTGACAAGCGACTCTTTTTCTTGTAACAGGGTCGTTTTTCTTGTATGATTGAAATCGTTTGTTCAAATTCAGTTTGAGAGGATGAAACACATGTTTATTTCAATGTGGGCACAAGACAAGAATGGTTTGATTGGAAAAGATGGCCTGCTTCCTTGGAGGTTACCAAACGATATGCGTTTTTTTCGGGAACATACGATGGATAAAATATTAGTGATGGGGAGAAAGACATATGAAGGCATGGGCAAATTGTCTCTTCCTTATCGGCATATCATTGTGTTAACTACTCAAAAAGATTTTAAAGTAGAAAAAAATGCGGAAGTCCTTCATTCGATTGATGAACTTTTGGCATATGCCAAGGATATACCTGAAGATATCTATGTGTCAGGAGGAAGTCGAATTTTTCAAGCTTTGTTACCAGAAACAAAAATCATCTGGCGAACATTAATTGATGCAGAGTTTGAGGGGGATACATTTATTGGAGAAATCGATTTTACAGGTTTTGAATTAGTGGAAGAACATGAAGGAATTGTCAACCAAGAAAATCAATACCCTCATCGATTTCAGAAATGGCAAAAAATGAGCAAAGTGGTTTAGCACATAGTTATATAAAAAAAGACGTTCACTCCAATTTGTAAAGAAAGGAAGGTGAACGTCTATTCTTGTTCAGGTGATTTATTTCAAATTATTTTTGATATCATTGACCATATTTTGACTAGCTATTGGACCATTATAGAGCCAACTAGATTCAGGACCAAATTCTATGACATGATTTTCTTTGACCGCTTTTAAATTTTGCCAAGTTGCTTCATTAAACATCGCAGCTTTTTCATCACTGTTGACTAAGATGAGATAGTCTGCATCTAACTCTGCTAATTTTTCTGCAGAGACAGCTGACCAATCTGAAGTTGCACTTTTAGAGATTTCAGTAACTAGATTTGGCACACCAAATTTTAGATCACCGTAAATGATTCTTCCACTTGAACGTGTTTCACTAACCATAAATGCTGAGTTATTCGTCACCCACAAAACAGCAGCCGTTTTGCCGTTGATTTTATCTGCGAGTTCTTGTCTAGTGGCTTTCACCTTTTTTTGGTAATCAGTAATGATTTTTTCTGCTGCTTGTTCTTTATTTAATGCTTTTCCGATATCTTTTAGTTGGGTTTCCCAAGTGACATCATTCCCATTTTTTACGACATAGGTTGGCGCAATTTTGCTGTATTGCTCGTATTTACCTCCTTCAACTGTAGCCGAAGAAGAGATCAATAAAAGATCGGGTTCATAACTTAAGACTTTTTCATACGGAAGATCATAAGAGATTGTGGGAACATCTTTTAATTCTTTTTGTAAATAATGTTGAATCGATCCACTACCAACTGTCCATTGAGCAACAGGTTTTTCACCTAAAGCGATAAGATAGTCTTCGAGGTAACTCCCGATGATTCGTTTTGGTTGATTAGGGATCTCGACTTTATGACCCAAGGCATCAGTCACTAGGTGAGTTTTTGCAGTTGTTTCATTACCTGCTGTGTCAGTTGAATTGGATGAATTATTTGAAGAAGAGCAGGCGCTAAGTAAACTAAGCAGCAACACTGTGGCCCCAATGGTAAAGATATTCTTTTTTAGTTTCATTTTTTCCTCCTGAAGGGATTTTCATTGATAATCATTCTCAATTGATATTATTCCTGACAATAGTGGTCATGTCAACTATTTTCGGGAAAGAGCCATTTAGAGTAAAACTTGACGAATTTGTGAAGGAGCTTCATAATTGAGAATGATTTTCAGGGAAAGGATGAAAAATTTGACGACGATTGAAGCTGTTGATATTACAACGGGTTACTTAAATAAACAAGTGATTGAAAAAATGTCTATCAAGATACCAGAAGGAAAAGTGACAAGTTTGATTGGTCCTAATGGTAGTGGTAAATCAACTTTATTAAAAAGTTTTACTCGACTGTTACCTGTCAAAGAAGGAAAGATTATCGTAGATGGATCTGAAATTTCTACATATAGTCCTAAGATGTTAGCGCAAAAAATTGCACTGTTAGCCCAAAGTAGTGAACACCCTTTAGGCATGACTGTCGAAGAGGTGGTCTCTTATGGTCGTTATCCTTATCAAAAATTTTTTAGTGGATTAAATGAAGAAGATCTACATGCTATCCAATGGGCGTTGGAAGCGACGCAACTAACTAAGTTGAAAGAAAGAGAGCTTTTGAGTCTATCAGGTGGACAAGCTCAACGAGTTTGGATTGCGATGGCTTTAGCCCAAGAAGCGGATATTTTGATTTTAGATGAGCCAACCACTTTTTTAGATCCTGCGCATCAATTGGAAATCTTACATTTACTGAAAGAGATCAATCGTATCAAACAGACAACCATTTTAATGTCGATCCATGACATCAATCACGCTTCTCGCTTTTCTGACTATTTAATTGGGATGAAAGCAGGACAAATAGTGGTTCAAGGCACACCTGATGAAGTAATCACAACGTCATGGATGAGGGAAATCTATGAAATTGAAGCGCAGATCATCGAATTGCCTGAAACGAATAAACCCGTTGTTTTGTCTTACGATTTAATCAATGATCGTAAGGAGGATGAACAATGAAGACAAAGAGGAAACGAATGATTCTTTCCCTATTGTTGCTAGGAGTAGTTAGTATATTTTTCTTTGCGTTAGCCAATGGAGCGGCGGTTGTCGACTTTTCTAATTTGTGGCAAGCGATTTTTAAATTTGACGACTCAGTTCAATCGCAGTTGATTATCCGAACGATTCGGTTGCCTCGAGTGCTGGGGGCTTTCTTGGTCGGAAGCTGTTTTGCTCTTAGTGGCGCATTGATGCAAGGGGTGACACGGAATCCTTTAGCTGATTCAGGGTTATTAGGAATTAATGCAGGAGCATCACTTGCAATGGCTCTTTGTTTTGCGTTTTGGCCACAAGCTTCTGCTTTTTCTGTTTTTTTACTGTCATTACTTGGTTCGTTGGTAGTTACATTATTTGTTTTTGGTTTCTTACGTTTTTCAAAAATGGGGATGAATCCACTTCAATTGATTTTAGCAGGTGTTGCGATCAGTACTTTTTTTACAGCTATTAGTCAAGCGCTGACACAACTATTCAATTTGCAACAAGACTTGGCGTTTTGGTTCGTGGGAGGCGCTGCGAACGTCACATGGCATCAATTGGAAATTTTGGCTCCAATTTACCTGTTGACAGTTAGTGGCTCCTTTTTGTTAGGTCGCTCCATCTCGTTGGTCAACTTAAGTGAGTCACATGCCTTGGCATTAGGGGGGAACCCTGGACGGATCAGATTTTTTGCATTTGTATTAGTGGCGGGGTTAGCTGCAATGGCGGTGTCGTTAGTTGGACCAGTTTCATTTATTGGATTGATGGTTCCACCAATCGTCCGAGGAATCATTGGTTCCGATTATCGGTATGTTTTACCAGCCTCTTTTTTAGTAGGTGGAGGATTAGTGATGCTAGCGGATTATGTTGCGCGAATGATCAATCCGCCATTTGAAACACCATTCGGCTTAATTATTTCCTTGATCGGTGTACCGTTCTTACTACTCCAAGTAAGGAGGGAACAAGGATGAAAAGAAGTTACCAATCACTAGTTATTTTATTTGTGTTATTAGTTGTTAGTATAGTTGCAAGTTTAATGATTGGCACACCATTTATTCCATTTGATCAATTAGCTGAGGTGTTTCAAGGGAAGGGTTCGGCAATCCAAGAGTTGATTGTTTATGAATTTCGTGCCCCTCGTCTATTAATCAGTCTTCTTGCTGGTATGTGTTTAGGTATTTCAGGCTTTATCTTGCAGGGAGTTACCAGAAATAGACTAGCTGATGCTGGCATATTGGGCATTAACGCTGGAGCAGGTTTTTTCGTTATGATTTATTTGGGCTTTTATGCCAACCAAACTTTTCCGTTTTTACTATTGATCGTGGCTTTTCTAGGCGGCTTGCTTGCAGCTTTACTTGTGTATTTGTTTGCTTATACGAGAAATAGTTTTTTAGGGATGAACCGGCTTTTACTATCAGGAATTGCAGTCAATGCTGGATTGTCGGCATTGATGCTTTTATTTACGATTAAATTGTCGAAAGAAAACTATGGTTTTGTTAATGCCTGGTTAGCAGGTTCACTTTGGGGAGCTAGTTGGCCATATGTTTTCTCATTGTTACCTTGGGCAGTCATTTTGCTTCCTTTCGTGCTGATTTACAGTCGACGAATTGGTTTATTATCTTTTGGTCAAGAAAGAGCGCAAAGTCTAGGATTAGACGTGCAGAAAAGTCAAAAAATCCTATTGATACTCGCTGTTGCTTTAGCCTGCGGAAGCGTTGCGGTAGCTGGCAGCTTATCTTTTGTCGGTTTGTTAGCTCCTCATTTGGCTAAATTTGTCGTCAAAAGAGAAAATCAACTGTCCTTGATCTTGAGTGGATTATTTGGGGCATTTTTTGTAACGATTGCAGATGTTCTTACACGAGTGATTCTACCAAGTGGTGAGATTCCTACTGGGATTTTAATTGCGGTCCTAGGAGCTCCATATTTCTTATATTTATTATTTTCCAAACAAACGATTGTTTAGAAAATAAATACGGGGAAGAAACGATCGTATTGTGTAAGCAGTGTTTCCCAAAGTAGTTTCTCGTTATTTTGAGACTACGATTATTCTGTCTATTCAAATGAAAAGAGTGAATTAGAGGTCGTGAAGGCATCGGAAAGCTCCAATGACAATAAGAAAGAATTTTTTTTAACAGCTTCTCATGTTTTGAAAAATTCAGGCTTATTTCAAGGAGCTGATGCGTGAACACCGTTTACTCGTTTTTAGAATAAAGAGTGAGAGTGATGTCTTAAATTCTGTTTATAAAACTCTTTTTATTTAAAAAGTTAAATTGCTATTTTTACTATTTTCCGCTACCATTTTAACGAGAGGTGGGTTGATACGTTTGAGTCATATTAAAGAAAAACTTAGAAAACTTGGCATTGAAAATTTACAAAAGATTGCTAGAAGTGAACAGAAGCAGCAAAAAGAGCAAAAAATTTACCAACAACTCTTTCAAAGTAATGAATGGCAGCAAGCAAAAGTGGTTGGTTTGACGATGGCAAATGAGATAGAAGTGGCTACGACCCCAATTATTGAAAAGGCATGGGAAGAGGGTAAAACCATACTTGTTCCTAAGACATTGCCTGAACGTCAAATGTGTTTTTTTAAAATTGATCCGGATACCCGATTTGAACGCACCGCTTTTGGCGTATTGGAGCCATTATCTGATCATTCTTTTTCACCGGACGCTATCGATTTGCTGATCGTTCCAGGGGTTGTTTATCATCAAAATGGTTATCGGATTGGTTTTGGTGGAGGCTACTATGATCGCTATCTAGCCAATTATCCGAACCAGACATGTAGTCTGGTTTTTCAAGAACAAATAAACAATCAATGGGTACCAGAAAGTTTTGATAAAAAAGTGCAACACTTGTTTATCGATAAATAATAAGGAGGGTTACATGAATTATCAACAGAAATTAAAATTAAACGCTTGGCTAAGAAGACCAATTTTGACTTATTTGTTTTTAGCGATACAAACCATCGTGTTTGCAATGATGGAGTTCTTTCCATTTTTAAATATTCCAGCATATTTAGGCATGTTTGGGCCGTCTATTGTAGTTGGAAATGAATGGTGGCGGTTTATTACACCGATTTTCATTCACTTTGGACTGGTGCATTTTGTCATGAATTCTTTGATTTTATATTTTATGGGAGACCAAATTGAAACACTCTACGGTCATTGGCGTTTTTTCTTGATCTACTTGTTTAGTGGTATCCTTGGGAATGCAGCGAGTTTTGCATTCAACGATCTTGGCGTTCTATCTGGTGGAGCAAGTACTTCTTTGTTTGGTTTGTTTGGTGCGTTATTCATTCTTGGATTTCATTTCAAAAATAACTCTCAGGTTCGCCAATTGATTCGTCATTACATGTTGTTTATTGTTATCAGTTTTGTATTTGGTTTGACGGATACCTCAGTCGATATCTGGGGGCATCTCGGTGGGATTGTTGGTGGCTTGCTTATAGGAAATATCATCGGTCTACCACAGAAAGTGACCAATTACTCGATTCATCAAAAAATCCTATCTACGCTTGTTTTTGGATTTCTTTTGATAATATGTGTTTTATTGGGTTTAAAAAACTACGGATTACTTGTATAATGTGAAGGAAGTGCTTTGAGATGGAGAGCTTATATGACGTGCAACAACTGCTCAAACGATTTGGCATCTTTGTCTATGTTGGGTCACGTATCTATGATATTGAATTAATGACGATTGAATTGAAGAATCTTCATGACAGTCGTTTGATCGATCATGATACATACATGACAGCGTGGCGCATACTAAAACGAGAGCACCGAGTGGAAGAAAGCCGAAAGAAAGGAAACTTGTAATGGACAAAAAAATTATTGGGATTGATTTAGGTGGAACAACAGCAAAATTTGCAATTCTAACACCAGAAGGAGAGATTCAACAAAAATGGAGCATCGATACCAATATATTGGATGACGGTAAACATATTATTCCGGAAATTATCGAGTCAGTAAATCATCGTATCAAATTATATAACATGAATGCTGAAAATTTCATCGGAATCGGTATGGGAACACCAGGAAGTGTCGATAGTGAAGCAGGTACAGTGATCGGAGCCTACAATTTAAATTGGACTGAACTTCAATACGTAAAAAAACAAATTGAAGAAGGAACTGGAATCAAATTTGCTATTGATAACGATGCGAACGTTGCTGCTTTGGGTGAGCGCTGGAAAGGTGCAGGGGAAAATGATCCTGACGTTATTTTTGTTACCTTAGGAACGGGTGTCGGTGGCGGAATCGTTGCTGCTGGGAACTTGATCCACGGCGTTGCTGGTGCAGGTGGCGAGATTGGACACATTACAGTGGACCCAGAAGGTTTTGAATGTACATGCGGTAAAAGAGGGTGCTTAGAAACAGTTTCAAGTGCAACAGGTGTAGTTCGCTTAGCACGTTTCTTAGCAGAAGAGTATGCCGGAGATTCAAAATTAAAAGCAATGCTTGATAATGGAGAAGAAGTAACAAGTAAAGATATTTTTGAAATGGCACAAGCAGACGATCCATTTGGTCTGATGGTCGTTGATCGTGTTTGTTTCTACTTAGGATTAGCTTGCGGTAATCTAGGGAACACTATGAACCCATCAAGTATTGTTTTAGGAGGCGGAGTATCTGCTGCCGGGGAATTTTTACGTAGTCGTGTTGAAAAATATTTCAACCAATTTACGTTCCCTCAAGTACAACAATCAACAAAAATCAAATTAGCAGAATTAGGAAATGAAGCTGGCGTGATCGGTGCTGCTTCATTAGCCTTGAAATTTGCGGAATAACGTGGAGGAATGACATGGTTTTATGGGTAATTAACATCATTTTGCTATTGATTATTCTTGCTATTGTGTTTTGGGAAGTTTATCTACGAGTAATGGCAAAACGTTCTGCAAAAACACTGGAAGAAGAAGAATTTCGTGATGGGATGCGTAAGGCACAAGTCATTGATGTTCGTGAAAAAGACGTGTTTGATGCAGGACATATTTTAGGGGCAAGAAATATCCCTTATACTGTTTTAAAAGATTCATTAGGATCTATCCGAAAAGATCAACCGGTGTATATCTACGACCAAAAGAAAAGCTTAAGTATTCGTACAGCGAATAAGTTAAGAAAAGCTGGCTACCAAGATATCTATATCTTAAAAGGCGGATATGATGGCTGGTCTGGCAAGATTAAAAGTAAAAAAGTATAGAACGTCATGACGTCATATTATCGGTCAATCCTGATGAGTCGTGTAAAGTCAAATCTGGGTCAGAATGAACCTCATTCTGTCTCAGATTTTTTGTTATTTCATTTGGAAGGAAATTGGGGCTGAAGGATCAACTTTGATTCTGTAGTAACCACCAGAAGTTAGATTTTGGTCTTATTTTTTGGGATTGATACATTCATCAGTTCCACAAATGACAGAGCCAATTTATCAGAAGTTTTTGTATATAAAGTAACAGGTACTTTTTAGAAAATTGCATGACTGATTATTCGATTAGGCAACGGGAATAAAAAGGATTCATTAGATCGCACAAGATAAAATACTAAATTTTATTCTTTCCAGAAATAAAAGTTCTATCTCCATTGCGTACGTCATGTATGATGATGATTCAATGATAAATCAAACAATGGGGGAGAAAAGGCAATGCCAGAAATATCTAATGAAACTTTCACTGAGCAACAACCTGCAGGAATAGTAAAAAAAGAAGAAATAACAGAAAAAAGAAAAAAGGAACTTGATAAACTTGTTGGAACGATTGAGGTTTCACTAGCTGGTAAATTAAAAGGAAAGACATATGAGGAGATCGTTGAATCGGTTGTGTCTAAGATTATAAATAAGAAGGTAAAGCAATCTGAACTTGGGAGAGTATTATACTCACTAGATCTTTCTGCCCAATTATATCAGCAGGTCGTAAAGGATTATAACATAAAACGCTTAATCAGCCATGATGGTCCAAGCCAAAGTAAAGTCTCTATAACCAATTCTGTGGTTATAGAAAATATAGAAAGCGTATTAGATTCTCCACAAAAAATAATAGAAGATCAATTGGTCGAACAAAAAGATAGTTCAAAACCAGAAAACATTCAAGAAAAAAAAACAAGTAAGTTGACAACTGAAAAGCTAACGTTCAGGAAAAGGATTAAGAAGTGGGGTCAATCGTTAAACATTTTCAGAAAGAGTAACACAGATAAACCAGAGAATATAACAAATTGTCAAGGAATTGAAATGGATAAGGGTGGGGTACCTTTAAAAAAAATATTGAGACGACAATCGAGCGAAACTAATGATGCTTGTCATAATAATAATCAATGCCAACACATTGTTCCTCTAGAAAAGGGAGATAGGAATCACTAGCAAGTATCCATTGAGCGTGCAAAATTGAAATTTAGTATTTGGAGTACTAACAGAAATCAAGCCACGATTTTTTGCTATGACATAATCAAAGGAGAATCTAATCATTTATGCTATGATCAATGTATAAGCAATGAAAGAAGTGGAGAAAATGATCAAACTGAAAAGAGTGTATAGTGCGCGCGAAAAGGGTGATGGCTTTAGAATTTTAGTTGATCGAATATGGCCAAGAGGGATATCAAAGGAAAAAGCACAGATTGATCTATGGTTAAAGGAGATTGCACCAAGTACTGAGTTGAGAAAATTCTTTGGACATCTTCCTGAGCGTTTTCCTGTTTTTGAAGAAAAATACCTAGAAGAGTTAATGACAGATCAAGAAAAGCAATTGGCAGTCAAGCAGTTAGCTGAACTCTGTCAAAACTATCCAATTGTGACCTTAGTTTATGGTGCAAAGAATGAACAGCAAAATCAAGCCGTGGTGCTAAAAGCGTTGATGGAAAGGAAGCTGAATCGATGATTATTGGCATTGTTGGGGCAGGCCCCAGAGGACTAAGCATGGTAGAACGATTGATCCGAAACAATCGGGAAAACCAACATATCCAGATCTGTTTATTCGATCCTGATGGGCCTGGTGGTCGAGTCTGGCGGCTCGATCAACCAACAGAGTTATTGATGAACTCAGTCTCTCAGCAAGTTACGCTTTTTACAGATGAAACATTAACAAGTGGCGGAGAGATTTCACCGGGGCCTAATTTATATCAATGGAGCCAAACAGAGGCGAAAAAGTATATCGAAAAGCAACAGTTTGTGAATAAAGAATTTTTTTTGGCAGAAGCCGAGCGCTTACGTGCCAATGAACCAGCTACCAGATGTTTTTATGGCTTGTACCAACAGTGGTTTTATGAACAATTAAAAAAATTAGCACCGCATTCATTCACTATCGTTCGATCCTTAGTGAAAGAGATTGATAAGATAAAGACAGGTTTTTACTTGAAAACAAACGAACAGCATTTAGTAGTAGATCAGTTAGTGATGACTATGGGACATTGGGAAAATAAAGTATCCAAAGACGAGAAAAGGTTTTATGACTATGCTGAAAAAGAGCAATTGTTCTACCAACCGCCAGCAAATCCAGCTGATGTTTCCGTAGAAACTATCCCGCCAAAAGCCACAGTGATTCTTAGAGGATTAGGTCTAAGTTTTTTTGATTATGTAGGTTTACTTACCGAGAATAGAGGAGGTAAGTTTGAAAAACAGAGAAATTGGTATATTTGCCGTCTGGACGTGAGCCGATCGTATACTGCGGGTCTAGAAAAGGGTTGCCCTATTTTCCTCGAGGAAAAAATGAAAAACGGGGAGGAGCAATGGCTGTTCCTAAATTGATCACCAAAGAAAATTTAGCAAAGCTTTATCAAAATCAACAATTAACTGGAAAACTGTTTTTCGACTTGCTAAAAAAAGATGTCGAACTTTTTTATTATAAGAAATTAATTGAGGAAAAACATCTAGCTATTTCACCAGTATTATTTGAACAAATCTTTTTAACACGTGATCAAAGTGATTGGCAAAAACAATTTCCTGAATTACAGCCTTATCAATGGGAGTGGGATTTTTTTAAAACGCCTATCTATCATGAGAAGCACGACTTTCAAAAAGAAAGTCGAAGGTTTATTGATTATCAAATCAATGAATCAATGAAAGGAAATTGTACTGGGGCGATTGCTTCAGCTTTTGATGCGTTAAAAGATTGGCGTGATCCTGTCCATCTGGTCATTGAATGGGGCATCTTCACTGCCAAAGAATATAGAGAAGTATTATGGGGTTGGTTTACTAAGCTCAATGCTTTTCTCACGATCGGTCCGCCAGTTGTTCGGACAAGAGAATTAGCCGCTCTGATTGATGCGGGTATTTTCACAATCGTTTCCCCACCGCTGGAAATCAAAACAGAGGCCGGTTTCTTTATCGTAGAAAACGAGGGACAACGGATTGAAAGTCGCTACTTGATTGAAGCCCGACTCCCGCAGACTGATTTGACACAAACAAAGAACCCAGCATTAAATAGCTTGAAAAAACATCAGCTGATTCGTCCTTTTACTTATCAGGACACGACTGGCGTGTATGAAACTGGTGCAATTGATATCAAACTAAGCACCAATCAAGTCTGGAACAAACAGGGAGAGCTAGAAGAAAATTTATATTGTTTAGGGATTCCGGTCGAAGGTGTGGATTGGTTGACAGCTACAGTCTCACGACCATATACCGATGCTTGGAATTTGAGGCAAATCGATAAAGTGGCACAGCTGATTCTTGGAAGGGCAACCAATTGAAGCAAAAAACACAACCGACTCTAAAGGCTAGATCATTCATCTAACTTTTAAGATCGGTTGTGTTTTACTAATTAATAATGATTCTTTGGGCTATAAAAGGGATGATTTTCTTGAATCGTTTAAAGATTAGCGAGCTACACGTTTACGCATCGCTTTTTTACGATTTTCTTCGATCATTGTTTCTTTTTCATCAATGGGATCGATTACTGTTTTTTTAACTGAAGCTACCAATCCAGCAACAGCTGCCGCTGTTGCAAGACTACCGACTAAAATTCCAGATACAAATTTTTTCATTAAATCCACCTCGTTTATTAGTTGTTGCTTCTATTATGTAACAAATTGAAAAAAAAGGCTAGTCTGACGTCTATTTATTGGAAACCTTTACAAATTTTTCTTGAAAATATTTACTAAATGTTTTATTATAAATTTACTAAATAAATAGCAAAGGCAACAGAAACAAAAGATTCATAGTTTCAAACGATTCAAAACGTACTTTTTGCTGCTTTTGTAAAAAAAGGAGTGTTTTCATGGCAATCTTGGTATTGGGTGGCGCAGGTTATATCGGTTCACATGCTGTTGATCGGTTGATCAATCAAAACTATCAAGTGGTAGTAGTGGATAATTTATTAACGGGGCATCAAGCAGCAATTCATCCTAAAGCACAATTTTACAAAGGTGACATTCGGGATAAATCTTTTTTACAGTCTGTTTTTGAAAAAGAAACGATCGAAGGAGTCCTTCATTTTGCAGCTAGTTCATTAGTGGGAGAGTCTGTTGAGAAACCATTGAAGTATTTTAATAACAATGTCTATGGTATGCAAATATTGTTAGAAGTGATGCATGAATATCATGTGAAGAATATTGTCTTTTCATCTACAGCAGCCACTTATGGTGAACCTACAGAATCACCAATTACCGAAGCAACTCCTACGAATCCAAAAAATCCGTACGGTGAAAGCAAATTGATGATGGAAAAAATGATGAAATGGTGTGACCAAGCCTATGGCATGCGATATGTAGCATTGCGTTATTTCAATGTAGCAGGTGCAAAAGCAGATGCATCGATTGGGGAAGATCACACACCAGAAACGCATTTAGTTCCTATTATTCTCCAAGTAGCTCTAGGTCAACGTGATTCTTTGGCGATTTACGGTGATGATTACGATACACCCGATGGAACATGCATCCGAGATTATGTTCAAGTGGAAGATTTGGCTGATGCCCATATCTTAGCTTTAGAATATTTAAGAGCGGGGAATGAAAGTAACTTCTTTAATCTAGGGAGCAATCAAGGCTACTCCGTCAAAGAAATGCTTGAAGCGGCTAGAGAAGTAACAAATCGAGAAATTCCAGCTAAGGTGGCACCACGTAGAGCCGGAGATCCAAGCCGGTTGGTCGCTTCCAGTGCTAAAGCTGAAGAAATCTTAGGTTGGCGACCAGCTTACACAGATGTAAAAGAAATCATTAAAACAGCCTGGGATTGGCATGTGAGTCATCCCCATGGTTATGAGGAGTAGAGAGAAGATGACAATCAGTCAAACGATTTGTGATTTTACGACACTAGCAATTGAAGCTGGTGGCTGGATGGAAATGGATCGAATTTATTTACAAAATCGAATTTTGGGAATGATCGGCGAAGAGGCTTTGGAAAACACTGAAGTGCGCCCTGTTTCAGAAGAATCGGTGGTGTTACTTGATCGGTTAGTCAAACAAGCCAAAAAAAATGAAATGGTTACTGATTTACCAGCTGAAATCGAAATCTTTGAAGCACAATTAATGGATTTTTTAACACCACCACCATCAGTAGTCAATGCGTTTTTTGCACAACATTACGCAACAAATCCAGAAGAAGCAACAGACTACTTTTATCAATTGAGTAAAAGAAATGATTATATCAAAACCAGAGCGATTGCGAAAAATATCAGGTATACGTATCCTTCAGAATATGGCGAATTAGAGATTACGATCAACTTATCCAAACCTGAAAAAGATCCTAAGCAAATTGCTGCCGAAAAACATGCCAAAAAAGTTGATTATCCTGAGTGTATGCTTTGTATGAACAATGAAGGCTATAAAGGACGTTTAAATTATCCAGCTCGCACCAATCATCGAATCATCAGAATGAATCTTGATGGGGAAAGTTGGGGATTTCAGTATTCTCCATATGCTTATTACAATGAACATTCGATCATCTTGTCAGAAGAGCATCGTCCTATGAAGATTACGAAAGAAACATTTTCACGTTTATTAAAAATCACAGAGGTTTTACCACACTACTTTGTTGGTTCAAATGCAGATCTGCCAATTGTTGGAGGATCGATTCTGTCACATGATCATTACCAAGCAGGGCGCCATGAATTTCCAATGGCTAAAGCTCCAATCGAACGATTAATCAAATTATCGGATTATCCTCAAGTAATCGCAGGTGTTGTCAAATGGCCAATGTCTGTCATTCGTCTGCAAGCGACGGGGAAAGAAATCCTAGTGGAAGCTGCTAATAGTATTTTAGAAAAATGGCAACAATATTCAGATCCCGCGGTAGCAGTGACGGCATTTTCTAAAGATGGTACGCCCCATCATACGATTACACCAATTGCTAGAAAACGCGAAAATTATTTTGAACTCGATTTAGTGTTACGAGATAACAATGTCTCTGACGAACATCCAGAAGGGATTTTCCATCCTCACCGAGATATTCAGCATATTAAAAAAGAAAATATCGGTTTGATCGAAGTCATGGGATTAGCTGTTTTACCACCTCGTTTAAAATCAGAAATGGCAGAAGTAGAAAAGTATTTGCTTGGACAAGAAAATAAGATAGCTGAGTATCACATGGAATGGGCGAAGGGCTTGAAAGCCGACCATCCAAATGTGACAACTGAAACAGTAACAGAGATCGTTCAGCAAGCTATTGGTAAAGTTTTTGCTCGTGTGTTGGAAGATTCAGGGGTATTCAAACGCGATACAAAAGGTCAAGAAGCTTTCCAACGCTTTACTGCAACGCTTTAAGAAGAATGCCCGAGTGGAATAGATAGGAGGAGAAACAAGTGGCAACGATTAAAGATATTGCAAAGTTGGCAGGGGTTTCTCCTGCTACTGTGTCAAGAGTCTTAAATGATGATCAGGAGTTATCAGTTAGCCTAGCAACGAAAAGAAAAATTTTTGAGGCTGCTGAAGAGCTGAATTACACGAAGCATCATAGAAACACATCGTTGAATCAAAAGTCGTTGCGTTTGATCCAATGGTACAATGATCAAGAAGAATTAGAGGATCTCTATTATCTTGCTATTCGTTTGGGAATAGAGAAAAAGGCAGAGGAATCAAATGTGACTTTGCTAAAGGAAACGTGGGACGCTATCAGTGATAGACCGACAAATGGAACGATTGCTCTGGGAAAATTCGATGAGCAGCAGTTGATTGAATTGAAGCAGACACAAAGCAATCTGTTATTAGTTGATTTTGATGGAACACCCTATAACATTAATTCATTAATCGTTGATTTTCAAACAAGTATCCAAAAAGTGATTGATTATTTTTTTAACCAGGATAAAAAAGCGATTGCAATGCTTGCTGGTAGGGAATACACCAAAAAAGGACATCAACGGATTGATGACCCAAGGATTGCCGCCTACCAACAAATCATGGCTGGTAAAGGATTGACTACAACGATCATTGAAGCAGATTTTTCAGTTGAATCTGGCTATCGGAAAGTCAAAGAATACTTAGATAGTGGACAGTATTCGTTTGAGGCGCTGTTTGCAGCAAATGACACACTAGCGATCGGTGCATTGAAGGCAATTAACGAAAAAGGTCTGAAAGTACCTGAGGATATCTCATTGATCGGATTCAATGACATTAGTGTAGCAAAATATGTTTCACCAGCTCTTTCGACAGTCAAAGTTCACACGGAATGGATGGGGGAACTGGCGGTAGAGACCGTGTTACAAATGATGAATGAAAAAGCACCTGTTTCGAGAAAAATCATTGTAGAAACGGATCTTATCTTGCGTGAGTCTACAAAAAACTAAAGAACAAATCAAGAGAAAGTTGCGAATGATTGCAACTTTTTTTCTTTTTTTCTGAAATGAATTGTCTTTTTCTTAGCAAGAAGTATGCTACAATATAAAACGATAGAAGTTAGTAGAAAGGATGCATCAAAATGATTACATTAGGGATAGACACCGCTAATCAAACTTTAGCGATCGGCGTGATTGAAGATGATACTGTCTTAGGGCAAATCCAAATCAATAAACAGAAAAATCATAGCGTTAGTTTGATGCCGGCTATCGATCAATTATTCTCAGCACTCGGATTAGCACCAACCGCTATCGATCGAATTGCTGTTTCCGATGGACCAGGTTCATACACCGGTCTAAGAATCGGTGTAACTACTGCAAAAACACTTGCATATACATTGGGTAAAGAACTTGTGGGGATTTCAAGTTTACAAGCAATTGCTGCTAATTGCCGGAACGTAAATGGGTTGATCGTGCCTTTATTTGATGCAAGAAGAAAAAATGTTTATGCTGGTGTGTACCGAAGACAAAATGGAAAATTAGAAACAGTTCTTGAAGATGTACATATTTCAATTGAAGAACTGCTTAAGCAACTGTCTCAGTTCGATGAACCTATCTTATTTGTCGGAACAGATACGCAAAAATTTACGAATGAAATAAAGGAAGTATTACATGAAGCAGAAATAAATAAGGTGCTTGAATGGGATCTTCCTAATGGCTGTACGATTGCAACATTAGGGGCTAATCGTGAACCAGTAAGAGATTTAACCAATTTTGTACCACGTTATTTGAAAAAAGTAGAAGCAGAGGAAAAGTGGTTGGAAACCCACACTCCTGGAGACGAAAGATATGTTGAAAAAATTTAAAGCATATGCTAGAAGTTTATTCTATGAAAAAAAAGAATTTGCTACTAAGATAATTGAAAATCAAGGGAAAAGCTATCGAATAAAAGAGCTGATACCTCGAGATATCAAAGATTTATTATCGATTGAACGCCAGGTATACAATGGCGAATTACCATGGACAAAAAGTGCCTTCCTTTCTGAATTAAATTCACCTTTTCAAAATTTATATTTAGGAATACTAGACGGTGAACAGTTAATTGGATTTATAGGTGCGAGAATTTTTGGCTTGGATTGCCATATTACAAATATTGCGGTTATTCCTGTGTACCAACGAAGAAATATCGGTACATTGTTAATTGACGAAATTGAAAAATTTGCTATAATGAATCGCTGTGACACACTCTCTTTAGAGGTGAGAATGAGTAATCAAGATGCCCAAAGACTCTATCGGAAATTAGGATTTCAATCGAACAAAGTAAAAAAAGGGTATTATACCCAAACAAATGAAGATGGATTAGAAATGATCAAATATTTAGAAAAATGAGAGGTACAATTGATTTATACTAAGAATGACTTTGAAGATGAACAGTTAGCGTCTTGTTTATGGGCGCTTTGTGAGGAAGCATATGAACATGGTTCTCCTTGGACCAAAGACCAATTTTTAATGGATATCCAACAACCACATACGCAATATTACTTATTGGTGGAAAATTCGCTACTCCAAGGATTCATTGGTTATTCGAAAGTTATCGATGAGACGGAGATCACGAATATTGCTGTGGCAAAAAAACTGCAAAAAAAAGGGTATGCACGTCAGTTATTACGCTTTTTATTAGACCGAGAAAAACAAGCAGGAACATATAATGTTTATTTAGAAGTACGAACGTCTAACCTAGCAGCTCGTCATCTTTACCAATCAGAGAAATTTAGAGAACTAGGGAAACGAAAATCTTATTATCATGATCCAGTAGAAGATGCGATCATTATGAGTACAAAGTTAAAAACGGAGACGATGAAATGAAAGAAGAATTGATTCTGGCAATTGAATCAAGTTGCGATGAAACGAGTGTCGCAGTTGTGAAAAATGGTGATGAGATTTTAGCCAATGTCATTGCTTCACAGATTAACAGCCATAAAAGATTTGGCGGTGTTGTTCCAGAGGTAGCAAGTCGCCATCATGTAGAGCAAATCACTTTATGTATCGAAGACGCTTTGGCGGAGGCAGGCACTTCTGTTGAACAACTGAGTGCTGTAGCGGTTACTTATGGTCCTGGTTTAGTTGGTTCGTTACTGATTGGGATTTCTGCCGCTAAAGCTTTTGCTTGGGCGAACAATTTGCCTTTGATACCTGTGAACCATATGGCAGGTCATATTTACGCTGCACGCTTTCAAAAGCCTTTTGAATTTCCGCTACTAGCATTGCTTGTCAGTGGTGGACATACAGAGTTGGTCTATATGAAGGAAGACGGGAACTATCAAATCATCGGTGAAACGAGAGACGATGCCGCTGGAGAAGCTTATGACAAAGTTGGTCGTGTCTTAGGTTTGAGTTATCCAAGCGGAAAAGAAATCGATCAGTTAGCGCATCGTGGTGAAGATACCTACCATTTTCCAAGAGCCATGATTCATGAAAGTAATTATGATTTTAGCTTTAGTGGTTTAAAAAGCGCCTTTATCAATTTAGTACACAATGCCCAACAACGTGGAGAAACTCTTGATACAAATAATTTAGCTGCTAGTTTTCAAGCGAGCGTTGTGGATGTTTTAGTCAATAAAACCCTTCGTGCTTGTAACGAATACCCAGTCAAACAATTGATTGTAGCAGGTGGAGTTGCAGCTAATCAAGGATTGCGTGAAACTCTCGAAGAGGCATTGAAAAAAGAACATCCAGAAATTGAACTGCTGATCCCTCCATTAAAACTTTGTGGTGATAATGCAGCAATGATTGGAGCAGCTGCGCATGTAGAGTTGAAACAAGCCAATTTCGCTGATCTTCGTTTAAATGCGAAACCTAGTTTGGTATTGAATCAAGGAGGAAATGAGTAAAATTCACCTTATTTTCGTCTACATGGCAAGAGCGGTTGAGAAAAACTTACTTTGTAGTAAGTGAAATCGATTAATTAATGAAATATGAAAGTTAGAATATCATTTTTATTTTTACATCTATCAAAGAGCTTGGGACAATCTTTTATTTGTTCCAAGCTTTTTTGACTTAAAATTTCTAAATTTGGAAATTTTTGTTCTATTGTTCAAATCGTTATATTAATAAGAGATCTCGCGATAATATGGATTAGAGATTAAGAATACAAATGACGTAAATACTATGTTCTCAGTGAAACCGCTTATTATAATAACTATTTCTAAATAGTAATTGTTATTTCACAAGTAGTGATTTTATTACGATGGTTATTTGTTTTGAAGGCATTTATTTAATTGTCTTAAGAAATAACATATGCTAATATGGATGGTAGAAATGCTTTTATGTGTTATTTTTTAATGGTTGTTTAATTATTTTGATAGGAAAAGGAGAGTTAGAAGATGAAATATGTGTTACAGAGTATGGTTTTAATTTTATGTAGTTTCTTTTTTACGTCTTATGTTGATGCTGCCGGGGCGATTTCGCAAGATGAGCAAATGATCATCCAAGAATTGACTCAACCTATTTTAATTCAAGGCAAAGAATTTCAAATGCCTCAAACATATATTACACAAACTGAAAATTATTTAAAACAAAATGATTTATCCAAGTCACAAGTGGATACAGCAGTAAAAAATATCCAAAATGTGAAGCAAAAACTGACTAATTTAGACATTGATTTGTCATCGGTTCATACGATAAATGATTTAATAAAAATTATCCCTAGGGAAACAATTTTGGAAATTCAGCAATTGATTTCATCAACAGCGGATGCTTTAGGATTAGTCGTTTTAAGTTGGAATAAAGGGTATGTTGAGCTAGGCGCACAAAACTCTGATGGCTCGATTTCAGCAGTGTTCAACTCGAAACAACCGATTAAACAAACGGGAACATTCCCTATCTCAAGCATTCTTGCAATTGGATGTTTAATGATGACTGCGACAGGTGCATTCATCGTAGGAAAGAAAGTCAAACTTGCATAAAAAAAAGAAAAAATTAAAAAGAATAGGCGGAATGATTTTTACCCCTATCTTTTTTTTGATCATGGGTTATTCGCTAATGTATATTATAGGGCGACCTGTCATTCAGTTTACGACTTCTTCCTTGCGATTGTTTCTGCTTTCGGATATTCCAAAATATGAAAAAAAGACACAACCATCAGCTAAAGGTATGTCAACTAGTGAGTTAGAAGAAAAACGGAAAACAATTGAGTTGGAAGGAGAGAACATTCCCTCCAGTAAAATCGATTATCCAAGAAGCGGGTATCAATATGGACAGGTTGATGTTGCTTCTGTAAATTTGAATGTGCCCTTATATTATGGAGACTCAGATGATATTTTACGAGAGGGTGCTGGACAATACATGGGGTCTGTGTATCCAGGTGAACATGGGACTACATTGATTGGTGGGCATAATAGTAGTGAATTTGGAAAATTAAGTGCTGTCAAAATTACGGATAAGATTAACATTTCCACTAGTTATGGTGAGTATGTTTACCAAGTATACGAAACAAAGATTTTAGATAAAAATGCGAAATTGATTAGTCAACTTCTAGTTCAAAAACAGCAAGGAAAACTGATTTTGTATACTTGTTATCCAGTCGATAGTATTGGAATGACGGATCAAAGATTATTTATTCTAGGCGATCTCATTAAGGGGCCAATGATCCAACCAGATAAATAATGAATTGAAAAATTGCGCTACTCATGTGTTAAGCAAAACGCTTTGAAAAGAGGTGGATTTACCAAAAAAGAATCAAATGATCAATCGAATAATCGCTTGTTTGGCTCACTAAAAATGAAGTTAGTGGATAAAAAATTTCGAAGTGGGGCAATTTAAGCTGCAATGAGTTTGTGAAATTTTATGGTCTTTTCTTACATTTGGTAAAAATAGTTATGAAAAAAAGAAAACAATGGCGAAAAGTGCCAAAAATGATTCTTGCTTTTATCTGTTCGCTTAGTTTATTTGCAATTTTTGTCTTGGGCATTCTTAAGATTACTTTATTCAATCAAAATTTTATGATCCGTGCAGTGGAATCCTCACATTATGGGGAAACGATCACTAAAGAGATCAATCACACAATTGCTGATGTAGGAAGAGGTGCCAATATCTCCCAAAAATGGTTGAATCAGACAGTTTCAGAAAGCTTAGTAAATGATAATATCAAACAATATATTCATAGTATCTATGCTGGCTCAACCTTTCAATTAGAAGGGGAGAAGCAAATAGAAGAGACAGTCCAAAGCCAATTAGAAAGTTATGGAAAAGAAAAGAATTACCCAAGAAATGCAGAATTTGAAACCACAGTAAATAAACTAAAAAAAGTGAGTATTGAAACAGTTCGGCGTGATATCGAAATCCCTTATTTTGCGTTATACGGCAAAAAAATAATGGCTTATACATCCACCCTTAACCTGTTGCTCATTTTTGCAGTCGCTTTTTTTGGAATCTTATTTTCCGCAATCATTTCGCTTAACAAACCTTTCTTTCATTTAATTATCCGTTACCTTGCTTATGTGATCGGTGGAGCTGGATTAATGGTAGGGGCTTTACCGACCTATTTGTATGTAACTCGATTGATTGAACGATTGGGTATTCATTCTGAAGCTCTATACTTATTTTTAACGACTTATTTGAAAAATTTTCTCTTTATGTTTATGAAATTTGGTCTTTTCAGTATCCTGTTGAACTTGTTCCTATTTGGCGTAAGTGAGTTTTTCAGAAAGAAAATAGTTCGACGTGAAAAATAGAATAGAAAGGGGCGAAAAGATGGAAGCGGTTATTAATTTGAATGAGATACTAAGCTGGTTAAAAAAGCGGATACTGTGGATCATTTGTTCATTGATCGGCGGTTTCGCCGTTGCGACTGGAGTAACTTATTTTGTTATTACTCCAACATACAGTTCATCGGCTGAATTGATCGTTCAATCGAAAAACGAAATCGTCAACCATAATTTACAATCAGAAGTACATGCAAATGTACTCTTGATTAATACATATAAAGACATGATTTTAGGAGATATCGTACTTAATGAAGCAACCGAATACTTAGAAAATAAATTTGCTTATTACTTAACGAAAGATCAATTGAGAAAGAATATTCAGATTATTCAATCTTCAGATTCACAAATGTTCCATATCAAGGTGATGTCAGATGAAGCTGAAAAAGCTGCGAATATAGCAAATGTTCTTGCTTATACTTTTGAAGAAAAAGTAAAAGAAGTTTTAGACGTAAATAAAGTAACGATCACATCAATTGCGCAAGCAAATCAGCTACCGGTTTCACCCAATAAACGGTTGAATCTTTTTCTTGGTGCATTTTTAGGTTTACTTCTAGGGATCGGGATGGCTGTCTTGTTAGAAATAATGGATAAAACAGTAAAGGATGAGCATTTTCTCGCAACGATGGGGTATCCAGTCTTAGGGATAATTAGTGAAATGAGTAATAAGGAAATTGAAAGTGGGCAATCGATTCAACTCACAACATACTCTCAACAAGGAACGCATACACATAGACAACGAGCGCGTACACATCTAAGCAGAGAAAATCGGTTCACACGAAAATAGATGAGGAGACTAATACGTGAAAAATAATATGAAAAAAAAGGGTGTTCCTCTGATTAGTGCTAGTAAACAATCGTCCATGATCTCTGAACAGTATCGAACGGTTCGATCAAATATCCAATTTAGCTCATTTGATCAGGATATAAAGACAATCGTCGTTACTTCAGCAGGTCCAGAGGAAGGGAAGTCAACTGTTTCAGCGAATCTAGCGATTGTTTTTGCAAATAGCGGGAAGAAAACACTCCTAATTGATGCAGATTTAAGAAAGCCAAGTGTAGAAAGTACATTTCGTTCAACCTCGAACAGTGACGGACTAACTAACCTGTTAAAAAAAAGAAATGAATCAGCTTTCGTATTCATTCATGAAACAAATATTGCACATTTGTAGACGATGACCAGTGGACCAAAACCTCCCAATCCTTCTGAATTACTCGAGTCAAGCCGAATGAATGAAATCATTGATGAATTAAGCGTAAATTTTGATTTGATCATTTTTGATTTGCCTCCTGTTGTGCCTGTGACGGATGCACAGATACTAGCTTCAAAAACAGATGGTACAATTATTGTCGTGAGAGAACGAAAAACGCTAAAGCAAGAATTGTTCAAAGCAAAGGAACTATTGACGATCGCTCAGGCAAATATCTTAGGGATTGTCTATAATGGAGTAAAGAAGTCGAAAGATATCAACTACTATTATTGAGGTAGTAGGTGGTGTGTTAAAATGATTGAAAGAAGATGTTGATCAAGATCGTGCATATCAAGTACTAAAGAAGGTGATTTATTGATTAAACCAACTAGAAAAATCAAAGCGATTAGTTTGGTGCTACTCGATAGTTTTCTGATCATACTTGCTAATTACATCAGTTTTATATTTATGGTTCCATTTGTTATCATCAATAGAGATTATTTGGCAATAACACTCATTTCATCAGTTGTTTGTTATCTGTTCTATGGTGGAATCTTTAAAGTATTTACAAGAATCAATCGTTATACGAATCTTAATGAGTTGTTAGGGATCTTTGCGGCACTCACTTTTATGTTATTTTCAATTTTTCCTTTGTTTTACTTGTTTAACCAGGAGCTCATGTACCAGATTAGTTTGCGATTAGTTGTTTTTTCTTACATAATGGCACTTTTATTGATTGCTAGTAGTCGGTTAGGCTGGCGGGTCTGGGTTGAATTGAAAAATAAAAATGGTCGTTCGAATGAAAAAAAAGTACGAATCTTGATCATTGGTGCTGGAGAGGGTGGACAATTACTGTATCAAAGTTTTTTAGGTTCTCAAATTGTGAATAATATTGAAGTTGTGGGCTTTGTCGATGATGATTGTAACAAATGGGGAACTTATCTTTTAGGTAAAAAAGTACTGGGAAATACCCGTGAAATAAATCAATTGATCCAGACATTCCGTATCAATATGGTTACGATAGCGATTCCTTCGTTACCAAAAAAAAAGATCCAACAGCTTGTTCAATCCATTGAAAATAAGAATATCAAGGTAAATATGGTTCCCTCTTTTGAAGAAGTAGCTACCGGAAAAATCAATGTTTCGCAATTAAAAGAAGTAGATGTGATCGATCTATTAGGAAGAGAGGAAGTTTCCCTTGACCTAGAAAGTATCAGCCATCAATTAGAAGGACAAACGATTTTAGTAACTGGGGCTGGGGGCTCGATTGGTTCAGAGATTTGTCGGCAAGTTTTGGCATTTGAACCAGCAAAGTTGATTTTACTTGGACATGGAGAAAATTCGATTTATTCGATTCATCGAGAACTAACTACATTAGATCCTCAGAGGAAAGTAGAGATTCTACCAATCATTGCTGATATTCAAGATAGAGAACGCATCTTTTATTTGATGGAAAAATACCATCCCACGATTGTTTATCATGCAGCCGCACATAAGCACGTTCCGCTGATGGAATATAATCCCACAGAAGCAATTAAGAATAATATTAACGGAACAAAAAATGTGGCGGAAGCAGCTAAAAAAAATCATGTTAAGAACTTTGTGATGATTTCTTCTGATAAAGCAAATCGCCCGCCAAATGTGATGGGAGCAACAAAAAGAATCGCAGAAATGTTAATCACAAGTCTGAACCAATCTGGTGAGACCAAGTTTTCGGCTGTCCGTTTCGGGAATGTACTTGGGTCTAGAGGTAGTGTTATTCCACTGTTTAAAGAACAGATTTTAAGAGGGGGACCGATCACTGTCACCGATTTTCGGATGACCCGCTACTTCATGACGATCCCTGAAGCGAGCAGATTAGTTATTCAATCAGGTGCATTGGCTAAGGGAGGAGAAATTTTTGTTTTGGATATGGATAAGCCGATCAAGATCGTGGATCTAGCTAAGAATATGATCCATTTGAGTGGTTATACAGAAGAAGATATCGAGATTGTTGAAACAGGGATACGTCCTGGGGAAAAATTATATGAAGAATTGCTATTAGAAAAAGAAAAGAAAGAAACGCAAATTTTTGAGAAGATTTTTGTTGGGGACATTAAAGGCTTTTCTTTAAAAGAAGTCACCCAGCTAATTGAACAGTTACCAGAAGATGAAAGCGAAGCAGCCAAGAAAGTTATAGCGTTTGCAAATGCTTCTAATGAATGAAGAAAAGATAGAAATGATGATTGGAAAAATAAATCAATCAGTGAATTTTTGCTGTTAAAGGCGCACGGGGAGATAGAAAATGAAAACAATTGAAGCAAATGGGTACTCATCAATTGATGAATTAACGAAAAGCAACCAAAAAATTTTAGGAAGGTTATTTTACCTATTGGGATTTACACTCTGTATTTCGCGTGTTTTTTTCGGGATCAATATGTCAATAAGTGATGTATTTATGGTGCTATTAGTTGGCTACCTTCTACTAATGAAAAAAGTGGTGTTCAGTAAACAATTAGTACTATTTTTTATTGGGGTTATTTGTTGGCGGTTATTGTCCACGATATTGTTAAGTTCATGGGTGGATACTTCTGTTTCGCTTTTTTCAGTCATCATGACGGGACAAAAATTTTTCGTCAATCTCCTTTATTTGATTCTAACGATCTCGATCCTTCATATAAATCCAGAGTTGAAAAAAGATTTTTTATCTGGGGTAAAAGTCGGAACACTTTTTTTGGCTGTCTTAGTATGTTCATTTTTCTAGTAGCTCCAGCAAGTTTGAAATCATTTGTTTTGTTCGGTGATCTACGTTTGAAAGGATTCATGAATGATCCTAACTATTTTGCTTATCTTCAAACATGTGGCTACTGTATCTGGTACTTAAGACCATTTAAAGGTAAGTGGAAGAACCTGATTGCATTCATGGGTTATACATTCTGTATTTTGTTATCTGCTTCCAAAACAGGGGTTGTAGCGTTTTTAGTAATCAATTTGTTATTTCTAATTCAAAAATTATTTAGGAAAAATATCAACGTCAAACATCTTGTAATGACAATCATGACAGCGAGTGTATTGATTATCGGTACGCATTTTCTTTTTGCTGATTATGTAAGTAATTTAATTGCACGTTTTCTTTCCATTCCGCAATTTGTCCGATTTGAGGGAGTCTTCACTAATTTTTATGGCGCAATCGTTGCTGGAGGTTCCGGTAGAACAGAGGCTTGGAAAACAGCACAACTTTTGTTAACGCGGACTCATTTCATGGGTATCGGTTTCGTTGACTACTCTTCAGTTGCTTTATCAGTTAGTGGAAGCCCGACGATTGCTCATAATACTTTTTTACAAATAGCTGTTGAATGGGGAATAGTCCCAGCAATGATGGGAATGTTGTTGGTATTTGGTCAGTTTGTCAGAAAATTATTGCTGAAAAAATGGTTGCTGTGTCTCTTAATATTAGCGAATATTATTTTTTCTTTTAGTATTTCTTTACAAAATTCACGATTACTATGGATCTTAGTAGGTTTACTCGTTGTGAAAGAACAGGGATCTCTAGTAAATGGAAAAAAGGAGCAGTCAAATGATTAGTGTGATTATTCCCACTTTCAATGCAGAAAAATCGATTGAGCGAGCAGTCAATTCTGTACTAAGACAAAGCTATCAAGATTTTGAAATCATTATTGTCGATGATCGATCAACAGATCATACTTGGGAACTTTTAACGAAATTAAAAAAACAAGATCAACGTATCAGAATCTATCAAAACGCTAGAAATTCTAAAAGTGCTTATACTCGCAACCAGGCAATCAAACATGCACGGGGGAACTACATTATGCAACTAGATGACGATGATTATTGTCACGTGGAACGTATGGCAAAGCAAGTAGCGTTTTTAGAGGCTCATCCAGAATTTGGTTTTGTTGGCAGTAATGCCTATTTATGGGACCAAGAGGGTGTCTATGGTGAACGGGTGGTCAAAGAACGACCTGAAATAAAAGATCTCTTGAAAACGAGTCCGTTCATCAATCCATCGGCTATGTTTAGAAAACACATCTTAGAATCTGTAGCGGGTTATCGAGTTTCAAAAGATACTGTTAGAGGACAAGATTATGACCTATATATGCGGTTATATGCGAAGGGACACAAAGGTTATAATTTACAAGAAAACTTAGTTTATTACTATCAAGATAAAGAGTATTATAAAAAAATTTCCTGGAAAAATCGCCTTGGGGAAAGTCGGTTGAAATATCGTAATTTCAAAGAATTACAGGTTGCTAAAGTTCATTATCTGTATGTCTTGAAACCACTAATAGCGATAATGATTCCTAGACACTTCCTATTTTGGCATCAGCACCGCAAACAAGGATGAAAAGGTTTCTTTGTTTCCTTTACAAATAAATCAGGCTTAGACAAAAAATAAAACATACTAAGATAAGGGCAGCCTCATCTTAGTATGTTTTTTTATTCTCTTAAAGCAGGCGTCACAGCAGTTTTACAAAAAGTAAACCGTTTCTTTTGGTAATCTAATAAACCAGAATCTTTTAACTGTTTGATTACTTGTCCAGCAGTCTCTCTCGTTGTCCCACTATTAACCGCTAATTCTTTTAGTGTGATAGGGTATGGAATTTCGACATGGCCATCTGTGGTTGGTATGCCAAGCTCTTCTTTTAAAATGAATAAGTTTTGTTTCACTCGATCAAAAGCGCTAGAAGTTAAACCGATCTGTATCCGCAGTTCGTGCATCGCTACTACTTTTGAGATTTTATGGATCATATAGAGTAATTGTTTTGGATTGTTTTTCGCAATTTTTTCATAACAAGATACTGGGAAAGAGAAAGTTTCGATGTCTGTCATTGCTTGAGCAGTGTATGAATAAATTCCTTCTTCAAAAATACCAGACATTGGGAAAAGGTTATTTGGATTGACATAATCATAATAATAATAAGTAGCACTTTCATCATATCGTTCTAGACGAACCAATCCTGATGTTAAAATGTAGAGACGTTGTCGTTCATCTCCTTCATCAAATAAAATTTGTCCTTTTTTATAAGAACGAAGGATCGTATGCTCTTTAATGAGCTCAAATTCCTCGTCAGTAAAGTTTTCAAAATCAGGTTGATAGCGTAACTTTGAAAAATGATAATCAATTCTATTTATACGCATAAAACTCCCACTCCTTACTTTCAGCTACATACTATATTGTGACTGGTTTTGGCTTAAATGTAAAGTTTTAACCTAGAAGAAAAATCATGGTTAAAAAAGCAATTTTATTCTTTGTGATCAGTCTTTTTTGTTATTATGAATAATTTATACGGATAGATTGCATAATTCTTTTTAATGATTGGTATTTTTGTATAAAAAACACAATTATTACATAAAGCAAGCGCTATCAACCTTGTGAAATATCGAAAAAGAAAATATTCAAAAATAATTTTTTAATGAATAAATATTTTTTTGAGAGAGTTTTCAGTATAAAAAAAGTGATAAAAGTTAATAAAAAATGTAAAAACGTTTATTTATTTAATTGTCTTCTAATAATGTGAAATTGCTCTCGTTTTAGATGAGAAGAAATTATGAAAGTGGTTACAAAAAGGCGGTATTCTATGTATGTAATCAAAACGAAGGAGGCAACACAACATGGATAAACCTATTCACGTTTTCTCTGAGATAGGGAAGTTAAAGACAGTTTTATTGAAACGACCTGGACAAGAAGTGGAAAATTTAACACCAGATATTATGGACCGTCTGTTGTTTGATGATATTCCATATCTGCCAATCGCACAAGAAGAGCATGACTATTTTGCAAAGACATTGCAAGATGAAGGCGTCGAAACTTTATATCTAGAAAAATTAGCTGCAGAAGCAATTGATGCCGGCAATGTCAAAGAACAATTTTTAAATAAAATGTTAGACGAATCCCACATTGCATCTTCTGCTGTAAGAGATGGTCTTCATGAGTTCCTTCTATCAATGGAAACCCAAGAAATGGTAGATAAAATTATGGCGGGTGTCCGCACGAAAGATATTTCAGTTCGTTCAAACAGTCTGTATGATCTTTCTTCAGATGACGACTATCCATTCTATATGGACCCAATGCCAAACCTTTACTTTACACGTGATCCTTCCGCATCAATGGGAAATGGGATGACTGTTAACATGATGACATTTGAAGCACGTCGTCGTGAATCAATGTTTACTGAATACATCTTGAAACATCACCCACGTTTTGCGAACAAAGGGGTTGAAGTATGGTTAGATCGTGAAAACCCTGATCACATCGAAGGTGGAGATGAATTAATCCTAAGTGACAAAGTCGTCGCTGTAGGTATCTCACAACGAACAAGCGCTAAAGCAATCGAAAAATTAGCACGTAATTTATTTGCTAAACATGCAGGCTTTGAAAAAGTCCTAGCAATCAAGATTCCTAACAATCGAGCAATGATGCATTTAGATACTGTGTTTACCATGGTTGACCATGATAAATTCACGATCCATCCAGCAATCCAAAGTAAAGAAGGAAAAATGGATGTCTTTACGATCGAACAAGCAGGCGATGACATCAAGATCGCTCATTCAGATGACTTACAAGCGTCATTAAAAGCTGCGTTAGGTTTGGATGATTTAGTCTTGATCCCAACTGGTAATGGTGATGCGATCGTTGCTCCTCGTGAACAATGGAATGATGGTTCTAACACCCTGGCAATCGCACCAGGTGTTGTCGTAACGTACAACCGTAACTATGTATCAAATGAATTATTACGTAGCTATGGCATCAAAGTATTGGAAATCAATTCAAGTGAGTTGTCACGCGGTCGTGGTGGTCCACGCTGCATGAGCCAACCATTAGTACGTGAAGATTTAAAATAATATGAATGCTAGTGGCAGTCTAACTGTCAGCTGCCACTAGATTTCCTCTTTAAAACAAAAACAAACAACCTAAAGGAGAATTTTAGTTATGAAAGAGTCAGTATTTCAAGGAAGAAGTTTATTAGCAGAAAAAGATTTTACAAAAGAAGAATTACAATATCTAATCGATTTTTCTGAGCACTTAAAAGATTTGAAAAAACGTGGCATTCCACATCACTACTTAGAAGGTAAAAACATTGCACTTTTATTTGAAAAAACGTCTACTCGTACACGTGCAGCTTTTACAACTGCAGCAATCGATTTAGGTGCGCATCCTGAATATCTAGGTGCCAATGATATCCAATTAGGTAAAAAAGAATCAACAGAAGATACAGCTAAAGTATTAGGTCGAATGTTTGACGGAATTGAGTTCCGCGGCTTTAGCCAAAAAATGGTGGAAGAACTAGCAGAATTTTCTGGTGTTCCAGTATGGAATGGTTTAACAGACGAATGGCATCCAACACAAATGATCGCAGATTTCTTAACAATCCAAGAAAACTTTGGAACAGTTGAAGGAATCACAGTGGCATATTGTGGTGACGGACGTAACAACATGGCGAACTCTTTACTTGTGACTGGTGCTATTTTAGGTGCAAACATGCGTATCGTAGCACCAAAAGAATTACAACCAGAAGAAGAAATCGTCAAAATGGCAGAAGAATTTGCTGCTAAATCTGGTGCACAATTAATGATCACTGATGACGTGGATAAAGGTGTTGACGGTGCTGACGTACTTTATTCAGATGTTTGGGTATCAATGGGTGAAGAAGATAAATTTGAAGAACGAATCAAATTGTTGAAACCTTACCAAATCAACATGGAAATGATCGAAAAAACGCACAATACTGACCGTTTGATTTTCTTACATTGCTTACCAGCATTCCATGATACTAACACAATCTATGGTGAACAAATGAAAGAACGCTTCGGCATTACTGAGATGGAAGTTACTGATGAAGTCTTCCGCAGTAAATATGCACGTCAATTCGACCAAGCAGAAAACCGCATGCACTCAATCAAAGCGATCATGGCAGCAACACTTGGTAACTTGTTTATTCCTCGTGTGTAACGGTTAATCACATTCATCTCAAGAACAAAACGAGTCAGCTTTAATGGACCTCATCATGGGCTGGCTTGTTTTGTCATTGAGAAAATTCAGAACTCTCTGGAGAAAGGAAGACAAATATGGCAAATCGTAAAGTAGTTGTCGCATTAGGTGGTAATGCGATTTTATCAACAGATGCAAGTGCAAAAGCACAACAAGAGGCATTGATGGAAACAGCAAAATACTTAGTAAAATTCATTGAACAAGGGGATGAGTTGATCATTTCTCACGGGAATGGACCACAAGTAGGGAATTTGCTGATCCAACAACAAGCAGCTGACTCAGAAAAGACACCAGCGATGCCTTTAGATACTTGTGTTGCAATGACAGAAGGATCAATTGGGTATTGGTTACAAAATGCAATGGGTGAAGTATTGAAAGAAAAAGGCATCGATAAAGATGTGGTTTCACTTGTTACGCAAGTCATCGTTGATGAAAACGATCCATCATTTAAAAACCCAAGCAAACCAGTAGGACCATTCTATACCGAAGAAGAAGCCAATGAACAAATGAAAGCTGATTCAACAGTAACCTTTAAAGAAGATGCTGGTCGTGGCTGGCGTAAAGTAGTGGCTTCTCCTAAACCAATTTCAATTAAAGAAGCACGAGTGATTGAAACGCTAGTAGAACAAGGCGTGATTACAGTCTCTGTTGGTGGTGGCGGAATTCCTGTTGTGGAAACGGCAACTGGTTTAGAAGGTAGAGAAGCGGTCATCGATAAAGATTTTGCTTCTGAAAAATTAGCGGAAATCATCGATGCAGATCTATTGATCGTTTTAACTGGAGTAGATAATGTTTATGTAAATTATCAAAAACCAGATCAAAAGAAACTAGAAACTGTTTCAGTTTCAGAAATGAAGCAATACATTGATGAAAATCAATTTGCACCAGGAAGTATGTTGCCAAAAGTCGAAGCGGCAATTGCCTTTGTTGAGGCAAAACCAAAAGCTAAAGCGATTATTACTTCTTTAGAAAATATTGAGAACCTTCTCGCATCTGAAGAAGGAACGATCATCGTAGCGGATAACTAAGAATTCTTTTTCTTAGGAAATGAACTATGTTAAAAAGTGTCCAGTTGGTATTTCTTCTCCTTTAGACCTTCTGGACATTTTTTATAAGAAATCCCTAGCCAGCAGTTTTTTTTTCTGCTATAATTCAATTAATATAATAATTTCATAGTTTGTTGAACAAGAGAGTAATTGTATTTACTTGATTAAAGCGAGTTTGGGTGTGGTGAAAGCCAAACGAGAGGATACAATGAAGCGCACTTGGAGAACTCTGTCTAAGACAGACGGCTATCAACCGATATCAGATGAAGCTGGTCCTAGCAAATAGGACAACTGGAGTGGTACCGCGGGATATCTCGTCTCTAGTGATCATAGTTATCTATGATCACTAGAGATTTTTTTGTTTTCAGCAAACAAAAGTATTTATAGGAGGAATGTAAATGAATAACAAAGATATTGTATCAAAAGCGATCTATGACGTTGTCAAAGACGATCTTACAATGGAACAAGTAGAAAAACTATTAGAAAATCCAAAATCTGCAGACCATGGGGATGTAGCCTTTCCTGCCTTTTCATTAGCGAAAATCTATCGAAAAGCCCCTCAACAAATTGCAGCTGACCTAGCAGAAAAAATCGATTCAACAAACTTTGAAAAAATCGAAGTGGTTGGTCCTTACTTAAACTTCTTTATGAATAAAGCGATGATCAGTAAAGAAGTTTTGGCTTCTGTCGTGAAAGAAAAAGAACATTATGGCGACAGCTCCATCGGAAATAACGGAAACGTACCAATCGATATGTCTTCTCCTAATATTGCAAAGCCGATTTCAATGGGGCATTTGCGTTCTACAGTTATCGGGAACTCCATCGGATTTATCATGGAAAAATTAGGCTACAACCCGATTCGTATCAATCATTTAGGAGATTGGGGCACACAGTTTGGGAAACTGATTGTGGCTTATAAAAAATGGGGTTCAGAAGAAGCAGTACGTTCTGAACCAATCAATGAATTGTTGCGTCTGTATGTTCAATTCCATGAAGTGGCTGAAACAGAACCAGAATTGAATGATGAAGCACGTTCATGGTTTAAACGTTTGGAAGAAGGCGACAAAGAAGCCATTGAATTATGGCAATGGTTCCGCGACGAATCTATGAAAGAGTTCAATAAAATCTACGATCTATTAGAAGTTCGTTTTGATTCTTTAAATGGTGAAGCTTTCTATAACGATAAAATGGATGAAATCGTAGAACTTTTAGAAGAAAAACATTTATTGCAAGCAGATAAAGGTGCTGAAATCGTTGACTTATCAGCTTATGATTTGAACCCAGCGTTGATCAAGAAATCAGATGGTGCAACACTTTATATCACTCGTGATTTAGCAGCAGCTCTTTACCGCAAACGCACCTATGATTTTAAACAATCATTGTATGTTGTCGGAAACGAACAAAGTTATCACTTCAAACAATTGAAAGCTGTTCTTAAAGAATTAGGCTTTGATTGGTCAGATGATATGCATCACATCCCATTCGGATTGATTACTCAAGGTGGTAAAAAACTATCAACACGTAAAGGGAAAATTGTTTTACTTGAAGAAGTGCTAAATGAAGCCATTGACTCTGCTAAAGAACAGATCAGTGAGAAAAATCCTGATTTAGAAAATAGAGATGTGGTAGCTAAACAAGTCGGTGTTGGCGCAGTTATCTTCCATGATTTAAAAAACGATCGCCTAAATACATTTGACTTTAATTTAGAAGAAGTTGTCCGTTTCGAAGGTGAAACAGGACCTTATGTACAATATACACATGCTCGTGCTGTCAGCTTGTTAGCAAAAGCCGACTTTACGCCATCGACAGATCAAGAATACGCCTTGAATGATGAAAACAGCTGGGAAGTTGTAAAATTGATTCAAAAATACCCAGAAACTGTTTTACAAGCAGGTGAAAAATACGAACCTTCTATTATTGCGAAACATGCAATCAAGTTAGCTCAAGCATTTAATAAATATTATGCACATACTAAAATTTTAGTTGAAGATGACCAAAAAGAAGCGCGTTTAGCATTAGTTTATGCTGTAACAGTCTTGTTAAAAGAAGATTTACGTTTGCTTGGCTTACACGCACCAGATAAAATGTAAGAAAAGTAACGTACACAAATAAACCGTCCCTTGCGAAAGGCTTACTTATAATAGCAGCTTTCGTGAGGGGCGGTTTATTTTATATAGAAGTGATTGGGACAGATATCATCCATTCATTGATTCATGCTGCGTTGATTAAATTTAGTTGGCTTAAAAAAGTGTTGTTTCTTTGGGAGCATGTAAGAAGGCTTCCACCAATTTTGCTTCTTCTTCATCTTTGGAAATGATAATGGTTGTATCGAACCCGGCAATCGTACTGACGATATGAGGTGGTTTGATATCGTCTAAAACGGCAGCGAAAAGATGTGCGTTGTCTGGTAAGGTATGGACGACCGTCAGAAAATGGACCCGTTCCACTTTTAACACGATGTCTTCGATCATTTGGACTAACCGTTTTTCATCATCTGTTTTTGCTTCGAGTCCTTTTTTTCCTTGAAAAAGAACAAAATGGGAAACGCCATTTTCATCTGGTACTTTTACGATTTTTAAGTCACGAATATCTCTGGAAATCGTAGCTTGTGTCGCTGTCACACCATAATCCTCCAGTTTGGCCAAGAGTTCTTCTTGTGTACGGATCGTAAATTCCCCGATCACTTGTTTAATAAGTAAATGTCGCTCAGATTTACGCATATTCTTTCTCCTTTACGAAAGATTTCACATGTATCATATCAAAAAAAAATCGAGTTGCCCAATATTATTCTGATTTATGAGATAACTCTAGGAATTATGATCATTTGTTAATGAGAGAGTAAAGCATAAAAGATGAGAATAAATGCAGAGGCAACTAGAGATTTCTCTTGATATTTACTAGCAAGTCAGGTAAAATATTGAATGTTGAGCAAGAATGTCTCTTTAGCTATTGCTATACAGGTAGGTTACTTGTATAATGTTTAAAGATGCTTTTTGCATCAACAAATCCACATTCCTGTTGGATCGTTGATAGGTGCTTGAAAAAGTTTGTCAGCGAGGTGAAAGACAGGGAGAGGAAAAATAAAAACCAAATCGGAGGAAACAAAAATGGCAGTAATTTCAATGAAACAATTACTAGAAGCCGGCGTACATTTTGGTCACCAAACTCGTCGCTGGAACCCAAAAATGAAGAAATATATCTTCACAGAAAGAAACGGAATCTACATCATCGACTTACAAAAAACTGTTAAGTTAGTAGATGCAGCTTATGACTACATGAAGAGCGTTGCAGAAGAAGGCGGCGTGGCTTTATTCGTAGGTACGAAAAAACAAGCACAAGAAGCAATCAAAGATGAAGCAACACGTGCTGGACAATACTTTGTAAACCATCGTTGGTTAGGTGGAACATTGACTAACTGGGATACAATCCAAAAACGTATCAGCCGTTTGAAACAAATCAATGCAATGGAAGAAGATGGAACTTTTGAAGTTCTACCTAAAAAAGAAGTTGCTGGTTTGAACAAACAACGTGAACGTCTTGAAAAATTCTTGGGTGGTATCGCTGATATGCCAAGAATTCCAGATGTAATGTACATCGTTGACCCACGTAAAGAGCGCATTGCTGTTCAAGAAGCGCATAAATTAAATATCCCAATCGTAGCTATGGTTGATACAAACTGCGACCCAGACGAAATCGACGTAGTTATCCCTTCAAATGACGATGCAATTCGTGCCGTTAAATTGATTACTTCAAAAATGGCTGATGCATTTATCGAAGGTAACCAAGGGGAAGACCAAGTAGTTGAAGAAGACTTTGTAGTAGAAAACAATGCTACTTCAATCGAAGAAATCGTTGACGTTGTAGAAGGCGACAACACTTCAGCAGAATAATTTTTAAATGATGGAGCTGTTTCAAAGGCTAGGCGACAAGCCTCACTCTCCTTTGAAACAGCTTTTTTTAAAAAGAAACTATAGGAGGATACAATAATGGCAGATGTAACAGCTAAAATGGTAAAAGAACTACGCGAAATGACAGGCGTAGGTATGATGGATGCGAAAAAAGCATTAGTTGAAGTAGAAGGCGATATGGAAAAAGCAGTAGATCTTTTACGTGAAAAAGGAATGGCTAAAGCAGCTAAGAAAAATGATCGTATTGCAGCTGAAGGATTAGCTTCAGTAGCAATCAAAGGAAATACTGCAGCAATCGTTGAAGTTAACTCAGAAACAGACTTTGTTTCTAAAAACGAAATGTTCCAAGATCTAGTGAAAGAAATCGCTGAACTTGTTGCAGAAAACAAACCTGCAGACATGGAAGCTGCAATGAAGATCAAAACAGAAAAAGGTACGATCGAATCTGACTTGATCGAAGCAACACAAGTAATCGGAGAAAAAATCAGCTTCCGTCGTTTTGAAGTAGTTGAAAAAGAAGATAACGCTGCTTTCGGTGGTTACTTACACATGGGCGGACGTATCGCTGTATTGACTGTTTTAGATGGAACAACTGATGAATCTGTAGCAAGAGACGTTGCTATGCACGTAGCTGCAATCAATCCTCGCTATGTAAACGAAACTCAAATTCCTGAAGCTGAATTAGAACATGAAAAAACTGTTCTTACAGAACAAGCTTTAAACGAAGGTAAGCCTGCTAATATCGTTGAAAAAATGGTAGAAGGACGCTTGAAGAAATTTAAAGCAGAAATCGCTTTGGTTGACCAACCATTCGTTAAAGATCCTGATATGACTGTTGAAAAATATGTTGCTTCTAAAGGTGCTACAGTGAAAACTTTTGTACGCTTTGAAGTTGGCGAAGGAATCGAAAAACGCGAAGACAACTTTGTTGAAGAAGTTATGAACCAAGTGAAAAAATAATTCTGAAAATCGAGTATATGTTATCTAATGTTGATCCATTTTGCGAGTCACTTTTTAAATGTTGGATCAACATTAGATAGTATGCTTATTTGGAATTAAAAAGGAGCAGCGACGTATGTCACAGCTCTTTTTTTTAGGCATAGGTACAAATAGTTAGACTTTTAGTGGCTAAATTACCTGAATATGGTAAAATAGCAATAGAAAATATTGGAGGAATGAACATGGTCACACCGAAATATCAGCGTGTTGTCTTAAAATTAAGTGGAGAAGCTTTAGCTGGGAATGAAGGCTTTGGAATCAAACCGCCTGTTATTAAAGAAATCATCCAAGAAATCAAAGAAGTACACGAATTAGGCGTTGAAATGGCAATCGTGGTAGGCGGCGGCAATATTTGGCGCGGACAAATCGGTGCTCAGATGGGAATGGAACGTGCTCAAGCTGATTACATGGGGATGCTGGCAACTGTAATGAATGCTTTAGCGTTGCAAGATACTTTGGAAAATGTTGGTGTGCCAACACGTGTCCAAACATCAATCGAAATGCGACAAATTGCTGAACCATATATTCGCAGAAAAGCAGAACGTCATTTAGAAAAAGGCCGAATCGTGATTTTTGCAGGTGGAACTGGGAATCCATACTTTTCAACAGACACCACTGCAGCATTACGCGCAGCTGAGATTGGCGCTGATGTTATTTTAATGGCTAAAAACAATGTTGATGGTGTTTATTCAGCTGATCCAAAATTAGATTCAAATGCTGTGAAATTTGAAGAATTGACTCATTTAGAAGTGATTGCAAAAGGGTTGCAAGTAATGGACTCTACCGCTAGCTCACTAAGCATGGACAATGACATCCCATTGCTTGTCTTTAATTTAAATGAACATGGAAATATCCGTCGTGCAATCTTAGGCGAAAATATCGGAACAACTGTAAGGGGGAAATAAAAAATGGCAGATGCAATTATGACAGAAGCAAAAGAAAAGATGCAAAAAGCAGCACAAAATTTACAACGTGAGCTTGGACAAATTCGTGCAGGACGTGCCAATGCAAGTTTACTTGATCGAATCACAGTTAATTATTATGGTGCACCAACACCTTTGAACCAAATGGCTTCAATCCAAATCCCGGAAGCACGTGTTTTAATGATCACTCCATTTGATAAGAGCATTTTACAAGATGTTGAAAAAGCAATTATGGCAAGTGATATTGGAATCAGTCCAACCAATGATGGGAATGTCATTCGTTTAATTATTCCTCAATTAACTGAAGAACGTCGTAAAGAATTAGCAAAAGATGTAAAAAAAGAAGCAGAAAATGCAAAAATCGCTGTTCGTAACATTCGTCGTGATGCAATTGATGAATACAAAAAACAACAAAAAAATGGCGATATCACAGAAGATGATCTACGTGGATTAGAAAAAGAAGTACAAAAACTAACCGATGAAAGCATCAAAGAAGTAGATAAAATCGCTAGTGACAAAGAACAAGAATTACTGGAAGTTTAATCATAAAGCTTGGTAGAATCAGTCTTTTATCAATGCTGTTTATGTATTTTTACACCTACTAAAAAGCCTTGGACGATTTCTTGTCCTAGGCTTTTTTTATAGCAAAAGTTAAAAAATAAGAAAAAAGTCGTAGAAATAACTAAAAAAAGTAATCCAGCATAGGAAATCACGTGATAAATTGATATAATACTAAAGATAGTGGTAACTTTTAAGTATAGGAGGAAAAAGAATGTTACGTTTTTTTCCGCAAAAAAACAAGTATATTCAAGAAAAAAGTGATTTTCATTTTGCGGCTGAAGGTCCCATTCCTCAGCATATCGCAATCATTATGGACGGAAATGGTCGTTGGGCCCAAAATCGACGTTTACCTCGAGTTGCTGGACATAAAGAAGGGATGGAGACAGTTAAAAAAGTAACCAAACAAGCTTCTCGTTTAGGTGTGAAAGTTTTAACCCTCTATGCTTTTTCAACAGAAAATTGGAAACGACCAAAAGATGAAGTCCGTTTTTTGATGCAACTTCCAGTGGATTTTTTTGATACATTTGTTCCAGAATTGATCAAAGAAAACGTTCAGGTTCGTGTCATGGGCTATGAAGAAGTATTACCTGAACATACACAAGATGCTGTTCGTCGAGCAATTGAGCAAACAAAAGATAATACTGGAATGATCCTTAACTTTGCTTTGAATTATGGAAGCAGAGCAGAGATTGTGACAGCAGTCAAAAAAATTGCTGAAGAAGTCAAAAATGAAGAAACTGCGATTGAAGCTATTGACGAAGAACTGATTGCAGATCATCTCATGACTGGTTTTTTGCCAACCGAATGGCGGGATCCTGAATTGGTTATTCGAACAAGTGGGGAAGAAAGAATTAGTAACTTCTTGCTTTGGCAACTTGCATACAGCGAATTGTATTTCACAAAAGCTTTGTGGCCTGATTTTGATGGGGCGCATCTAGAAGAAGCAATCGCAGCATTTCAAAACAGAGACCGTCGTTTCGGTGGCGTGAAGAAAACAGAGAAAGAAGGAGATCAGTCATGAAGCAACGAGTGATCACAGCTGCTATTGCCCTGGTCCTATTTATACCAATTATATGGATCGGTGGAATCACAATCGAATTTGTAGCAGCTTTGTTAGCAGTCGTCGGTGTCTATGAGTTATTCCGTATGAAGGGCTTGACGTTGTTAAGTTTTGAAGGAATATTATCAGCGATTGGAGCAGTCATTTTAGTTCTGCCAAAAGAACGTTGGTTTTTCTTTTTATCGGAGAAGACAAGCACGTTTATGCTCTTTTACTTGATCGTCATGATCTTGCTAGGAACATCAGTTATTTCAAAGAATACCTATACGATTGATGAAGCGGGATTCCCGGTAATTACTAGTTTATATGTAGGTATTGGATTTCAAAATTTTGTCAATGCAAGAACAGAAGGTTTGGCAGTCTTGCTCTTTGGATTATTTGTCGTTTGGGCAACTGATATCGGTGCTTATATGGTTGGAAGACAATACGGAAAACATAAGTTAAGTCCAGATGTTTCACCAAATAAAACAATCGAAGGAGCATTAGGTGGTATTGCTAGTGCATTAGTCGTTGCTTTGTTGTACTTCTTGTTCTATCCAGCCAAAGAATTATTTGGACATGGGCTGTTCTTCATGCTCCTTGTAACGATGCTCTTATCGATCGTGGGACAATTTGGTGATCTCGTTGAATCTTCGATCAAACGTCACTACGATGTCAAAGATTCTGGGAATATCTTACCAGGGCATGGCGGGATACTAGATCGTTTTGATAGTTTGCTTTTTGTCTTTCCAATCATGCATTTATTTGGATTGATTTAGTGATCATCAAAGACTTGAATGAGCACTTGCCTAATCGTCTACTCATTTATAAATAACAATAGTTTAATAGGATGCCAATGAGTTGTTAACTAAATATGGGTATGGGAATGAAGCATTATCTTTTTTCAAATCAATATGCGAGCTTTATGTTCACATCTTACTCAAAAAAGAATACGTGGTGTCTTAGAAGTTGTTCGTTCAGAAAATAAGCCGAATAATCCAGAAGAAAAATAGTTTTGGATTATTTGGCTTATTTCTAAAAATTGATTATTTCCAGCGCCACCTCTTTTCTTTAAAAAAACTAGGGCTATTGGTGAATAGCTATTAATATGGTAAAATTAAGATGTTTTATTTAACCTAAAAAAAAGTAAAGGAGAATGTAAAATGAAAACAATTATTACATTTATTATTGTTTTTGGCATTTTGGTCATTGTTCATGAATTTGGACACTTCTTCTTTGCGAAACGATCAGGAATTCTCGTTCGAGAGTTTGCAATTGGTATGGGACCCAAAATTTATGGGCATCAAGCTAAGGACGGAACTACCTATACACTACGTTTATTGCCAATCGGAGGTTATGTGAGGATGGCAGGAAACGGGGACGATGAAACAGAGATGGCTCCGGGAATGCCGTTATCTCTTTTATTAAATTCTGATGGTATCGTAGAGAAAATCAATTTAAGTAAAAAAGTACAGCTTACAAATAGTATCCCGATGGAATTGATTCGTTATGATCTTGAAGAAGAATTAACGATTACTGGCTATGTCAATGGCGAGGAAGAACAAGAAGTGACTTATTCTGTCGCGCATGATGCTTCGATCATTGAAGCAGATGGCACAGAACTTCGAATCGCTCCAAAAGACGTGCAGTTCCAATCAGCCAAATTATGGCAACGGATGTTGACGAATTTCGCAGGACCAATGAATAATTTCTTGTTAGCTATTTTGTTATTTATTCTGCTTGCTTTTATGCATGGCGGAGTTCAAGTCACTAACACGAATCAAATTGGCGAAGTCTTACCTAATGGTGCAGCACAAACTGCTGGTTTAAAAGAAAATGATAAAATCTTGGAGATCAATGGTAATGCCATTCATTCTTGGGGAGATCTAACGGCTACGATCACCGAGAATCCTGGGAAAAAACTCAATGTTGAAGTCGAGCGCAATGGTCAGAAACAAACCCTTTCAGTAACACCAGGCGTGGTAGAATCGAATGGAAAAAAATATGGGCAATTAGGAATCAAAGCACCAATGAAAACGGGATTTTTTGACAAAATCATTGGAGGAACACAACAAGCTTTCAGTAGTTCATTAGAAATTTTTAAAGCACTAGGCTCATTATTTACAAACTTTAGTTTAAATAAATTGGGCGGTCCTGTAATGATGTTCCAATTATCTTCAGAAGCTGCAGATCAAGGAATATTAACGGTCATTAGCTTGATGGCCATTCTTTCGATGAATTTGGGAATCGTTAACTTATTACCAATTCCAGCGCTTGACGGAGGAAAGCTTGTCTTGAACGTCGTGGAAGGGATTCGTGGAAAACCAATCAGCCAAGAAAAAGAAGGCTTTATCACATTAGCAGGCTTCGGTTTATTGATGCTTTTAATGGTATTAGTCACATGGAATGATATCCAACGATTCTTTTTCTAGAAAAAGTTTATAAATAGGGTATAATTACAAACGATAAATGATTATATGAGAAATGAAGGAGTATATAGAATGAGACAATCAAAAATGTTGATTCCAACATTACGAGAAGTTCCAAATGATGCAGAAGTACTAAGTCATCAAATTTTATTAAGAGCAGGGTATATTCGCCAAGTTTCAGCTGGTATTTATTCTTATTTGCCTCTTGCTAATCGTGTATTGGAAAAATTAAAAACGATCATGCGTGAAGAATTTGAAAAGATTGGCGCTGTCGAAATGTTGATGCCAGCTCTCTTACCTGCGGAATTGTGGGAAGAATCTGGTCGTTATGAAACTTACGGCCCAAATTTATATCGTCTCAATGATCGTAATGATCGCAAAATGATCTTAGGTCCAACTCATGAAGAAACATTTACTGAATTGATTCGCAATGAAGTCAATTCCTATAAAAAATTGCCGTTGAACCTTTACCAAATCCAGACAAAATATCGTGATGAAAAACGTCCACGGTTTGGGTTATTACGTGGCAGAGAATTTATTATGAAAGATGCTTACTCTTTCCATTCATCAGAAGAAAGTTTAGATGAAGCGTATAAAGATTATGAAAAAGCATATACTGAGATTTTCAAACGTTGTGGGTTAGATTTCCGAGCAATCATTGGTGATGGTGGCGCAATGGGTGGTAAAGATTCAAAAGAATTCATGGCGATCTCAGAAATCGGTGAAGATACGATCTGTTACTCAACAGAAAGCGATTATGCCGCTAACTTAGAAATGGCGACAAGTTATTATGTCCCTAAAAAATCACATGAAACACAACTTGAATTAGAAAAAATTGCGACACCAGATGTAAAAACGATTGAAGAAGTAGCGAACTTCTTTGAAACTGAGCCACAAAAAATCATCAAATCTGTTTTATTTATGGCAGACGAAAACCCAGTATTGGTATTAGTACGTGGGGATCACGATGTCAATGATGTGAAACTGAAAAACTTTTTAGCGGTTGATTTCTTAGAAGAAGCAACAGAAGAAGATGCTCAAAAATACCTAGGAGCAGATTTCGGCTCTGTTGGTCCAATCGGTGTAGCAGAAGAAGTAAAAGTCTACGCTGATCGTCATGTCCAAGACTTAGCGAACGCTATTACGGGAGCGAATGAAACTGGGTTCCATTATGTGAATGTCAACCCAGAACGAGATTTTGAAGTGATCTCATATGAAGACCTTCGCTTTGTTCAAGAAGGAGATCCATCACCTGATAATAATGGTGTATTGGCATTTACACGTGGAATCGAAATCGGACATATCTTTAAATTAGGCACACGCTATAGTGAATCAATGGGCGCAACCGTATTAGATGAAAATGGACGTGAAAAATTTGTCATTATGGGTTGTTACGGAATTGGCGTAAGTCGTCTGCTTTCAGCAATCGTTGAACAAAATTCAGATGAAAATGGCATTAACTGGCCTAAAGGAATCGCGCCTTTTGATTTACATGTTGTTCAAATGAATCTAAAAGACGAAAACCAAACGAACTTAACCGAAGAAGTTGAACAAACGATGTTAGCTGCTGGTTATCAAGTACTCGTTGACGATCGTAATGAGCGTGCAGGTGTGAAATTTGCAGATTCCGATTTAATTGGCTGTCCAATTAGAATTACAGTAGGTAAAAAAGCGGTGGATGGTATCGTTGAAGTCAAAATTAAGAAAACTGGGGAAATGGTTGAAGTTCGCAAAGAAGAGCTAGCAAATACGTTACCCATTCTTTTAAATCAATAAAATACAGTCAAGAAAGAAAATTCTTGCTTGAAATGAAAGACAAGCCTAACAAATAGTTGGGCTTGTCTTTTTTCTAATGAGACTGAGGCAAATTTTGGCTCGGTATCCTTCGTTTTTTGTTTCTCACATTTGTTCGAATGAAAAATCATACTGGCTCTTTAGTAAGAAGAAATTGATTTGTGTTACAAAATCGTTCTTAATAAATCGTTGGCACCAATCCTCCATCAAGTCGCAAGGCAGCGCCAGAAAAAGAAGTTGCATAGGGGCTAGAAACAAAGGCAACAAAACGCCCGATTTCTTCTGGTCGGATCAAGCGTTGGATCTGTGAGAGTGGACGATGATTTTTCATAAAATCTTGTTCCCATTCAGATTCAGGCAATTGGCTGTCTGCGTACATTGTTGTTAACATTTCTTGAACGCCCTCTGTCAAGGTGGAGCCAGGCATGATCGTGTTGACGGTCACTTGAGAGCCAACAGTCAATTTGGATAAACTTTTTGCTAAAGAAAGATTCATCGTTTTGGTCATACTGTATTGGGCCATTTCACCTGAAGGCATCACTGCTTCTTCACTCGCAATAAAAAGGATACGACCAAAATCTTGCTTCAACATTTTAGGTAAATAATTTTTGGCTAATGCATTTCCAGCAAGTACATTGACTTGGAAAAAATGTTCCCAAATATCATCTGTGATAGCTAAATAATCCATCGGTTCAAAAATCCCCATATTATTGATCAAAATATCTACTGTAGGAAATTGCGTAAACAGTTCTTGCCGTGCTTCTGGATCTGCTAAATCAAATGGCGCACGCTGAGGGTTAGTTTGGGGGAATTTTGCTTTTAATTCAGTGACCACTTGATCAACAAGCGGTGCGTGACGACCGTTGATGATGACATCTGCACCTTCTTTTGCCAATTCGATCGCAATGGCCTTTCCGATGCCTTTTGTTGAGCCAGTGACTAACGCAACCTTATGAGATAAACCTAGTTCCATCTTACATCTTCCTCCTTTATTTAAAATCGAATGTATCAGGATTTGGTCCTACCCGAAAATGATCGTTCAGTGCATTCAAAACCGTCATTTCATCTTCAGAAAGAACGAAATCAAAAATGTCAGCATTACTTTTCATTCGTTCGGGCTTAACTGACTTGACCACTAATAAGATGTCTTGCTGGACATCCCAACGTAAGATTACTTGGGCTGGAGTAATATGATGCGCTTCAGCAATCTCTACTATAGTTGGATGATTCAATAGTTTCCCTTGCATCAAAGGGGACCACGCTTGGATCTTTATTGCATGTTTTGCGCAGAAATTGCGTAGTTCAATTTGAGATAACTTTGGATGTAGTTCCACTTGGTTGAGAACAGGAATGACATTCGCATGTGTCAATAATTTTTCTAAATGAGTGATTTGAAAATTGCTAACACCAATCGCTTTGATTTTCCCCGCTTGATATAATTTTTCCAAAGCACGCCATGACTCTAAAAATGCATCTTCGCCAGGCCAATGGATTAAATAAAGATCTAGATAGTCTAGTCCTAGACGTGCTAAACTGGTTTCAAAAGCTTGGATCGTTTCGTCATAGGTTAAATGATCGTTCCAGACTTTGGAGGTTACGAATAGTTCTTCTCGAGAAATTCCAGCAGCTTTCAGCCCTTCTTTGATTCCGATTCCTGTACCAATTTCATTATCATATATTTGAGCAGTATCAATCAACCGATAGCCCTTTACAATGCCTTCTTTGACTACTTCAGCAGTTTGGGTATCAGGGATTTGAAAGACACCAAGTCCTATCCCTGAAATTTCTATTTGGTTATTTAACATGATTCGATCATTCAATGAATGGATCATCTATACTCCTCCTTTAATTTTCAATAGATATAATGTATACTAGATAGGCTCTAATAGATAGTACCTACTTTATTGTGCTATAGTGTCTAAAAAGTAACTATTGGATAGTAAAAGGATTTTAGGAGGGAAATATGATTGAAAAAACGTATAATATTGGTGTAGAAGCCACGATGGATGTTATCGGTGGGAAATGGAAACCGATTATTTTATGCAACCTGCGTCACAGTCCGCTTCGTCCCAGCGACTTAAAACGAAAAATTCCTAATCTTAGCCAAAAGATGTTGACTCAACAATTGCGTGAATTAGAAGCAGACGGTATTGTTGTACGAACCTCATATCATCAGGTTCCACCAAAAGTTGTTTATTCCTTAAGTGAATATGGTCAAACATTAAGTAGTGTGTTAGATGCGTTATGTGATTGGGGCGAACTGCATGTTACTACGTTGCAAGAGCAAGGAGTACCAATCAGCTTACGTTGTGAGGATTCATTTAGCTAAGTAATCAACGATTTAGAACGAGAAAGAAAATTCTTTGTCGTTTTTTTAATGTAAATCCATGTAAAAACGGGTATACTAAATAGTACTGAAAGAAGAAGAGGTTCAAATGAAATAGCATTGATTTGTCCTCGTCAGAAAGGGCGTATGGTTTTGTCAGAAAAACGAGAGTTATTTGAAAAATTGTTGGAACAAATCCAACTAGAAGAAGTGGAAAAAAATCATCCACTAATCTCTGCTGGCGAAATGGAGCGTGTAGTGGTTCACCGCAAATCAAGATTGTGGGAGTTTACCCTACACTTTACTCAAATTTTACCGATCATGCTTTATCGATCATTGCTCCAAAATTTGACACTGGCATTTAAAGATATTGCACAGATCAGATTAACTATCAAAGCTGATGATCAGCAGTTTGATGAAAAATTATTACAAGATTATTGGGCACAAGCTTTAGAAAGCCAACAATGCGATACGCCGTTGGCTCAACAAGTTTTAAAAACACAAGTCCCTATATTGAAGGAAAAGAAAATTGTCTTGCCAGTCGATAGTAATGGCGCTATTAATTATTTAAAGCAACAATATCTACCTTTAGTTGAAACGCTGTTTGTCAGCTACGGGTTCCCTAAATTTCGTATCGAACCTGAAATTGATGAAGAACAAGCAGAACGTGTGCTAAAACTGTTTGAAGAGCGGAAGCAAGAACAAGCAGAAGCGTTCATGAAGCAAGCTGCGGAAAGTTTGATTGTCCATGAACAAAAGAAAAAAGAAAGAAAAGAGCAACTTCCTGTACTAGATGGACCGATCCAGTTAGGTCGTAATATTCCAGCAGATGAACCGACAATACCAATGATCAATATCGTTGAAGAAGAACGTCGTGTGACCTTGGAAGGCTATGTATTTGATAAAGAAGTGCGTGAGCTACGTTCAAAACGTAAGATTCTAACGTTAAAAATCACCGATTATACTTCTTCTTTTATTGTTAAGAAATTTTCAAATAATGAAAAAGATGAACAAATCTTTGATGCAATCAGCGTAGGAAGCTGGTTAAAAGTTAGAGGAAGTATCCAAGAAGATACATTTGTGCGAGACCTGGTGATGAATGCACAAGATATCATTGAGGTGAAGCATGCACCTCGTAAAGACTATGCTCCTGACGATGAGAAACGAGTGGAATTACATGTTCATAGTAATATGAGTACGATGGATGCAACCAATAGTATCTCTGACCTTGTGGCTCAAGCTGGAAAATGGGGACACAAAGCGATTGCGATCACGGATCATGGAGGGGCACAAGCATTTCCTGAAGCGCATAGTGCCGGTAAAAAAGCAGGCGTAAAAATTCTTTATGGGGTAGAAGCCAATGTTGTAGATGATGGTGTGCCGATTGCTTACAATGATGAACATGTTTCTTTGAATGAAGGAACATATGTCGTATTTGACGTGGAAACCACTGGACTATCTGCTGTTTATGATACGATCATCGAATTAGCTGCGGTCAAGATGTATAAAGGGAATGTCATTGAAAGCTTTGATGAATTTATTGATCCTGGACACCCACTTTCCCGCACAACGATTGATCTAACTGGGATCACAGATGAAATGGTACGAGGATCTAAATCAGAAGAAGAAGTCCTACGTCTGTTTCTCGAGTTTTCAAAAGATTCGATTCTGGTCGCCCATAATGCCGCGTTTGATATGGGATTCTTGAATACAAGTTATGCAAAATATGGAATCCCAGAGGCGACGAATCCAGTCATCGATACGCTAGAATTAGCCAGATATCTGTATCCTCAATTTAAACGATTTGGTCTAGGTGTGTTATCTAAAAAATTTGGTGTCAGTCTTGAACAGCATCACCGAGCGATTTACGATGCTGAAGCGACAGGTCATTTAGCATGGATTTTCGTTAAAGAAGCAATGGAAAACCATGAGATGCTCTACCATGATCAACTCAATGCTCATGTGGGAGAAGGCGATTCGTATAAACGAGCAAGGCCATTTCATGTGACGATCTTAGCGAAAAATCAAGCTGGATTAAAAGATTTATTCAAATTAATCTCGATGTCGAATGTGGAATATTTTGAACGTGTCCCACGTATTCCTCGTTCACAACTGAAGAAATTACGTGAGAATCTTTTCATTGGCTCTGCTTGTGATAAAGGTGAGATTTTCGAAGCAATGATGCAAAAAGGAATTGAAGAAGCTAGAAATCGAGCAAAATTTTATGATTATATTGAAGTGATGCCAAAAGCGGTCTATGCACCATTGCTTGAGCAAGAACTAGTCAAAAATGAACATGATTTAGAAGAAATCATCAAAAATCTAGTTGAAATCGGAAAGTCATTGGACAAAATCGTCGTTGCTACTGGGAATGTTCATTACCTTAATGAAGAAGATGCAATCTATCGGAAGATTTTGATTAATTCAATGGGTGGGGCTAATCCGTTGAACCGACATAGTTTGCCTGATGTGCATTTTAGAACAACAGATGAGATGTTGACTGCTTTTAACTTTTTAGGAAAAGATCTAGCGAAAGAAATCGTCGTTGACAATACGAATAAGATTGCTGACCTTTGTGAAGAGGTCATTCCGGTGAAAGATGATTTGTATACGCCAAAAATTCCTGGATCTGAAGAAGAGATTTCTGATTTGAGTTATACCAGAGCTAAACAGTTGTACGGTGATCCATTACCAGAAATCATTGAAAAACGATTAGAAAAAGAATTGAATTCGATCAACGGGAATGGGTTTTCTGTGATCTATTTGATTGCGCAAAAACTGGTGCATAAAAGTAACGAAGATGGTTATTTAGTTGGTTCACGTGGATCAGTTGGTTCTAGTTTTGTTGCGACAATGACTGGGATCACTGAAGTAAATCCATTAGCCCCTCACTATTATTGTCCTGATTGCCAGTATTCAGAATTCTTTGAAGATGGTACTTACGGTTCGGGGTTTGATATGCCTGAAAAAAAATGTCCGAAATGTGGCGCACGATTAAATAAAGATGGCCATGATATTCCTTTTGAAACGTTCTTAGGGTTCCATGGAGACAAAGTACCAGATATCGATTTGAACTTTTCAGGTGATTACCAAGCAGAAGCGCACAACTATACGAAAGTTTTGTTTGGGGAAGAATATGTTTATCGAGCAGGAACAATCGGTACAATTGCCGATAAAACAGCTTATGGCTTTGTTAAAGGTTATGAGCGAGATCATAATTTACAATTTCGCAGTGCTGAAGTTGATCGATTAGCCAAAGGTGCGACTGGCGTGAAGCGAACGACTGGACAACATCCAGGGGGGATCATCGTTATTCCCGATTACATGGACGTATATGATTTTACACCGATCCAATATCCAGCAGATGATCAAAATTCAGAATGGAAAACAACGCATTTTGATTTCCATTCTATCCATGATAATGTACTGAAGCTTGATATTCTGGGACATGATGATCCGACAGTAATCCGTATGTTGCAGGATTTATCGGGAATCGATCCACAAACGATCCCAACTGACGATCCAGAAGTAATGAGAATTTTTGCCGGTCCAGATGTCTTGAACGTTACCAGTGAACAGATTTATTCTAAAACAGGGACACTAGGTATCCCAGAGTTTGGGACACGCTTTGTTCGGGGAATGTTGGAAGAAACACATCCAACGACTTTTGCTGAACTCTTACAGATTTCCGGATTATCACATGGGACCGATGTGTGGTTAGGCAATGCAGAAGAATTGATCAAACGTGGGGATGCAACTTTGGCTGAAGTAATTGGTTGTCGGGATGATATCATGGTTTACTTGATCCATGCTGGATTAGATAGTGGGATGGCTTTTAAGATTATGGAAACCGTTCGTAAAGGGCTATGGAACAAGATCCCTGATGAATTACGAGAAACCTATCTATCCGCCATGAAAGAAAACAATGTTCCAGATTGGTACATTGATTCTTGTTCTAAAATCAAATATATGTTCCCAAAAGCCCATGCAGCGGCTTATGTTTTGATGGCCTTACGTGTAGCTTATTTTAAAGTCTATTTCCCTATTTTATACTATTGTGCCTATTTCTCAGTTCGAGCGGATGATTTTAATCTTGTGGCTATGTGTAAAGGGAAAGATGCGGTAAAACAAGCGATGAAAGAAATCACAGATAAAGGTTTGGATGCCTCAGTCAAAGAGAAAAATCAGTTGACCGTCCTTGAATTAGCGAATGAAATGTTGGAAAGAGGCTTCCATTTTGGCATGATCGATCTATATAAATCAGATGCCGTGAACTTCGTGATCGAAGGAGACACATTGATCGCACCGTTTAGAGCTGTCCCAAGTTTAGGAACAAACGTTGCAAAACAAATCGTTGAAGCACGAAAAGATGGACCATTCTTATCAAAAGAAGATCTTGCTACACGAGGAAAAGTTTCTAAAACGTTGATTGAGTATATGAACGACAACGGGGTATTGAAAGACCTTCCAGATGAAAACCAACTTTCCTTGTTTGATATGTTCTAATCAAGGGTTAGCGTGGAAGCTTGTCATTTTAAATGAAATATGGTATAGTTATTTATAGGTAATGATACTAACTGTGAGTGAGCGGAATTTTCGCTCACTCTTTTTAATGGAATTACGGAAGCAATTTTAAGGAGGCGAACTTTTTGAGTAGCGTCGTTGAAACAGTCACAGCAATGGTGACTCCGATTTTAGAGGAACAAAATTTTGAACTTGTCGAAGTAGAATTTGTGAAGGAAGGCAAAAGTTGGTTCTTACGAGTATTCATTGACAAAGATGGCGGAATCGATATCGAAGAATGTGCATGGGTTAGCGAAAAACTTAGCGAAAAACTTGATGCAGCAGATCCAGATCCTATCCCACAAGCTTATTTTCTAGAGGTATCATCTCCAGGGGCAGAACGCCCATTAAAAAAAGAGAAAGATTACGAAAAAGCGCTTGGAGAATATATCCATGTTTCTCTTTATCAACCAGTTGATGGAGAAAAACAATATGAAGGATTTCTCCAATCAGTTGATGCTGAACAGCTGATATTGAAAATACGCATAAAAACACGGGAAAAAGAATTAATTCTTGACCGAAAAAATATTGCCAAAGCTCGCTTAGCGATCCAATTTTAATCACGGAGAGGAAACAGAAAAATGAGTAAAGAAATGCTAAACGCATTAGATGCATTAGAAGCTGAAAAAGGGATTTCAAAAGAAATCGTGATCGACGCTTTAGAAGCTGCTTTAGTTTCTGCATACAAACGCCATTATGGTCAAGCTCAAAATGTTGAAGTTGAATTTGATCAAAAGAAAGGGAAAATTCACGTCTATGCTGTGAAAGAAGTTACTGAAGAAGTAATGGATTCACAATTAGAAGTATCATTAAAAGATGCACTTTTGATTAATCCGGCATATGAGATTGGTGATACCATCCGTTTTGAAGTGACACCAAAAGACTTTGGACGAATTGCTGCACAAACAGCAAAACAAGTTATTTTACAACGTGTCAGAGAAGCAGAAAGAACCATCATTTACAATGAGTTCAGCGCGTATGAAAAAGACATTATGCAAGGTATCGTTGAACGTCAAGATAAACGATATATCTATGTAAATCTTGGAAAGATCGAAGCTGTTTTATCGAAACAAGATCAAATGCCTAATGAATTTTATCAACCGCATGATCGTATCAAAGTGTACGTTTCTCGTGTAGAAAATACGTCAAAAGGGCCACAAGTCTTCGTTAGCCGTAGCCATCCAGATCTATTACGCCGTTTATTCGAACAAGAAGTGCCAGAAGTTTACGATGGGATCGTTGAAATCGTAAGCATTGCTAGAGAAGCGGGCGATCGCTCAAAAGTAGCCGTTCGTTCAAATGATGAAAATATTGATGCAGTTGGAACTTGTGTTGGTCCAAAAGGCCAGCGTGTGCAAGCGATCGTGAATGAATTAAAGGGTGAAAACATGGATATCGTTGAGTGGAACGAAGATCCAGCGGTATTTATCACGAATGCTTTGAATCCAGCGCAAGTGATCGATGTGATTTTTGATGAAGAAAATCCTAAAGCTTGTACCGTTGTCGTTCCAGATTACCAATTATCCTTAGCGATTGGTAAACGTGGACAAAATGCACGTTTGGCTGCCAAACTAACAAATCACAAAATCGATATCAAGTCAGAATCAGATATGGCTGAATATTATGAAAAACAAGCGCAAGATCAAGAAGTAGCTTCTGAAGAAGTCGCTCATGATGAAGCGATCGTTCAATCTGATTATACAGATGATGAATATGAAACGATTGCTTTCAACGATGAAACAGTTGAAAATACGGATCAAGATGCTTAACAATTAGCTTAGGAGGCGAAGAGATGAAACAAAGGAAGATTCCTTTACGCAAATCTGTGGTTTCAGGTGAAATGAAACCCAAAAAAGAGATGATTCGAATTACCCGTTCCAAAGAAGGGGAAGTATCGATTGATCCCACTGGGAAAATGCCAGGCCGTGGTGCGTATGTCTCACTTGAGCCAGCTGAAGTACAACAAGCTTGGGATAAGAAGATTCTTGATCGGGCGTTAGAAACGACTTTGACAGATGAATTCTACCAAGAGTTACTCGATTATGTAACCCATCAAAAAGCACGAAAAGAGCTATTCGGTAAATGAATGAAGGAAATCGGCAAAAAGCCATGAATCTCATTGGGTTAGCGATGCGCGCTGGTAAGTTGATTACCGGCGAGGAGTTGACCATTGCAGACATTCGTAAACAGAAAGCAAAGATCGTGTTTGTAGCAAATGATGCGAGTGAGAATACGAAGAAAAAAGTGAAAGATAAGAGTTCATATTATGAAGTTCCTTGCTTTGAACTATTTTCCGAAGCTGAAATCACGCAGATGATTGGGAAGCCTCGCAAAGTATTTGGAATCGTAGATAACGGTTTTGCGAAGAAAACCAAGGAGCTAATTGAAGGTTAGGAAGGTGATTGCATGAGCAACAAACGAATTTATGAACTAGCAAAAGAATTAAATCAGCCTAGTAAAGACGTTGTGGAAAAGGCGCAGCAACTTGGGATTAATGTGAAGAATCACATGGGAGCAATCACAACTGGTGATGAAAAGAAGTTGCAACAAGCGTTCAAAAAACCACAGACGAATAAAAAACCAGCACAGCAAGCCAGCCAAAAGCCAGCCACAAACCAGCCGAATGAACAAAAGAAACAAGAAACAAAAACGAAACAACAAAAAAATAACCGCAACTATCAAGATCGCGGTCAAGGGAGCGGTCAAGTGAATCAAGGAAAAAACCAATCAACAAACCAAAACCGAAGTAATAATGGAGGCGGAAATAACCAAAACCGTCAAGGAGCAACACAAAGTAGCAATCAAAACCGCCAAGGATCAACACAAGGCGGAAACCAAAATCGCCAAGGATCAAACCAAGGTGGTAACCAAAACCGTAACAACAATAATAATCGTGGTAAATTTAACAATAACAACCGCAATCGTTTTAACAAAAAAGGGAAAAAAGGAAAACAACAAACCTCCAATAAACCTGCTGTACCACCACGTAAATTCCGTGAGTTACCAGAAGTATTAGAGTATACTGAAGGCATGAACGTTGCGGATATTGCGAAGAAAATCCATCGTGAACCAGCAGAGATCATCAAAAAATTATTTATGCTTGGCGTAATGGTCAACCAAAACCAAGCACTAGATAAAGATACGATTGAACTCTTAGCAACAGATTATGGGATGGAACCACAAGAAAAAATCCAAGTAGATATCGCAGATATCGACAAATTCTTTGAACCAGAAGAATTAAATCCTGATACATTGGTTTCTCGTCCACCAGTTGTAACAATCATGGGACATGTCGACCACGGGAAAACAACATTACTTGATACATTACGTCATTCACGAGTAACAAGTGGCGAAGCTGGTGGGATTACACAACATATCGGTGCCTACCAAATCGATATCGATGGCAAACCAATCACATTCTTAGACACACCTGGGCATGCTGCATTTACAAGTATGCGTGCGCGAGGAGCAAGTATCACTGATATCACGATCTTAGTTGTAGCAGCAGATGACGGTGTTATGCCACAAACAGTCGAAGCAATCAACCATGCGAAAGCAGCTGGCGTACCAATTATCGTTGCTGTTAATAAGATTGATAAACCAGGGGCAAATCCTCAACACGTGATGCAAGAATTAAGTGAATATGAATTGATTCCAGAAGCTTGGGGTGGAGAAACGATTTTCGTTGAAATCTCTGCTAAATTTGGTCAAAATATTGACGAATTGCTGGAAATGATCTTGCTAGTTGCGGAAGTAGAGGATCTAAAAGCAGATCCTAAACAACGAGCAATTGGTACAGTAATTGAAGCACGTCTAGACAAAGGAAAAGGACCTGTTACAACATTACTTGTTCAACAAGGGACTTTAAACGTAGGTGACCCAATTGTAGTAGGAAATACCTATGGACGTGTGCGTGTGATGGTCAACGACTTAGGTCGTCGTGAAAAATCTGCTGGACCAGCAACACCAGTTGAGATCACTGGGTTAAACGATGTGCCACAAGCAGGTGACCGCTTTGTTGTCTTTGAAGATGAAAAAACTGCTCGTGCAGCCGGTGAAGAACGTGCCAAACGTGCGTTGTTAGAACATCGTGCGATCACTAGTCGGGTAACATTGGACAACTTGTTTGAAAGCTTAAAAGAAGGCGAATTAAAAGAAGTAAATGTTATCATTAAAGCTGATGTACAAGGTTCTGCAGAAGCATTGGCTGCTTCATTGCAAAAGATCGATGTAGAAGGCGTACGTGTGAAAATCGTCCATTCTGCAGTTGGTGCCATCAATGAAAGTGATGTAACCCTTGCAGCAGCAAGTAATGCGATCATCATTGGGTTCAATGTTCGTCCTACACCACAAGCTAAAATTCAAGCGGATAATGAAGAAGTGGACATTCGTTTACACCGAATCATTTATAAAGCAATCGAAGAAATCGAAACGGCGATGAAAGGGATGCTAGATCCAGAGTTTGAAGAAAAAATCACTGGTCAAATGATTGTTCGAGAAACATTCAAAGTATCAAAAGTTGGAACGATCGCTGGGGCTTATGTCACAGAAGGATACATTCGACGTGATAGTGGCGTTCGCGTGATCCGTGATGGTATCGTCATTTACGAAGGACAACTAGCTAGCTTGAAACGTTTCAAAGACGATGTAAAAGAAGTTAAAATGGGTTATGAATGTGGTGCAATGATCGAAAAATTCAATGACATCAAAGTCGATGACGTCATCGAAGGCTTCATTATGGAAGAAATCAAAACAAATTAATTTTAGGAGGCCGCTCAATATGGCAAACTATCGAGACCGCCGAGTCGGTCAAGAAATTTTAAAAGAAGTAAATGATATTTTACGCAAAAAAGTTCGTGATCCTCGTGTAGAAAACGTGACAATCACTGATGTCCACGTTACGGGAGATCTACAACAAGCAACCATCTATTATAGTATTTTATCTGACTTAGCTTCAGATAAGAAAAAAGCACAGGAAGGCCTAGCAAAAGCAAGTGGACTGATTCGCCGTGAATTAGGACACAACTTAAGCATCTATAAAACGCCTGAATTAACTTTTGAATTAGATGAGTCAGTAGGGTATGGTAACCACATTGATGAGTTGCTTCGTAATTTAAATAAAGATTAAAACAAAAAGAGCTATAAACCTTAAGAAGTGGGGTTATAGCTCTTTTTTAGTAGTTTTTTTAGTTTTAGCTTTTTATAAAGCAGAGATACCGCAGTTACACCATCATCCAATTTTTTAGAAAAAAAGTTCAAACTACACAATGCAAGTAGTTTAAAATGACAAACGCACAGTACCATAATTTTACTGTACAGAATACATGAGAAAAAAATGAGCAATTTGTACGTGTCTCGAACAGGTTGTGAAAGAAACGGTCAACTCCAAACGAATAAGAGAGAATCTTTTAAAATAGCTTTTCTTATTTTGAAAAATTCTCTCTTATTTTTAAGAAGTGGCTTCTTGGACACCGTTTATTAAGAGTTAGATTTATACTTCAGACTCTTTTCGAGATTCGTATATGATCCTCAGTTTTTTGTTTTGGGGAAGACTAGGATCATTTATTCCTTAAAAGCTGCGACTCGTTTTAATCAAAGGCTGCAAATGAAGGATTCAAGCTTGCCTTTGTCTAAGAGAATAACATAAATTGTATTTACAGGTTTGTGAAGTTTTATTACAAGTTTGTTGCCAAATAATAAAAACGTAGCGAAAAAAGGTAAAATCGTCACATTATTGTGGGATGTGTTATAATGACAAAGTTGATATTTTATTGGATAGGGAGAAAAAACATGGACGGATTATTACCTTTGTGGAAAGAACGTGGCATGACAAGTCATGATTGTGTATTTAAATTAAGAAAAATCTTACATATGAAAAAAATTGGTCATGGCGGTACGTTAGACCCTGATGTTGATGGTGTGTTACCGATTTGCCTTGGAAAAGCGACTAAAGTTATCGAATATTTAAGCGATGCAGGAAAAGTATACCAAGGAGAGATTACATTAGGATTTAGTACAACGACAGAAGACAAATCTGGTGAGGTCGTCGAAAGTAAAACAGTTGATCGATTAATCAGTGATGAAGAAATTGATGAAACGATGAAAAGTTTTATCGGGGAAATCACTCAGATACCACCGATGTATTCAGCTGTCAAAGTGAACGGCAAACGTCTTTATGAGTATGCCAGAAACAATGAAACAGTTACACGTCCCGTGCGTAAAGCGCAGATTGAACGTTTTGAAAGAACAAGTGACGTGCATTGGGACCAAGAGAAGGGGTTGCTATCTTGGCGTTTTGAGGTAGTATGCGGGAAAGGGACTTATGTACGAACGCTTGCTGTTGATACTGGGAAAAAATTAGGCTATCCTGCTCACATGTCCGATCTAACTCGAACAGCTAGTGGAGGAATGAAGAAGGAGCAGGCAATCACTTTACAGCAAGTAGCAGATTATATGCTTGCAGGAACCTTTGAAGAACATTTATTGCCACTAGAAGCTGGTGTCGCTCGTTTTAAGAGAGTAGACATTAGTGATCGTGTTTGGGAAAAAGTTAAAAATGGTATGCGCTTAGATTATCAGGTATTTAACTTAGCAGAAATGCCGACAGAAGAGATCGCACTTTTTTACCAAGACAAAGTAGTAAGTATTTACCAGCCAAATCCAAAAGAAAAAAACAAATTAAAACCAAGCAAAGTGTTGAGGAATGAGGTATAAAAATGAAAATTATCAAAATTAGACATCCTTATCAAGCAGATCAGATCCCACCAGAAGACGTTGTACTTGTTTTAGGCTTTTTTGACGGGGTACATCTAGGCCATCAACGTGTTATCAATCGGGGAAAAGAAATTGCTAAAAAAGAAGGATTGAAATTAGCTTTGATGACTTTCAACCAACATCCTTCAATCGTCTTCAAAAAAATAAATCCAAGTCAAGTAAAATATTTGACTACGTTGGAACAAAAAGAAGAAAAAATGGCCTTATTAGGTGTTGATTATTTATACGAAATCGATTTTACGTCATCGTTTGCTCATTTAGCTCCACAAGAATTTGTCGATCAATATATCGTAGGACTTCATGCAAAATATGCTGTTTCTGGTTTTGACTATACTTACGGACCTAAAGAAATTGCAGATGTAGCGCACTTACCAAGTTATGCAAAAAATCGATTTGAAATCATCACTGTACCAAAAGAAGAAGACAGTGGCGAGAAGATTAGTTCGACACGGATACGTGAATTATTAAACGCAGGAGAAATAAATGAAGTAACACGTTTATTGGGGGCTGCTTACGAGGTCGAAGGGGTGGTAGTCCATGGCGATGCTCGTGGCCGCCTGCTAGGATTCCCAACAGCTAACATCAAAGTTAAAAGTACTGTTCATCTTCCAAAAGAAGGTGTCTATGTTTCAGAGATCAAAGTTGGTGAAACGTGGTATCAAGCAATGGGATCAATCGGTCATAATGATACCTTTGGTGATGATCGTGAACTTACCGTTGAATTATATATTTTAAATTTTGCTCAAGATATCTATGGAGAGCATGTAAAAGTCCGTTGGCATCATTTTTTGAGAAACCAAGTGAAATTTCCAAACGTTGAATCATTGATTGAACAACTGAAAGCAGATGAAAAAGCGACAGCGGACTATTTTAAATAAAAGTATTGAATTTAACTGAAGCCAATAAAAAAGCCTTTTTTGGTGAAATCATTCGAGTCAGCAAGTAGCTTGCTGACTCTTTTATTATAGAAAAAAGTAAATTGATCGAATAAGCGTATCGTTTGCCTAAAAGACAGGGTGCTATTGTACACTTGATATAGGAAGTATGCAGTAGGTGAAAAAGAAGGGTGGAAAGTATATGTATAAAGATCTAACAAATAAGGTGGCAGTAGTAACTGGAGGATCAAAAGGGATCGGTAAAGCAATCTGTGAACGCTTTGGTAAAGAAAAAATGTGTGTGGTTGTCAACTATCATTCGGATGAAGAAGGGGCACAAGAAGCAGTAGCCGAGATCGAAAAAAATGGTGGCAAAGCAGTAGCTGTCGAAGCGGATGTCAGTACAGAAGAAGGGATAGATCGTCTGCTCAAAGCAGCAATCGAAACATTCGGAAGTTTAGATATCTGGGTCAATAATGCTGGTATGGAAACGCAAAAACCAACCCATGAGCTGGAATTAGAAGATTGGGAGAAAGTGTTAAAGGTGAACCTAACAGGCGTATTTTTAGGGACAAAAACAGCGTTGAATTATTTTAAAACTCATCAGATCAAAGGTAATATTATCAATATGTCCTCCGTTCACGAACAAATCCCTTGGCCGACATTTGCTCATTACGCAGCGTCAAAAGGCGGTGTCAAGCTGTTTACAGAAACAGTAGCCATGGAATACGCACCAGAAAATATTCGAATCAACAGTATTGGACCAGGGGCGATCAAAACTCCGATTAATGCAGAAAAATTTGAAGATCCAAAAGAAAAAGTAATTCTAGAAAGCATGATACCAATGGAACGAGTGGGTAAACCCGAGGAAGTCGCCGCCGCTGCTGTTTGGCTCGCTTCTAATGAATCCAGTTATGTGACAGGAATTACTTTATTTGTAGATGGTGGCATGAAACTATATCCATCCTTTCAAGGGGGTAAGGGTTAAAGCTACTTAGCATTATTAATAGAAACAAGAAATAGGGGAAATAATAAATTTAGAATCTAAAAAAACAATAAACGACATTCAAAGAGCTGACCTTCGGCAATAAGACAAAAATCCACAAAACAGGGGGAGCTGTTTCGAGATTTTTATCTTGATTGCTCCAACGATTACTCGTCGTAGTTTTTACTTGGCGAGTAATCAGGTCAAACGCTCTTTTCGCAATCTCTTATACACGGTGTTTATGCATCGAGTTCTTGAAATAAGCCTGAATTTTTTGAAACATGGGAAGCTGTTTCAAAAAATTCAGGCTTATTGTCATCAGAGCAGATCGCTTCTTTCACAGTCTCTTTTTCCAAATAAAAAACTAATTCTTTTTTAGTGAAATGGATGTTTGTTTTTGTAGTTGTTCATAGATCCATGACCCGAAATTAGTGACATAATTAAAGTTACCACCAATTAAGATATCATATTCATTTTCTTTGAAATGCGTGTATTGGATCAATCGATCATTTTTATTAGCATAAACCTCTGAATGATAGTTAAAAAGTTGCTCTTTAAAGGCATCCATTTCGTGAAAATCATCTGTTACAAGAGATAATTTTAATGTGACAGGGACATCAAGCGTCACTTGATAATCTTTTTGGATCATTAGATTTTCCTTGTCACCGTAAAGGAAATCAAACAAATTTTGTTCAGAAAACTTCCATTTTCCTCCAACTTTTGTTCCCTTTAATTTCCCTTCGTGCAGATAGTTTCGAATTGAACGAGTTGTCACACCAAGTTGGTCGGCTAATTCTTGTACTGAATAATAACCTTTCAATATATCCCTCCTAAAAATTAAACCACTATTTAAACACCGTGGTATCGAATTAAAATAAAGTCCTTATGACCCAAAAGTTAGTTTCAGATTGATGAGGAATTAAATATACTTTATAGATTGTAATTATACTAAAATTCTTATGAAAAAAATAGATTTGTTCGTTAAATAATCGTTATGTTTAGAATAAAATAAACAGATAAAGCAGTGTTTTTCAAATTTAAACTTAAAAAATCGTTATTTAAAATAACTTAATAAAAATTTATGATCACTATGGAAATTTGAGGTGATGAAATAAAATAAAAACAAATTTACTTATAGATAGTAATGAATCCAATCAAATAAGTCAGAAGAACAAATCAACATGTCTTAGAAATTTTAACGTTATATAAAAGAAACGCATCAATTGTTTAATTTTTTTTATTTTATAACTAAGGTTTTAATAATTTTTCTCTCGAACCGTCATTGACAATATTTTCATTCAAAGTTTATACTATATTTAGGAAAAAAAATGAATATTATCGTGCTTTTTCCTAAAAGTTCAGAAAGGAGACTTGTTATGTTTACGAAACCTGTACTAAAAAAAATCTCTGGCAATGTTTTGTCCCCATGTTCTTGTGGGTTATTGATTGGTAACGGTTCTTAATCTAGTCTTCCGATGTCCATTTTTAATTGGAAAATAAAGTTGCCCTACAAAACTCCCCTGTTAAAAAGGCGACTTTATTTTCCTATTTAATATAGTCAAAATGTTATTATTCGTTTGTGATGCTAATAAAAGAGGTGAGTGATCTATGAAAATCAAGGAAAATTTATACGCTTATCCTTTTCTTGATGAAGTGATTCTCCATAATGTTCTAAGAAGCAGCTGGCTAGTGATTTCTAAAGAAGAGTTAGAGTTGGTGAAGCTACGAAAGTATTCAGCGTTATCCGAGTCTACGCAAAAAAAAATAAAAATCTTTCAGCTTCTATTAGATGAGCCATTAAAAGTAAAAAAAAATGAAGTCACCATTCCTGAAACCGCTTATTTGGCGTTGACACATCAATGTAATTTAAAATGTGTGTATTGTTACGCAGAAGCAGATATGACCAAGAACTATCCGGATCAATTGTCTTTTATTGAATGGTTCCAACTATTAGATCAATTAAAAGACTGTGGTGTAAAAAAAGTCATTTTTACTGGTGGAGAAATAGGACTGAATCATGATTCTTTAAAATATATCGATTATGCTTATCAACTAGGCTTATCGGTTGGTTTGATCACTAATGGAACCTTGATTGGAAAAAAAAGGAATGCACAATTCTTGGCAGATCGATGCGAATCAATGACCATCAGCTTGGATTCGATTGATAAAGAAGAAAATGACAAGAACCGTGGTAGAGGTTGTTATGAAATAGCAATGAGAGGTATCCGTAATCTTTTAGATATCGGTTTCCATAATATTTACGTTAATGCAACCGTTACCAACTATAACTTAAAATCAGTTGATCAAACGATTGAGTTTTTTAAAGAGAATGGAATCGCCTATAAATTAGGTGGATTTAGCGAATTAGGAAGAGGTAGTATGGCAGATATTTCATTATCTTTTGAAGAAAGAAAAGAAATCGAGTGCAAAGAAAAAAGTACTCAACGATCTGCATTTTTAAAGCCATTTACAATTAAAGAATCTTGTGGTTTGGGTTTGGGAGAGTTCGTTATCAATCCAGTTGGGGATATTTTTGCATGTAAATTATTGGAGACAGATGACTATAAATTAGGTAATATCAGAAAAAACAAATTAGCTGATATTTATAACCATAAAGAGATAGAATTGCTTGAATCTCAAAATATCCATCATTTATCTGGTTGTCAAACTTGTTCTTTTCGCTATTTATGCGGTGGTGGTTGTCGTGCGCAACATTATTATCATACCAATGATATTCATGGAGTGGATCGCTCTGAATGTCAATTATTGCAAGAGTTAATAAAAAATCAAATGTATCGTATCTGGAAACAGACAGAAATGACCTGAAGGAGCGTGATTAGGTGAGACTGAACGGCGAATTGGCCTATGAGAAATTAGGGAACGACCTCTATCTTTCCTTGAATGATGAAATCTATCTTTTAGATAATGAAGTATCGATCTATATATTTGAATTATTAAAAACAAATGTAGCACTTAGTCATGTAAAAGAAAAAGTATTAATACGATTTGCTGATTCTGGTGACTATTCTAATGAAGAAAAAGAAAAATATATCACAGAGTTTATCTCAGATCTGATTAACAATCAAATTCTCTTACAAGATCAGGTCAATCAATGAAAACTAGCAAAAGAACAATGCGTTTATCAAAAGATAATCAACATTGTTCTTTTTTGCTTCTTTCTTCTGGCTTCACTCAAATTATCAAATGAAGCGTCATATTTCGGTAAAACTTCTCTTTGTCCGTTACAAGATTCAATTAGATAGAGAAGGGTCTAACTCAGTTCTTTGTTTAAAAATTAAACAATACAGTACGCCTATGATAAAGCCACTGATTGCTGGCAGGATAAAACCAACACCACTGGAAGCAAATGGAATCGTATGAACATACCAATTGGTTAAATTTGTTGTCAAATGATTTTGAATAGGTAATGCTTTGATACCATCAAATAAAGCAGGTATGGCTGTAAAGATTGTCGTCAATTGATAAACGATTCTGCGATTAATGGATTTAAATATTTTCCAATGATTTTTAATAAATTTGATTCACGAGTTGATAAATAATAGGCTAAGCCAAAGAAAATAACCGAAAAGATAAATAAGCCAATCGTTGTATACTTTTCTGGTAAAATCATTCCTAAACTAAATTGATATCCTAATGCAGCAGTTCTGGGAGTGGCGAATAAAGGTCCTAAGGCCATATGGTTCATAATAAGAAATAAGGTACCATACCACGCAGCCACTGGTTTAGCAAAATCGTACAACCCGCTTGAGCGTGTTTTACTTAAGGCAATCAGTGCAGCTAAAGGTAATAAAGTAGAGGAGATCAAAAAACCAATCCCAGCAGATAACCAATGACTACCTGCAAGTTGACCTAAATGAGCAGGGAAAATAAGGTTACCTGCTCCAAAAAGCATTCCGAAAATGAGTGAAGCTAATAAAAATAATTTCTTTGTTGATAATTTTTCCATCATAAATAACTCCTTAATCGTTTAGTTAACATAAATGAAATGAAGCTAAACGTCTGACTCGTCTTTGTCTAAAAATTTGCATAAATCTTTTCCTTTCTTTGGTGAAAAACACAAAAAGCCCGTTGGAATAATTATTCCAACGGGCAATTGACATTGCGGTACCACCGTTTTTTTTTGTTTATGAATAAACAATCTCTTAGCGACTCACTAATAGTGAAGCGCATTATCCGATAACGGGGATCGCCGGCACAAACTTCTAACGTCACTTGTGCATCTCCAGAGTTACTTTCACAAATAATAGACCTACGATTTTCCACCAACCAATCGCTCTCTAAAATGCTTATTATTCGTTACTCTCTCTATCAATGATTTTTGTTCATTATAGAAGCAATGATGGACAGTGTCAAGACAAAAAAAGTAAAAAATTGAATTTTCTGTCAATAGATTTGGGTGAAACGTTCACCATTAATTTTTTTCTTTCTTCTTAATTACGGTCAATTTTTATTGCTGTAAGAGTCTTCGTTAAGGACAGAAGCGTAGTTAAGTGTCTACATAATAAATAGTGAAACGAATACTTAATGGCTTGAAAAATGTGGTGGAATATTCTTTGAGATTGTTAGAAACAGCCAACTATTGTTAGCAAAGTATTTATTTGACTGTCTCTACAACAATTTTGAAATTTGATCTATCACACCGATTTGTTATCAGTCAGTCGTTCGATTCATCTTTTAAGACAAAAAAAGCAAAAATTGCAAGGTTAAACGGTTTCAAACGCCTTTTTTTAGAATGAATATAAGTAAAATAGGATTTACCCAATTGAGCGAAGATTAAAAAAAGGAGGTTTTGTTACATTTGCTGTAAAGAGAAAGGTGAGGGTAAGTGGATGAGAAAGATGACGATTGTTTTCTTTTTGTTCCTTATTTTTTTGACCATTGAGGCATATACGCGAACAATGATTGTCTACGCTGAATCTGTACAAAGCACAGCGGGGATCCGCTTTGTACCAAATCCTTCAAATGCATCATCAGAAGATCTGGCAAAAGAGAAAGACGGGCAGACAAAAAGAATGATGCAAAGAAAGCTCCCAAAAACAATTGATCAGCAGAGTAGTTCTTTGATGATCTGTGGTGGACTCATTGTAACAGCAGCAGGAGGTTTCCTCTTACTGAGAAAAGGAAAGAAGGAAAAAAATGAAAAAAGTAGTTTTAACAATCGCACTATTTAGCACATTCGTTATTAGTGCGAAGGCAACAACCGTTTATGCAGAAATAGCCGATGATACTCATGGCACAAGTATCGCTAAAGTTGGGTTAGAGAAACAAGATGAAACGGATGAACCAACGGATCCAATTGATCCACCAGATGTACCAGGTACGTATATTCCAACAGGAAACACCGGTGCTTTACGTATTGACTATATCTCAAATATTGACTTCGGTACACAAAAAATCGCTAGTGAAACAAAAAACTATACAGCTGGGAATTCAGATGAATTTGTTGAAACACAAATATCTGATCTACGAGGAAATGGTGCAGGTTGGAACTTACAAGTTAGCTATGATAGTGAAAAAGCAGGATTTTATACTGAAAATGGTGTTGCGTTAGCTGGGGGTGAACTAAGCTTGCCAGCAGGGACAGCAAAAACGGTGACAGAGAATCAATCTCCGGCAGCTGAAACGGCAACGGTAACAGTAAATAAAGATGCACAAAATATTATGTTTGCTGCCGCAACAACCGGTCTAGGGACTTGGGAAGATCAGATGTCAGCAGAAGCTGTTTCATTAAAAGTACCTTCTGGTAACTTGGCAGGAACTTATTCTGCCACACTTGTTTGGACATTAACAGACGCACCAGCTTAATCTAAAGGAGAAGAAACATGAAAAAAAATATTCTAGCAACTACATTATTAAGTGTGTTAGCCATTAATACCATGAGTATGACCATCTATGCAGAAGAAATGAGTGATTCAGCAACTTCAACAGCAAAGATCACATTCGAAGGGAATGATACCCATTCCAACAAACCAGTGAATCCAGATAATCCAGATGATCCAATCGACAAACCAGACGAAGTAGATCCAGATGATCCTAACAATCATGGAACTGGCGATCAAGGACCACTTTCAATTGACTATGTGTCCAATATCAGTTTTGGTACACAAGAAATTTCACAAAATAAAAAAGTCTATGTCGCAGCAAATGCAAAACCATTTGTTCAAATTACAGATAAACGAGGAGTAGCTGGTGGCTGGTCACTAACTGCGACTGCTTCAAAATTTTCAGCAGCTGACAGCACTGAATTAAAAGGAGCAATCCTATCATTTGCGAATGGAGATACTCGAACGACTTCTGATAACATCAGCGGCAAACCTGATGCTTTTGATTTCACTTTTAACAATCATGAAGCTCAACCAGTTATGACGGCAAAAAGTCTGAATGGTCAGGGAACTTGGTTAGATGTATTTGAAGGAGAAGAAGGAAACAATACAAATGTTCAATTGACTGTTCCTGCTGGTTCTGCTCAAGCAAAAGAGTATACCGCAACGATTACTTGGACCCTTACTGCAGGTCCAACTGATGCACAATGATGCATAAACGTCATCATCGTTTTATTTGTTTAGTCACAGGCATCATCGGATTTTGGGGAATCCTTGGTGTCAATTCGCTCACCTCATATGCAGATTCAGCTGAATCTGCATATAGTGTAAGTGCAAATATACCTGAAGAACAAACAAATAAAGATGTATCTTATTTTGATTTAACTGAAGCACCAAATGAAACGCGCGACCTATCCATTCATTTATCCAATGTCGGAGAAAAAGAAAGTGTCTTTGAAATAGAGATCAACAATGCAGCGACCAACACAAACGGTGTGATCGATTATAATCAACGAACAGTTAAAAAGGATGCCTCTGCCAAATACCAAGTCAGTGATTGCTTAACCACTGATGCAAAGGAAGTAACAATTCCAGCTGGAGAAGCAAAAGACGTGCACTTTCAATTGAAAATGCCAAAAGAATCATTTGACGGGATTCTTTTAGGAGGTATCCATGTAACGAAAAAAGAGAACCAAAGTGAAAAAGTTTCTGGAACAGCGATTCGAAATAAGTATGCTTATGTTATTGGGGTTGAGCTTAGGAACAACAGTAAACCTGTCTCACCAGATTTGAAATTAATTTCTGTAAGAACTGGGTTACAAAATTCGTATGCAACGATTTTTGCACATTTACAAAATCCTACATCAACGATCATCAGTCAAGTTCATACGGAAGCGACGATCACTAAAAAAGGCTCATCAAAAGTGTTGTATACAGCAAACAAAGATCATATGTCGATCGCACCCAATACGAACTTTGATTTTCCGATCAGTGTCAACAAGAAGAAAATCGATCCGGGAACTTATATGTTAACAGTGGATGCGACAACAGAAAATAATCAAAAGAAATGGCATTTAGCAAAAACATTTACGATCAAACCAGAAAATGCCAAAAAAATCAATGATGAAGCAATTACAGAAGAAAAAGCAGAAGTATCTTATCTGCCGATGATCATTGGGATAGGCGGCTTACTATTAGGGATCATTGTGTTCTTAAGTTACAAACTGTTCCAACAAAAAGGTAGGTGAGGAAGGAAATGAAAAAGCAAAAAGTGAATAAAAAATTATTATTTCTAGTCGCCTATTTTGCTTTGTTCAGTCTCTTTCAGCTAGCCTTCTCTACTAAGTCAGTTGTTGCGGATTCATGGCCTGATGGACAATCAGAAGCTGACATCTATGGTGGACATATCCATGCTAAAATCACCTATGTAAAAGATGGGAATCCAAATTATACAGCGATTGGGGATACGATAACAGTTACAACAGTTTTAGAAAAAAAAGATGATACAAACCTTGAAGAAGAGTATAAGCAATCAACGTTAGTGACGGTTTTTCCTGATAAAGAGCAAGGGTTGGAATTATTAGGAGAACCCGAACTTGTTTATAAACATGGTGGTGTAACAGGTAACGGAAATTTGATGGCTCCATCTAAGGAAGTTGCCTATGACATCATAACGGCTTATAACTTTTATGGACATACAGAATTTGGAGATTCCAAGTCCTATGATGGGCGGATTACAGAAATATTGCCGCTCGCTTCAGACGGTATCTCTGATGGTCCTTATAGTGACAATTACTCGGTTTATCGATTATTGGAAAAAACGGGTGATTCAATGACGATCACCTATCGTGCCAAAGTCACAGAAAAAGCAGTCACTAAGGATAAATTTGTCTTGCGTGCATCTGTTTGGGATAGTATGAAAAAAGATATTGGATTTACTCATTTTTTATCTGCTGAAATGCCAAGCTTTCAATCAGAAAAGTTAGCCTTATCTTTTGATGATACGAGCAAAAATCTAGAATTAGATTCCGAGCAGATCACGCTAACAGGTAAATGGAGTGGTCCTTTGGACGATCTCACAGCTTACTTAACAATCAATGGGATGATAATGAACACTGATGAACTATTGTCTTGCTTCAAGAGTGATGGCACATTTCGTGTACCTGTTGACCTGAGTCAGCTACCATCAGTTTCAGAAGTGAATAATGTGACTTTGATGATCCAAAAAAGTAATGGTGAGTCAGCACAAGATTCAACGGTCTTAAGAATGACCAAACCTGCTTCACCTCCTACGATTGAACTGGCAAATAATCTTGCTAATCAAACGCTCGTTCTTTACCCGGGGGATCAAGGGTTTACTTTGAGTGGCAAGTGGAAAGCCGATAGTGGTTCGTGGATCAATATTTACTATAAGTTAAATGGTGTTGAAAAAAAGCTGAATGATTCAGATTCGATTGCGAATACACAACCTGGAAATATGGTTGATTTTTCAAAGAATTTCACACTTGCAGACTTAGCAGCAGGAGAAAATCAATTTGAAGTTTATGTTAAAAATGAAAAACAACAACAATCAAATATTGAAACATTTAAGGTGATCAAAGAAGCGGGGGTTGTGAGATTTGTAAACGTACCAGATCTTCTGACTTTCATGTCAATCCCCGTTGCTAGTCATACGATTCAAACAAATTTGACACAGGCAGCCAATCTTTTAGTAGAAGATACAACTGGAAAACCGATGAATTGGAAACTTAATGTGTCACAAACTGAAGAGTTTAAAGATGGTAAACAAGTATTACCAGCCACTCTTTTTTATCAAAATGGTGATACGGCACAAGTCATCGAAAAAGAACATCCGATCACACTTCCTATGACTGAAGTAACAACTAATAATAATGTCCGGAATTACAGCATTCTACAAAATTCAGAAAACTATTTTTATCTAAATGTGCAACCCGGTGGATATGCTGGGGAATATTCATCACAGGTGGAATGGACAATTGTCAATGCCCCTTAGTTATTTTTATTGATAAAATATAGTGGAACTGGTTAACAGGGATATTCAAATGATTGAAATCCAGATTTTTAATATTGAAATTAGAGAAATAAGCCAAAGATAGCCAAAATTACTTTTTGTATTTAAGCTATCTTTGGCTTATTTTTTGTATTGTTTTATTAAGGATGGTGCAAATGCTGATCAAAGAAGACTGTTCATTGATTGAAATAGTTTGGATAGTTCTATGCTACTAAAAAAAGATGAATAAATGAAACTTGGATTTCCATCTAATCGAGAAGGTTAAGGTAACGTGAGATTCAGTTTTACAGATAAGCTCTAAGGTGGTTAAATAAAAATTAAATTTTTCAAATATTCTAAATATGCTTGCGATTTTTCTAGTATTTTTTATTATTCATGTTATCTTATAACAGTAATGTTATTGGTTGTCAAAAGGGGAGGCACCAATTAATGAAAAAGTGGTATGTTTGAAAATGATAAACTGGTTTGCTTAGGGGGATGGGTTAATGGAAGTGATTATTTATATTATAGTGGTTCATCTTAATTTTGCACTGATAGGTCTCATTTTATTTGCAAAAAAAAGGATTTTTATGGATTGCTTCATTCGTTTGGGATTAACGCTACTTAATATATGGCTGATTGAATGGACGCCAGTATTTTTGGTTTTACTTTATTTTTATAATGGAAAATATATTTTTCAGGAAACAAGAAATCTATTTATTGTTTTTTTATTAAATACTTTTTGTGTAAATTTTATCGGCATTTCTGTTTTTTTGACAATTGAAGTGCCACGATTTTTAGAAAATTATGACTTATTAGCGAATGCGATCCTAGAAATTTTGCTTTTAGTGGTAATCCTAATTGTAATGAAAGAATTAGATAAAAAGTTTCGAATTAGTAATTATCTATACGCATATAAAAAAAATCGTCTGTTTTCGACATTTTTGATTATATGTATGTTCATGTCACTTTTGTGGTATCATTTGCTTTTTTCGATGGATTCATTGGATTTCCTTTTAACCTCTTTTATTTTAGTTGCTAGTAATTCCTTTTATGGACTACTTATGCTTTTGATTTTATTGAATGAGAAAAAGGAAGAATACTATCAGATCTATTTGGAAAGCATGAAAAAAAATGAAGAATATTATCAAAAGCTAGAAGAATTTCGTCATGATTATAAAAATTATGTTGGTGTGATGGAAGATCTTGTACAGAATAAACAAATTCATAACGAAATAGAGGCCATCGTAGGGGAAGAAAAAGAGTTTTTTGAAACGCAACTCAACGATGCTTTACACATGAAGTTACAAAAAATTTATGATCCACTGTTACAAGGAGTTTTTGTCAAATTTGTTAAGCGGGCAGAAGAGCTTCGGATACCTTATAAAATCCAAGTTAATCATATCATACCCAAGCTTTCAATGAATTCCTATGACATGATTCGCTTATTTACAAATATTATCGAAAATGCGTTTGTTCATTATGATCAAACGATGGCGAAAGAAAAAAAGAAATCACGATCATCGTTGAACATTTGTGGGATTGTTTTTATTTTGAATTTAGTAATCCCAGCAAAAACACTGGAAAAAATCTAACTGAATTGTTTCAAAAAGGAACAACTAGTCAGAAAAGTAGTAAGGGAATTGGGTTATACAGTGTCAAAAAAATCGTAGAAGAGAATGAGAATCTTGCATTGAATTTAAAGTATGACAAACAAGAGCAACGTTTTTACTGTATCTTAACTTTGAAAAAAGAAACAGTCCATTAAAAAAAGCCACTCGCCTATTTACTGAATAGGTAGGTGGCTTTTTGTTGTACGTATAGGACTAATGAACCAAATGATTTTCATTTTTCAGATGTTCCATAAAATCCACTAATTTTTTTATGCTTCGACGGCTAAGGATCAAGGTATCATCATTTTTAAACACAATTTCATTGTTTTTTTTATCTACTAATTTAATGTTAGCTGGATTGATGGAGTAACTCTTCAAATCATTGAAAAAATGAAAGTTTTGAAACGTTTGTTTTAGTTCTTCAATTTTTCCATGAATCAAAAAAATTCTGTTTGACAGAAAAATTCAATAGTCGAACGAGAACCTGTGATCTTACTTAAGTAATTGACTTCTTTAGGGTCGATTAAATAGATTTTAGAAAGTGATTCGATTTTAATGAGTTTACTTTGTCCTTGTTGCAAATTCGAATGGTTGAACAATAATTCTTCCAAGCCATTTACAGCTTCCATGATGTCTTTTTTACTATAGTATTTATCTGCTCGAATATTTTGATTGATAATCTCCATCCCTTTAGTTGTGTCATTCGTCAAAAACAGGATGTAACAAGAATGATTTCTCTGACGAATTTTTTTGCTAAAATCAATCCCAGAATGAAAACGGTTCAATTCGATATCAACAATAAAAATATCTGAGTCTTGGATAGGCATAAAATCAAGGTCAGCATAGAATTTTTCTAATTGAGAAGGCAAGGGGATGGTTAACGAAATTGCTGCTAAATTAGCACTACGATTATATTGTTTACGAAATTCTTCTTGATGGAATACATTATCTTCAATATAGTACACTTTCACACACATCACCTCCAACTTTCAATCGTTCTTAGTATAGCAAGAATCAATGTGTGGATAAAGAGAATAAAAGAATAAATTATTAGACTTTTTTTATTTAATATTTAAATAATTGAAAGGAAATATAGATGTTGAAGTAAAATTTGAACGAAAGAGTCAGAGAGAAAACGGTTATTTTGGAAGTCTAAAAATCATCTGGAAATAGTCTACAGACAAAAGCTGGGATATCTTTTTTAAAAGTTGAACCAATGCGTACTGTTTTGTTCGTAAAAAGAAAGAACATCCTATATTAGTTGGTCATATGAAGAAAAGCAAGAATGAGCAAAGAGAAAAATTAATTGAAATAGCCGTTACAAGAAAACGCTTTTATGTTAAGGTAGATACGTAAAATAGTACATTGGTTAGGGAGGGTATTCAAATGACAAGGGAAGAAAAAATATATGATGTAGCATCACAGATCATTTATGTAGTCATAAACAATCTTTTTTTTATTGTTGTAAATTTACCGCTGTTCAGTTACCTTTATTTGATGATTTATCAAGGAGTTACTTTATATCTAATCTTAATGGGTCTCTTTATGATTCTGTTTGCTATTTCATTGATCGCACTATTTGAATCGCTGTATCAGTTTATTATTAAGAAACAGGAAAGCAATCTCCGATTTTTTTGGCGGAGCATCGCTAAGGCATGTTCTTGGGATAGTTTACCTGTCTATTTGCTCATCAGTTTGATTGCTTCAATAGGATTTCTCTTTTTTATGGTTGAACTTTCTCCAATTTTTTCTATATTTGTTATTATTTATGCTATTTTAGCGGTCTACGGGATGTTGATCCTTCCTTTTGCTATCATGGAAACGATCCTTTTCCAAAACACCTTTTTAAAAACGTTGTTGAATGCGATGATTTTATCTTTTCAAAAATGGCAATTACAGCTTTTTACGATTGCCTATCTGTTATTTGTTCTTTTATTGTTTCCACGCTCGCCAGCTATCTTCTTTTTTGTCGGTTTTAGTGGCTACTGCTACTTGTTTTTAACTTTTTATGCACCATTTTTACAAACTCGGATAGCGAGTATTAAGGGATTGGATCAGAGAAATGACTAAAAGCATAACGAGGATTAAACATAACCTTTTGAAACACGCTTTTTATCGTTACATGTTGTGGATGAGCGTTAGTTTATTAGTGTTATTCTTTATTATTTATCTCATCACAGTTTCTTTCCATCAAAAAAGAGATGAAAATCTAAAGGAAATCAACTTAAATTTTTATACAGAAATTATGATGATGAAAAATGCAACAGATAATATGCTGGCGCTTTTGTATGCGGAACAACCTGATTTGGAAGATTTGAGGCAAATTACTAATTTATCACTCGCAGAATACTACGAATACAAAACGACTACTTACATGAAACATGCCGGTTCAAAGTATAATGGAACCCAAAATTTTGTTAATCAGTCCTTTAAAATGAATGATTATTTGTCAACTGTAGTTATTTATCATGCGCAGACGAAACGTAGCGTAGTCTTTCATAAAGATCAGACAACCACGATGAAAAAAGTGGATGAATTTCATCTAGCAGACCCAAACGATATCGAAAAGACAAAAAAGCAAATTTTTAAGATAAATAAGAATAGAAATCTGATTGGATTTCACAAAGAATTACATAAAGAAACAGATTTAAGTTACGCAGCAGATGTCTATTTTTATTATGATATTTCTCCATTATTTGAAAAGATTCATTATCAAGTGTTAAGAAACAACGGCAATATTCAAGTTTTCTACAAAAACAACCCTATTCCACCGGAGATAAAACCAAAATATGTTCTAGACCAACGTCAAGCAGAACATTACGTGGTTACAGCCACGACAAAGTATGCCAATGTTTTTACAGAATATTCTTTGATCTATACTGTCTACTCTTTTTTTGCCATCCTTGTGTTTTTAGGTTTTTTCCCATTTCTATTTCAGTATTTGCAAAAAATAGAGGGAAGACTCTCTCAACTAACTCAAAAAATTACCAAAGTAAAAACAGGGAATTTTGACCCTGAAAAGTTCGCTCAATCAGACGACTATAAAAGTGATGATGCGATTTCTTTGATCTCTTCTAGTATTGATGAATTAGCGTATCAGTTAAATGACCAGATTCATCAAGTTTATAAAAGTAAGATTAAACAAAAGGATTATCAGATCCAAAGTATTCGGTCCCAGATCAATCCACACTTTCTTTACAATACGTTAGAAGCAATTCGAATGAAAGCAGAACTAAATGAAGATCACGCAGTGGCAGGAATGCTCTTAAATGCTGCAACATTATACCGTAAATTGATCAAGGGGAAAGATGTCATTTGTTTAGCGGAAGAATTGGAATATTGTGATGCTTATCTTAGTCTTTTTGAAATACGTTTTGAAGATGCCCTATTTTATGATATCGTTTGTGATCCAAGTCTTGAATCTTTGCTGATTGAGAAATTTACGATCCAACCAATCATCGAAAATTTTATTCATCACGGGATTGATTCGCAACGCCAGGATAATTTCATCGAGATCCATTGTTTTGAAAAGGATGATCGGTTGTACATTGAAGTAGTAAATAACGGAAAGCCAATTCCAAAAGTAGAAAAACAAAGAATCCAAAAACAACTTGCTCAAAACAGCCATGATCTGGAGATGACTGCCCCTACTGGCTTATTTGGGGTAGATTATCGAATCAAACAACGCTTTGGTCATCAGTATGGCGTAACATTTACTACGCAAGAAGATTATGTGAAATTTCAAATCACCATGCCTAAAAAAAGAGGAGGGGAGATCGTGTGAATGTTTTACTAGTTGATGATGAACAGTTAATCACAGAAGGAATTGAGAAACTGCTAAAAAAAACAACCGGTAACACAAAAAATTTCACGACATTTAAAACAACTTCCGGTATTGAAGCATTGAAAATCCTAAATGAGGTAGCTATTGATATTTTATTAACAGATATCAGAATGCCTGATATTGATGGATTGGCACTTGCTAAAAAGGCACGTTGTGTACAAAAACAAATAAAAATCATCTTTATCAGTAGTTATGATGATTTTAGTTATCTGAAACAAGCCATTCTCATTGGAAGCAGTGATTATCTTTTAAAACCAGTCGATCCTATTGAGTTAGCCACTACTTTTGGGAAGTTGACAAGAGAAATAAAAGAAGAAAAACTCTTTCAGCATTTGAAGAACAATCAACAGATTGATGTGTTTCGTGTCAATTTGTTGCGGAAATTGCTGCATCAAGAAATTTCGTCAACGGAATTAGCAAAATGGCAGGACATCCTTGAACCAATCACGGATTGGCAAAATTATACCATCACTTACCTAGAAGGTGCTTTTTATAATGATAAACTTTTTGAACGTGTTTCTGAGCAGTTATCGGTATTATTCGTCCAACCTTATAGCCTTTTATTGGAACCGAATAAACTTCTTTTGTTTTTTTCTCCTAAAGAAGAACAACATTATCGGTTAAGTATTCAATATTTATGTGAGACATTTGATTTATTTGCGGTCATCGGTAGTGGCTGCCATTCATTAATTGAGATCACGCATTCTTATCGAAGTATTGAACCATTTATGGAAAGTAAAAATATCTTGGAAAACCCATTAGTCATTGATCTATTTCCTAAAACTACATTGATCAACGAATACCAACTAACGCAGAAAATTTATTTTAAAAGTTTAGCTTATCTTGAAAACCAATCGATTGAAGCATTCCAACAATTAGCTATTGCCAATATTGATCAATGGAAAGACCATCCGATTCAGTCGTTAGTATGTCATTACTTGCTGATCGCACTTCACAAAGGGATTGCTACTCTGGAAAAACAAGAACAAGCTTATCAAGAGTTACAACCATTGCTCTACACATTAAAGACAGCAGACAAATCAGTTTTTAAGAAAAAGATAGGTACGATCTGTTCAAAACTGACTGAAATAAGTTGTACCACAAAAAGTCATTCTCCAGTGATTGACCAAATCTTATATCTAGTCAATCAGGATTTCACGAAACGCTACTCTTTAAAATCATTAGCTGAGCGGTTTCATATGAATCCAGCCTATCTTGGACAGCTTTTTTTAAAAGAATTGAATATGAGTTTTAGTGAATATGATAAAAAAATTCGTATGAGAGAAGCCAATCAGCGAATCAAAGAGAGTACGGAAAGAATTACTGTGATCGCAAAAGCCTTAGGATATGATGATATCAGTTTATTTTATCGTCATTATAAAAAAGAATACGGAATAACCCCCAATAAAGCACGCAAGTTCGAAAATGAAAGAGAGCCGTTGAACCTAAAATGAAAAATCATTCTTTTATCATTTTTTATGACTAAGAAAGGTGTTGCAAAACCAATAATGAAATCATGAATCATTTTTCGAGAAGAGTGATATTCCAGACTCTTCTTTTTTGTGTCTTTATTACACACAAAAAATATTGTCTATAATTTTGCCAATAAATCTATAAAATCGCAAATTGAGAAAGCGCTTTATTTACTTTATGATAAACATAGATAAGGAGTTGAACAGGATGGAAGAAAATTTAGCAGCAACATTTGTCAAAAAGAAGCAGGAAAATCGTGTGTTAAAAACATTTAAAAAAAACCGACCTTTATTTTTCCTTTCTTTACCAGGAATCATTTGGTTTGCGATATTTTCCTATTTTCCACTTTTTGCGATTTTAGTGGCGTTTAAAGATTTTCGATTAAGTGGTAATTTTTTTGAGAGTTTTATGAAGAGTGATTGGGTCGCTTTTAAAAACTTTGAATTTATTTTTAAAAGTGGGAATGCTAGCCTGATTATTCGCAACACGGTTGGTTATAATGTGCTGTTCATTGTTATGGGAATCATCGTGCCATTGATCCTTGCATTATTGTTAAATGAAATTTTCAGTAAGCGACTATCAAAATTGTATCAAAGTGTCATGTTTATTCCTTACTTTCTTTCGATGGTCGTTGTCAGTTATATCGTATTTGCATTTTTGGACCCGACAAATGGGTTTATCAATCAGTTTTTGATAAGTATTGGGAAAGAGCCGATCCAATTTTATATGCAAGCAAAGTATTGGCCTTATATTTTAGTCGTTGTACAAATGTGGAAAACGATGGGCTACAATATGATTATTTTTTTAGCCGCAATATGCGGGTTTGATAAATCTTATTACGAAGCAGCTATTCTTGATGGAGCAACAAAATTCCAACAAATCTGGTATGTCACGATTCCTATGTTGAAACCGGTGATCATTATGTTGACGATTTTAGCAGTAGGGGGGATCTTTCGGACAGACTTCGGATTGTTTTATCAAGTGCCAAAAGATTCAGGGGCGCTTATCAATGTGACACAAACCATTGACACTTATATCTATCGCGGATTGTCGTCTATGGGAGATATCGGTTTATCGGCTGCTGGTGGACTGTTGCAGTCAGTAGTTGGCTTCTTTTTAGTGTTAGGAACCAACATGATCGTCAAAAAAATCGATAAAACACAAGGAATCTTTTAAGGGAGGAAAAAGAGTGGAAGCAAAAAAAACACTAGGTGAATCTTTGAACCGATTTGGACGAATCAGTAAAAAAAATAACCTTTTGATTAGTCTGGGTTTAGGGATATTGACCTTTTTAACTGCTGTTCCTTTTATTTTAGTTTGTATTATCGCCTTTACTGATTCAGAATCGATCCAACGAAACGGGTACCGACTGCTACCTGAAAAATGGAGCCTAGCAGCTTTTCAAGCAATTTTTGAAGAAGGAGCGATTTTTTCCGCTTTCGGTACAACGATTTTCATTACGATCATTGGGACCGTCATCGGTGTGTTTTTAATGTCGACCTTTGCGTATACCCTTTCTCGAAAGACTTACGCTTATCGAGGGTTTTTATCAAGGTATTCTTTGATACCCATGTTGTTTAGCGGTGGGATGATTGGTAATTACATTGTGATTGTGAATGTTTTAGGGTTGAGGAACTCTATCTGGGCATTGATTTTACCTTTGTGTATGTCCACGTTTTCAATCATGGTTTTGAAAACGTTTTATCAAATGTCTGTCCCAGAAGCATTGATTGAATCAGCATATATCGATGGTGCCAGTGAGTGGTTGATTTATTTTAAAATCGTACTCCCGTTATCGTTACCAGGTATCGCAACCATTGCCTTATTTTTAACCTTAGGCTATTGGAATGATTGGTTTTCAGCATTACTTTATACCGATAATAATCAATTGGTACCGTTACAGTATTTGTTGATGAAGATGGAGAATAATATTGAATTTATTGCAAACAATGCTGGAAAAATGGGGATGACCCAAACCGGTGCTTTACCCACTGAAACGATCAAAATGGCGGTGGTAGTAGTAGCTACTTTACCGATCTTGATTGCATATCCTTTTTTTCAAAAATATTTTATTGGTGGTTTAACTGTTGGCGCAGTGAAAGAATAGTATAGGAGGAAAAATAATGAAAAAATTTGTATTGCTAGGAGCTGCATTATTAGCAGGAGGTCTTTTAACAGGATGTTCAAGTAACAAAACCAGTAATGCGAGTGAGTCTGGTACGGTGGATCTTACTTGGTACATAACGGGTATTCCACAAAAAGATGTGGCAAAAGTGAATGAGGCGGTCAATAAGTATACAAAGGACAAATATAATGTCACAGTGTCTCTTAATCAAATTGACTGGGGTGAATATGACCAAAAGATGAGCGCACTGGTCAATGCCGGAGAAAGCTTTGATCTCGCATTTACTGCTTCTTGGCTAGGAGGATTTAATTATTTAACCAATGCTCGAAAGGGCGCATTGTACGATATCACAGAATTACTTGATAATGAAAACCAAGGATTAAAAGCTGAAATCTACGAGAATTTTTGGAAAGGTTCCACCATTGATGGAAAGATATATGGGGTACCAGCGCAAAAAGAAATCGCTGCTACGGAATATTTTGTCTTCATTAAAGAACTAGTTGATAAATATGATGTTCCGTATGAATCAATCAAAACCTATGATGAACTTGAACCATGGCTCAAAACGATTAAGGAAAAAGAAGGAATCAATCCTTGGTACATGTCTGAAGGTTACCGAAACCCTTATAAATTCGATGAATTATCAACATCCGTTGGGATCAACCTTGAAGGAGATGAAGGGAAGATCGTCAATTATTATTTTGAGAAACCATACGTTGAACGGGTTGAAAAAGTGAGAGATTTTATGAAAAAAGGCTATGTCAATAAAGATGCAGCACTGGCAAAACAAACCGATATTGTTGGGAAAGAATGGTTTGTTACTTCAATCGTGATGGGACCACTTGATACAGCAACAGTCAAAGACCAAGTGAAAAAAGATGTAGTGGTAACGCCTATGGTAGATTCAATTGTGACGAATGCTTCAGCAATGGGTGGCGGTACGGTGATCAGTGCGAACTCGAAACATCCAAAAGAAGCGATGAAGCTATTAGAAGCTGTAAATACCGACGAAAAATTGATGAATCTCTTATCCTATGGTATTGAAGGAACACATTATGAAAAAACTGGGGAGAAGACAATCAAATGGTTAGATGCTCATAGCAATTATACGATGCCATTTTATATGTTTGGGAATTACTTCAATCTTTATCACCAAGAAGGTGCACCAACAGACGAATGGGAAGTGTTGAAATCTTATAATGAGCAAGCAGAAGCATCCCCAGCACTTGGATTCAACTTTGACACGAAAGCTGTGACAACGCAACTTGCTGCTTTGAATAACGTACAAGAAGAATTTAAAGCATTGATCAACACTGGCTCAGTTGAAACACAAGAGAATTTGAATAATATGAAGAAAAAAATGAATGCGGCTGGACTAGATGAAATTATCACGGAAATGCAAACACAATATGATAGTTGGAAAAAAGAACAAAAATAATACAGATAGTACAAGCCAGGAGCTCAATTTTTTTAGTTGTTTCCTGGCTTTTCACTAGAAAAGAGGAATAGTGTGAAAAAATTACTAGAATTTGAACGTGTGCAACGAATCATCATAGAGTTAAAAAAGAACATAATCAAAACTGCGATACCTGTTGAGAATTTAGTTTTTCATTCTGAAACGGGGACAAAAGAATTTGAAAGAGGTGCTTATTTTGGCGAAAAAAATCAGTACTATACAATTGCAGGAGAACTCTGTTTACCAAATGAATTTCAAAATCAAACAGTCGATTTAGCAATCTTTTCTTCACTAACTGAATGGGATTCAACGACAAACCCACAAATAAAAGTGTATTTTGATGATCAGCGGATCCAAGGATTAGATGTTAACCATACGACTTTGCGGTTACCCAAAGAATATGCTTCAAGAGATCGGATTCCATTGCAAATCGAGGTTTTTTCAGGTCGGGAGGAAAAAAAATATCCTTTGACGGTTGAGCTAAGGCTGATCGATCCTTTGTCTTATGAACTCTATTACGATTTGTTCGTGATATTGGATAGTTGGCGATCGCTAAACGAGCATGACTCGAATTATATCTATTATGAAAGAGAATTAGGACAAGTAGTTGATCAATTGAATTTTTATAAACCTTATAGCTCAGAATATTATCAAGGATTAATGAAAGCAAAAGAACACTTAGAACGTGCATTTTATCAAACAGGCTTAGTAAAAAATGCTCCTCGTGCCTTGGTTGTTGGTCATACACATATCGATTTGGCTTGGTTATGGACAGTGATGCAGGCGGTTGAAAAGGGAGAACGTAGTTTTTCGACTGTATTGAAATTAATGGAGGAATATGATGAACTGACTTTCATTCAGAGTCAACCACAAATGTATCAATTGATCAAAGATACCTATCCGCAACTATATGAGAAAATCAAAGAAAAAATTGTTGCAGGCAAGTGGATTCCAGAAGGGGCTATGTGGGTAGAAGCAGATTGTAATCTTGCTTCAGGTGAATCATTGGTCCGTCAATTTCTTTATGGGAAACAATTTATACGCGAAGAGTTTGGTCAAGAAAGTCAAATTTTGTGGTTACCAGATGTTTTTGGTTATTCTGCAGCTTTACCGCAAATTTTGAAAAAAACAAACACGCCCTATTTCATGACAACAAAACTTTCTTGGAATCAATTCAATCAGATCCCTTATGACAGCTTTTTTTGGCAAGGAATCGATGGTAGCCGAGCGCTAACTCATTTTATTACGACAATCAGTGACGGTTATAGCCCGACACCTTACTATACGACTTACAATGGACTACTCGATCCTTATACGGTGAAAGGAAGTTGGGAACGCTACTTAGATAAGGATGTCAATGACAGTATTCTGATCGCTTACGGTTATGGAGACGGTGGTGGAGGACCAACACGAGACATGTTGGAAACGTTGAAGCGTATGAAAAAAGGTTTGCCGAGTATGCCCCAAGTCATTGAAAGCACAGCGATTGATTTTTTTGAAGAACTCTCAGAAAAAATGACCAAACATCAGGAAAAAGAGTGGCTCGGAGAACTGTATTTTGAATACCATCGAGGAACATACACCTCAATCGGGAAAAACAAGCGCAACAATCGATTTGGTGAAACGTTATTACAGACAGTTGAAAAATTATATAGTATCTTCGCCAGAGAAAAATATCCAGCTGAAATGTTGGAAAAATCATGGAAACAATTATTGTTAAATCAATTCCATGATATTCTTCCAGGAAGCGGAATCAAAGAAGTTTATGATCAGACAGATATTGATTATCACGAACTTTTCACTGAAATGAACCAATTAATTGACACAGTGTTGCCAAGTCACGATGCAGGACAGTTTCTTTATCTGTTCAACCCTAGCGGAGTAAGTGAACAAGTCATCGTTCCATTACCACTGGAATCAGGAGAATGTCTGGAACATCAAGGTCAGTCGATTGTCAGCCAAAAAACGTATGATGGACAATTCTTAGGACGATTCGATCATTTACCTGCTCTCGGTGGGAGTTATTACACTATTGTAAAATCAGATCGTGAAGTCACGACTAAAACGGAAACCACTCCTTTAACTAAGCAATACGAGACACAAGACTTTAGTCTTTTATTCGACGAACACTATCGTATGATCAGTGCATTCGATAAAAAGAACCAACGAGAAATCGCTGGTAAGAAAGCAGTGAACGAACTACTGGTTTACGAAGATCTGCCTTTAAATTATGATGCATGGGACATTGATTTTTACTATAAAAATAAACCAACAATCATTACCGATATTCAAGAAGCATTGATTGTTGATCAAGGTCCGATTCGGGACACGTTGAAAATCGTTAGAAAGTTTTATGATTCGACTATTACGCAATACATCCATTTGATTCACGGAAAAGCACGAATCGATTTTGAAACGAAGGTTGATTGGCAGCAAAATCATAGTCTCCTTCGAGCGGAGTTTCCAGTGCCTGTCAATGCCTATCAAGCGACTTATGATATCCAGTTTGGCAATCTACAACGACCGGCGCATAAAAATACTTCGTGGGACAAAGCAAAGTTTGAAGTATGTGGACATAAATGGGTCGATCTATCCGATGATGGCTATGGGATTTCATTATTGACAGATTCAAAGTATGGCTTTGATGCTCAATACCAACATTTAGGAGTCTCATTGATCAAATCCGCCACAGATCCTTATGAAACAGCAGATCAAGGAAATCATCAGTTCACCTACTCGCTTTATTGCCATGCTCAAACGTGGAAGGAAGCGAAGACCCAAGAAGAAGCTCGTCAATTAAATATCCCTTGTTTGGCTGTTCGTCAAGAACAGAAAACTTTACCAGAAGGTTCGTGGGTGAACTGTCAAGAACGAAACATTTGTCTGGAAACCTTAAAGAAAGCTGAAACGGATGGATCCATCATTATGCGGGCTTATGAATTTGAAAATCGCCAAACAACAACGGTCTTAAAATTTTCTCAGCCAATTCAACATGTACAGATTTGCGATCTATTAGAAAATCCAATTGAAACAGTCGCTTTAGACAGTGAGCATGAGGTAACAGTGGTGTTCAAACCTTACGAGATCCATACCTTCAAAATCCAATTAAAGGAGCAGAACGATGGGTGATTTGCAAAAATTGTTGCAAAAAATGACACTAAAAGAAAAAGTTGGACAATTGAATCAACGATTGTATGGCTGGCAAGTCTACGAAAAAAAAGATGGAAAGCTTTTTTTGACGGACTATTTCAAAAATGAAGTGAAAAAATATGGCACAGTCGGTGTCATTTATGGGGTATTTCGTGCCGATCCTTGGTCTGAAAGAAATGAGCTGACTGGTTTAACAACCAGTGAGGCACAAGAAGTCAGTCAAATGATCCAACAATACATGAAAAAAGAAACCCGTTTAAAAATCCCGGTCTTATTATCCGAAGAATGTCCTCATGGGCATCAAGCCTTAGAAGCCACCACACTGCCAACGAATTTTTCAGTGGGATGTAGTTGGAATCCAGAACTTTACCAACAATTGCAGGAAGTCGTGGCTGCGGAGTTACAAGAAAAAGGAGCTCATCTTGGACTGATTTCGACTTTAGATCTATTAAGAGATCCACGCTGGGGCAGAACAGAAGAATGTTTTAGTGAAGATCCGTATCTAACAGCGGCCTTTACCCAAGCAGCTGTAACTGGTTTACAAAAAGAACAAAAAATTAAAGCTGTGTTAAAACATTTGGCTGGTCAAGGAAACGTCATGGGAGGACATAATTCTGGTCCAGTGGCAATCGGAGAGCGTGAGTTAAGGGAAATCCATTTACCCGCCATTCGAGCAGGAATTAAAGCTGGCGCAAAAGGCTGTATGGCAGCGTATAACGATATTGATGGTGTATTTTGTCACACGAATCCCCATTTGTTACAAGAAATTTTACGAGAAGAATACGGGTTTTCTGGAATTGTCATGGCCGATGGTTGTGCATTAGATCGAGTGGCAGAAACTTGTGGCGATCCATCAATGGCTGCAGCCAAAGCCATCTCTAGTGGAGTTGATCTTAGCTTATGGGACGAGGTGTTTCCTTATCTAGAACAAGCAGTGGCTATTGGGCTGGTAAGTGAAGAAGTGATTGATTGTTCTGTTTTAAGAATTCTTGAGTTGAAAAGCGAATTAGGTCTTTTCTCTAGCCAAAGTTCACCGAAAGTTTCTTTTACTTCGGCACAAAAAGAAACGTTGTGTACAGCTTTGGCAGAAGACAGTCTAGTATTGTTGAAAAATGACAATATATTACCTTTGAAAAAAGAGAAATTAAATCAAATTGGAGTTGTAGGACCTCATGCGAATAATATCTATCATCTATTAGGTGATTACACGCCTTTTAAAAAAATAGCATCATGTTGCAATCTATTGCAGGGGATCGAAGAGCACACGGCAAATTCAACTACCCAATTGTCTTTTGCTCAAGGCTGTCAGATCACAACTGATCTACCTCAAGGACTAGACGAAGCAAATCAAGTAGCTGAAAATGCAGATGTCATTGTCGTGACTTTAGGTGGGTCCAGTGCCAGAGATTTTTCAACGGCTTTTGCTAAAAATGGTGCTGCATTACAGGGATCACAAGAAATGACTAGTGGAGAAAACATTGACCTAGCCTCGATTGAACTACCCGAATGCCAAATTAAACTAGTCAAGGAATTAGCAAAACATGGAAAACCAGTCATTGCCGTTTTGATTGAAGGCCGACCTCATAGTATCTCAGCGATTGAACCATATGTTTCAGCGATTCTTTTCGCTGGCTATCCAGGACAATACGGAGGAAAAGCGATCGCGAATGTTCTTTTTGGGAAAAATCCGAATGGTAGATTAGCGTTTACGATTCCCGAGCATTCAGGTCAATTACCCGTTTATTATAACTATCGAAATACTCAATTTAAAGAAACGTATACCGATTATCCTAAAAAGCCAATCTATCGTTTTGGCTATGGCTTAAGCTATACATCGTTTGAATTGACCGATGTACTCTTTACCGATCATCAAGATCATTCGATTAAGGTTTCTTGTCGATTGAAAAACACAGGTAATTATAGTGGGGCGGAGACGATTCAAATTTACGGGAAAAAACAACAAGGTTTTATTCCCCCACGAGAAAAAGAATTGCTCGCATTTAAAAAAGTACATCTAACCCCATTGGAAGAACGAACGATTGAAATTATCCTAACAAAAGAACAGTTATACTATTTAGATGAAACGTTTAAAGAAGTATTGCCAAGAGAAGTTCATTTGACAGTTGAAACAGTTACCTTTAAACAAAGTATTCAATTATTTAGAAAGGTTGATGATCATGAAAAAAGCACATGGTGTATCCGCAGTTGAACAGGAAAACGAAGACCGTAAGCTGCGAAAAGACATTGTCGAAAACCATCAAAGCGAAACAGATCATTACCAGGAGTTACCCGCTAATATCCAAAAAAAACTCGATTGGTTTCAAGATCAAAAACTGGGAGTGATCTTTCATTGGGGGCTGTATAGTATTCCCGGTATTGTAGAGTCTTGGCAATTGTCACAAGAAGACAGCTGGGCAAGAAAAATACCTTGGCGCACGAACATGGTCGAATTACGAGAAGATTATTGGGGGTTGATCCATAGTTTCAATCCTTATAAGTTTGAACCAGCTAAGTGGGCAAAGCTTTGCCGACAAGCTGGTTTTCGCTACATGATTTTTACAACAAAACATCATGACGGCTTTACAATGTATGATACAAAGTATTCGGATTATAAAGTAACTGCAGCGACATGTCCCTACCATAAAGCGCCTCAAGCAGACATTTTTAAGGCAGTTGTTACTGCTTTTAGAAAGGAAGGACTAGCGACAGGTGCTTATTATTCAAAACCAGATTGGCATAGCTCTTATTATTGGTTGCCAGAAAGAGAAGCGACTGGGCGATATGCAAATTATAACCCAAAAGAGTTTCCTGAAATCTGGCAGAAATATGATCGGTTTGTTACGAATCAACTCACTGAAATTAGCCAAAATTATGGCCCACTTGATATCTTATGGTTAGATGGAGGCTGGGTGAATCAGGGGAATGAACAACTGGATATGGAAAGAATAGCGAGTGAAGTTCGGCATTCTCAGCCAGATCTCTTGATTGTCGATCGAACCATTGGCGGGGCCTATGAGAACTATGTGACACCAGAAAGAAAAATACCTGAACAACCACCAGTCAAAGTATGGGAAAGTAATATCCCATTAACCAAAAATTGGGGCTATTGGCCAAATGATGAGTATAAAGAAGTAGCAGAAGTTATTCTATCATTCGTCCAGATCGTTGCAAAAGGAGGAAATCTACTACTAGGAATCGGACCTAAACCAAATGGAGAGTTACCTACAGAAGCGGTAGCGATTTTAGAAAGACTAGGCGATTGGTTGGAAAAATATGGCGAAGGAATCTATGAGACAAGAGCAGTACCGTTTGATTCCCCTGAAGGCTGGTATGTGACCCAGAAAAATGACGATTATTACTTTTTTTATAAAGAAAACGCTTCATCTTTATTGCTGTCTGAGGTAGGATTGGATTATAGAAACTTTACCATTCAAGAACTGTCTGAAAAAAATCAGACAAAGAGATCTGAAACTTTAGTACCAGGAAAAACGATGGAGGGCATTGGTTGTTGGCAACTAATGGCAGAATAAGGAGTGGATGCTAATTGATGAATGAATCAAACAAGCCATTATCTGTTACAAAAGCACCTTCTTTAAAAGAGCGTGGCGTGATTTTAGATATTGGTCGTAAATTTTATTCAATGGATTTTCTGAAAAAACTTGTAGACTACATGGCTTCATTGAAAATGAATGCTTTGCAACTTCACTTTTCTGATAATGAAGGATTTCGGTTGGAATGCGAAACAATTCCAGAAATCACATCAGAGAAATTTTTGACGAAACAGGAAATGACGGATTTGATTGATTATGCGGAGCAAAAGGGGATTTCTGTGATTCCAGAGTTTGATAGTCCTGGTCATTTGCAACGGCTGTTGGCAATCTATCCACAATGGCAAATGGAGCGAAAAGGCGAGGATTCTTTGATTTTCCCCACTAATCGAGCCCTTGATATCACCAAAAAAGATGCAGTTACCATGATCAAAAAGATGATAAAAGAATATGCAGAGTTATTTCATCGTTCCGATTATTTCCATTTAGGTGCAGATGAATACATTGAATTTTCAGAGTTGGATAAATATCCTGCATTAAAAGCACAAGCAATCGTGGAATACCACGATCCAACCCGTCAGTATGATGTTTTCATCGACTACATCAATGAGTTAGCAGACTATGTCGAAACATTAGGTAAAAAAGCTAGAATTTGGAATGATGGTGTCTATAAAAAAGGACTGCTCATGAAAAGTAAATTAAAACCTTCTATTCAAATTACGTATTGGACGAAACATCAAGCAACAATGGCGACTGCGGGGGAATTTCTCACTCGTGACCATCAATTGATCAATGTCAACGATCAATTTTTCTATTTTGTTTTAGGAGAAGGTGCCAGTTATAAATATCCTACAGCTCAAAAGATTCAAGACCACTGGACGATTGATCAATTTCCTGAAAACCAACGATTAACAAACGAACAAATGAAAAAAGTACAAGGTGCCTATTTTGCCATCTGGAGTGACTACCCTGATGCTTTGACTGAAGAGGAAGTCTTAACGATGATTAAAGAACCATTAGCTGCACAACAGCAAATCATCTGGCACGAAACAATATGAACAAGCAGTGATCAAAGAGGTGAATCTATAGTTGATGTTGTCTTCAATAATTGATCCTGGTGTTTCTTAAAAGTTGTCCAAAAAAAAAAGCCGAAGATTTCAAAAATTGTTTCTTTTTTGACATTCTTCGGCTTTTTTAGATCTAGAAATTGTTACCAGGTTCTTAACTATCTAATCAATAATAAGATCTGGTTAGAACGATTCTCGTACCAAAAGGCATCAACGCTAATTTAGCTAATTTAAACGACTGTTTACCAAATGGAATACCAATGATCGTAATATAGAGTATAAGACCACTAATCACATGGGCAATCGCTAATGGGAGTCCACTGATAATCAACCAGATGATATTGATAATTAAAGAAGTCCCACTATCGCTATAAATCACTTCTTTACCAAATGGGAAAAAGCTAAGAGTTGCCAGCTTAAAACATTGTAACCCGATTGGAATACCAATGATCGTTATACACCAAATGACTCCTGCTAAAAACCAACCAATCCCACCGATACAGCCTCCAAAAATAAACCAAATCAAGTTTCCTAACATTCTCATTTTAACACCTACTAAATTTTTTCCCATTATATCATGTAATGGTTCTTAGAGTTCCTTTATTAAAGTTATTTAATTATGTGTTTTTTGTTTTGGATAAATGTTTTTTAATATTAATTATATATAAAAATAGTTATTTAATGGTGAACTAAGAACAGAAAGAATGTGAATGGCAAAGTGGGTTTGCTTAATTACCTTAATAAAGAAAAGTGATTGACTTATGCATCTATTAGATATATCATTCTTTTATCTAAAAGATAGATAAGGAGGAAGAAACATGATGAATGAACTGTTTGTTCTAGGAGAATTGATGGAATCACCACAAAATGGTTATCACTTAAGAAATGCAATGCAGGCTTCTTTAGGCAAAAATCGCAAAGTCAGTTTTGGTGTTTTATACCCATTGTTAGACAAGTTGGCAAAAAATGGCTTAATCACTATTACTGTTAATGAAGAAGGCCGTACACAAAAGACTGCCAGTATTACTGATAAAGGACGTCAACGATTTTTTGAATTAATGAAACAAGACGTTCCCAGTGGCGCTCATACAGAAGAAATTTATTTAATCAAACTCGATTCGATGCAACATCTCTCATTAGACGAACAAAAAGAATTGTTAATGGTCTACATACGTGAAAAACAAATCACGGTTGACGAAATCAAGGGCTATTTAAAAAAACTAGACGAAGTAAAAAAAATTGATCATTGGTATGCGACTAAAAAGTTAGAATTATTACTTGGAAAAGCCCAGTTAGCAATCCAGTGGGCAGAAGATTTTTTATCAGAACTACCTTATAGGGAAGAATAGACTTGATCAATAGAACAAGACGTGACAGTCCTTATCAACGGAGCGCTTTTTAAAACGTCATAAAAAAGGAACAAATGCTGTAACTTTTTTGGTTACAGTCTCTTTTATACAAAAAAATATATATCTAAAAGATATATCAGGGACGATAGATGGAGGAATGAACATGTCTCAACAAATCAAAATTGCCTTAGTCATGGCAATGAGTTTATTTATGGAAATATTAGATGGTACGATTGTTACGACAGCTTTACCCAAAATGGCGACTACTTTTTCAACAAGTATGTCGCAAATCTCACTTTTAATCAGTGCGTATTTAGTCACAGTGGCGATTTTTATCCCAATGAGTGGCTGGTTAGCCAATTATTTTGGTAAGAAAAAAATCTGGCTTCTGGCTGTTTTCCTATTCACCATTAGTTCATTAGGGAGCGCCCTTGCGCCTAGTTTTGGGGTTCTTTTAGGAATGCGAATGTTACAAGGTTTCTCTGGAGCGTTGATGACACCTACTGCACGATTGATCGTTTTTGAAAAAACGCCAGTCGATCAACTATTAAAAATGATGAGTTATCTTGTTTGGCCAGCATTAATCGCACCTGCGATCGCTCCTATAATGGGTGGAGCAATCATTACCTATTTAACTTGGCATTGGATTTTTTTGATCAATTTGCCAATCGGTATGTCGATCTTGATCCTAGGATATTCATTGATTCCGTCAGACCATGACCTGATCAAAAATAAATTTGATTGGCTCGGTTTTGTGGAAATGGCAACGGCATCCACCTTACTTGTAGTCGGTGCAGAATTATCTTCACGAGACGGTCTTTCATTTGAGATAGCAGGAATTTTGTGTATCGTGAGTGGAATAATATTTCTTTTGTTCACATATCAACATTTAAATAAAGTCGAACAACCCTTATTTTCATTAAAAGCCCTATCAAAAACTTCTTTTAGAATCGGCCAAACCAGTGGGGCAATCCTTTGGTTATCTGTCGGAGCGATGCCATATTTGTTGACGATCTATTTACAAAATATTTTTCATTGGTCAGCAGTCGTTGCAGGAAGTTATGTTATTTTCATTTTTATTGGAAATATTGGGATCAAACCCTTCACGACATCGATTATTCGCTCACTTAACTACAAAGGGGCATTGATTGCGTCATTCCTAATGATTTTGAGTAGTTCTTTCTGTTTAGTTTTCATTGAATCAACCACGTTTCCAGCGATTATTATGTTACTAGCTTTTGCCTCAGGAATCGGACGCTCGCTCGCACTCACAGCGTTTATGGGATTAAGTTTATCAGAAATTCCACCACAAGAACGCAATAGTGCCAATACATTGAATACAGTTGTCCAATCTTTAGCTCAAGGATTAGGGGTATCATTTATTACGTTGGTGATTCATTTATTGGAAATCCAGCTGTCGATTCCACTGGCTTATAGCCTAGGTTTTGCTGTTTTAGGGGCGCTAATGCTTCTGCCAATCATTGAAATCCTAAAAATCCCACAAACAATGGGCATAGCGACAATGAAGAAATAAATCTAAAATAGTAGATAGGTAGATTTATTGAAGAAAGATTTGAACTAAGGGTACTTTACAATCAAAAATCTACTAAAAAACTAGTCCTTCGCTGACTTGATTGAGCGAGGGGCTAGTTTATGTAGCGTTTTACCGAAAAGCCACGTTGGTAGTAAGTTGAATAACGACACTTCGATTCAAACAAACGCCAACTCTGTTACCAATAAGCAAATCAAGGATCATAGATTAGTGAGTCAGTACACGCAGTTGTTTTAAGTAATTGGCTAAAAACTCTGAATGACTATTCAGAGTTTTTGATCAACACAAGAACAAGTAACAATCCAATCTTTCCAAATAGGAAAAATCCTTTGTGTGACTCGGACACAAGTTAGCTTTCCTTAAAATATAATCGAGCCTTTTTGATAAAGTTTCTTTGAGCATAGGAGAGGAATGATACCTAGTAAACGATAGTTCAAATCAATGATAATCAACGAGAATGCCTAAAAAAATCTGTAATCTTCACAATAGTTCTAGTAAGCGAAGTATCAACGGATTGATTCTTTTAATAAAAATTATTTAAAAATTTTTATTATATAACAAATTAATACTCTTGTTATTGATTTACAATCTAATTGTCAGAACGATAAGCGAGAGGAGAAAATAATGGTTTTTAAATTCTTACAAAAATTCAAAGAAGCCAATCAACTGGAAAGCAGCGCTCAAGAAGTGGTTTCCAAACAATACTTAGAAATAAGAAAAACGTCTTTTGTGCAAAAGAAAGATGAGAAGATCGTAATCGACTTTTTAAGTGACATGGATAAAGATTTCGGTAGTAGCCAAGATGATCGAGTGAGGCAAGGAGAACATTTTGAGCAATTTTTAGCAGCAGCTTTCCGATTAGCAGGATACGGGGTTGAGATAACGAAGAAAAGTTATGTCAAAGATCATCGTAAGTATGTGGGAGATGGGGGTGTCGATTTAATTTTGACGAAAGAAAAAAAGCGGATCGCGGTACAAGCAAAATCCAATCGCTTAAACGCAAAACCCACACCGACACTGATTGGACGTAAAGATATCACTAATTTTTCAGGAATTTCAAATAAAAATTGGGATAAAAAAATGTTTATCACCACTTCATTTTTTTATCAACAGGTCTATGAAGAAATTGAACAAAATGAAAAAGCAAAAGAAATCGAGTGGTATGATCGCTACGGGTTATTACAATTATTAAATCAAATCATACCAGATACGATGCTAAAATTTCAGCTTTTAAATTCTTTGCCAATGGGTATAAAAATATGCCCCAAATGTAGCGAAGGAATCATAATTAATTGTCGGAATGGAAAAACCGGCCATCTATTTAAAGCATGTTCCTTACATTGTGGTCATACAGAAAAGTTCAACACAACGGAATGATAGCATTAGTCAGCGATTCTTTTTCCAAAATCTCTACATATACTAATATAGTGATACTTCGATTGAATGGTAGTCAATACTACGGACGCTAAGACAGCGTTTATAGTATAAAAAATCCACAAAAAAATATGTGATGAAGCCATACTTGGGAATAATTCCCCGTCAATTTTTCAATAGAAAGAGTAAAAAGTTCAAACAAGTGATTAAGAAAGGACTCTAGAATGGATAAATGACAAAAATACTCAAAGTAAAGCAAATTGAAGCAATGAAATTTTATACGGATATCTATCGAGAAGCAAGTTCATTCAGAAACATGTGGGTAATCAAACCCTTTTATCTGTTTTTGTATATTATTAGTGCAGGGCCTATAGTGTTATTTACGGTAGTAATTTTGGGTAGTGTTTTTTTATATTTAACTGGAAATCATAATGCTTATAACAATATTGAAAATATTTTTTACCAATTTATTGTGGCAACAATTTTTATCTTATACTGTTGCTATAAAATATATCGAACAAAGCATGGTCGTCCTAAGAAATACCATAATTATTTATATAAACGAAAAGCCGAAAGAATGCTTGACGAACGAAGTATCAATCAATTGATTTTTGATGTGGAATACTTGATCGAAAAGAAAGAAATACACGGAACCAAGATATTAAGTATTTAGCAAAACTTTATCGTAGCTTTGTGTTTTCCTATCATGATCTATCTCATCCAAAAATTTTTTGAGAATGGCAGTATAAATTTTAGTATTTTTCTAATCAGTATTTTTACACTGATAATCATTTTTTTAATTTTTAAATCGAATGATTTATTTATACTAGTAAAAAATCTTTATGTCGAAGATTATTATATGCTTGTTCACGTAAAAAAAGAATTAGAATATATGAAGACAATCAAAATAAATAAGACCAAACGTTGAAAATCGGTATTTATGTGTCTCACTCAATCAATAGAAAAATAAACAGCACCTAATCTGTTCCAAAATAGTAAAACCGTCATTTTAGAGATAGGTTATATTCAATCTAAAGCTCAAACTCATCCTCACAATGATATGGGGTCAACTTATTAGTAAATATCTGGAATACGACTAAGGCTAGAGTGCGCGGAATAAATTCATAAAGAGAGGGATATTAGATGAAGTATATCACTAAAAGTTGGTCATTTATTTCTTTTTTAATCTTGCTAATCATTTTTGAATTAGTTAACACATATCTTATTTATCAGTTTCCTTTTTATGTACGAATAGGCATATTGATACTCATTGGGTGGGGATATGAAATAATCATAAGACGTTTTTTAAAACATTAACTATAAAAAACTATGGTAGAACATCATGAAAAAATACTATAAGATTATCTCTGATTTACGTTGAGCAACTTTAGAATCAGCGCTTAATACAGCATTTTCAAGAAAATAAGATAGAATTAAAAAAGGTTAGGCTGGTTTCCTACGAGAACTAGCTATAATGATGCTGGAATAGCTATAGCCGGAATAATATAGAGGAGTGAGTTTTCTTGTATAAAAACTGGAAAAAGTATACTAAAAATCATCCATACGCTAGTATTATCATTGTGGCGTTAGTAGCCAGTTTAATAGGTATTTTTATCGAATATTTACTGAATCGAGACTTTCTAAGAAGCGGCTTTGGAGTAACGTTGATTTTGATTATCGGGCAGATAGTTGTTGTAAAGAAAAATAAGAAATAATTTACTGAAATAAAGTGTCGGGGTAAAAAGCGTTTTTGTAGTGTGAAAAATGATGAGTTTATGAAAGATTAAATGATGAATAATGAAACAATTGAACAAAAGAGAAAGGGTATGCTATAATAAACATGAAAAAAGGAACTGCGTCAACAGTTCCCTTTTGACAGCACCGCTAAAGACGGTGGCAAGTTATATAGTTATCTCAAAAAGGAGTAACCAATCTCTCGCTAAAGTGACGGTTACTTCTTTTTGTCGTTTTTGTGGGCTAAGGTTAGAATGCCAAAAATCAGTGTTGCGATCAAAGATCCAAAACTGATCATTAGCCCTAACGCTGCTTCCACAGACAAAAGGCGTCTCCTTTCTCTAAAGTTTGAGATTATGTGCATAAGCACCACCTCACTTTCAGATTAGATAGCCACCGTCATTAAACTTTACTGTCATAACTGATTATAGCATATAGGATTTGTTATTATTACCTTAAAAATGAAAAACAACTGTTCTTTTGTTTTGAAAATTGAATAGAAGAATAAGCGTATGCTATAATGAAAATGAAAAAAGGAACTGCGCGAACAGTTCCCTTTTGACAGCACTGTTTAAGACGGTGGCTCAGTTTAATTATAGTTACAAAAAATAACCGTTAAACTGCCTAAGTGTAAATTGCGGTTATTTTTTGTCGTTTTTGTGATTGCTGACTGTCAGAACTAACGTTGCAAAAGCTATCGCAAATATTAGTGCTTCAAAAACAGACAAGCTTATTCCTTTCTAGGGATCAAGCCACAAATCAACATAGGCATCACCTTATTTCTATTGGGATTAGCTACCACATAAACTGTGCTGTCTCAACTATGTATAGCATATAGACCTAGTTATTTTCTTGAAATTTCAAGTATAATTAGGTCTATTTTTTTGCTTAAAAATAAGAAACCAAGAGGGATTGTGAACTGAAAAAAGATCAAGAAAAAGGAGAAAAACAAAAAATTTTTATCCGTGAAAACGTAAGTATATTAGAATCGATGGAAGTTAAAGTTATTTAGTCAAATAAGAAAAATTAAAGTTGCTTTATAACATAAGAAAGAAACAAAATAAAATAAGATTAAGGGGAACAAAAATCAATGAAACAACCAATCCCCCAGAACAAAAGGTTTCTGCGTATATCCATATCCCGTTTTGTGAGCATATCTGTTATTACTGTAACTAGCTGACTAAAATTAGTTCTTTTATTTAAAAAATTCAAACAGTTATGACTTTAAAAACGCTTTTTATGATGAGGTAAACTAATAACATCGTTATTAGTTTACAGTTGTATCGTCATATAAGACAAATAAAATAATTGGGAGGATACATATTTTTAAATGAAAATTAGTATTACTTACATCTGATTTGGTTGTCTCTATTACTCCATCAATCTCGATAGGATCAAATGTATTTGCTAATGAAAATACAGAAATTTCGTTGAATCAATCAATAGACAGAACTATTACTGAATAAAAGCTTACTGAAGGATTCAGGCAATTATTTAATTTAAATATTGATGATTTAATCACTATTTTGAAACAATAAGGAATTGATCCATATACAATTTTTACTGCTAGCGAAATAGCATTACAAAGAAGAAAAGAGCTACTTAGGGCTAGGGTAAATAAAGTATTTAATTTCAATAACGAAACAAAAGATATTTATTTGAACTCTTATATTGCGACTACTGCAAAAACTGTTGGGCTTGCAGCGATTGTACATTATGTAGGTTTAGGATAGCTCAAGCTATTACTGGTTCTATCGGAACTACTATTCATACAAGTAAAGGAATGATTATTCTTGTAAATAAACAACCAGGATGAAAATGGGGTTCGAATATTGATTGTTGAGTAATCATAAGTGTATGCAGCCAATAAAGTAAAGAAATCTTGATTGGCTGGTGTTTTATATGAAATATTTATCTAAAATATGACTATTTTTTCATTATTTAATATTACTAGTGATTTTTGAATTGATTAACATATTTATTATTTATTGTTTTCCTATTTATGTGAGAATTGTAATACTTGTTCTCATTGCTTGGGGATATGAAATAATCGTAAGCCATTTAAAAAAACATCTTTATAATCATAAGCAATAAAGAAATTGTTACATAAAATCATGAAAAAAAGACAACAGAATTATCGCTGATTGGTTAAACAATTGTTGGCCAAAAAACAAAAGAAATGATGAAGTACATAGTTAATGGGATAAGCATTAAATGAAAAGGAGATGGATACTATATGAGAATAGGTAAACTGATTACTGCTGCTCTTGGTGTGGCGAGCATAGCAAATGAAGCACGTAGTTTAGGACACCAAAATCAAGGAAGGGAATTAGAACGAAATCCGTATGTAGAAAACTTGGGTAGAATTAATTTTTTACCTGATGACATTCATCCACACGAAGTTCAACACTCGAAACACAACAATGGGATGAACGCTGACCAAACCTCAAGACTACTAGACGAAATGCAAAGAGATGATCCAAGACACCCCTATTCAGCTCAAATATCTAAAAAAAAATCTAAAAAATCTAAAAAAAATGATGAAATTCATCCACACAAAGTTCGACACTCGAAACACAATAATGTGATGAACACTGACCAAACCTCAAGACTATTAGACGAAATGCAAGTAGATGATCCAAACCCCTATTCAGCTCAAAAATCTAAACAATCAAAAGAAATTGATGTAGAATTTTCAAAGCATCTCGAGGATCAAAAAGCTCATGACGGAGCAATTTATCAACTAGTGGAAAAAGAGTCAGAATTTATCAAACTCTTAAACGGATATATTACTGAAAAACCTGCAGAAATTAATCTATTAAAATCATACCGTGAGCAGTCTGAAGAATTATGCAAAGAATTACTTCTTGTGAGGAATGATTTAAAAACTTTTGTGAATAAGACAGAACAGAAGATGGAATCGCTTGAAAAATATTTAAAAAATGATGGAATAGAGAATAGAACAGAAGTAGAAGAATATGCGTTTCGTTACATAATGGACTTAGACAATCTAAAAAACAAAAAAAGGGAGGCCAATAGTTTTTTAGCCAATTGTAGAAAGCTAACAAGATTCCTAAAAAATGAGATAAACTACCTGAGAACCCCTGCAGTGCATTCTCTTGAAACAGAAAGTCCTACTATTTTTTCACAAAAGTCTACAAAATCAAAAGGAACCCATTTGGGTAGCACTTATAAAACAACGATAAGTATGCCTGAAATAACGAATAAACCTACAACAGCGCTACCTACTCTTTCTCCACAAGAAGAATCTATAGCAATAAGATTTGAAGATCTTTCAAACAATTTCAACATGGCAACTAAAAATATAAAATATTTACGTGAACAAATTAATGAGTTCCATTTACAGTTACGCTCGAATAAGAAAATGTCTCCTAGTGATATTCAGCAGACAGAAAAAAATCTTAATATTTTTGAGAATATCATCCTTCCAACATTAAAGTGTGAAAAAACGAATATTCAATATGCAATAATTAATGAGAAAAATTGTATAGAGTTGCTTGTAAAAAAAGGAAAATTAAGCCCCTCGTTAGCAACAAAGTATACTGATGAATACAATAAACTCATTAATAACTTTGAACAATCTAATAACAGAAGAAATAAAAGAGGCCAGTCAATGAAACCTACTCTTTCAGAAAAACTAACAAATACTGCTATAAAAAATAACGAAGAATTTTCAAGAACTAAACGAGAGTCAACTTTTGAAAGGTAGTCTATAAAAAAGTGTGTAAACCCCCAGAGGTTGTATCAAGTGATGCAGAGTTTTTCAAATGGATAAACCTAAAGAAAAGAATGATTAAAAGAATTAGATTTAAAACGTACATACAACATAAAAGACAGAATGAAATAGCTAATAAGTTCAGCAATTGAGGAGATGCTTGTTGAATTACCATTTTTTAGGTCTTTTTTGATTAGCCACTGTATAGACCTTACTGTCTTTACCATTACACTCATATCTCTTTATTGGCAGAAGCAGGCGTTCCAATTAAAGCGATCATGGAGCGAGTGGGTCATTCCAACATGAAAACTACTTTAGAAATTTATAACCAAGTAACCAATACAACCAAAGAAAAACTAGTCCAAGAAGTCGATTCTTGGATTTTTTAGTGGATTTGTTTGGAAAATACGGTTAGTATGCGTATATGAGAGGTTGTGAAAGCGATGGTATGCTTCAAGAATTAAGAGCGAAAAATCGAAAATAGCTTTCCATATTTTTGAATTTTTTGAACTTAATTCCGAAGAAGCAATCGCTTGAACACCGTTTAAAGAAGGTCGAAAACAGGTACGACTTTTCGACGTAAGGAGAATTTAGTTTAATGAATGAAACAACCAATCCCGCAGAACAAAAGGTTTCTGCGTATATCCATATCCCGTTTTGTGAGCATATCTGTTATTACTGTGACTTTAATAAAGTATTTTTAGAAGGTCAACCCGTAGATGAATATGTCGAGATGCTTCTAAAAGAAATGGAAATCACACTTGAACAACATCCTGTAAAAGAATTAGAAACACTGTATGTTGGTGGTGGGACACCTACGTCTTTGACTGCAGTGCAATTGGATCGTTTGTTAGCAGGCGCTAGGGAAATATTGCCTTTTAAAGAAGGAAAAGAATTTACGGTTGAAGCGAATCCTGGAGATCTAACGAAAGAAAAGCTTCAGGTCATGAAAAATTATGGAGTGAATCGTTTATCAATGGGGGTGCAAACTTTTGATAATCGGTTGCTGAAAAAAATTGGGCGGAAACATACCGCAGAGGATGTTTACCAAACAATGCGTTTTTTAGAAGAAGAAAACTTTACGAATGTGAGTATTGATCTGATTTATGCGTTACCTGGACAAACGTTAGAGGGCTATCGAGAGACATTGAATCAAGCACTTGCACTTGATTTGCCCCATTATTCATTGTATTCATTGATTTTAGAAAATAAAACGATGTTTATGAATTGGGTGCGGCAAGGGCGTTTAGAACTGCCTGATCAAGAAACCGAAACGCGAATGTTTGAAGAAACCATACAAGCGATGGAAAAAAAGGGACGTCATCAATATGAGATCAGTAATTTTGGATTGAAGGGGCATGAATCAAAACACAATTTGATGTATTGGAACAATGATCATTATTTCGGCTTTGGCGCAGGTGCAAGTGGATATCTTGGGAATAAACGATACCGTAATAAGGGACCGATTCAACATTATTTACGTCCATTAAGAGCAGGAGAACTCCCTGTTTTGGAAACTGAAGTACTTTTAAGAGAAAATCAAATCGAGGAAGAAATGTTTCTTGGGTTAAGGAAAAAGATAGGAATTTCCAAACAACATTTTTACGAACGTTATCAGCAAACAATCGAATCGCTTTATTCAAAGGTTTTGACAGATTTAGAAAAAGAAGGATTATTGGTAAATGAATCCGATCGAATTTATTTAACGCCAAAAGGAACTTTTCTAGGAAATGAAGTCTTTGAACGTTTCTTGCTTGAAAAATAGTTGTGAGAGGTCAATAAAACCTTTAAATTTCTTTATATATCGATTAAATAATGGAAGGTATTAAGAAACCTATTTATCTTTCGTGTTGATCTATCAATGTATTTATCAGAGAATGCCGCTTTTAGCACTCGTTAAATGAGAGTGCTAAAAGTGGTGTTCTTTTTCTTGACACACTATGCGCTTCTTGCTATATTAGTAAGTGGGTTAGCACTTAGAAGATATGAGTGCTAATGAGAGGTGAAGAAGATGTTAACACAAAGACAAAGTGAGATTTTACGTCTGATCATCCAAAACTATACGAGTAGCGGTATACCCGTTGGCTCCAAAACCTTAATGGAAGATGGAGTCAAGGCAAGCTCAGCAACGATCCGTAATGACATGAAAGCCTTAGAAGATGCTGGGTTGTTACTTAAAACTCATTCTTCATCAGGAAGGATTCCTTCAGCATTAGGTTATCGGCATTATGTGGATCATTTGCTAAAACCTGCTCGTGTAACCAATGATGATCTGCAGCAGATTCGGCTGTCTTTAAGCAAAGAATTTCATGAAATTAACGAGATTATTCAACAATCTGCTGAGATTTTATCCGAGCTGACTAGTTACACAACCTTCTCGTTAGGCCCAGAAATTAAAGACCGCCGTTTGACTGGTTTTCGTATCGTTCCTTTAAATAGTCGTCAAGTGATTGCGATTGTAGTAACCGATAAAGGAAATGTAGAAAGCCAAGTTTTTACACTTCCTGAAAATCTAGGAAGCCAAGATTTAGAAAAAATTGTTCGCATTGTCAATGAACGATTGGTGGGAGATCCATTGATGACTGTCTATCATAAATTGCGGACAGAGATTCCAATGATTTTGCATAGATATTTTCAGACAACTGAAGGGATATCAAATCTTTTTGATACGATACTCGGACATGCGTTTGAAGACAAAATTTATGTAAGTGGGCAAATGAATCTACTAGATTATGAACTCCACCAAGATCTGGAGCAGTTCAAATCGATGTTTTCGTTTATGACAGATACTTATGAATTAACCCAAATGATCGTCCCAACGGATAGTAACATCCACATCAAAATTGGATCTGAATTAGGAAATGAGCTTTTACAAAATATGAGCATGATCCAAGCAAGTTACGAGATTGCTGGACACGGTCGAGGTACAATAGCCTTGTTAGGACCAACCAGTATGCCTTATTCAAAAATGCTGGGTCTGGTAGATGTCTATCGTCAAGAATTAGCGAACAAGCTTGCTGATTATTATCGATCAATTGATTTGACTGGATCTTAGCATGAAAACGAATCACTGACTGATTAACGAAAAGGAGTGTGTCTTGTGAAAGAAAAAAAAGAAGAGTTAGAAAAAGACGTAGCGGATATTCAAGAAGATACGGAAATCGATACGGAAGCGACGGAAGACTCAGGTGTCTCTGACGTAGAAGCTGAAGAATTTGAGCGTTTAAATTTAAAGGCTGAAATGGAAGAGTTGGAAGATAAATATTTACGTGCTCGAGCTGAGATTGCAAATATTGCAAATCGAAGTAAAAATGAGCGTGAACAATTACAAAAATATCGTTCACAAGATCTTGCTAAAAAATTATTACCTTCAATTGATAACTTAGAGCGTGCTTTGGCTACAGATGTGGCTGATGATCAGGGTGCAAGTTTGAAAAAAGGTGTTGAAATGGTACTAGAAAGCTTGAAACAAGCACTTAAAGAAGAAGGAATCGAAAAAATCCCAGCAAAAGGAGAGGCTTTTGATCCGAACCTCCATCAAGCTGTACAAACCGTGCCAGCGACTGAGGAACTTCCAGCTGACACAATCGTCGAAGTACTACAAGAAGGTTACAAATTACATGACCGCGTATTAAGACCAACAATGGTTATTGTTGCGCAATAATGTCATGATATAAAATTAACTAAGATAAGGAGACGTTAATTATGAGTAAAATTATCGGTATTGACTTAGGTACAACCAATTCAGCAGTAGCTGTTTTAGAAGGAAACGAAGCAAAAATTATTGCAAATCCAGAAGGTAACCGTACAACTCCTTCTGTTGTCTCATTTAAAAATGGGGAAATTCAAGTGGGTGAAGTTGCTAAACGTCAAGCAGTAACGAATCCAAATACGATTTCATCGATCAAACGCCATATCGGTGAACCAGGCTATAAAGTAGAAGTAGAAGGGAAATCATATACACCACAAGAAATCTCTGCAATGATCCTTCAATATATCAAAGGATTCGCTGAAGACTATCTAGGTGAAAAAGTTGAAAAAGCAGTTATTACTGTGCCTGCTTACTTCAATGATGCACAACGTCAAGCAACAAAAGATGCTGGTAAAATTGCTGGCTTAGAAGTTGAACGTATTGTAAATGAACCAACTGCTGCAGCGCTTGCTTATGGCTTGGATAAAACAGATCGTGATGAAAAAATCCTAGTATTTGACCTTGGTGGTGGTACGTTCGACGTATCTATCCTTGAATTAGGTGATGGCGTATTTGACGTACTATCAACAGCTGGAGATAACCATCTAGGTGGGGATGACTTCGATAACAAAATCATTGATCACATGGTAGCTGAGTTCAAAAAAGAAAACGGCATTGATTTATCACAAGATAAAATGGCATTGCAACGTTTGAAAGATGCTGCAGAAAAAGCGAAAAAAGATTTATCTGGAGTATCAAGCACACAAATCAGCTTACCGTTCATCACAGCTGGCGAAGCAGGTCCTCTTCACTTAGAAATGACATTGACTCGTGCGAAATTTGATGAATTAACCGCTGATTTAGTAGAGCGTACAAAAATTCCAGTACGACAAGCCTTGAAAGATGCTGGTTTATCACAATCTGAAATTGATGAAGTTATCTTAGTTGGTGGTTCAACACGTATTCCTGCAGTTGTTGAAGCAGTAAGAAAAGAAACTGGAAAAGAACCAAACAAATCTGTAAACCCAGATGAAGTAGTAGCGATGGGTGCTGCTATCCAAGGTGGGGTTATCACAGGTGATGTCAAAGACGTTGTGTTACTTGATGTTACTCCGTTATCATTAGGTATTGAAACAATGGGTGGCGTCTTTACTAAATTAATTGATCGAAACACAACGATCCCTACAAGTAAATCACAAGTGTTCTCAACGGCTGCAGATAATCAACCTGCTGTAGATATCCATGTCTTGCAAGGTGAACGTCCGATGGCTGCTGATAACAAAACGTTAGGAAGATTCCAATTAACAGATATTCCTGCAGCACCACGTGGTGTGCCACAAATCGAAGTTACTTTTGACATTGATAAAAATGGTATCGTGAATGTTTCTGCTAAAGATCTAGGTACACAAAAAGAACAAAAAATCACGATTAAATCTTCTTCAGGACTAACTGATGATGAAATCGAACGCATGGTAAAAGATGCAGAAGCGAATGCAGAAGCAGATAAAGCACGTAAAGAAGAAGTGGATTTACGTAACGATATTGATGCTTTACTATTCTCAGTTGACAAAACACTAAAAGAATTAGAAGGTAAAGTTGACGCAGAAGAAGTGAAAAAAGCGGAAGAAGCTCGCGATGAATTGAAAGCTGCTGTTGAAGCAAACAATATCGAAGAAATGAAAACAAAACGTGATGCATTGAATGAAATCGTGCAAAATTTGACAGTTAAATTGTATGAACAAGCTGCGCAACAACAAGCACAAGAAAATCCAGAAGCAGCGCAAACAGGTGCAGATGATGTAGTAGACGCTGACTTTGAAGAAGTCGACGGAGACGACAAAAAATAATCTCATTAAATAATCGTTAGCTGTTTAGTAGAAATGACAAGTTTCAGTAGAGAAGGTTTTCCCCTTCTCTAGCTGGGACTGTTATCATACAATACAACCTTTTGAATACGTTGTTAAACAATATTAAGCAGGATCTAAAAGACGAGTGAATCGAAGTTTATACAACAATTTACTTTACCATTCGTTTTTAGTGTTAATGCTTGAAAGAAGGTTTAGCAAAAGAGATCAGCTCTAAGAAATAATCCGAAGAATGCGAAAATAGATTCTCATATTTTCGAGATTCTTCGGATTATTTTCCGATAGTGCTACATTTAGAGTGGTCTAAAAGGTAAGTAGGCGTTTACTTTCAAGAATGATGCGCAAAATAGAGACCTTATTGTTTGGAGATTTGATGTGCATGATTATGCCTGTTGAATAACAGAAGTCATAAGAACAATGGGAGAATTTCTTGGACAATAGCTGTTGCTTTGAGGTAGTTCGATCTGGTCATAAGATAAGATTTGAGGAACATTCTTTCTTCAATTTGGAAAACTTGACTTAGGTATGAGCCTTAAACTAGCTTCCTTTTTTAAATACTTGAAAGTAGCAGTTTTTGTTTTCGTAAAAGTATGATATGATAACAAGCGACGTGGAAATGATGAGAACCAATAGGAGGAAAGCCTATGGCAACAAAACGTGATTATTATGAAGTCTTAGGGCTCTCAAAAGGAGCTTCTGAAGATGAAATTAAAAAAGCTTATCGAAAGCTATCAAAAAAATATCATCCAGATATCAATAAAGAAGCTGATGCAGAAGAAAAATTCAAAGAAGTATCAGAAGCTTATGAAATTTTAAGTGACCCGCAAAAACGGGCAGCTTATGATCAATATGGACACGCAGGTACCGATCCAAACTATGGCGCTGGTGGAGCCGGTGGCGGCTTTGGTGGTTTTGGCGGCTTTTCAGGTGGCGGTTTTGGTGGTTTCGAAGATATCTTTGATTCGTTCTTTGGCGGTGGCGGTCGTACGGTAGACCCTAATGCGCCAAGACAGGGTGCGGATTTACAGTATACGATCGATCTTTCTTTTGAAGAAGCGATTTTTGGCGTAGAAAAAGAAATCAAGTATAACCGAGAAGAAATTTGTCATACTTGCCATGGAAATGGTGCGAAACCTGGAACACAACCAACAACTTGTCATAAGTGTCATGGATCAGGGACAATCAATGTGGAACGTCAAACGCCACTTGGCCGTGTGATGAGTCGTCAAACTTGTGACGTTTGTCATGGTACTGGTAAAGAAATCAAAGATCCTTGTCCAACTTGTCATGGTTCTGGTCACGAAAAGAAAGCACATTCTGTTAAGGTGAATGTACCAGCAGGTGTAGAAGAAGGACAACAAATGCGTCTGGCAGGTCAAGGTGAAGCTGGAGAAAACGGCGGACCATTTGGTGATCTATATGTTGTATTCCGTGTGGAAGAAAGTGATATTTTCGATCGTGATGGTTCAGAGATCTATTACGAATTGCCATTGAGTTTTGTACAAGCTGCTTTAGGTGATGAAGTAAAAGTGCCAACAGTTCATGGAGATGTCAAACTTAAAATTCCGGCAGGTACGCAAACAGGAACGAATTTCCGTTTACGTGGCAAAGGAGCGCCTAAACTTCGTGGAGGAGCTACTGGGGATCAACATGTGAAAGTGAAGTTGATCACGCCGAAGAACTTAAATGAACAGCAACGTGAAGCATTGCGTGCTTTTGCTGAAGCTGGCGGCATCAAAGTAGAAGAACAACAAGAAGATGGCTTCTTTGATAAAGTGAAAGATGCCTTTGGCGGTAAGAAAAGAAAATAAAAGAAAAGCAAATCAATAAATTCAACTAGCATCTCTGGCAGTTAGACCAACATCTAATTGCTGGAGAATCGCCAGCCTCTTATTGATTTGCTTTTTTTATTTAGACAGGAGAAAGTGGCAAACAAATAATTAAAGCAGGGACGAAAGAAGAGGACAAAAAGGAAGTAAGTGTTATTTCTGGTCAATTTTATAAATGCCTTTAAAATAAAGACCGTTGCAAGGGATAGGCATCCTTTTGCAACGGTCTTTAACAATTTCATCATCTTAAGGTTAAATATCTAGTACTTTATCTAGGAAATCTTTTGTTCGTTCATTTTGTGGATTTTCAAAGATTTGTTGTGGTGTGCCATCTTCTAGGAAATTCCCTCCATCAATAAACATGACACGATTGGCAACTTCTTTAGCAAAGCCCATTTCGTGTGTAACGATAACCATCGTCATCCCTTGCTTAGCTAATTTTTTCATGACGTTCAAGACATCTCCGACCATTTCCGGGTCTAGTGCAGAAGTTGGTTCGTCGAAGAGCATGATATCAGGATTCATCGCTAGAGCACGAGCGATAGCGACCCGTTGCTTTTGTCCACCAGAAAGCATTTCTGGATACATGTCTTTTTTATCTTCAAGGCCGACGGTTTGTAGCAATTTGATTGCTTTCTTTTCAGCGGCTTCTTTTGATTCTTTTTTCAAATCCATAGGTGCTAATGTAATGTTTTCTAGCACTGAAAGATGTGGGAATAGATTAAAATGTTGGAATACCATTCCAATGTGTTGTCTTACCAAATTGATATCGGTGTTTTTGTCCATTAAGTGGGCCCCATCAATGATGATTTCGCCGTCTGAAGGCTCTTCTAAACGGTTTAAACAACGTAGGAAGGTACTTTTTCCTGAACCGGAAGGACCGATGATACAAACAACGTCACCTTCGTTGATTGAAACATTGATATCATTTAAAACGGTATTTTCACCGTATTTTTTTACAAGATGTTCAACTAGAATTTTTTCAGCCATCTTATTTCACCTTCTTTTCTAAAACTTTTGCTAATTTTGTCAGAATAGTAATGAGGATCAAATACATGATAGCAATAATTAGATAGACGTACGTACTTTGTGTCGTACGTGCAACGATAATTTTACCAGTTTGCAGTAACTCTACCACGCCGATCGCTGAGATGATTGTTGTATCTTTCAATGAAATAACGAATTGGTTCACGAAAGATGGCAACATGATCTTGATTGCTTGTGGTAAGATGATTTTTTGCATGGTTCGATTATATGAAAGTCCTAAACTGCGAGAAGCTTCCATTTGACCAACTGGCACAGCTTTGATCCCACCACGAACGATTTCTGCGATATAAGCGCTGGCGTTCAAAGTTAGTGTGATAATCCCGGCAATGAAGTCGGGAATAGTAAATCCGACGATACCTGGTAATCCAAAGAAGATGAAGAATGCAAGAACCATCATTGGAATACCGCGGATGACATCGACATAAATACTTGCAATTGTTCGTAGGGCTCTGATTGGCGCTACGCTGAATAAACCAAAGATAACACCAACAACTAATGCCAAGGCGAATGAAATTAAAGTTAATAAGATCGTTTGCCATAAACCTTTTAGTAAAACTTTGTAGTTGTTTTGTAATAGACCAGTTAGTGTAGATTCATCTTTGCTGGCTTTAGTAGGCGTATTATCTGTTGAGATATATTTGTTGATGATTTTATCGTATTCGCCAGTTCGTTTTAATTCTTTTAGACCTTCGTTGAACATTTGTAATAGTTCAGGATTTTGGCCTTTTTTCACAGCAAAAGCGTATTTACCACCAGATTCTTTAGCAATCGGTGTTTCTAATTGTTGATTGTTTTTAATTGCATAGCCGATAACAGGGTAGTCGTCCATCATGGCGTCAATTGCGCCAACTCTCAATCCGTCATATAACTGATCTGCAGAATCGAAGTACTTGATGGTATAGCCGTACTGGTCTTCGTGGGCATTTAAAAAATCAGCACTTTCAGTTCCAACTTTGGCACCTACTGTTTTTCCTTTTAGGTCTTCATAGGACTTGATTGAATTGTCTCCTTTTTTGACAGCGATTTGAATCCCGCTTTCAAAATAAGGATCTGAGAAATCATAGCTTTTTTTTCGTTCATCGGTCACAGTCATTCCTGCGATCATTCCATCTGCTTGACCAGATTCTAACGCTTGTAGCGCAGCAGAGAAACCACGATAATCCATACGTAGGTTAAATCCTTGCAGTTTGGAGATTGCCTCCATTAATCCAACATCAATTCCCTCGTATTTGCCTTCAGCGTTTTGAAACTCGAAAGGTGCAAAAGCTGAATCGCTGGCAATGACATACGTCTCTTTCTTAGGTTCTATTTTTTGCATCGTCTCGCTCGTACTTGAGTCAGCAGTAGTTTTATCGTCAGCTTGTACAGGATTGCTAAGCGCAAATGTGACAAGTCCTGTCATTATGAAAATAATCGTATGAAGCAAATGCTTTTTTTTCATAATTAACCTCCTAAAATTTCAATAACTTTTCATATTTTCCTATTATATGCGAAAACTAATAATAGATACAAGCTGAGTTGCTGAAAAAAATAAAAAAAATGTCATTTTGTAACAATCTATGTTATAAAATGTAACATAATAAATGTAGAGAGGAATCTGACGTAAGATAAATAATTACTTAAGGGACATTATTGATATATAATTTTGCTGCCTAATTTACTACATAATACATGTATGAATTTATATAATATAGTAGAAAAGAAAAAACTCAAAAGTAGCGAAAGTATGTTCGGTGTGGTATAATAAATCAACAAGGAATGCCTTTGCTTTCCTTTTCTTTTTTGTGGTCGTAAAATGAAGAGGAAAGAATGAAAAGGAGGATGAAATATGATAGAAAGAGATACCTCCCGACACTTTGAGTTGGTGTCAAAATATCAACCAGCAGGAGATCAACCCGAAGCCATTACACAGTTAGTTGATGGGGTAGTTGGTGGAAAGAAAGCTCAGATACTTTTAGGAGCAACTGGTACAGGGAAGACGTACACCGTTTCGAATTTGATTGAAAAAGTGAATAAGCCAACATTGATTATTGCCCACAATAAAACATTAGCTGGACAATTATATGGGGAGTTCAAAGAATTTTTCCCCAATAATGCAGTTGAATATTTTGTATCTTATTACGATTATTATCAACCTGAAGCTTATGTCCCTTCAAGTGATACTTACATTGAAAAGGATTCTAGTGTCAATGATGAAATTGATAAATTACGACATTCGGCAACCAGTTCGTTATTAGAACGAAATGACGTGATCGTGATTGCTTCTGTTTCTTGCATCTTTGGTTTGGGTTCACCTTTTGAGTATCAAAAACAAGTCGTTTCAATTAGACAAGGAGCTGAGCTTGATCGTAATCAATTGATTCGTGATTTAGTTAGTATCCAATTTGAGCGCAACGATATTGATTTTCAACGTGGTCGTTTTCGAGTACGTGGGGACGTTGTGGAGATTTTCCCAGCCAGTCGGGATGAACGTGCGTTGCGTGTTGAATTTTTTGGGGATGAGGTCGAAAGGATTCGTGAAGTCAATGCGTTGACTGGTGAGGTCTTGGGAGAAACTGAGCATGTGGCGATATTTCCAGCGACTCACTTTGTTACAAATGATGAACACATGGAACATGCGGTTGCAAATATCAAAGCGGAACTGGAACAACGTTTGACAGTTTTGCGGAATGAGAATAAATTGTTAGAGGCTCAACGGCTAGAACAACGAACGAACTATGATATTGAAATGATGTTAGAGATGGGTTATACATCTGGAATCGAAAATTATTCGCGACACATGGATGGTCGAAAAGAAGGTGAGCCACCATACACATTACTTGATTTCTTTCCCGAAGATTCATTAATGATTATTGATGAATCGCATGTGACAATGCCGCAAATTCGGGGAATGTACAATGGTGACCGCGCAAGAAAACAGATGTTAGTCGATTATGGTTTTCGTTTACCATCGGCATTAGACAATCGTCCGTTACGATTAGAAGAGTTTGAAAAGCACGTGAATCAAATCGTTTATGTATCTGCTACGCCTGGTCCATATGAGTATGAACAAACGGATACAGTGATTCAACAGATCATCCGACCAACTGGGCTACTAGATCCAATCATCGAAGTGCGGCCGATCATGGGGCAAATTGATGATCTGGTAGGAGAAATCAATGAACGAGTTGAAAAAGATCAGCGCGTGTTTGTAACTACATTGACAAAGAAAATGTCTGAAGATTTGACTGATTATTTTAAAGAATTAGGAATCAAAGTCAAATATCTGCATAGTGATATCAAAACATTAGAGCGTACCGAAATCATTCGTGATCTTCGTTTAGGTGAATTCGATGTACTTGTAGGAATCAACTTGTTACGTGAAGGACTTGATGTACCGGAAGTTTCGCTAGTAGCGATTTTGGATGCAGATAAAGAAGGCTTTTTACGGAGCGAACGTTCTTTAGTACAGACGATTGGACGTGCAGCACGGAATGCAGAAGGAAAAGTGATTATGTATGCGGACAAAGTGACTGATTCGATGCGCAAGGCTATCGATGAAACTGCTAGACGACGTAGTATCCAAGAACAATATAATCAAGAGCATGGTATCGTGCCGAAAACGATCATCAAAGAGATCCGTGATTTGATTTCCATCACGAAAGAATCCGAAGATGATGCAAAAGAAACGGTTCAAGTATCCTATGAAGAAATGACAAGAGAAGAAAAAGCTACATTATTAATGAAATTAGAAAAAGAAATGAAAGATGCTGCTAAAGCATTAGATTTCGAGACAGCCGCAAATGTACGGGATATGATTCTTGAACTAAAGGCGTCAGAGTAGGGGGATTATATGGCAAATGATAAAATAATTATCCATGGTGCAAGAGCCCACAATTTAAAAAACATCAATGTGACAATTCCGCGAGATAAATTTGTGGTGGTCACTGGATTATCTGGTTCTGGGAAAAGTTCGTTAGCATTCGATACATTATATGCAGAAGGACAAAGAAGATATGTCGAAAGTCTTTCTGCTTATGCACGGCAATTTTTAGGGCAAATGGATAAACCGGATGTTGATAGTATTGATGGGCTAAGTCCAGCAATTTCAATTGATCAAAAAACAACTAGTAAAAACCCTCGTTCAACAGTAGGAACTGTCACAGAAATCAATGATTATCTCCGATTGCTGTTTGCACGTGTGGGGCATCCTATCTGTCCGAATGATCACATTGAGATCACCAGCCAATCTATTGATCAAATGGCTGATAAAGTTTTAGAATTACCTGAACGAACTAAAATTCAAGTTCTTGCGCCGATCATTGTCAAGAAAAAAGGCCAACATAAAAAAGTTTTTGAACGTATTCAAAAAGAAGGATACGTACGTGTTCGAGTGGATGGAGAAATCTATGACTTAAGTGAAGTACCAGAATTAGAAAAAAATAAAAAGCATGATATCGCAATTGTCATAGACCGTGTCATCATAAAAGAAGGAATCCGTTCACGTTTGTTTGATTCAATCGAAGCTGCCTTGCGTTTAGCAGAAGGCTATGTTTTGATTGATGTCATCGGAGAAGAGGAAATGCTGTTTAGCGAGCATTACGCTTGTCCTTATTGTGGCTTTACTGTTGGTGAATTGGAACCAAGACTGTTTTCTTTCAATGCGCCATTTGGTGCTTGTCCTGATTGTGATGGTCTTGGTGTCAAATTAGAAGTGGACCAAGATTTAGTGATACCTGATCGTACGAAGACGTTGAGTCAAGGAGCGATCGTCCCTTGGAATCCAATCAGTTCACAATACTATCCACAGATGCTGGCTCAAGCCTGTGAAAGTTATGGGATTGATATGGAGACGCCTTTTGAAGAGTTGCCACTTGAACATCAAGAAATCGTGCTCAATGGGACAGACGAGCTGTTCCATTTCCACTATGAGAATGATTTCGGTGGTGTTCGTGATGTTGAAACAACTTTTGAAGGGGTATTGAAAAACATTAAGCGTCGGTACCATGATACAAACAGTGATTTCACAAGAGAGCAAATGAGACAATATATGACTGAATTGACTTGCCAAACTTGTCATGGGTATCGTTTGAATCCTCAAGCTTTATCCGTTCAAATCAATGGGACGAATATTGGACAAACGAACGAGTTGTCTATCCAAAAAGCGGTCAACTTCTTTTCAAATTTGACCCTTTCAGACCAAGAAAAAGTAATAGCTAAACCGATTTTAAAAGAAGTGAATGATCGACTTTCATTTTTAGAAAATGTTGGTCTCGATTATTTAACGCTGAGTCGTGCATCAGGAACTCTTTCAGGAGGAGAAGCACAGCGGATCCGTTTGGCCACTCAAATTGGCTCGAATCTCTCAGGGGTTCTTTATATTTTAGATGAGCCTTCTATCGGACTCCATCAAAGAGATAACGACCGTTTGATCGGTTCATTGAAGAAAATGCGTGATCTAGGGAACACTCTGGTTGTGGTCGAGCATGATGAAGATACGATGCGTGCGGCAGATTATTTGATTGATGTAGGCCCTGGTGCCGGGCATCAAGGAGGAGAAATCGTTTCAGCTGGCACGCCAGCGGAAGTGGCTGCTGATGAAGATTCTTTGACTGGACAATATCTATCCGGTAAAAAGAGTATTCCAGTTCCAACTGAACGACGAAAAGGGAATGGACAAGCTATCAAAATCACTGGGGCAACGGAAAATAATTTGAAAAATATTTCAGTGGAATTTCCTTTAGGTGAATTTGTTGCGGTGACTGGTGTGTCCGGTTCAGGTAAGAGTACATTGGTCAATAGTATCCTAAAACGAGCTCTTGCACAAAAAATCAATCGTAATTCAGCAAAACCTGGTAAATTCAAATCAATTTCCGGTTATGAAAGTATTGAAAAAATCATTGATATCGATCAAAGTCCGATTGGGCGCACACCACGAAGCAATCCTGCGACATATACTAGTGTATTTGATGATATTAGAGATTTATTTGCACAAACAAATGAAGCTAAAATGCGTGGGTATAAAAAAGGCCGTTTTAGTTTCAACGTTAAAGGTGGACGTTGTGAAGCCTGCCGAGGCGATGGAATTATTAAGATTGAAATGCACTTTCTACCTGATGTTTACGTTCCTTGTGAAGTTTGTCATGGGAAGCGATATAATTCTGAAACGCTAGAAGTTCATTATAAAGGAAAAAGTATTGCAGATATTTTAGAAATGACGGTTGAAGATGCCGTTGAATTTTTCCAACCAATCCCTAAGATTCATCGAAAACTTCAAACCATTGTCGATGTTGGTCTAGGCTACGTTACGATGGGGCAACCAGCTACAACATTATCTGGTGGGGAAGCACAGCGGATGAAACTCGCTAGTGAATTACACAAAATAGCGAATGGTAAGAACTTTTATATTTTGGATGAACCAACGACTGGTTTGCATACAGATGATATTGCCCGGCTACTTGATGTCTTGCAACGTTTAGTAGATGCAGGGAATACGGTATTAGTGATCGAGCATAACCTTGATGTTATTAAAACCGCTGATCATATTATTGATCTTGGACCAGAAGGCGGGGAAGGTGGCGGTACGATTTTAGCCACTGGTACACCTGAAGATATCATTGAGGTGAAAGAGAGTTATACTGGTCGATACTTAAAAAAAATCATGAATGGTGAAAACCAACTGGATAGTTAAAAAAAAATTAAAATCAAGTATCTATTCTTGTTTTATTGACCAGTATAGACTAAAATACGAAACATGGTAGTTCTTTCTACACTAATTGGTATAGATAAAAACTTCCTATAAGTTCAATCCGTTCAAAAAAGAATTGAGCAATCGGAGGAGATTCCTTTGATTGCTTTTTTCTTTATGGTATGATATTCCTTGTGTAGTTGAAAAAGAAAACTAGAGATTATGAGTAAGTGAGAGATAATGATGAACAGTAATGTAAACGAAGAATTTATTCCTATTTTATTGGGTAGCGACATGAATGTCTATGGAATGGCACGTTCATTTCATGAAGCGTATGGCAAAGTTTGCCAGGCGTATGCATCAAATCAGTTGGCACCAACTCGCTATAGCAAAATCGTCAAAGTAGACGTAATTCCTGGTTTTGATAAAGATCCGGTCTTTATTGAGTCCATGTTACGTTTAGCAAGAGAGAAATATTCAGATCAAACGAAGAAGTATCTCTTGATTGCATGTGGAGATGGCTATGCAGAACTGATTTCTCAGCATAAAGAAGAACTCTCAAAGTATTTTATTTGTCCTTACATCGATTATTCGTTATTTAAACGTCTGATTAATAAGGTTAGTTTTTATGAAGTTTGCGAGGAATACCAGTTACCTTATCCCAAAACGTTGATTGTTAGAAAAGAAATGTTAGTTGATGGGCATTTGAATCAAGAGTTACCATTTGACTTTCCAGTGGCATTAAAGCCGGCAAACAGCGTAGAATACTTATCTGTCCAATTTGAAGGTCGAAAAAAAGCCTTTATTATCGATAATCGTGAAGAATTTGACTTGATCTTAGGTCGTATTTACGAAGCAGGTTATACAAGTGAAATGATCGTCCAAGATTTCATTCCTGGGGATGATAGTAATATGCGTGTGTTAAATGCTTATGTCGATGAAAACCATCAAGTAAGAATGATGTGTTTAGGTCACCCATTACTAGAAGATCCAACACCAGCTTCGATTGGTAATTATGTGGTGATCATGCCAGATTATAATGAAAAGATCTATCAAACGATTAAACGATTTTTAGAAGATATTTCCTATACTGGTTTTGCGAATTTTGATATGAAATACGATCCAAGAGATGGTGAATACAAACTTTTTGAAATCAACCTTCGTCAGGGAAGAAGCAGTTTCTTTGTCACTCTTAATGGCTTGAATTTAGCAAAATTTGTGACAGAAGACCGTGTATTTGAAGTTCCATTCACAGGGACTACCTATGGGACGAGCCAATCGGATCAAGCAAAATTATGGATGGGTGTACCTAACAAGGTCTTTTTAACTTATGCAAAAGCAAATGAAGACAAAAAAGTTGCAGAAAAAATGATTAAAGAAAATCGTTATGGAACGACTGTTTTTTATGAGAAAGATCGTTCGCTCAAACGTTGGTTATTGATGAAGTATATGTTTAGAAATTACATTCCTCGATTTAAAAAATACTTTCATGTGAAAGAAGGTTGATTCATGGAAAACTTTTTTAGTATTTTGGGCGGAATGGGAACGATGGCCACAGAGAGTTTTGTCCGTCTAATCAATCATCGAACCAAAGCCTCAAAAGATCAGGAATATTTAAATTATGTATTATTTAATCATGCGACAGTTCCTGATCGAACGGCTTATATTTTAGATAGGGAACAAGAAAGTCCAATGCCTTACCTACTAGATGATGTTGAAAAACAAAATTTACTCAAACCAAATTTTATCGTTTTAACGTGTAATACAGCTCATTATTTCTTTGATGAACTTCAAGCAGCCACTGAGATTCCGATTCTTCATATGCCACGAGAAGCGGCAAATGAGCTTGTCAGACAAAACACAACTGGTAAAGTAGCCATCCTGGGTACGGAAGGTAGCATGAAAGCTGGAATTTATGAAAAGGAAGTGAAACAGCTAGGCTTTGAGGCTGTCATTCCTGATGCTCAACTTCAGGCGAAAATCAACCATTTGATTTATCATGATATCAAAGAATCAGATTATTTAAACAAAGAACTATACTACGAAATTTTGGCAGAAGCGGTGGCGCGATTTGATTGCGAAAAAATTATTTTAGGCTGTACAGAATTATCGTTGATGCAAGAGTATGTAGGGGAAAATGAATATCCCGTCATTGACGCACAGTCAATCTTAGCTGATCAAACGATCGCCCGTGCCTTACAACACCGACAAGCTACCATATCAAGTTGAAAACTTTTATGAGCAAAGATTAGGGGCGGATACCTACAGTGGTATTTGTCCCTATTTTTATCGACAACTTCATTTTTAAGAATGTTTAACTGGTAATGATACGCCCGGAAGTGATATAATTTTAGGAAGAGATATGAGAGGGGGCCGTTTGATATGGCTGATAATTTACAACTAGTAATCATCACAGGGATGAGTGGCGCTGGGAAGACGGTCGCTATTCAAAGTTTTGAAGATATGGGGTATTTCTGTATTGATAATATGCCACCAAATCTAATTCCAAAGTTTTGGGAATTGATCAAAGAATCGGGTAAAGTGACGAAAATGGCATTAGTGGTAGACTTGCGTTCACGCTCGTTTTTTGAAGAAATCCAAAATATGTTAGTCGAAATTGAGAATACGGATTTTATCGATACGTCGATTTTATTTTTAGATGCATCCGATGAAGAATTAGTCGCACGATACAAGGAAACAAGACGTACCCATCCAATGGCAATGAACGGTTTAGTCACGGAAGGAATTCGTAAAGAACGTGCGATATTGAATGATCTAAAGATGCAGGCCTCGGTCATTATAGACACGACGACTTTAACGCCACGTCAGTTAAGGGAAAAAATCAATCAAACGTTTAAGACCAAAGGCGATCAAGGCTTTCGAATCGAATTTGTTTCCTTTGGATTCAAATATGGCTTGCCAATTGATTCAGATATCGTGATGGATGTACGCTTTTTACCAAATCCCCACTATATCCCTGAATTAAGACCTTTGACAGGAAAAGATCAACCAGTTTATGACTATGTGATGTCATTTGATGAAACTGAGCTGTTTTATAATAAGTTTTTAGATTTATTACAGACGGTTTTACCAGGATATATCAAAGAAGGTAAAAGCAGCTTGACGATTGCTATTGGCTGTACCGGAGGGCAACACCGTTCAGTTGCGTTAACAGAACGTTTATCAGGTGCTTTGAAAGAAAATTATAAAGTCAATGTGACTCACCGTGACAAAGATAAACGGAAAGAGACGGTGAATCGCTCGTGAAGATGAAAACTTACCGTATAAGAAAGCCCAAAATCGTTGTCGTTGGGGGTGGCACAGGCTTACCGGTTATTTTAAAAAGCTTGCGTAACCAAGGGGCTGATATTACAGCGATCGTAACTGTCGCAGATGACGGGGGCAGTAGCGGTGCAATCAGAGAATCAATTGCGATGGCGCCCCCTGGCGATTTGAGGAATGTGTTGGTTTCATTGTCGGATATGCCACAATTTTATGAAGATATCTTTCAGTATCGTTTTAAAAAAGAAGATCAATTTTTAGCCAATCATACGATCGGTAATTTGATCATTGCCGCTGTCGCAGAAATGAGAGGAAGTACATACGAAGCAGTACAACTCCTATCTAAGATGATGCATGTGGACGGTCATATCTATCCTTCTTCTGAAACACCATTAACACTCCATGCAGTTTTTAAAGATGGTACTACTGCGGTGGGGGAATCAAAAATTGCGGTCGATCGAAAAACGATTGATCATGTCTATGTGCGAAATACCACGGATGATAGCGAAGCCAAACCAGCACGAAAAGTTGTTTCTGCCATTATGGAGGCGGATATGGTCGTTTTAGGACCGGGTAGTTTGTTTACTAGCATTTTACCTAATTTGGTCATCCAAGAAATTGGAGAAGCAGTAGCTAAAACAGAAGCCGAAGTGGTGTATATTTGTAATATCATGACACAAAAAGGTGAAACAGAACATTTTACAGATGCTGATCATATTCGGGTGTTGCATGAACATTTGAAACGACCATTTATTGATACTGTTTTAGTTAACACAGAAAAAGTACCAGCAGGTTATATGGATCCCGAAATTTACGATGAATACCTCGTACAAGTAACCCATGATTTTCATGGATTACGGAATGAAGGTTGTCGAGTGATTTCGACTGACTTTTTAGAATTAAAAAATGGAGGTGTCTTCCATGATGGTGAAAAAGTTGTGGAAGAGCTATTTCGTTTGGTTTTTGGTTCCAAATATTAAACGGTAGGTTACTAAAAGAAAGGAGGAGAATAGGGTGTCATTTGCGGCAGATGTCAAAAAAGAACTTACTGGACTTGAAGTTCACCGCGAACATGCAAAGGCGGAATTAGCTGCACTTTTGCGAATGAATGGATCTTTAGGGATTGTGAATCAACAATTTATCTTAAACGTTCAAACAGAAAATGCAGCTATCGCCAGACGGATCTATTCTCTTTTAAAAGATCATTATAATGTCCGAAGCGAGTTACTCGTTCGAAAAAAAATGAAATTGAAAAAGAATAATGTCTATATCGTTCGTTTGAAACAAGGAACGAAAAATGTACTGATGGATCTAGATATCATGGACGGAATGATGTTCAATGGGCATGTATCTGATGAAATTTTAGGAAATGCACAAAAAATGCGATCCTATCTAAGAGGAGCATTCATGGCGTCTGGTTCAGTCAATAACCCTGAAACTAGTCGTTACCATTTAGAAATTTTCTCCATTTATGAACAACATAATCAAGACATTTGTGATATGTTAAATTATTATGGTCTTCATGCTCGAACATTGGAACGTCGAAACGGCTATATTTCATATTTAAAAGGCGCAGAGAAAATTGCTGACTTTTTAACCTTAATTGGTGCGACGAATTCGATGTTGCGCTTTGAAGATGTCCGTATCGTACGTGATATGCGAAACTCAGTCAACCGACTTGTCAATTGTGAGACAGCCAATCTGAATAAAACGATTGATGCTGCAGCAAAACAAATCGAAAATATTGAATTGATTGAAAGTAGAGTTGGATTAACTGCACTACCAGAAAAATTGCAAGAAATTGCAGAATTGAGATTAAAGCACCCAGAAGTCAGTTTAAAAGAGCTAGGAGAAATGATTCCATCAGGAGCGATCTCTAAATCCGGAATCAATCATCGAATCAGAAAGATTAATGAATTTGCAGGAAAGTTGCGCGAAGAAGCAAGTTAAGTGAAAAAATTTTTAATTTTTTAATTAATGAAGATTTTGGGACAAGTATTTGTCTCAGAATCTTTTTTTATTATATTTCCAAAAAAAGTTCTAATCAGTGTCCTTTAATATGTTAAAAAGTAAGTAGCAAGTCCCATTGATAACGGTTATTGCTACTAAAAACAAAGGAGAATAGTATCATGAAATATCTGAATAAAATACTGAGAGCCAAGGTTGTTCAAGGTTATGAACAAGGAAAAACAGATGAAGAAATTGCAGATAGCTTGAAGATATCCCGTAAAATAGTGGCTGAAATCAAATTGCTTGAAATCGCATGTAAACTAAGTCAAGGATTTACGGAACTTGAAATAGCTGAACGATTTCACAAGCCCATTGAGGAAATTCACAGAAACAAACACAACTATATTCTAAGACGTTTTTCGGATTCCTCAAGTAATAAATCCATTTCTGAGATTCCACCTTCCTCTAGGATTGACTCCATTTCTCAGCAGATAGGTGGCACGAAGGCGTATGTTCTTGAAAAAATAATTATTCAAAAGCTGAAAAAAATGGAAAATATCGAGGATATTACTAAGAGTGTTTCTATTTCATTAGGAGAAACTAAAAAGATAATAGAAAATTATGCAATACGAAAAATCTGTGAGGAAGGATACACACTGGAAGAATTGCATAAAATGTTGCATATTAATTTGGCTGAGAATCCAAGAGTCCATAATATCTACCTTGAAGTTAAAAAGGAAAACGAATCAGGAGAAAAAGGAGTAGAAAGTAGGAGACAAAATGAAATAATTAATTTTTACAAAGAAAATAGAAAAGACAAGTTAGAAGAAATAACATCAAGTGAATTAAATAAATATCTAATTAATTATATTGCTATCCAAAGAAAGAAAGGTAAAAATATTGAGGAAATTGCACAAGAGTTGAATAGAAGTCATAAAACAATTCGAATGATAATAGCGCAATTTATTATCAGTGAATCGAGTAAGGGGACCCCTAAACAACACATTTCTACCTATCTTTGGTTAACAACAGCTCAAATGAAAAAAAATGTATACAACTATCTTACAGTAGAGTTAAAGGCTAATACAATGCAACATATTGCTTGGTTAAACAGTTCTACGTTCGATCAGATTCAATTAATGTATATCGAAGGCGCACTTGAAATGAAAAAATCCATTCATAAGATGCGCCCCAATAAAGATAGTTCAAAAAAATTAGTGTTTCTAAAACGTCACAATAAGGAGGAAATGAAGAAAATACGAGTAGAGTTCATTCAAGGACTTGAAAATAAAATAAGTCATGAAGAACTTATCGAGCAACTAAAGATTAGTAGACCAACTGCTTCTAGGATACTTAATTTAGAAATCGCACGTAGCATATACCAAGGTTTTTCGGTACTTCAGATAGCTGAAAGACTACATAAAAGTTCAATTAGTATAATGGACAAAAAACATGCATTTATCCAAAATAGTTTTAAAAGGCATAGTGATATCCCTCTCATTGCTGAGAATATTGGTTGTTCAGAAGATTATGTGATGGAAAAATTGGTCGTTCACAAGCTAAAAATAAAGAAAAACATAAAGAATATCTCTGAAAGCTTGAATATTTCGGTAGAAAAAACTAAAACGATAATAGAGGATTATGCAATAAAAAAGATTCATCAAGGATATACACGGGAAGAATTAAATATTATATTACCTGTGAGTTTAGATGGATATCCGAGGATACTTGAGACTTTCAAAAAAGTTGAAAAAAATAATAAGTTAGAGGGAGAAAGTAAAAACACAAATACCTTATTATTAAAAACACAACCAGAAAGGGTACTTGAACAACTAAGCTTCGAAGAGCTTGTCAAGAAACTAAGAAAAGGGATAAAAATTGGTGATATTGCAACCGAATTGGACTGGACTTCGGAAATGGTGAGACATCGAATGGCTGAATTTATTATACAACATTCAATTAAGGGAATGTCTAAAGAAGAAATAGGTAACCAGCTTTGTTTAACTCAAACTGACATAAAAGTACTTCCATATCAATATATTAGAGATTATATAGCAATGAACCATCAAATTCAAAGAATTGAGGAGAAAAATGGCAGCACGTTGGCTCAAATTTATAAGATATATGTAGAGGGGGGAGTTGCAAAAGGAGTATCCATTAATGAAATTGCATGTACGCTAAAGATAAACGAAGAAGCCGTTCAAGAGATAGTGAATAAAATTCAGAACGAATCTCAACCAGAATTAAACACCCCAGAACCACCTATCATTGAGAAAGCAATCTCTGAAGTTAAGAAAAATCTGATACAAGAAGGCACGATCCAACCACTAAAACCAATATCTATGGCTGAATCAACAAACCAGTTTCATCAAATCTACACTAAATCGAATAGAATAGATCCATTGCGTGAAATCATTGTTAGTGAGTATAAGGAGAAACAAAATATAGGAGTAATTTCATATCAATATAATTTATCACCAGAAGAGGTCCAAGAAATAATATGTGATTACATCCGAAATGAAGAAAAGAAAGGGAGGACAGTTAACGAGATTGCGACAGAATTTTCTTTTTATTCCGTTCCTAATTCCGATGGAAAACTGCGGTTTATCCATAAAGATGAAGTGTTATCTCTAGTTAAAAACAATCCGTTGTACCAAAGCACGAGTCACCAACCACTACAACCAATATCTATGGATGAATTGACCAAACGTTTTCATCAAATCGAGCTTAGATCAAATAGCTCAGACCAAGTGAAAGGAAAATATGAAAAGAGTCAAGAAATGAAATCAGAAGGAGAGAGGAAGAGAAGAAATTCAGAATCGGATCCTGGCGCCCTGGACCTAAGTCTGAAAAAAGCACGGGTAGACTCACCCATATTGTCACAGCCAAAAAGTTTTTCATCGACTACAACTCGTGCCGTTGAAAAAGTACAAAATGTCATCGAACAGAAATGGCAACAGCATCTAAATAACCCACGTGTCCAAGCTAGTTTACGAAGCTTTGTCAACGAAAGGTCTTAGGATAGATAGATGGTGTATCAATCCGTTTTTTTATCTTTTTCTAAATTAAGATCTGGATAGTCGCTCAATCAAAAATGACCCAAGGACCTTAAAAATAGGCTAGGCTATTTTGAGGTTCTTTGGGTCTTGTTAGGGTCGGAACGATAGTGTCAATCCTGATCAATAATGATTACAAGTACATGTGATAGTCAGGATTATTACTCGTTAATGTAGTCAATTAGCTCTTCTTTTTTGATCGATTCATCAAAAATATGCTCTTCCAAAATAACAGTTGGAACAAAACGGATATTGGCAGCATTCGCCTCAGCTATAATTGCTTGAGAGGCAGGAGAGTCTTCTTGGTAAGTTAGACCTAACTTATTTTGAGCATAATCTGCTACTTCTGCTAGACTAAGATTTTTCCAATCATCCTGCGAATCAAATACTTTTTTGATTTCTCGTAAAGCTACTTGACCGTCTGATGTATCAATATGATGATGCATCACATTCCCACGTTGCAAACTTTCTTTTTCTTTATCAAAAAGTTTGATCACCCGTTGCAAACGACCTTTACTTACAGCTTCTTCGAGTAATTCATAAGATTCGTTGAACCATTGACGGCAATAAGGGCAAGCTAGATTGATAAACTCTGCCATTTTCTTAGGAGCATCTAAGTTTCCATAATGAATGCCAGTTTCGGTATTTGTTTTATCTGCTTTAATGATAGATATATCCATGTATAATCACCTCTTAGATTCATTTTAAGCATTTTTCAGGAAAAAGACTAGTTTTTTGTTTGATAAAGCATGTATCTTCTCATGTGAGTACTTTTACAGAATAGGTAGGTTTTCAGGAGCTTTTGCGTTATAATAGGTGGGATATTTGAGAGAATTTGAACAAGGATGATGACAAATGCGAAAAATGAAAACAATGGACGGAAATACAGCTGCCGCTTATATTTCTTATGCTTTTACAGAATTAGCTGCAATCTATCCCATTACGCCCAGCTCAACGATGGCAGAATTAGTGGATCAATGGTCTGCTAGTGGGAAGAAAAATCTTTTTGGACAACCAGTTAAAGTGGTTGAAATGCAATCTGAAGCAGGAGCGGCTGGTGTTGTGCATGGTTCGCTCAAAACAGGAGCGCTGACAACGACTTATACAGCTTCTCAAGGATTGTTGTTGATGATACCCAATATGTATAAAATCGCTGGTGAATTACTACCAAGCGTATTTCATGTCGCAAGTCGTGCAGTCACGACGAATGCGTTAAATATCTTTGGGGATCATGGGGATGTCATGGCTGCTCGATCGACTGGATTTGCGATGCTTGCAGAAAGTAGTGTGCAAGAAGTTATGGACTTAGCACCCGTAGCACATTTGGCTTCGATTGAAGCAGAGCTGCCATTCTTGAATTTTTTTGATGGTTTTCGTACGAGCCATGAAATCCAAAAAATTGAAGTACTAGAATATGACGAGTTAGCATCGTTAATCAATCAAGAGAAACTTGCTGCGTTTAGAAAAAGAGCGATGAACCCTAACCACCCAACTGTTAGTGGAACGAATCAAAATCCAGATATTCATTTTCAACAAAGAGAAACGATCAATTCGTATTACGAACAATTACCTCGCATCGTACAAAAATACATGCAAGCAATCAATGAATTACGTGGAACTTCCTATGATTTAGTCACTTATCATGGTGCTGCCGATGCGACAGAAGTCATCATTTCGATGGGGTCGGTAGCGCAAACGATTGAGCAGACAGTCGATTATTTGAATAAAAATGGCCGGAAAGTCGGTTTCTTGAATATCCATCTTTATCGCCCATTCCCAATTGAAACATTGTTGCAAAAACTTCCTAAAACTACACAGTCAATTGCCGTATTAGATCGAAGCAAAGAACCAGGAGCTGGTGGGGAACCATTACTGCTAGATGTTCAAAGTGCACTTTATGATGCAACAATCTGTCCTAAAATAATTGGTGGGCGGTATGGATTAGGATCAAAAGATGTGACACCAGATCAAATCATCAACGTTTTTGACGAGTTGCAAAAAGATGAACAAATGAAAAAACGATTTACAATCGGGATAGTGGATGATGTTACCTATCATTCTTTGGCACCAAGACCAACATTGGATTTAACGGATGCTGAAACTTATCAAGCTAAGTTTTGGGGTTTTGGTTCTGACGGGACTGTCGGTGCAAATAAATCTGCTATTAAAATCATTGGTGATCATACAGACAAATACGCCCAAGGCTATTTTTACTATGATTCAAAAAAATCAGGTGGATTGACGATTTCCCATCTCCGTTTTGGAAACACGCCAATTCGTTCTACTTATTTAGTTGAACATGCTGATTTTGTCGCTTGTCATACGCCTGCTTACTTGCACAGCTATGATTTAGTTAAAGGGTTGAAAAAAGGTGGCACATTTTTATTGAATACTTTATGGACAGATGAGCAGTTAGAAACGCATCTGCCTATTCGTCTAAAAAAATATTTGGCAGAAAATGAGATTCAATTTTATACGATCAATGCGATGAAAATTGCTCAAGAAGTTGGATTAGGTCGTCGTATTAACACTGCCATGCAAACGGCTTTTTTCAAATTAGCAAACATTATTCCTATTGAAGAAGTGATTCCGCTCTTGAAAGAAGAAGTGCTTAAAAGCTATGGTCATAAATCAATGAAAATCGTAGAAAAAAATAACCAAGCGATTGATCATACCCTTGAACTTCTCCATAGAGTTGAAATCCCCAAACATTGGCAATCATTAGAACTACCTAGCAAAAAAGAAGAGACAACATCACGTTACGTAAAAGAGATTTTTACGCCGATCAATGCTCAAGAAGGAAATCAACTGTCAGTAGGTACTTTAGTAGCCAACCAGATGACAACTGGCGAGATGCCATTAGGAACAGCAGCGCTGGAAAAACGAGGTGTAGCCCTAGAAGTCCCTGAATGGATCAGTGACCGTTGTACGATGTGCAATGAGTGCGCATTTGTATGTCCGCACGCAGCCATCCGCCCATTCTTAGCTGATGAAGAAGAGCTGACTGAAGCGCCTGAAGGATTTATCGTTCGTGATATGAGAGGACCTGACGGGTTAAAATATCGTATCCAAGTTTCCGTGGAGGACTGTACAGGATGTGGATTATGTGTGGAGGCTTGTCCAGCCAAAGGAAAAGCGTTAGTGATGAAACCTTACGAGGAACAAAAAGAACAAGCGGTCAATTGGGCGTTTGCAATGACATTGAGACAGAAAGAAAACCCTATGAAAGGAAAAAATACGGTAATGGCTACCCAATTTAACCAACCGTTGCTTGAATTTTCAGGTGCCTGCTCGGGTTGCGGTGAAACGCCATATGTGAAACTTTTGACCCAAATGTTCGGAGACCGAATGATGATCGCTAATGCAACCGGCTGTTCTTCAATATGGGGAGGAGCTTCGCCAGCATCACCGTTCACAACGAATGCTTGTGGGCAAGGTCCAGCTTGGTCTAATTCCTTATTAGAAGATAATGCTGAATTTGGCTATGGTATGTTACTAGCTGCTCAAACCCGTCGTGAAGCTTTAGCGCAATCTGTTCGTGAAATCATGCCAAAAGTATCGAGTGCGCTTCGACTGTTGATGGAGGATTGGCTCAACCATTTATTCGATAGCGAAGGAACACAACAACGAGCAGCTAAACTTCAGGCTGCGATGGTAGCGGAAGTACAGCAAGTCCCAGAATTGGAATCCATTCTTGAACACAAAGATATTTTTGTCAAAAACAGTCAATGGATTATTGGCGGAGATGGTTGGGCTTATGATATTGGCTTTGGTGGTATCGATCATGTATTGGCTAGTGGGGCAGATGTGAATATCCTAGTATTGGATAATGAAGTTTATTCTAATACTGGGGGGCAAACCTCTAAAGCAACGCCAACGTCAGCTATTGCAAAATTCTCCGCAAGTGGGAAATATGCGTCGAAGAAAGATTTAGGAATGATGGCAATGACTTATGGGAATGTCTATGTCGCTCAAATTGCTTCTGGTGCCAATCAAATGCAAACAATCAAGGCGTTTGAAGAAGCAGAGAAATACCCAGGGCCATCACTAATCATTGCGTATACGCCTTGTATCACCCATGGTCTGTTGGGGGGCATGAAAGAATCGATTAAAGAAGCCAAAGAAGCTGTTTCATCAGGCTATTGGTCCCTCTATCGTTATAATCCAAGTTTAATTGAAAAAGGGAAGGTTCCGATGATTTTGGATTACAAAAAACCAGACTTTTCAACAATGGGCGATTTTATGCGTAAGCAAGTCCGGTTTTCTTCACTAGAAAGTGCCAACCCTCAATTAGCTGAAAAATTGTTTGAAAAAACGGTTCTAGATGCAAAAACTCGTTTTTACAATTATGCTTCACTCACTGGACAGCTTGATAAAATTAAAGAAAAACTAGAACCGTCTGATCCAATTGTAAAAGAAGAGGAAGTCGAAACGAAAAAGAGAAAAAAAGAACGTAAGATCGATGATGAAGCAGCAGCCAGAAGAGCTGCTAAAAGAGCAGAACGCGCAGCACGTCGAAAATGATGTTTTGATGTTTCGTTCAGTGATCCAACAATCTCATTCGGTGAATGATAAGCAAACAATTTAAAGGGAGGAAAAATCGATCGAATAATTTATGTAATTTTCTTGAAAAAAGTAGCCAGAATCGTCTCATATTTCCAAACATATGATATACTTAAAGGGAAATCTCAAAAGAGAAGAGAGGCTTTTTATGTCATTTCAAATCGGGGAACTTTTTAATTTAGAGTATTGGCAACAAATGTTTTCCGGTGACTTATTTTCTCTGAATTTTTTGGTAAACATACTGGATATTTTAGTCGTGTGGTATTTGGTTTACAAACTGATCCAGCTACTAAGAGGGACGAAAGCGATCCAATTGCTCAAAGGCGTTGCCATCTTTATCGTGATTCGAATTGCGGCTGAGTTGATTGGGCTACACACGCTGTCATGGCTGATGAATCAAGTCATAACTTATGGTGTGATTGCAGCAATCGTCATCTTCCAACCAGAGATTCGTCGTGGGTTAGAACATCTGGGAAGAAGTTCGTTATTCAAACAAACGAAAAGCGAACAGCAAGAAGACGAGAAGATGATCCTATCCTTTGATAAAGCTATTCAATATATGTCGAAACGAAAGATTGGTGCTCTGATTACGATCGAGCGTCATACTGGTTTGGATGAGTATATTGAGACAGGCATTGCATTGGATGCAGATATTACTGGTGAGTTACTCATTAATATCTTTATCCCCAATACGCCGCTGCATGACGGGGCAGTTATTGTCAAAAATGGAAAAATTGCAGTTGCCAGTGCCTATTTACCTTTATCAGAAAGTATGTTGATTCCAAAAGAATTTGGAACACGTCACCGAGCTGCTGTCGGTATTAGTGAGGTCAGCGATGCAATAACTATCGTGGTCTCGGAAGAAACAGGAGATGTAAGTATCACTTTAGACAATCAATTGATACCAGGGTTATCGCAAGAAGAGTATTTATCGATCTTACGAAAACAACTAATTGTAGAAGAAAAAAATAAAAACAAAAAGAATGGGCTTCAATCTTTCTTGGACGCAATGACTAAGGGAGGGGATCGGAAATGATCTCAAAAGAAAAGCGTACGAGTATTCTGTATGGGTTTGTTGCGTTATTGTTTAGTATCATTCTTTATTTCAATGCGAATGGTCAAACGATGCAAAACACATTATCTGGAAACGAGTCCTATTCGCAGACAGCTTCTGATGTTTCGATCCAACTTTTATATGATACCGATAAGTATTATATCCATGGTTACGAAAACACTACTACTGTCAAATTGGCTAGTGCGAATCGTATCCAGTTGATGGCTGAGGCAAATGAAGACACCCGTACCTTTAGGGTCACCGCAGACTTAGCACATCTAGGTGAAGGAACCCACGAAGTGCCATTGAAAATCAAAAATCTAAGCAGCGCTGTCACCGCTAAGTTGCAACCGGAAACGATCACGGTTACAATTGAAAAGAAAGTGACCAAAGACTTTGAAGTTAAGGCTATTCTGCCAACAGAGACGACGCCTTCTGGTTATAATTTAACTGAAACAACCGTCGATCCGACGAAGGTCACGATCACCACTGGAGATAAGACTTTAGCGGAAATTCATCAAGTGGTTGCAAAAGTCAACTCGTCAATGATAACGGACGATGGTGTGAATAGTAATGTATCTGTACAAGCGTTAAATTCAGCTGGTGAGCCGTTGAGTATTGTTTCTGATCCAGTGCAAGTCAACGTCACGTCAGATGCAATCAAACCGAAAAAAACGGTTAGCCTATATGGTATTCAACAAGGGACAAAAGGCGAAGGAATTAAGAACTATAATTTCAAGTTTTCCGAATTAGAGGCTGAAGTCACAGGGACGACGGAACAACTTGCTCAAATAGGGGATAGTATCGCTGTGCCTATCGACATATCAGGAATTACTCATCGAACGACTAGGACGATTCAGATTCCTATTGAACAAGGAATGAGCGTCTCGCCTAAATCGGTTAAAGTTGAGATAACACCAGTGCTGGAATCGACAACTAGTGATTCTTCAGTCGATAAAAATCAAAGTTCGACTAAAAGGAATGACTCAACAACGTCAACGACAAAGTCGACTACATCGAGCACGTCACTTTCTAGTGTCCAGACAGAAAGCAAGCAAACTTCTGAAAGTACAGATTCGAGTGAATCCACTATGCAAAGTACACAAGAGAGTCAAACGTATTCTTCGGAAAATTAAGTTAAAGGAGCAAATTTACAATTATGGGTAAATATTTTGGAACGGATGGTGTCCGTGGCGAAGCCAATAAAGAATTGACACCAGAATTAGCGTTTAAGTTAGGTAGATGTGGCGGATATGTATTAAGCCAACATGAAACAGAAGGGAAACGTCCACGGGTTTTAGTTGGGCGTGATACCAGAATCTCTGGGCAAATGCTAGAAGAAGCCTTAATTTCTGGTTTGTTATCAGTTGGTATTGAAGTATTTCAACTTGGCGTCATTTCCACACCAGGAGTTGCTTATTTAACAAGATTGCAAAAAGCCAATGCCGGCGTGATGATTTCTGCTTCACATAATCCTGCACAAGATAATGGAATCAAATTTTTTGGTGCTGATGGGTTTAAATTAGTGGATGAACAAGAATTAGAAATTGAAGCATTGCTTGATGCCGAAGTGGACGAATTGCCACGTCCTTCAGCAGAGGGATTAGGAACAGTAGAAGAATTTCCAGAAGGCTTATTAAAATATTCTCAATTCTTAGTGCAAACGATCAATGGGGATCTATCAGGCCTAACCGTTTGTGTCGATGCGGCAAATGGGGCGACAGCAACTTCTGTCAACCGTTTATTCGCAGACTTAGAAACAGATTTTTATACGATGGGTACCAGCCCTAATGGCTTAAATATTAACGATGGTGTTGGTTCAACACACCCTGAAAAGTTAGCTGAAATGGTTGTTGAAAAAGGCGCCGATGCCGGTTTAGCATTTGATGGTGATGGGGATCGAATTATTGCAGTGGATGAACTTGGGAACATCGTTGATGGTGATAAAATCATGTTCATTTGTGCGAAATACCTTTCAAAGAAAAATCGTTTGAAAAAAGATACGATCGTTACAACGGTCATGAGTAATTTAGGATTCCATAAAGCGGTGGAAGAAATTGGCTTGAAGGACGTAGTTACTCAGGTTGGTGACCGCTATGTTGTAGAAGAAATGCGAAAAAATGATTATAATTTTGGTGGAGAACAATCTGGTCATATGGTCTTCCTTGACTTTAATACTACAGGTGATGGAATGTTATCAGGAATCCAATTACTGAATATCATGAAGCAAACTGGGAAGAAATTATCCGAGTTAGCGAGCGAAGTGACGATCTACCCACAAAAATTAGTAAATATCCGAGTAAGCAACAAAAATGGTGCAATGGAAGTTCCAGCGATCAAAAAAGTGATTGAAGAAACTGAGGCCGAGATGGCTGGTGAAGGAAGAATTTTAGTTCGTCCTTCTGGAACTGAACCATTATTACGTGTCATGGCTGAAGCGCCAACGGATGAAAAAGTAGCATATTACGTGGATAAGATTGCTGCAGTTGTTCGAGAAGAGATCGGACTTGAAGAATAAGAACTAAAATTTTTCTCATTTTAATAGTAATCGACTGTTATTTACAAAAATGTTTTCTTGTTTTTGTGAATAACAGTTTTTTTGTCTGTAGGAAAACAAATTTGGGTTGCTGTCAAATGCTTGTTCCAAGATAACTACTTTTTTGTATAAAATTAGCGTTGGGTTTAGAATATTCTCCGTTAAAAGTTGTTATGATAGAACTTTAATTTCTAATTGTACGAAAAAAAAGGGCTTTTTTTATCTCTGAATAGATTAAACTAACTTGCGAAACAACTAATTTAGAGGAGGTAAATATGAAAATTTTCAAAAAACTGATTCGATTGATGATGATTGTTTTTCTATTTGTAAAACCGGTCATTGTAGTAGCGGTTGATCCATCTTATGCACCCTCTTATCAACTAGCAGAAGAGGTGATTATAAAAAATGGTGAATTTAATGATGGGTTGAATCACTGGATCGTTTCCAATCCTGGAAGTAACAATCCTGCACTTGTGACAGATGAAAGTGGCAATCATTATGTAATGGCATCAAATGGAGAGAATATCCTGCAATATGTTCAGTTAAAACCGAAAACGACCTATCAATTCACTTATTATGTGATCGGAGACCCTTCGTTTCCAGCAATTGTGGAATTTGGCACGCTTAATCATGGGGAAGGGTTTATTTCGTTGAAGGATGAGAGACATTATAATGATGCTTGGAAACAACATGAATTTAGCTTTACGACTCCGGAAGGTGAAAATACATATATTATCCGTTTTGCGTCTAGTGGAAACGGGACAGCATATTTTGATAACGTTCAAGCCACTGCATTAGATTTGGAAGCTCCTACCAATCCTAAAAATCTGAAAGTCAACGACGTTTCAAGTGATAGTGTTAGCTTGTCTTGGGAAGCTGCAACAGACAACGTAGGCGTAATGGGTTATTTGGTTTATCGAGACAACCAACTGATTCAAACAGTCACCGATGCAGACCTCGCCTATACCGACAATGGATTAACGGAAGATACTACCTTTACGTATGAAGTGAGAGCAGTTGATCAAGCGGGGAATGTATCAGTAGCGAGTAATGCAGTGACGGCTAGGACAAAACTGGCGAGTAGCAGCCCACCTGCAGTGCCTTTGAATTTAAAAGTCACTAGTGTAACAACTGATAGTGTCAGCTTATCGTGGGAATCAGCGACAGATAGCATTGACGTAATCGGTTATATCATTTATCGAGACAATCAGTTAATTCAAGGAGTGATTGGTGCGGAGGAAGTAGCATACACGGATATAGGATTAATGGAAGATACGATGTATACATATCAAGTGAGAGCAGTTGATCAGGCAGGAAACATATCAGAAATGAGTAATACAGTAACAGCTAAGACAAAACCAACAGAAGAAATTCTTCCTCCTGCAGCTCCTTTGAACTTGCGAATCGATGATGTAACAACTAACAGTGTCAGCTTGTCATGGCAAGAAGCAATCGATAATGTTGATGTAGCTAGTTATAACGTTTATCGAGATGATCAGTTGGTTCAAACGCTAACTGGTACGGACTTAACCTACATAGATACAGGGTTGATGGAAGATACCACCTATACCTATATAGTCAAAGCTGTTGATCCATCAGGGAATCTATCAGAAGCAAGTAATGCGGTAACGGCTAGGACAAAATCAGCAGAAGATCTGACTCCTCCTACGCCCCCTTTGAATTTACGAATCGATGATGTAACAACTAACAGTGTCAGCTTGTCGTGGGAAGCAGCAATCGATGATGTGGGTGTCACTGGTTATCACGTCTATCGAGACGATCAGTTAGTCCAAACACTTTCTGGTACGGACTTAACTTACATAGACACAGGATTGATGGAGGCTACCACTTATACCTATAAAATCAGAGCGGTTGATCAAGCTGGTAATCTATCAGAAGCGAGTAATGCAGTGAAAGCAAGAACGAAAATGACAATTGAGGTGAGTCGCCCGTTGCCTCCTACTAAACTGAGATCAGCCCATGTCACAGAACATGAAATGGCTTTAATGTGGGACGCACCTAATGAATCGAAGGAAATCATGAGCTATCAAGTTTATCGAAACAATGTATTGGTAGGAGAAGTAGCGGGGGAAACCTCACTATATACTGATAAAGATTTACAGGAAAATACGAAATATTCTTATGTAGTTAAATCGAAAAACAAAGAAGGGAATCTCTCGGAAGAAAGTAATAAAATCATTGTGCAGACAAGCAAAAAAAATGAGACTATTCCTCCTTTAGAGGAAGAGATAGTAAAAGAATCAACGGAAAAACCACCTGTGGCAAAAGAAACCGAAACAAAAAATAATGGAGCGATTAATAAAGGAAAAGAGGAAGCAAAAGTGAATAAGAATACTGCTAAAAAGGTGAGTAAACAGTTACCAGCTACGGGTAATAAAGTTAGTCCATTGCTACAACTACTGGGGCTAACCATAGTGAGTGTAACAATCCTGTTATCTTACAGGAGACAAAAAAAGAGCCATCAAGCAAAACAGCCCGGAACTAATGCTTAGCTCCTTTAGATGGGGGACTCGATGCAAAATAGGTTAAAACAATAAAAAGTCATTTTCGAACTGATTGATGACTACACAAAAAAAGCCAAAAAGGCAATGAAAACTAAATTTCATTGTTTTTTGGCTTTTTTCATGGTGATACATGCTATATTTTTTTAACCTTTTTCCTATTCAACGGTCACTGATTTTGCCAAATTTCTCGGTTTATCAACATCAAGACCTCTTAGCAAGGTCGCATAGTAGGCAATCAATTGTGTAGGAATCACTGTGATTAATGAAGTGAGTAAAGGATGAACAACAGGCAATACTAATTGGTCATCTGGTCGATCTAAGCCTTTTGTAGCCATAACCAAAGTTTTTGCTCCACGACTTTCCACTTCTTTTAGATTTCCTCTCGTGTGTGCACCTGTTATCTCTTCGCTGATCATCCCGATAACCGGTGTGTTCGTTTCAATCAGCGCGATCGTACCATGTTTTAATTCCCCAGCTGCGAAACCTTCTGCTTGGATATAACTGATTTCTTTTAACTTCAATGCAGCCTCTAAAGAGACAGCATAATCTGTTCCACGTCCAATATAAAAAGCGTTTCTTGCATCCATTAGATAGTCAGATGCTAACTCCTGTAAGTAGTCCTTTTGAGAAATTAGTTCTTCCATGCCATTCGCTACGATACTAAGCTCGTGCGTTAGATCGAATTCTCTAGCTGAAGAAAGATTTTTTTCATGACCAATTCCTTTAGCAAGTGCAGCTAAAACGGCGATTTGAGCAGTATAAGCTTTTGTTGAAGCCACGGCGATTTCAGGTCCAGCATGTAATAAAAGAGTGTAAGAAGCTTCTCTTGATAAAGTAGAGCCGGGTACATTAGTGATCGTCAATGATGGGTAATTCAATTCATTCATTTTCACGAGTACTTGTCGACTGTCTGCTGTTTCCCCACTTTGGCTTAAGAAAATAAAAAATGGTTTCTCTGAAAGTAGAGGCAAATTATAACCAAATTCACTTGCAAGATGGACTTCCACAGGAATACGGGTTAATTGTTCTAAAATAGGTTTTCCAACTAAGCCAGCATGGTAACTCGTTCCACAAGCAACAATGTAGATACGGTCACTGTTTTTAGCTGTTTCTAAAAGTTGTTTGTCCATCAGTACTTCATTCTCATGGCTCACGTAAGTTTGGGCAATCTTTCGCATAACGATCGGTTGTTCATCGATTTCTTTCAACATGTAGTAAGGATAAGTGCCCTTTTCAATATCAGCTGCATCAATTTGTGCTTCAAAAGAAGTTCGTTCAACTGGTTGACCTGAGATCGTTTCGATTGAAATCTCATTTTTGGTGACGATCACTAATTCACCATCTTCAATTTCAACAAATTCTTTCGTATAAGCCAGCATAGCCATTGCATCGCTGGCGATAACATTGAATCCGTCTCCCAGACCAATTAAGAGAGGGCTTTTGTTTTTAGCGACAAAAATTTGATCTGGCAGAGTACGATCAATTAATGCGAAAGCATAAGAACCTTTGATTAATTGAAGTGTTTTGACAAAGGCAGATTTTGTATCCAGTCCTTCATTTGCAAAAAATTCAATAAGATGAGCAATGATCTCAGTATCCGTTTCCCCTGAAAATTGATCCGTTTCTAAATAATCATTTTTTAGTTCAGCAAAGTTTTCAATTACACCGTTATGGACAAGAACAAAACGTCCGCTTTGAGAAGTGTGAGGGTGCGCATTTTTTTGAGAAGGTTCGCCATGAGTTGCCCAACGAGTGTGACCGATTCCGATTGTTCCCGCTGTTTCGTTTGTTAGCTTATCCTTTAGGTTCTGAATTCTACCTTGTGCTTTGACCAAAAAATCATTTTCGTCATTCGCAACAAAGATTCCAGCCGAATCGTATCCCCGATATTCTAATTTTTCTAAACCATTGATCAATCCTGGTGTTACGTTTTCTAATCCAATCATTCCGACAATTCCACACATAAAAAACATCCTACTTTCTATAATATAATCATTATGAAAGTTTCCAGCTGCTGGAATCGATTTTTGTTCTATCTTCACAGATAGGTTTTGATCGATCCTATAGAGTGCAGTCCCTAGGGTCATCCGCCGAATATTTCGATAAACCCTTTCCTCGTCATCTGTAACTACAGACCAGGCGCTATTCCTTAAAATGAGAATGGTATATCTAAACTCCTTTTTAGTATTTTTCTGGAAACTTCTTAAATGATAACGTTGTTGTGTGATGTTTGTCAATAAAAAAGAGAAAAAATAAAATTGGTCTATATGGTTGTGGCGGGAGGATCGAAATGAAGTTTTGACTATCATCTTTTTGCAGACTTCGGTACAATATGAGAGTAAGTAAAAGAAGGAGGATGAAAAATGGCATCAAATATCGCAGTCTTGACATTAGGCATGCTAAAAAAACAGTTGGCCGAACTTGAAAAAGTAAATACAGTGGATGATGAAACCAAAATCTTTTTAGATACTGGTTGGGATAGTATCCAAGAAATTGCGCCTGATGCGTTGACTATTGGAGAAGCGCAACAATTCGTAGTAGAAGATGAGTGGACAAAAGAGAAGTTCAATGGATTTACATTAGTCGAAAAAGCAGAAAAAATGAATGCAACTGGAGAAAAAGAAACAGTGATCGTTATCAAAAATTTATATTAAGCGAGGGAGAGTATGAATAAAAAGCGTTGGATAGCAGTGTTGATTGCGGCAGGCTTATTGGTTGTTTCGTTGGTATCATCTAGCCTGACGTCAAATTCAAAAGAAGAAAAGCAAATGAGTGGTTTGAATAGCTTATTATATGGCACTAATGAACTATCGCCCACGGTTCTGGAAGAAGGAGATAGTTCAGAAAAAATCGTAAAATTGACTGTTGATGGGACGATCACTAGTGATGGAACATCAGGTTTGTTTGCAACAGAAGGATACAATCACGCTAAGTTTATGGAGCAATTAAATGCTATAAAAGAAGATAAAACGATCAAAGGGATGATGTTAGAAGTCAATTCTCCTGGTGGTGGTGTTTATGAAAGTGCAGAAATAGCTAAGACAATCAGTGATATCCGAAATGAACGAAATATTCCAATGTATGTCAGTATGAAAAATACAGCTGCTAGTGGCGGATATTATATCTCAGCCCAAGCGGATAAAATCTATGCAACAGAGGAAACAGTCACTGGGTCCATTGGTGTCATCATGTCAGGTCTTAATTATTCTGGACTTTTAGAAAAATTAGGGATCGAGGATACGACGGTAAAAAGTGGTGCATTGAAAGATATGGGTTCAAGTACTAGACCCCAAACGCCAGAAGATCAAAAAGTCTTACAAACTTATATCGATAATGCCTACAATCGATTTGTCAAAGTAGTCAGTACTGGACGAAATCAATCAGAAGAAGAAGTCCGAAAAATTGCGGATGGTCGTATTTATGATGGAGAACAGGCGAAAGCAGTCGGATTAGTGGATGAAATTGGGTATCCACAAGACGCGTTAAAAGCGATGAGAAGTGAGCAACATTTAGAAAACGCTCAGTTAGTAGAATATGAAACGAATACTACTGGTTTTGCAAACACATGGTTCGGTTCGAAACTTGCTCAGCTGCAAGGCCTAAAAGCTTCTGAAACAAGTCAAATCTTGTCTTTCTTAGAAAATCAAGGAACTGTTCAATCACCAAAGGCAATGTATTATTACGGAGGTGAGTAAGCATGACGAAGCAACCAGAAGATTTATCTTCACATAACAAGGCAGATCGTCCTGCTGTAGGGCCAGATCCGAGCTTTTCTCAAAAAGTACTGCAATCTTTTAAAGAAAAACCATTATCTGAAAGTGAAATCAAAGTAAAGCAACAACAATGGCAACAGTATACCGAAGATAAAGAGGAAAAAATCAATGTAAATGACTTTCCTAAATATTTTTATGCAGGATTTTGGATAAGATTTTTCGCTTTTATTGTGGATCTGATTTGTATTGGCTCAATCACACGGTTGACCATTGGCTTAGCGGCTAATTTAGACTGGTTAAAAGTATCCGATTCTTATTTAAGTATTTATGGTTTTGTTGCTTTGCTGATTTACCTTGGTTATTTTATTTTATTCACGAAATTAAACCATGGACAAACAATAGGAAAAATGATTTTTGGGATTCGTGTGATTTGCTTTAATGAATCAGATTTGAGTTGGACAACAGTGCTAGTGAGAGAAGGCGCTTGTCGGTTCATTTTGAAATTCCCATTACTTTTTGTTGGCTATTTACCGACAATCTTTAATCAAAGAAAACAGCATATTGGTGATTATTTTTCAAATACGAGTGTAGTCACGCTAAATCTAGTCAAAGCCTTTAATCAAGAAATTAATGCTTGATTCATTTTATTTTTTCAACATGGCAATCTAAAAAAGATTGTCATGTTTTTTTATGTTTGATACTATAGTTTTATTCATGATTTTACTGGCAAAGAGTCGAAGGGAGAACGAACATTGGAGCCGATTGATTTTCCTGATAAATACGAAAATCTTATGCGTCTAGCGCAACAAGCATTAGCTGATCATCAATATTTACAAGCAAAGACATTTTTACAACGAGCATTGGAGCTTAAAGGAACATTTGAGGCGAATCGTCTACTTGTCCTTTGCTTAGTTGAGCTAGATGAAAAAAAAGAAGCGCTGAATCAGGCGTTTCCTTATGAAAATGACTACCTGACAGATGAAAAAGTGGCAGCTTTTTATTTTGATCTGCTGATCCAAACAAAAGATTATCTTTATGCTCGCAAGTTAATTGCCAGCTATGATTTTTCTGATTTATTTGAGCAACTCATGGTAGAGAAGATCCAACAAGCAGAAAATTTCACGAGTCAAAATGACCGTCAAAAAATACGTAAGATTCATCTTAGTGTTGAAAAAATGCCGACAATGCCACCTGCAGAACAACTTTTGGTTGTGTCTGAGATTGAAGAGTTGCCTTATCATGAATTGGTACAAACAATCAAAAAAATGATTATCTTACCAGAGATCCACTTATTAGTGCGAGCAAAAATGTTAGAGTCACTCGTGCAAGTGAAGAAACACCAGCCAGTTGTTTATTTAACGATGGATCAGACGTTTATAGAAGTCATACCTGCAACATTACCAAAACCAGAAAAGCAGAAGGCTTATGAACAGTTAATGCGATTAGCAGAAGCTTATGAAGATCAAGATGCCTATCTTAGTACAGTGCTAAAAGAAGAATTTATGATGCAATCCGCTCTTCTTTATCCTGTTTATGATACATATGTCGGTGATCCTAAAAAATGGTTTGCTGATACACTTAGCATGTATGATCCAAACTATAATAATAGACAAACAGAAGCAGAGGAAGCAGATTTCCTAGAAAAAAGGGGAAATATTTTAAGGGAAATGCTACTCTTTCAAAGTGACCGTTGACACTTATCAGATAAAAAAGTCATGAAAAACGTGGATTCTAACCATTCAATATGTTTACAATTTGAAAGGGTTAGTGTACTATTTAAGGGTATGCATGAAACGTTTTTGATGTATAAAATGAATTTTCTAAACTCGGAGGGAACTAAATGACTGCAACATTTGAAAAAAAAGGCACAAACGATGGTGTTTTAAAATTTACGATTGCGCAAGATGAAATTCAAAAAGGATTGACAGCTGCGTTTAATAAAGTTAAAGGAAACTTGAACGTACCAGGGTTCCGTAAAGGGAAAGTTTCACGCCAAGTATTCAACCGTATGTACGGAGAAGAAGCTCTTTATGAAGACGCATTGAATGCTGTCTTACCTGAAAGCTATGAAGCAGCAGTTAAAGAAGCAGGTATCGAACCTGTATCACAACCTCAAATCGATGTTGAAAGCATGGAAAAAGGGCAAGATTGGGTGATCACTGCTGAAGTAACAGTTAAACCTGAAGTGAAATTAGGTCAATATAAAGATTTAGTTGTTGAAAAACAAGACCGTGAAGTTACTGAAGCGGATGTGGAAGAACGTATCAAACGTGAACAAGAAGCTCAAGCAGAATTAGTAATCAAAGAAGATGCTCCAGCAGAAAATGGCGATACTGTAGTGATTGACTTTGAAGGCTTTGTTGATGGCGAAGCATTCGATGGCGGAAAAGGTGAAAACTATTCACTAGAACTAGGCTCTGGTTCATTCATTCCTGGCTTTGAAGATCAATTGATCGGTAAAAAATCAGGTGAAAGCTTAGATGTAACAGTTACTTTCCCAGAAGACTATCAAGCAGAAGACCTTGCTGGTAAAGAAGCAGTGTTCAAAGTAACGGTTCATGAAGTAAAAGCTAAAGAAGTACCTGAATTAGATGACGAATTTGCAAAAGATGTAGATGATGAAGTTTCTACATTAGCTGAATTGAAAGAAAAATATCTAAAAGAATTGACAGAAGCAAAAGAAAAAGAAGCAGAAGACGCAAAAGATGAAGCTGCAATCCGCTTAGCTGTTGAAAATGCAGAAATCGTTGATCTGCCACACGTGATGGTTCACGATGAAGTACACCGTTCAATGGATGAATTTTTGAACAACATGCAACGTCAAGGAATCTCTCCTGACATGTACTACCAATTAACTGGTTCTACAGAAGAAGACTTGCACAAACAATTTGAAGGCGAAGCAGAAGTACGCACAAAAACAAATCTTGTAATCGAAGCTATCGCTAAAGCAGAAGGACTAGCAGCAACAGATGAAGAAATCAACGCTGAAATCCAAGAATTATCTGAGACATACAACATGCCAATCGAACAAATCAAACGAGTGTTAACAGAAGATATGTTGGAACATGATGTGACAATGAAGAAAGCAATTGATTTGATTACTGGAACTGCTACTGAAGCAAAATAATCATCTTTTATTGCATTTTATCAAAGAGGAAACTGAGAGGTTTCCTCTTTTTGCATATTTTCGATTTTTGGTTTTTGTTTAGTGCTTTTGCTTTTTTTTGAATTATGGTATGATGGTAAAAGACTGTAAAGTCTGTGATAGTTTCTTGCATTTATGATGCAAGTTAAGGGGTGAAGACCATGTATGATAATCCAAGTGGCAATGAGACCGTACGTTGTTCTTTTTGCGGGAAAACACAAGAAGAAGTAAAAAAAATCGTGGCTGGTCCAGGGGTCTACATCTGTAATGAATGTATTGACCTATGCAAAGAAATCATTGATGAAGAATTTTATGAAGAAGCGGTACGTGAATTCACAGAAGTACCAAAACCATTAGAAATTTTGGAAGTCTTAAATAATTATGTGATTGGTCAAGATCGTGCGAAACGTTCATTAGCTGTAGCAGTATACAATCACTATAAGCGTGTTAATCAACAATCCCAAGAAGATGCAGATGATGTTGAACTGCAAAAAAGTAATATCTGCTTGATCGGTCCTACTGGATCAGGGAAAACTTTCTTGGCACAAACATTAGCTAAAACGTTAAATGTACCTTTTGCGATCGCTGATGCAACCAGTTTAACTGAAGCTGGTTATGTTGGGGAAGACGTCGAAAACATCCTATTGAAATTATTGCAATCAGCTGATTACAATGTGGAACGAGCTGAAAAAGGGATCATCTACATTGACGAAATCGATAAAATTGCTCGTAAAAGCGAGAATGTTTCAATTACTCGAGATGTTTCAGGTGAAGGTGTCCAACAAGCCTTATTGAAGATTTTAGAAGGGACAGTTGCCAGCGTTCCCCCTCAAGGCGGTCGGAAACATCCTCATCAAGAATTTATCCAAATCGATACGACAAATGTTTTGTTTATCGTAGGTGGTGCGTTTGATGGGATTGAAACAATTGTTAAAAATCGTCTAGGAGAAAAGACAATCGGTTTCGGGACTAAAAATCAAAAATTAGCAGATGGCGAAAGTGTCATGCAAGAAATCATTCCAGAAGATCTATTGAAATTTGGTTTGATTCCTGAATTTATTGGTCGTTTACCAGTAATGGCAGCACTTGAAAAATTAACGACAGAAGATCTTGTGCGTATTTTGACAGAGCCAAAGAATGCTTTGGTCAAACAATACCAAAAATTACTTGCTTTGGATAATACGGAATTAGAATTTGAACCAGAGGCATTAACAGCAATCGCTGAAAAAGCAATTGCCCGAAATACTGGGGCACGTGGACTACGTTCGATCATCGAAGAAATCATGATGGATATTATGTTTGACATCCCATCTAATGAGAATATCGAAAAAGTGATCATTACGAAAGAAGCTGCTGAATTAACAGGAGAACCGACTGTCGTTTATAAAGATTCTGAGAAAAAAGCGGGATAAAAGCAGATAGAAGCTGGAGTGCTGTCGTGAAAGTTAGTTATTGCTTTTGCGGCAGCTTTGTCTTTTTATCGAAACTATTGATTAATGATTAAGAAATTCTATTGACAGCAGGCGATTCAACGTTGTGATTACTCAAAATTGGCAAATAGGGAAGATGACTTTCGTTTATGTAAAAACGTACTTTCCGCAATCAACTGCAGTTTTTCGATCGTTGAATCTTAGAATGAAATCAAAAAACCTCAAAACATGAGAAGCTGTTTCGAGATTTTTTTCTTTAAAGAACGAATCAATTCATGCTTCTCGCAACCTGTTACACGGCGTTTAAGAAGCGACTCTTCGTTTATCAGAGATTGTTTAATAAAGTGATATTAAACAATCTTCTCTCATCTCGATAGAGTTCCTTTCTTCTTCAACGACCTTTTTTAGGAGAGATTTTATGAAAGTACATCAAGCAGAAATAGTGATTAGTGCAGTTGCACCAAAACAATACCCAGAATCTGATTTACCAGAAATTGCTTTAGCAGGGCGTTCAAATGTCGGAAAGTCTTCTTTTATCAATACGTTGATTGACCGAAAGAATTTAGCTCGCACTTCGGGAAAACCAGGTAAGACCCAAACATTGAATTTTTATTTGATTGAAAATGCGTTACACTTTGTCGATGTCCCTGGTTATGGTTATGCCAAAGTATCAAAGACTGAACGTGCAAAATGGGGTAAAATGATCGAAACATATATTACGACCAGAGAGCAGTTGCGAGCAGTCGTTTCTTTAGTCGATTTACGTCACAAACCTTCCCAAGAGGATATCCAGATGTATGAATTTTTGAAATATTACGATATTCCAGTGATTGTCGTAGCGACTAAAGCGGATAAGATACCACGAGGAAAATGGAACAAGCATGAAAGTGAAATCAAAAAAGCGTTGGATTTTGATAATAATGATCAGTTTATTTTATTTTCTTCTGTCACAAAGCAAGGAAAAGAAGAAGCTTGGCAGGCAATTGAAGAAGCAATTTCAGAATAAAAAACTAGTAGCAGACGAAGGACTCAAAGAGGAGAACATTCGCTTGCTACTAGTTTTTTTCTATTTTTTTGTCTGTTCTTTTTTTTCGTCATTTTTTGGTTTCAAAAAGCGATCGATTTCTTCTTTTGAAGCAACTGTTTTTTCTGGATCAACAGCAAAGGATTCAAATAATTTATCAAGATTATCTGTACGTTCAAATTTAAGCCCCAAATTATTCACCTCTTTGATTATTTGTTTCTATTCTACCATGGATAGTTACTAAAATAATTGGAAGTCGTTAAATTTTAGTTTTTTCTTATGCTTGGTTATAATTTAATTATAAAACACTTTGAAAGGAGTGAGAGTATAGTGGAAGAACAACAATTATTAATGACGATTCAATTAACCGATTTGAATCAAAGTCAAAGAGAAAATGAATTGGAAGATTGGTTCTTTTTTATTCGAATGATGTTTAGTCCCTCATTTTTTCAGACTTCTCGTCAGACAGCACGAATATTTGAATGGACAACCTTTAAAAAGGAAGCAATGCAGGAATCTCAGTTCGCATTTGGTTGGCTGACTGTAAAAAATGAAAGGAATGAGTGTCGTTTTCATTTTGATGGTCAACAATTGATCATTAAGAATATTTTGGAGAAGAATATTTTCTTACAACATGAATCGGTGATCAGAGATTATATCCAGCTTAAAATGGATAAAAATGGCGTATTTGCTTACTTACGTTCATACAATGAATTTAAGTATCATAATATTAAAGAAATTGAAGAACGGTTGAAGTTTGAAACACAAGAAGCTATTGATAAGTTGCCAAAGATGAGAGAACGATCGGGAGCGGTTGTGATTGATTGTAATCAATTGCCTGGTTACGATCTATCTCATGAGGGATTATGCTTTACTTCTTGTTGGGAAATGTATTACAGCTCTTACTACTATCGCATCATTCCGAAACAAGTATTTTTAGATGTCCAACAAGTGGAATTTGTAAAAGAGAAACAAAATGGTGTGATCTGTATTCAATTATATCGTGACCCTTTCAAATGGGCTGAGGAAACGAATCGACATTTTCAGACCTATTATCGCGACCAATTGGGATTTGATCATCTTTCTTGGGACAATGGTGTTGGGCTTTTGAAAGCCCCGTACATTGAGTATGCTTATACCGATCAAAGTATTCAATCTGTTCAATACCAAAATGAAAGAATGCAACCGACTCAAAAAAAGGATGCGACGTTCTTCGTTACTCGAAGTTATAATTTTGTCAATGATGAATACCGCGAAAAGCGAGTAAGAGGACGGTTGAATACACAAGCTTATTTTCCTTGGGTAGATGAACAACGGGCACAAATGATGTTTTACAAAGTGATTGATCCCCGTATTTCTTTGGATGATGGGATTGAAGCTTATTGCTACTATATAAGAGAATACTTAGAGATCGCAGTTGACGATGAAAAATATCAAGAATATTTAGTTACTTTACGATTATACGTACCTACTGAAAATTTGACACAGCTCCCATTGAATGAAATTCGCGAAAAACTATCAGATATTCAGTTTAAGCGAATAAGAAAAAGACGAGGACGTTTAAGCTTTGACGTGAAAAAAGGTGTAAATCATCTTAGAGTAGAAATCTATGATTATCCAAAGTTAAACAAATTTGCGACATTACAAAAAATTTGAGGTGATCACATGGATAAACACTTATATTATCGGGTCATGTTACCTACAGCATTTGTAGCTTTTTTGATGTTCTTTCTTCCCAACATCCCTGTACGATCAATTTTGGGCTTTATCATTATGTTCATTGGATTAGGAAGGTACTATTATTTAGTGCATAGAAAATAAAGCATATAAAAGGTTGTGGAAGAATCGTACAGCGAATACCGTTCGTACTTCTTTACAACCAATCAAGAGTCTGGACCAGTTGAAAGTTCAGACTCTTTTTTGAATGTTTTAGATTGTCTATGAATGTTTTTGAATGATTTTTATTGATTAATAAAAAGAATTATGCTACTATATGTCGTGAGGTGATCGTGGAAATGCTTACAGAAGAGCGCAGACAAAAAATACTACACTTGTTAGAACAAAATAAAATAGTGAAATCTCAAGATTTAGTAACACTTCTAAACGCTTCTGAATCAACGATTAGACGTGATTTGCAAGAGTTGGAGAATGATGGTCTGTTAGAAAGAATCCATGGTGGCGCGAAAAAAGGGCAACTTTTAGGGTTTGAACAGAATATGAGTGAAAAAACGCTCAAAAACGTTCAAGAAAAACAAACAATCGCTCGATTAGCAACTCAATTAATCAATGACGATGACGTTATTTATTTAGATGCTGGGTCCACGACGTTAGAAATGATCCCATATTTGCAAGAGAAAAAGGTAACGGTAGTAACTAATTCAGTGAAACATGCAGCTAGTTTGGTTGATTTGCAACTTCCCACCATCATATTAGGTGGACAAGTTAAATTATCAACAAATGCTGTACTAGGAAATAGTACAATCAGCCAGTTAAAAAATTTCTATTTTAATAAAGTGTTTATGGGAATGAACGGTGTTGACTTGAACCGTGGATTTACAACGCCAGATCCGGAAGAAGCAGCCGTGAAACGTCTAGCAATGGCAAATGCGGAAGAAAGTTTCGTCCTGATTGATCATTCTAAGTTCAACAAGCTTAGTTTCACTTCTGTGGCACCTTTAGAAGCAGCTACGATCGTAACCGAACGTTGTCCATTGGAATTTGTTACCGATTATCGGGAACGGACAACTATCAAGGAGGCAGCTATACAATGATTTATACAGTAACATTAAATCCGTCGATTGACTTTATCGTACGTGTCGATGGGTTAAAAATTGGGGAATTGAATCGAATGAAAGAAGACTTTAAAGTTCCTGGCGGAAAAGGGATCAATGTTTCTCGAATTTTGAAAAGAATTGACTCTGATTCGACAGCCCTTGGTTTTTTAGGAGGCTTTACAGGAAACTTTATCGCAGAGTGGTTGGAAAAAGAAACAATCCAAACTTCTTTTACAACAGTTCAATCAGATACTCGGATCAATATCAAATTAAAATCTGATTCTGAAACGGAGATCAATGGTTTAGGCCCAACGATCTCAGATGAAGAAATCCAATCATTCAAGCAAGCGCTAAGTGTTGTGAACAAAGGGGACATCGTTGTCTTATCTGGTAGTACTCCTGCCAGCTTAAGAAAAGGGTTCTATCAAGAATTGATTGAGATCATTCGTGAAAAAGAAGCAGACTTTGTGATTGATACAACTGGGGATGATCTAAAAAATTCTCTTGCTAAAAGACCATTGTTGATCAAACCTAATAACCATGAATTAGCCGAATTATATCAGACACACTTTGATCGTGTGGAAGAGATTTTGCCATATGGTAAGAAACTATTAGCTGAAGGGGCACAAAATGTCTTGATATCAATGGCGGGAGATGGTGCCTTGTTATTTACTAATGAAGGTGCTTACCGATCAAACGTATTAGTTCGCCCGTTAAAAAACTCGGTTGGTGCAGGAGATTCAATGATTGCTGGATTTATTGGTGCTTATAGCAAAAATCAAGATCCAGTGGAAGCATTTAAATGGGGAGTCGCTTGTGGAAGTGCGACAGCATTTTCTGATGATTTAGCTTCTAGAGCATTGATTGATGAACTGTTACCAGAAGTTGAGATAACAAAAATAGATTCGTTTTCAGGAGGATTATCATGAATATCAAAGATTTAATGATCAAAGATGCAATGATCATGGACCTACAAGCAACTGATAAAAAAGGCGCAATTGATGAAATGGTCCAAAAAATGTTTGCTGCCGGAAGAATCTCAGATATTGAAACCTATAAAGAGGGGATTTTAGCACGAGAAGCGCAAACTTCTACCGGACTAGGTGACGGCATTGCGATGCCTCACGCAAAAAATGCAGCAGTAAAAGAAGCAACCGTACTGTTTGCTAAAAGTAACAAAGGGGTCGATTATGAGGCATTAGATGATCAGCCGACTTACCTATTCTTTATGATCGCAGCTCCAGAAGGCGCAAATGATACACACTTACAAGCGTTAGCTGCTTTATCCCGCCTTTTAGTGGATCCAGATTTTGTTGCAAAATTAAAAGAAGCAGATTCACCAGAAGCTGTACAAGAATTATTCCAAACAGCGGAAGATCAAAAAGCTGCGGAAGAAAAAGCAGAACAGGCAAAACAAGCTGAAGCTGCAACCGTTGATCCTAAGAGCAAGTTTGTTATTGCAGTAACCGCTTGTCCAACAGGAATCGCCCACACTTATATGGCGGAAGATGCTTTGAAGAAAAAAGCGAAAGAAATGGGTGTAGAGATCAAAGTTGAAACAAACGGATCAGAAGGCGTTAAAAACTTATTGACAGCTGAAGACATCGCTCGTGCGGATGGTGTAATCGTAGCTGCAGATAAAAAAGTTGCCATGGATCGTTTTGACGGGAAAGAACTTGTCAATCGTCCGGTTAGTGACGGGATTCGTAAGCCAGAAGAACTGATCAATCTTGCTTTAAGTGGTACTGCACCAGTTTATCATGGACAAGGGAAAGATACTGGTTCTGATGAAGGAAATGCAGAAGGAACCGTCGGTCAACGAATCTATAAAGATTTGATGAATGGTGTTTCTCATATGCTGCCGTTTGTTATTGGCGGTGGGATTGCAATTGCTCTTTCTTTCATGGTAGACCAATTTATGGGTGTACCACAAGATCAGCTTGCAAACCTTGGGAATTATAATCAAATTGCCAGCTGGTTCAACCAAATCGGTCAAGCTGCTTTTGGTTTCATGTTACCAGTTCTTGCTGGATTTATTGCTTCAAGTATCGGGGATCGCCCTGGTTTGATTGTTGGTTTTGCTGCTGGTGCATTAGCTAATACTGGCGGTGCAGGCTTCTTAGGAGCTTTGATCGGGGGTTTCTTAGCTGGATATGTCATTGTGTTCTTGCGTAAACTCTTCAAGAAATTACCTAAATCATTAGACGGAATCAAAACGATTCTCTTTTATCCTGTGTTTGGGTTGTTGATTACCGGGTTCTTGATGTTGTTGGTTAATGTACCGATGAAAGCAATCAATGATGCATTAAACGGATTTTTAACAAGTATGAGCGGTTCAAACGCTGCGTTACTTGGAGCTTTACTTGCAGGAATGATGGCTGCTGACTTAGGTGGACCAATTAATAAAGCGGCTTATGTTTTCGGTACAGCTACGCTAGCAACAACTGTTGCGACTGGCGGTAGTGTCGTGATGGCTTCTGTTATGGCTGGTGGGATGGTTCCACCATTAGCAATTTTTGTTGCTACTCGTTTATTCAAAAATAAATTTAGTAAAACAGATCAAGATGCTGGTCTAACGAATATTGTGATGGGCTTGTCCTTTGTAACAGAAGGATCGATCCCATTTGCAGCAGCTGATCCGATCCGCGCCATTCCAAGTTTCATTATTGGCTCTGCTTTAACAGGTGGTTTAGTTGGTGCTTTCGGTATCAAATTACTTGCTCCTCATGGTGGGATTTTCGTTGTATTCTTGTTAAGTCATCCAGTCTTGTACTTAGCATTCATCGCTATTGGTGCAATCGTTTCTGGTGTGATTTATGGTTTACTAAGAAAATCACCAACAGTAACAACAGCATAATTTTCAATTTATAAATATGAGACCTTCTTACGGAATTTAACAATAATTTTCGTAAGAAGGTTTTTTTGTGAGATTAAATGCAAATTTTTTGAAAATTAAAAAATGGAAAGCGAAATTGACAAATAGATGAATAAATATAGGGTTTGTGATTAGAAATTAGTTATTTATTGACGGATATAAATGTGTATAGTATCATTTTTTTGTAATCTAATGTTAATCAAAAGCGCTTTTATATAAAAAAAGAATGGTTATAGAGGAGGGGAATATGAAAAAAAGTACAAAATGGGTTGTTTTATCGCTCTTTATTCTTTGTGCTAGTATTGTCCCAGTCAATGACTTTGATGCACAAGAAAATTCTGAGAATAGTGTAAATCTCCATGACAATGTGCAAACGAGCACAAGTGATGAGTACTCCGTTTCCTTTGAGACAACTACGGAAGAATCCCATGAAGATGTCAATAATCAAATCACCGAAGCATCAACAAGCAGCGAAGAAACAAAACAAGTGTTAGCAGAAAACGCTGAACTGTCCGACGAAATTGGTGCAATTAGTCCTTTGGTTGGAGAAGGATCATTAGAAAGTCCTTATACTGCAGCAACAGCAGATGAATTAATTAGGGTAATGAGTGAAATCAATAATGATTCAGGTTCGGGAACCTATTATGTTGCTTTGACAGCAGACATCGTGTATACAGATGCGGATGTTTTTGAGTTTTATAAAAATGTCGAGATCGATGGTCAAAATCATCATATGCTATATACCAACGCTTCCAACTCAACCGCTTCGAATACTGGCTATCGAGTGAAGATTAGTGGATTAAGAATCAAATTGAAAAACATGAATTTTGGAAGCGCGACACTAACTGATGAAAATGGCGTTATCTATGGCAACCAATCTTACTACGGGATCTTAGGGGCTGGAAGTTTATCTGTTCTCTCATTTGACGCGGTTTTTGAAAACGTCAATTATTATGGAAAGACTGGGGCGCAACCACTTCTAGCTTGGCATACAGAATCCACCTTCACCTTTGAGGGGAAAAATGAATTTGTCAGTGAAGCAGGAGCAAACAGCGAAGAGTTCATGGAAGGAAACAACATTACATTTGCGAAAGATTCGACGACGATTATCAACCACCAAACGAGTACGAATCTCGCTTTGTTTTATGGTTCAGCTTCTGGCGGATCGGGTGATCGGAAAATACGAGTCACTCTTGAAGAAAATGCGAATGTGCAATTGACATCAAGCAAAGATTATTTTTCTTATGATGGGACAGGATTAATTTTTACGATTGGTCAAAATGCTGAATTTTTGTATGAACAAACAGGTAACAAGCCAATGAATTTTACGAATGGTCAAGCAGCAGAAATCAATTTTGGCGCTAATTCACAAACTTCAATGATCAGCCTAGGCAGATTCAATTCAAATGGAAATGTTGTAATGAATGCGGATGAGCCCGATTTTGTTCGTTTTCAAAATACTTCTAATACCAACGGCTTGTTTGCTAGAAATATGACATTTAACCGGATCGATGGAGTAGCAGGAGAAATAGGAGGCTATCAATTTAGCTATTTAGCAACTGATCAAAGTTTACAAAAAAAGGAAGTAGTAGGAGCTGGTACAGCTACATTAAATGACAGTTACTTTACAAATACAGCTCTAAAACAAGCAATCTATCAAAAAAAAATCAATATTACCGATTGGAAAGCACAGCCGAGTGTAGCGGTCGGACAAAGTCAATTAGACACTACGATCAATGCTTATGAGCCAGCCAGTCGGATAGGAAAGGCAACGACGTTTAAATTAAGTACGAAACAACTTTGGAGTGAAACCGATTTAACGACTGAGGAAGCACAACAACAAGTTGAGCTTGCTGATGAAAATACAGATGGGATGATCGCAGTCGAAGAAACCGCGGGAATGACATGGACAAAAGAAAAACTACCAGCTGGAACTTATTTTGTCTATACAAAAATAGCTGGTGCCGTCAACGATGATCCCGAACTTCAAGCCTATTTAACTGAAAGTCTTTGGGTAGAACAACAGGTGGAAGTAGTCAAAAGTCCATTAAGTGTGGAAGTACCTTTAGAAATGATATTTGAATCGAAAACAGAAGGTGCATTCGACACGGCATCTTCGACCAAACCAATCATTAGTTCGAGTAACTATCCCATTGATTTTACGATTGGCACGGTTCAAGATCTTACAGCTGATTCATCAGTTGTGCTAGTCAATCAATTTTCTGGCGGAAATCATAACGAGTTGATTCTTAATCTTGTTGCCACTGATGGGACAACGATGGGACCGTTGGTTGTCGGGCAAAATAATGTGGACAGATTGGAAATTGCCCCTTTTTTAACAGAACCAATTGAACTTTATTTAGCTGGAGAATTTTCAGGAAACATTTTACAAAAATATTATCCTAGTTATGCCTTTACTTATCAACTATCAGCTAAAGAATAAAGGAGAAAAGCAATGGAAGAAACAAAACGGAAAAAACAAAAACAGGTACTACTCATTCTACTAGGATTATTGTTGTTGCTAAGTGGCTGGCTAGTGTACCGCTATTATCTTCAAGCAAAACCAGAGCCCGTTACTATTGTCAGTGGCGAATTTTTACCCGCTGGGAAAGATGCCCAAAAAATCTCTGACTCTGAAAATAAAAAAATCGCGCAGGTTGCAGTAGATAAAAGCAAATTCAATTTAGTTATCTCACCTGAAGCGAAAATCGATCGACAAACAGGGAGCGGCGAATTGATGATAAAAAATCCCAGTGAAAATGGCTATCCGATCAATGTAGAAATTAGAGAAAAAAAGAACAATCAACTTGTTTATACTTCCGGTGCGATTCAGCCCGGGTATGAAATAAAAAATGTCACGTTGGAACAGGCATTAGAAAAGGGGGAGTATCCATCAGTTGCTTTATTTAGTTTGTATGACCCAGACACCAACGAAAAAAAAGGTCAAGTGGCTGCAGGAGTTACATTAACAGTTGAATAAAAAATAAAAGGGGTTTATTGATATGATGAAAAAAGTACTTGTAAGTATGTTGTTTAGTGGGAGTTTTGTTGGATTTGTTGCGCCCGCAATGGTTCAAGCGGAAGACGTGATTGGTGTTGACCAAGCCGATATTCAAATCAATGGTACGATTGGATTAGATAACACAGATCCAGAAGAAGCGATTGAGGAAAGTCATGACAATTGGATCAATGTGACATTAGATACAGCGACCATATTCTATAACGTAAGCGGGCGAAATGATATTGAATCTCCAACCTATAATATTGAAAATAAATCGGGACGTCCAGTTGATGTATCCATTGCAGATTTCGCGCAAACAAATGCCGAAAGTATCACAGAAATTTCTAGTCTAAATCTTGTTTCTCCAGCAGCAACGAACACTTCCTTGATCGCCGCAGGAACACTCACAGATTTTGCGACGACACCAGTCAAACTCTTTACATTAGCAAACAATGAAGGAAAACTAACTGCAAATGGTACCGCAAATAATGCTTTTTCGACCACCTTCAACTATGCTGGAACAGTATCTTCTACCACAGCAACCAAGAGTACACCAACGTTCAATTTGACGTTGCAATTAGATGCTGTATCTTGGACAGCAGCGCCTTAAACTGATTAAAAAAGTTAGAAGGGATAATATGAAGGCAACACTTGACGTAAAAGGATCACTTGGAATTGATGCCGAACTGCCAAATGACCAGCAAGAAAGTGCAGGGGCTCAAAAACCAGGTTATGTGATTAAAACAGAAGTAAAAACGATGAGTACCTTCCCCAAAACAACGGACACAGACAGTTTAATGATTAGTTTCTTGGGAATGTTCCTTGTAGGAGTAACAATTACAGTGAAGTATTTTTGGGGAAATAAAGAAAGAGAATAAGATGAAAAGTTTTTTTAAAGATAAAGATACTGGTTGTATTTCCCTATAAAATAAAAATTTGCTCTTACCACTAGCATACTGGCTAATCGTAAGAGCAAATTTTTATTGCCTAAAAGGCTTGTTTCGTCGTTAAAATCGAAGAGCGAGCAACAATCGTTTTCCGTACGCTTGAAAGATGACGTTCATCGGTTAAGATGACTAAAATGTCGCCAACATTCATGATTGTATCCCCATGAGTCAAAATCTCTTTATTTCCTCTAATAATGGAAACGAGTAACATATGTTTTGGCCAATTGAAATCTCTGACCATTCGTCCATCCAATGTACTTTCCGCAGTGATTGGAAAATCAAAGGTTGTTTTGCCGACTAATATTGGTTGTTTTTCTTGTTGAATCAATCGCTCGAGTAAAGATTCGTAAATCGGATTGCCTCCTAATAAATCATTGCTAACGTAAGCGAAGAGTGAAACGACACCTAAAGGCATCAAATGATTCAAAGAACCGACCATCTCCGTTACTAAGATAATTGCAGTCAACGGGGCTTTTCCGATTGCTGTAAAGTAACCTGCCATCGCAATCACGAGAAAGTCTTTGACATAAATCGGATTCATACCAACTAAGTTCACTAAAGCCCCTCCATAAAATGCTCCAATCAGCGCACCTAAAGTTAGGATTGGTAAAAAAATCCCGCCCGGTAAACTGGCGCCATATGAAACCATAGAAAAGAAAAACCGTAAGATAAATAGACCTGCAATCAATGTTAATGGGTAAAAGGCATGTCCTGAAGTGATGATGATCTGGTTTCCGCCCCCTAGGATTGTTGGCCAAAAATAGCCAATCGGCAAAACTAAAAGAAAAGGAACGATTCCGTGAAAGTGTGCAGGAATCGGCAGCTTTCGATAAAATTTTGGTAAGCTAAGCAAAACGATCTGATAAATATACCCTAGCACACCGAGAATAATACCTAGAATAATTAAAAAACCATAATATTTTAACGGTAAAGACGGAATTTTTCCTAGAGACAATACAGGTTTCAAACCGAAAAAATAAAGTGACACAAAATTAGCAGTGATCGCTGATGTAAAGGATGTCAGCCAAACTAATGGAGAGAAAGAATGATGGATTTCTTCTAAAACAAATAATAACCCAGCAATCGGTGCATTAAATGCTGCTGCTAATCCTGCACTCGCTCCGCTAGAGATAAGAATTTTCTTTTCAGCTGAAGAGCTGTTTAATAATTGGCTTGTTCCTTCACCCACCACTGCGCCTAACTGGATTGATGGACCTTCTCGACCTAAGAATAAACCGGAACCAACCGATAACACGCCTCCAATAAATTTTTTCCATAGAACAGAAAACCATGAGACTGTTAATTCTCCTTGTAATTGTCCTTCAACTTGGGGAATGCCGCTTCCTTTAATATCGGGATCGCTTTTGATAAGAAATCCCACAAAAATAGCAATAATAATTGAAGCTGCTAAGATAAATGCTAAATATAAAGGTTCTTGTTGACTATGAAGGTAAACTTGTTCGGTCAATTCACCAAATTTCTCAATCGCCAAGCGAAAAAAGCTAACGATACCGCCAGTGAGCAACCCAACTAAGACCCCTTTTAAAATATAATATAGTTGTGTTTTGTCGACATGTTTAAATAATGTTTTTGCTTTCATTGCTAATCCCTCGTTTCAATTTAATTTAGCGTGATTTTTTCTTTTTTACAAGAGGAAAAGAAAATAAATTTTTTTTCATTGCAAATCCATCGCTTTGCAAACAAATTTTCATTTCGCTTGCAGTGATCAGATTGCGGTTATTACTACCCTATTCATAGATAATATATGCTTTAATGAAAGCTGGGGAAATGCTATAATTAAACGGATTGATAAAAGAAAGGATGTTGTAAATGTCATCCAAAAGTGAATTATTGAATGGGATGAATCCTCGACAAAAAGAAGCGGTTCTTCATACCGAGGGACCACTATTATTGATGGCCGGTGCAGGTAGTGGGAAAACGAGGGTCTTGACCCACCGAATTGCTTATTTGATTGAAGAAAAGGAAGTAAATCCGTGGAACATCCTAGCGATTACTTTTACCAATAAAGCCGCTAAAGAGATGAAGGAGCGGGTAAATGCCATTTTAGAATATGGTGGCGAAGATGTTTGGGTGTCGACTTTCCATTCCATGTGTGTGCGTATCTTAAGAAGAGATGTCGATTTTATCGGTTACAACCGAAATTTTACTATTATCGATTCTTCTGAACAGTTGTCTTTAATGAAACGTATCTTAAAAGAATTGAATATTGATCCGAAAAAATACGATCCAAGAAGTATACTTGGAACGATTTCGCAAGCAAAAAACAACTTGCAAAACCCTCAGGAGTTTGCCAAGTTGCAAGGAAGCTACTATGAAGAAATTGCAGCTAAGTGTTATGTAGCTTATCAAAAAGAATTACAATATAACCAATGTATGGATTTTGATGACTTGATTATGAATACCATTCGGTTATTTGAAGAGCATCCAGATTCTTTGACTTATTATCAAAATAAATTCCATTACATCCATGTAGATGAATACCAAGACACGAACCATGCACAATATACTTTAGTTAATCTACTCGCCCAAAGATTCCAAAATTTATGTGTTGTGGGAGATGCTGATCAAAGTATTTACGGTTGGCGTGGCGCTGATATGCAAAATATTTTGGATTTTGAAAAAGATTATCCGAATGCCACAGTCATTTTATTAGAGCAAAACTACCGTTCAACTAAAACAATTTTAAGTGCTGCCAACCAAGTGATCGAAAATAATAGCAATCGAAAGCCGAAAAATCTTTGGACAGAAAACCGGGAAGGAAATAAAATCACTTACTACCGTGCAGATAACGAGCGAGATGAAACACGTTTCATCGTGGATCGTATGCAAGAGCAAATTCGTGAAAATCAACGAAATTATGGCGACTTTGCGATTTTGTACCGAACCAATGCTCAGTCTCGTGTAATGGAAGAAACCTTACTAAAAGCGAATATTCCTTATAAAATGGTGGGCGGACATAAGTTCTACGACCGTAAAGAAATTAAGGATATTTTAGCGTATTTGAATGTGATTGCGAATCCTCAAGACTCAATCAGTTTTGAACGGATCGTTAATTCGCCTAAACGCGGGATCGGACCTGGCTCAATCGAGAAATTAAGAAGTTTTGCGACGATCCACCAATGGCCACTCCTTGAAGCGGCGCAAAATGTTGATTTAACTAACATTGGTGGAAAAGCCGGTCAACAATTAGCAGTTTTTGGCGATATGATCAATGACGTCACACAAATGGTTCCCTATCTAACAGTGACCGAACTGACAAAAGAAATCTTAGAACGTAGTGGGTATCTAGAAGACTTAAAAATTCAAAATACTTTAGAATCACAAGCAAGAATCGAAAACTTGGAAGAATTTTTAACCGTTACTCAAGAATTTGATAAACAATTTGAAAAACAAAATGAAGAAAATGCGGATGCACCAGAAGAAAAATTAACTGTATTTTTAAATGACTTGGCCTTAGTTTCTGACATCGATAATTTAGAAGAAGAAACTACCCAAGTGACATTGATGACTTTGCATGCCGCAAAAGGTCTTGAATTTCCAGTCGTCTTTCTGATTGGGTTGGAAGAAGGGGTTTTCCCATTGTCACGAGCCTTGATGGAAGAAAGCGAATTGGAAGAAGAACGAAGACTTGCTTATGTCGGGATCACGAGAGCAGAAGAAGCACTCTACCTGACCAATGCTTTTTCCCGTACCTTATATGGCAGGACGCAATATAATCGACCTTCTCGCTTTGTAGAAGAAATCGATCAAGAATTATTAGAAGTCCAAGGCATGCGGCCAACGCCAAAACAAACGAGTCCTTTTACGAGCAGAACAGCTAAACCAGCCTACAAACAACCAGTAACAACTGTTGTTTCTTCAAAAACAGCAACTGGTGGAGAAAGCAATAGCTGGAAAGCAGGCGATAAAGTCAACCATAAAAAATGGGGGATCGGAACAGTGGTAAGGGTAAATGGTACTGCCAAAGATTTAGAATTGGACGTGGCATTTCCTAGTCAAGGTGTGAAACGGTTGTTAGCAGCATTTGCGCCAATTGAAAAAGTTTAAACAGGGGGGATAAACGATGGAACATGAAATGACAATTGATGAAGCTGCAAAACGAGCAGAAGAACTACGATCTCGGTTAAATCGTTGGTCCAGAGAATATTATGTTGAAGATAAACCAACTGTCGAAGATTATGTTTATGATCAAGAATATGCTGAATTAGTAGCAATTGAAGAGCAATATCCTGATTTAATCACTTCGGATTCACCAACTCAGCGAGTAGGGGGGAAAGTTCTCAGTGGGTTTGAAAAAGTGACTCATGATATTCCGCTTTATAGTTTGAATGACGTATTTAGCAAAGACGAACTCTTTGCCTTTGATCAACGTGTCCAAAAAGCGATTGGTCGCCCTGTTGATTACTGCTGTGAGTTAAAAATTGATGGTTTATCGGTTTCCTTGCGCTATGAAAATGGCGAATTTGTTCGTGGTGCAACAAGAGGAGATGGGACGGTTGGCGAAAATATCACAGGAAATCTAAAAACAGTTCGTTCTGTCCCATTGAAGTTGAAAGATGCTATCAGTATCGAAGTCCGCGGCGAATGTTTTATGCCCAAAAAATCATTTGTGCAATTAAATCAAGCAAGAGAAGCAGAAGGAAAAGATATTTTTGCAAATCCTCGAAATGCAGCTGCAGGATCACTGAGACAACTGGACTCTAAAATTACTGCAAAACGTAATTTGGATACTTTTTTATATACGGTAGCGGATTTTGGACCGATGAAAGCAACAACCCAATATGATGCTTTAGAAGAATTAGAACAGATCGGTTTCCATACGAATCACGAAAAGCGTTTGTGTCATTCGATTGATGAAGTTTGGTCATTTATTGAAGAATACCATGAAAAACGAATGGACTTAACCTATGAAATTGATGGAATCGTCATCAAAGTGAATGAATTTTCTTTACAGGACCAATTAGGTTTTACTGTCAAAGCACCTCGTTGGGCAACCGCATATAAATTCCCACCGGAAGAAGTAGAAACGAAGATCGAAGAAATCGAATGGACGGTTGGGCGGACTGGTGTTGTGACACCTACAGCGATTATGACTCCGGTACGAGTGGCTGGCACGACAGTTAGTCGAGCAAGTCTGCATAACGGTGATTACATCAAGTTAAAAGATATAAGGTTAAACGATATTGTTCGCATCTATAAAGCAGGAGATATTATCCCTGAAGTAGCACAAGTCGTGTTGGATCAACGACCTGCTGATAGCGAACCTTATGTTTTACCAACACATTGTCCGATCTGTCATAGTGAATTAGTTCATCTTGATGAAGAGGTTGCTCTTCGTTGTATCAATCCGAAGTGTCCAGCCCAAATCAAAGAAGGATTGAATCATTTTGTTTCACGTAACGCCATGAATATCGATGGCCTAGGACCAAGAGTATTGGCACAGATGTATGATAAACAACTAGTTACAGATGTGGCTGATCTTTACAAGCTAACGGAAGAGGAATTGCTGACGTTAGATAAAATCAAAGAAAAATCAGCCAATAATATATTGACAGCAATCCACGATAGTAAGGATAATTCGGTCGAAAGATTGATATTTGGCTTAGGGATTCGCCACGTCGGCTCCAAGGCAGCGAAGATATTAGCAGAGCATTTTGGCGATCTGGAAACATTAAGTAAAAGTGACTTTGAATCGATCATTGCGCTAGACACGATCGGCGATACGATTGCTGATAGCGTAGTGACTTATTTCAGTAATGAAGAGGTCCATGACTTGATGTCCGAACTAAAACAAGCAGGTGTCAACTTTGAGTATAAAGGGATTCGTTCTTCACAGATCGAAACGATCGACTCACCTTTTAAAGAAAAAACAGTGGTTTTAACAGGGAAATTGACTCGTTTTACGCGTGAAGAAGCAAAAGAAACCATTGAAAATCTTGGAGGTAAGGTTACTAGCAGTGTGTCTAAGAAAACCGATATCGTGGTTGCAGGCGAAGACGCTGGTAGTAAGCTGACCAAAGCACAAGAACTAGGAATCGACGTATGGTCAGAAGAAAAAATGGCAGAAGCATTAGCTGACAGTCATTTTAATTAAGAAAATCTGATTTTTTTCAGACAAATTTCAAGAAACAATTTCAGATGGGAATCACTTATGTTAAAATAGAGAGCAAAGTTTTTAACTCGTTTAGAAAGAAGGGGTAGTATGGCGATCAGTGAAGAACAAGTAAAACACGTTGCCAAATTAGCAAAACTTGCGTTCGCAGATGAAGAACTTGCAAGTTTTACTGATCAATTAGGGAAAATCATTGATATGGTGGAAATGCTTGAGGAAGTTGATACAGAAGGTGTTCCATTTACATCAAATGTGGTTGAAACAGTGAACGTTATGCGACAAGACCGAGCAAGTGCTGGTTGGGATCGCGATGAATTGTTGAGAAATGTACCAGAAAAAGAAGATGGCTTTATCAAAGTGCCAGCAATTATTGACAATGGGGAGGCTGGCGCATAATGACAAAACTATATGATCTTTCTTTAGAAGAATTGCACGCATTACTGGTTTCTAAAGAAATCACTGCACAAGATTTAACAAGAGCAACCTTTGAGCGAATCAAAGAAACTGAGCCAGAGATTGAAGCTTTTATTACATTGAATGAAGAAAAAGCTCTGGCACAAGCCAAAGCGTTAGATGAAAAAGGAATTGACGAAAATAATGTCTTAGCTGGGATTCCAATTGGGATCAAAGACAATATCGTTACCAAAGATCTGTTGACGACTGCAGCTTCCAAAATTCTTTATAATTTTGATCCTATCTATGATGCTACTGTCATGGACAAAGTGTATCAAGCAGATATGATTCCAGTTGGTAAATTGAACATGGATGAGTTTGCGATGGGAGGAAGTACAGAAACTTCTTACTTTAAGAAAACAAAAAATGCTTGGGACCATTCGAAAGTTCCTGGTGGTTCTTCTGGTGGTTCGGCTGCTGCAGTCGCTGCTGGACAAATCCCAGTTTCCTTAGGTAGTGATACTGGCGGAAGTATTCGCCAACCAGCTTCATTTAATGGAATCGTGGGAATGAAACCTACCTACGGACGTGTGTCACGTTTTGGTTTGATCGCCTTTGCCTCATCACTAGATCAAATCGGGCCAATGACTCGCAACGTCAAAGATAATGCATTAGCTTTAACAGCAATCAGTGGCTATGATGAAAAAGATGGCACATCTTCTGGTGTTTCTGTTCCTAATTTTGCCGAAGGATTAACTGGCGACATCAAGGGGATGAAGATTGCTTTACCAAAAGAATATCTTGGCGAAGGAGTCGATCCTGGCGTAAAAGAAAACATTTTGAAAGCGGCAGAAACTTTCCGTTCATTAGGCGCAACTGTAGAAGAAGTAAGTTTGCCACATTCAAAATATGGGGTAGCAGTCTACTATATCATTGCCTCATCAGAAGCAAGTTCCAACTTACAACGTTTTGATGGTATTCGTTTCGGTTACCGTTCAGAAAATGTGAAGAACTTAGAAGATGTATATGTGAATTCACGTACTGAAGGTTTTGGTGAAGAAGTCAAACGTCGGATCATGTTGGGAACATTCTCATTAAGTGCTGGATATTATGATGCTTACTTTAAAAAAGCGGGTCAAGTTCGAACATTGATCAAACGTGATTTTGAAAAAGTCTTTGCAGACTACGATCTGATCATCGGCCCATCTTCTCCAACAGTGGCATTTGGTATCGGTGAAAACATCAATGATCCAATCACGATGTACATGAGTGACATCTTAACAATTCCTGTTAACTTAGCTGGTTTACCTGGAATGTCAGTTCCTGCGGGATTATCTGAGAATATGCCGGTTGGTTTACAAATCATTGGTAATTATTTTGATGAAAAAACAATGTACCAAGCAGCCTATGCTTTTGAGCAAGCAACACAATTCCATAATCAAAAACCAGCAATTTTAGGAGGGAAAGGCGAATGAACTTTGAAACAATCATTGGGCTTGAAGTCCACGTTGAGTTAAAGACCAACTCAAAAATTTTCTCTCCAGCTCCTGCACATTTTGGAGCTGAACCAAACAGCAATACAAATGTGATCGACTGGGGATATCCTGGTGTTTTACCAGTAATGAATAAAGCAGCATTAGAATTTGGTATGCGAGCAGCACTCGCTTTGAACTGTGAAATTTCTAAAGACACACATTTTGATCGTAAAAATTATTTTTACCCAGATAATCCAAAAGCTTACCAAATCTCACAATTTGATCAACCCATTGGGCATGACGGTTGGATCGAGATCGAAGTTGAAGGTAAGAAAAAGAAAATACGGATCGAACGGGTTCACTTAGAAGAAGATGCTGGTAAGAACATGCATGGTATTGGTGGCTATTCTTACGTTGACTTAAACCGTCAAGGGACACCATTGATCGAGATCGTTTCTGAAGCTGATATGCGTTCACCAGAAGAAGCCTATGCTTATCTAGAAGCATTGCGTTCAATCATCCAATTTACTGAAGTTAGTGATGTGAAAATGGAAGAAGGTTCTATGCGCTGTGATGCCAATATTTCTTTACGACCTTATGGACAAGAAGAATTTGGAACAAAAGCAGAGTTGAAAAACTTAAACTCCCTTTCATTTGTTAAAAAAGGTCTAGCCTTTGAAGAAAAACGTCAAGCAAAAGTCTTACTTTCTGGTGGAGAAATCCAACAAGAGACACGACGTTTTGACGAAACAACTAATAAAACGATTTTGATGCGTGTCAAAGAAGGTTCTAGCGATTATCGTTATTTCCCTGAACCTGATATTCCTAAATTTGTGATTGACGATGAATGGATCCAAAAAGTGAAAGCAAGCTTGCCGGAAATGCCTGCCTCTCGTCGTCAACGTTATATCCAAGAATTAGGGTTACCAGAGTATGATGCAATGGTTCTAACTCTATCAAAAGAAATGTCTGACTTCTTTGAAGCGACTTTAGAGAATGGTGCGGATGCAAAACAGGCATCTAACTGGTTAATGGGTGAAGTATCTGCTTACTTGAACAGTGAGAAACTAGAATTAGCTCAAACGAACTTGACTCCTGAAAATCTAGCAGGCATGATTCGTCTGATTGCAGATGGTACGATTAGTTCTAAGATTGCGAAAAAAGTATTCCGAGAATTGATCACAAATGGTGGCGACGCACAAGATGTTGTTGAAAAAAATGGTTGGGTTCAGTTGTCTGATCCAAGCAAACTATTACCAGTTATCAACGAAATCTTAGATAATAACCAACAATCAGTAGATGACTTCAAAAACGGAAAAGATCGTGCGGTTGGTTTCTTAGTAGGACAAATCATGAAAGCAACTAAAGGTCAAGCCAATCCAGGTGTCGTTAATAAACTGTTGCAAGAAGAATTAGCAAAACGCTAGGAGTAGATCATGAAAAAAGCTCGTGTTATTTATAATCCAACTTCTGGCAAAGAATTGTTGAAAAAAAATCTAGCGGATATCCTCCAAGCTTTGGAGGATTCTGGCTATGAAGCAAGTGCGTATGCGACAACACCAGAAAAAAATTCTGCCAAAAATGAAGCAAGAAGAGCAGCAGAAAATGGATTTGATCTGGTGGTAGCTGCGGGAGGCGATGGGACAATCAATGAGGTTGTTAACGGTATTGCACCGCTTGAGCATCGTCCTAAAATGGCGATTATCCCAGCAGGTACTACTAACGATTACGCACGTGCGTTAAAGATTCCACGGGATGATATCAAAGCCGCAGCTGAAGTTATCAAGAAGAATCAGACGGTTAAGATGGATATCGGTCAAACGGAAGATAGCTACTTTATCAACATCGCTGCGGGTGGTTATTTAACGGAGTTAACTTATGAAGTTCCTTCAGAACTAAAGAGTATTTTCGGCTATTTGGCATATTTAGCTAAAGGTGCAGAGATGCTGCCTCGAGTGAAACCAATCAAAATGCGCTTGAAATATGATGAAGGAGAATACATCGGGAATGCCTCTATGTTCTTTTTAGGACTCACTAATTCAGTCGGCGGGTTCGAAAAGATTGCTCCTGATGCCAAGCTAGACGATGGTAAATTTTCATTAATTATTGTCAAAACAGCGAATATTTTTGAAATTTTGCATATCGCAGCCTTGATGTTGAATGGTGGGCGCCATGTAGATGATTCTCGAGTGATTTATACGAAAACCAGCAGTTTGTATGTCGAAACAGAAGACGATATCAACCGACCGGTCATGATCAACTTAGACGGCGAATATGGTGGAAATGCACCTATGCACTTCCAAAACCTTCATCAACATATTGAATTTTATGCAAACATCGACCAAATTCCAGATGAAGCAATTACTGGTTCCGAAGAGGAGTTAGAAGAGGTCAGCAAAGAATTTGTCAAAGAAGTTGAGCGTTTGACTGATGAAGACATAGACGGTGACGGCAAGATTGCAGATAAAGAAAAATGACGTAAAGGGTGGGACAAATGATCGTTCCACCCTTTCGTATGATAAAAATTAATTCTTATTTATTGAAGATCATTATGTAACAGTATGTTATTTTTCTTTGTTGAGTCTAAAGTAGGCGAACGAAAGATTGACAATTGGATCGTAAATGAAGTGAAGGCTTCAAGTGAATAAATGGACTTGCCAAAAAAAGGCTCTATGTGCCTAAAAAAAATGTCCTGAAGCAACCCGGTACCAAGTCCCTATCCAATAAAACACAAATGATCGTTTTTTGGATATGACCGTAGTACTAAAAGCAAAACTGCTTCAGTTACAAACCTAAATGAGGAGTTATTATGAAAGAGAAACTATCAGTTAAAAAAAATGAACGTTACACATTAGATATTATCGATTTAAGTTATGAAGGTATGGGCGTAGCTAAAATCGATGGCTATCCTTTGTTTATTGAAAATGCATTACCAGGTGAACGAGTGGAAGTGCTAGTAGTAAAAGCTGGGAATAAATTTGGTTATGGAAAAGTAGAAAAATGGCTAACCGAATCACCAGACCGTCAACCATTAAAGGATAATCGCCTTCTACGGACAGGAATTGCTCCTTTAGCACATTTGAACTATGAGCAGCAATTACTTTTTAAACAAAAGCAAGTGGAAAATGTCATGAGCAAGATCGCAAAGATGCCAGAGGTTAACATTTTACCTACCATCCCAATGGAGAATCCTATTGGCTATCGTAACAAAGCACAGATTCCAGTGAGAAGAATAGATGGTCGTCTAGCAACTGGTTTTTATAAAAAGAATAGCCATGAACTAGTTGAAATCGAGGATTATTATATTCAAGATCCAGCAATCGATGAAGCCATCAAACGTGTGAGAGATATTTTGCAACGTTTCCAAGTACGTGGTTATAACGAGGCGAAAAATGAAGGACAAATCCGTCATATTATCATCAGAAGAGGTCATTACTCACATGAAATGATGGTCGTTTTAGTTACACGAAAAGAAAAATTCTTTAAAGGCAAGGAAATTGCTTCTATTATTCATGAAGAATTGCCAGAAGTCGTTTCAGTCGTTCAAAATATCAACGAAGAGAAAACAAACGTGATATTAGGCGATAAAGAGAAGGTTCTTTATGGTAGAAGTTATATTGAGGATCAACTATTGGGCAAAACTTACCGTATTTCCTCAAAATCATTCTATCAAGTGAATACTGAACAAACGGAAAAATTGTATCAAACAACCATTGAATTTGCAGCGTTACAAAAAGAAGATACCGTCATTGATGCTTACTCTGGTATTGGAACGATCGGTTTATCTCTAGCTGATAAAGTTAAAGAGGTCTATGGCATGGAACTTGTTCCGGAAGCGATTGAAGATGCACAATTCAATGCATTAACAAACAAAATTGAAAATGCTCATTACGAAGTAGGTAAGGCAGAAACAGTCATGAAGAAATGGCAAGACAAAGGGATCAAACCATCTGTGATCGTTGTCGACCCGCCAAGAAAAGGATTAGATGCACGTTTTATTGCGTCAGCCATTGACATGGCACCTGCGAAATTAGTATATATCTCTTGCAATCCAGCAACTTTTGCCAGAGATGCAAAGTTATTTGCTGAGTCAGGCTACGAAGTGAAAAAAGTACAACCAGTCGATTTATTCCCACAAACACATCATGTGGAATTAGTGGCGCTATTAGCACCTAAGGGATAATTCAAACTTAGTGAATCATGTAAAAGAATCAGAAAACTAGAAAATGATAACGTAGCTGACAATCATGAAGAAAGGGGTATAAGATGGATACAAAGGAAAAAATGCTTGAATTGATCAAAAAGAAACAAGGCGGCGGACGTTCAAAAAAAATGGCTGAGCCTAAAAATGATCGACGGAATATGCGAAAAGGACCAAAAATCTATAATAAATAATTAAAAAGAATCAACACGAAACTAAAAATCGTGTTGATTCTTTTTTTGTTACTTGTTCAGCTAATGATCAATCATTGATTGGGTAAGCTAATTTAAAAATGTATTGTTGCAGATCGAGCCATTCTTTTTTTGTAGGAAAATAAGAAAGTAAGAGTACTGGGCAAGGGCAGGTTGTATCTAGAAAATCATAATTGCAAACAACCAATGCAACCTCAGTTTCTAAAACCATCTTATGTGAAATAAATTTATTAGAGACAAAAAGAGGAACCACATTTTGTGGAAGCAATTGGCATACGAATCGAGTCAAATAGTCTTCTAATCCGGGTTCTCCTTGGAATGAAAATAAAATCGTCTGTTTTTTTTGGGTAGAGGAAGAGGTTAAATTGGCATAATGAATAATACTTAACGTTAAGGCGATATCTTGATAGTGGGTAACAGAAAAAGGTAATACATGTGTATACTTTTTTAAATAGTTCTGCCATTCTTTAAAAAGTTTTTGACTTTCATAGGTACGCTAGTATGAAGTTCTAAAGTGATTCGCTCAAAATGAGAAGAGATTTTTGTCAGCAGACGCAGGTTGCTGAGATATCCTTTTAACTTTAGCAGGTCGACATTTGTGATAGTTGTAGAATTCTGTAATGGTCGTAAAAATGGTTCATACTGTTCTAAGGTTGGAATATCTTCTGGATAGCACAGATTCAAAGTTTTGTTAGCTGGGTAGTAAGAAACACAATGTAAGCGTATGAGGTAAGACCAAACAATTTCCTCCTCGGCTACTTGGGTAATACCAAATCTACTTTTAAAATACTTTTTAAAAACCGATTTAAACTGAATGAAACTTGTTCTTGCCTTAATTTCTTTACATAAGGACGGTTCGAGATGAATCATTTGTTTATTTAATAAGCGCTGTTTTAAAATATTCATCCATAAGTTGATGCGAAAATAATTTGTTGCGATTTGCGTTGTCGCTTCTTGGAGTTCTTCGTATGTATTGTTGATTGTTTGATAAGAATGATTGGTCGTAAATGTTTGTCTAAAACCATGGTAAAACTCAAATAAAAAGTAACGGATATCTGCTTCATTTCCTAATAAATCTAATTGTTTAGTCGATAAAGTAAGGCGATAAAATTTTAATTCTTTGTTAATATGGCGAATGGTCTTTCTCAAAACTGAATGCGAGAGATGAAACTGTTCGGTGGCAGTTTGGAATGAATGAATACGACCTCGGTAGATTTCGTCAATCAATTTATAAACAATTGTATCTTTAGCGATCTCCATGACAATGGAATCAATCGTTTTGAATGTAGACACCATCAATCGGTAACCGATCTTTTTATAATATTTGATGGTCATTCCCTTGGGAAGTAATTGTTGTAAAGAATCAATATCCGCGCGAAGTGTCGGTGCTGTTGTTTCAAGTTCTTTCACTAGTTTTTCAGTTGAAGAAATCGAATCACATTTATGTAAATAGTAAAGAATTCTTATCTGCCGCTGTAATTGCTTGTTATTTAATAATCTGAAAAATAGGTTATTCATTCTTATTCCTTCCCGACTTTAATTAAAAGCCGCGTAATTTATTTAGTGAAATCTTTTTTATTTTAACTTGAATAAACGATGAGCTCAATTTTTTTACTAATATTTTTTTTGAAAGAAAAAAATAGAAAACTTTTCCTTCAAGTAATCGTTGATTATATAAATAGCTTTTATTTTAAAAACATGGTGAATTTAGGGGGAAAATCAATGAACAAGAAAAAGTTAGTCAAATGTTCGTTAGCGATTTGGTTGGCGACACAATCTCTGCTTCATCCGTTTTCTTATTCTTATGCCGAAGAATGGAGTAAACCAGACGAAGAGCAAGTACAAACAGCAACTAGTTTAAACGAACCAGGAGGTAAAAACGATCTGGTCGAAAATCCATTAGAAACAATGATCCAGGAACCTGATGAAAATCAGCCAGAGTTAGAAGAGTCAATGACAGAAGTTCCGCAAGAAAAACTGGTAGAGGAATCAGAGAGCCTTGATCAACCAACTGAAAGTCAATCAGCTGTTGACTTAGATCAGGATCAATTGACGGAAAACACAGAACAAGAGGAGACACTTCTCAACACTGCCACACCTACAGAAGAATCCACCGATATTGCCAGTGGTGTTTTCGGAACTTGTTCTTGGCGAATCGATGCAGAAGGTACATTATATATTGGAGGAGGCACATTGGGAGAAACACCGGTTACGTTTTTTCCTCCTTGGTTCAACAGCTATCGATTTAAAATAAAAAAAATGGTATTCACTGGACCAACGATTGCTCCTAAAGAAACTCATCGCTTATTTTATGGATATAGTAATCTTTTGTCCATTGAGAATTTAGCTTATTTAGACGTAAGTCAAGTAACGGATATGACTTCCTTTTTTTCTGACTGTCGTGTACTAAATGGCGTTGATTTGTCAGGATGGGATACGTCAAATGTCACGAATATGTCTAATATGTTTTTTGAAGCATTTGACCAAACAGAGAATCTCATTCATCTTGATCTTTCAAGTTTCGATACAAGTAATGTAGTTGATATGAGTGGCATGTTCAGTCGATGTACCAAAGTACAATCAATCGATCTTTCTAGTTTTGATACGAGTAATGTTGTCAACATGAACAGAATGTTTTTTGCTTGTAATGAATTAATTACCTTAGATATCGCTCACTTTGATACATCAAATGTGGTTTATATGTCACGTTTATTCGCTGAATGTAAGAAGTTGCGCTATGTGGATGTCTCAAATTTCGATACATCAAGTGCGATTGATCTTTCAGTGATGTTTCGTTTGAATTATGAATTAGAGAGTGTGGACGTTTCTAATTTTGATACATCAAAGGTTGTTCATTTGCATTACATGTTTGATCAATGTCGCAAATTGAAAACGATCGCAGTGGAAGGTTTTGATACAAGTCAAGTAACATCCATGAATTATATGTTCAATGGCTGTAATAGTTTAACCTCTTTGGACGTTTCTAATTTTGACACCAGTCTAGTCCAAGCAATGAGATACATGTTTGCTAATTGTGAGTTACTAGAGACGATCGATGTGTCTAATTTCAATACAGAGTCTGTGAATTATCTGACATATATGTTCTTAAATTGTTCGAAAGTAAAAAAATTAGATCTTTCTTATTTTCAGTTTGAGGATCCCGTAGAAATGGCAGAAATGCTGGCTGGAACAACGAGCCTCAATGAATTGACTCTTGGTAAAGGCTATCGTTTTGTAGATTCAGCCAATCTTCCTGCTATTCCAGTAGAAGATGGAAACACTGGTTATTGGCAAAACGTTGGTTCTGGAACGGTTACGAACCCTGCTGGGGAATACGTGCTAACTTCAGAAGAATTGATGGCGAACTATACAGGAGCGATGGCAGATACGTATGTTTGGCAGAAAGAGCCAAACTATGAATCAATTTTAGCCAAAGATTCGACGCTTTACCTTGGTGAAACCTGGGATCCACAGGATAATTTTATTTCAGCAACAGATAAGGAAGGAAATCCCCTTCCATTTGATATGAGTATGGTCAGTGGAACAGTGGATACCTCAGTAGTAGGAGTGACACCGATTACTTATACTAATGGTAGCGCTGCTCAAGTCATTCATGTAACAGTAAAAGAAAACCAGGAGAGCATTCAGGCCAAAGACTCAGTTATTTATGTGGGTGATCAATGGGATCCACAAGCTAATTTTGTTTCAGCTACTGATGAAGATGGGATGCCTCTACCGTTCACTCCAAAAATGGTGGAAGGTTCGGTGGATAGCCAAAAAACGGGCGATTATTTTGTGACGTATACCAACGGAATAGCAAGTAAGACGATCAAAGTAACGGTCAAAGAGAACAAAGAAACACTCGTAGTTAAAGGTTCCACACTCTATGTAGGAGACAATTGGAATCCACGAGACAATTTTATTTCAGCCAATGATAAAGAAGGAAATCCCCTAACATTTGACCAGAAAATGGTTTCTGGTAAGGTGGATACGACAAAAGTTGGCGTTTATCCAGTGACCTATCAAAACGGTCATCAAAAGAAAACTGTTGAAATCCATGTGCTAGCTGAACCAACTAAAGAAAAACCAGATGCGGATACGAACCAATCGGGGGATAAAAAGCCAGTACCAGCAACGCCAAATGAGACAACGAATAACAACGATCAGAGAGATAAAAAAGACGAAAAAAATGAAAAAAATAAAAAAGATGAAAAAGACGAACAAGAAGAACAAGAAGACAAAAAACTACCTACTACAGGTTATCAAAAATCAAGTCTTTCTATGATTGGCATGGCTTGCTTCTTACTTGGATTATACTTTGTTTACAAAAAAAAGATAAACGTTAAATAAAGCGTAAATCAACTAGTCAATCTCCTCGTTTTACGTCATAATGTAAAAAAAGGAGATTGGCAAGATGGATAAAGAATTATTGATTATTGAATTGATGTCAGCAAAAGCAAAGATGTTGTCTATCATCAATCAACGAACGAAAAAAATGACATGGAAAATTGGGATGTATTTAACCGCTAACCTGTTGTTCTTTGGCGGATGGGGAAACATCTACCATCATTTAAAGCAGAATCATCCACATTCATTTAAAATGGAGCGAATCACTAGTTTGTACCATTTTTCAAGTTATGTTGACTTTGCGATAGGACTATTCTTGTTTTTACTCGTTGCTGTGCTATGGTTCAAAAAGAGGAACATCTCTCGGCATTATGATCAATGGCTGGAAAAACAAGTGGCGAATATGTTACATATTTCAGTTGGCTCTCAGGACGAAAATTATCTCTACTTGAGTGATCATAACAAAAAGGAGTTTACACTTGCGAAAAAGAGGCGTTATTTTCTGCTGCAAACGATGGAGGGTGTCTCACTTTTTCTAGGAGAACAACTTACTTGGTATGGCAGTAATCGATACTATGTTTTTATGCAAGTAAATGAACCGATAGACCGAAAAAACAAAAAAAGAATTGAGCCTTTTTACTCTCATTTAGCAATTGGAGTTGGAACACTCTTGTTGATTGGCGGGGGTGTTTATCAATTCATTAATGCAGGACCAGTAGCAACGAATGTACACTCTATGATGCAAAGCGAAGAAAAAGTAAGAAAAATGCCAACTTCGACTAATCAGGACGGTTTATTGAAACCTGTTCAAACATCCGTCAATTTGACCACTGAGCAAACGAATGACGTAAAAATAGACCCAGAAACACAAGCCTTGTATTTGACGACGAATCAAGGAAAAGACTGGCATTTCGTTCCAATTGCTGTGGACTGGTTGCGTTTTGGTGACTATACTTTGACTTCGGGTACTGTTGCAAAAGGGGAATGGATGGACAAAACATTTGATGTTTCTCCTACTTTTTCTTGGTTTATCTATTTACCTGATCAAAAAAACGTTTACCTATTATCATCAGCTGATAATGGGAAGACGTGGCAAAAAAGTCAGATTACAGATCAAGGCGGACAGGTTCGTTACCGTAAAGCAAACTTTTTCACAAACGATCAAGGCGTCATGGTATTTTCATCCTCTACAGGAATGTCTGCGGAAAGTCTAAAAATTTATACGACCAACGATAAAGGGCAAAGCTGGCAAAAAAGCGGCAGTACCATCGTAAATCAACCGATTCAAAATGTTAGTTTTGTGACGAAGACATTGGGTTTCCTTTCTACAAGAGAAAACATCTATTATACGAATGATGGGGGACTAACATTCAAAGAATCCTTGGTAGCTATCCCGGGTGAGTATCAATTGGGAGGGATCGATTTGTTCCAGTCACCAAATGAAGTGGTACAAGTAAGTGCCAATAAATTGGAAACCAAGTTTTACCTCCTAAAAAATGGATCGATCGATGCAGGGAAAATGTTTGCTTGTCTTTTTTATTCGACTGATGGTGGAGAAACATGGCAATTCGAACAACAATTATCGCAAGTAGAGAATCGCTAAAAAAGTTTAGATGAATTTCAACACCAAAAAGAAAATGGCGTAAGGAGAGACATTGACAATTTATGTAAGTGAAAGTTCTCTATGTAACGATTGAATTTGTGAATAAGAGAGATTGAAAGAATAGACCCATAAAAAAGAGCCTTGGAAAAAAGTCCAGGCTCTTTTTTATGGGGTTTAAAATAGGTAAAAAGTGTTCAAAATTACTTAGGTCAAGGCGCACTTTTCACAACCTCTTGATATAAACGGTGTTCAAAGTGCTGACCCTCGGTAATAAGTCTAAAAATCTCAAAACATGAGGAGCTGTTTCGAGATTTTCTTCCTTATTACTCAGATCAAAGCGCACTTTTCACAACCTCTTTTATGTGATTTGAAATTGGCTATTATATAAACTAGCATAAAGTGTTGGTTTGCTTAATAGTGACTGATGGGTTCCTTGTTCAATAATATTTCCATTTTCCATCACTAAAATCAAGTCGGCATTTTCAATCGTAGATAACCGATGGGCGATGATAAAGCTGGTTCGGTTTTCTGTGACAGCATTCATTGCTTTTTGGATCATTGCTTCGGTGCGGGTATCCACGCTGGAGGTTGCTTCATCTAAAATAACTACGGAAGGATTCGCTAGCAATACCCGAGCAATGGTCAATAGCTGTTGTTGTCCTTGTGACAACGAACCATTTTCACTTGAAATAATCGTATCATATCCTTCAGGTAACGTACGGATGAAATGATCACATTGGGCAATTTTGGCAGCCGCAATGATTTCGTCTCTGGAAGCTTGCTGTTTCCCATAAGCAATATTATCTGCCACTGTGCCTTCAAAGAGCCATGTATTTTGCAAAACCATCCCAAAGTGTTTACGTAACTCACTACGAGAGAATTTCGTGATATCGATTCCGTCGAATTCGATTCTTCCATGGTTTAGCTCGTAAAATCGCATGAGTAAATTGACTAATGTCGTTTTTCCTGCCCCAGTTGGTCCCACGATTGCAATTGTTTGTTTTGGTTTAGCCGAAAAGTTGACATTTTCCATCAAGATCTTATCTGGACTATAACCAAATCGAACATCTTTGAACCTGATTGAACCAGCAGGCTGGTCAAGTGATGTTGTATTTTCGTGATCAGAACGCTCATTTGGTTCATCCATAATCTCAAAGATACGATCAATCGCCGCCATAGCAGATTGTAACGAATTGATGACATAAGAAGCGGTCGAGATCGGTTCAGAGATTTGATTGATGTACTGCAGATAAGCTTGTAACAATCCTAGTGTGAGTCCACCAGATATTACTAAGATCCCACCTAAGACAGCACTTAAAATGAACGCTGATTGATTGATCAAGCGAATCGCTGGATAGATGGCAAAGTTCATGAATTGCGCTTTTTTAAATGCTTGGTACTGTGAATGATTTACTTGACGGATCGACTCGATCGCTTGATCTTGTTGATTGAATGTTTTGATGACCAAGTTACCTGCAAGATATTCTTCCACTTTATTATTTAATGAACCTAGTTCTGTTTGATTGTCATCAGAAATCTTTTTGTTTTTATTCGCAAAGAGTTGAGTGACCCATGAACTACCAACGATCAATAAAAGAATCAGTAACGTCAATTTGCTGTCAATATAAAACAGCATCAAAATGGAAAATAAAATCGTTACGATGGAAGTGAAAAATTGATTGATCCCTGTTAGCAAGACTTGTGCTAGTTGATTCAAACCAGTCGTTGTTCGGCTGATGATATCTCCTACCTGATGCTGATCAAAGAAGGCCATTGGTAATGTTTTGAATTTCTTGGTCATTTCTTTTCTAACATTAAGTGTGATTTTTTCACTCAATGTAGCCATTGCGTATTCTTGAATGAAAGAAGTAATACTACTTAAAAAAGAAAAAACGAGTAATAAAACAACAGGGAACAAAAGGGCATCCTTGACATCATGAAATGTCATTTCAGCAATCCCGATCGTACGGATTCGACTTAAAAGCTGATCGATACCAACGCCCATGATCATCGGCATTGCAACGACCATCAGGTTACCGATTAAACTACATAATAGTAAGCCATAAAATGTTTTGTGATCAGATTGGATCATTTTCCAAAAGCGGATCAAACTATGTTTATTCATTTTTACATCAGTTGTTTTCATATATTCCCTTCTTTCAAAATCCCTTGTGATTTAGCAAATTCCTGATAAGAAAGACAAGTAGCAAGGAGTGTTTCGTGAGTTCCTTGTCCCACGATTCGGCCATTGTCTAAAACGATGATGTGATCAGCGTTCATGATTGTACTCAATCTTTGAGCCACAATGATCAATGTCTTATCAGCCATTTCTTCATGGAGGGCTGTTCTTAGTTTTGCATCCGTCTTGTAGTCCAAAGCAGAAAAGCTATCGTCGAAAACATAGATATCTGCTGGTTTGATGAGCGCTCGTGCAATACACATCCGTTGTTTTTGTCCGCCAGAATAATTATCTCCGCCTTGTGCAACAAAACTAGCTAATTTTTTGGGCAATTTATCCAAAACTTCCTCTAATTGTGAAATACGTATAGCTGAGGTCAATTCTTCTTCTGTTGCATGCTCATTGCCCATTTGCAGGTTTGATAAAATTGTTCCACTAAACAGAAACGCTTTTTGCGGAACATAGCTGATTTTTGAGCGAATCATTTCTTGTGTTAATTGTTGGAGTGGTTGACCCCCTAATGTAATCTGTCCACTGGTCACATCATTCAAACGAAGAAGCAATTTGGCAATTGTACTTTTACCAGAACCAGTTCCGCCAACGATGGCAGTTGTTTTGCCTTTAGGTACCTTAAAATGGATATCTTCCAATACAGGTTCCGAATCTTTGGTATAACTGAAAGAAACGTGTTCAAAAGATAACACATGCTCATCATCCATATTCAGCGAAGCTGTTGATGGATTTTCCGGATCAATGATCTCAATAGGTTGATTCAACACTTCTTCGATCCGCCGAAGAGAGGACATCGATTTTGGAACGACGACTAACACCATAGCTGCAGTCATTAGATAAGCCAACGTGAGCATCGAATATTCGACGATGGCAGTAACAGTCCCGATCTGTAGTGCACCTTCACTGACCAACGAACCACCAAACCAAAGAATGGCGCTGTATACGATCCCCATTAATAAAAAAGCAATTGGAGTGACCCAAGCAAATACGCGATTGACTCGGATCATCTGTGCGGCATATTTCTCAAATGTTTGATTGGTGCGCTTCTCCTCATAGTCTTGATTGTTGAAGGCTCGAATCATATTCACACCTGTAAAAAATTCCCTTAAAGTCACTGTGATACGATCCATTTTTGGTTGGATACTGAGAGATAGAGGGGTTCCTTTTTTCATTAAAATGTAAATAACGACAGCATAAATAAACACAGAAATCAATGTAATCAATGTCAATGTCATGGAATATTGAAGCATCATGACAATTGTAAACACCGCAATGATTGGTGCAGGTAAGATCATTTGACAAAAGAGTACAATCATTTGTTGGATATTATCTACATCATTAGTCATTCGAGTCAGGAGTGAGGCACTTCCAAATTCATCTGCATCTTTCATCGATAATTGTTGGAACTTATCAAAATAGGTTTCCCTTGTTTGGTAGCCAAATTTTGCAGACACTAGTGCAGAAAAATAGCTAGAAGCAATCGCTGAAAAAGTACCTAGTAAGGCTACGAATACCATTTGTAGACCAATGGTATAAATTTTACTGTTTTGACCAGTAACTATCCCTTCATCAATTAATGTTGCCACTAATTTAGGCACACCAAGTGTACCAATGATTTGTAAACAGACGAATAAAAAAGTCATGCCTACGATTTTTTTATTCTTCCATAGGAATTGTTTAAGTAATGTCATTTTGTTTCCTCCTTTTACTAGACAATAATGAATTTTACACCTTAAAGTTACTTGAAGGTCAATAGAAGAAGCGGTAAAATTAACAAGAGGTGAGCGGAAATGCCAAAACTTTACACGATCGGAGAAGTCTCGGAACTACTAAATGTACCAAAGTCAACGATTCGTTTTTGGGATGAGCAAGGGTTAATCCATTCTCTACGCCATGAAGAAAACGGGTATCGGATGTTTAATATTGATGATATTTTTCAGATCTATGACATCAATTTCTATCGAAAATTAGATGTTCCAATCAAACAGATGAAAAATTTATATGGAAAAACGATCGAAGAACATTATGCAACGATTGCAGAAACAGAGCAGCGGATTAAGCAAGAAAAAATAAGTCTGCAAAAAAAACATGAAGAAATCTTGGCTCGAAAAGAACAATTAAAACTTATGATTGACAATCGAGGCATTACCAAAGAAACAATTCCTTTTGCGGCAATCGTCATAGTGGATTCCGACGACATTTTAGATTCGAAAGCCTATCTTGAAAACTATGCCAGCTTCGGTGGGTATTTTGATTTTTCGCTGAGCGATGAAATGATTTATGGCTTCTGTACAGACCAAACATCAGCCACAATTCCACTGTCTAAAATTGTTTGGTACAATCAGCCTGGTAAAACTTATCATCGATTTTTATTACAAGTGGAAGTCAATCATACCGAAAAGAACAATATCGAAGAAGTAAGATTAACATTAGCTCAACGAGGGTATCAAACAGGAAATGTGATTGGACAGTATCTGCTAACGAAGCAAACGGAAGAAGGAGTCTATCATGAATATTATTTAGGATGGATCGAAAGCCAAAAAGTAGAAGCTGATTTAACAAATGAGGATAAGCAAAAGTAGACGAAGAAGGAGCGGGAAAGGATAGTTATCTCGCTCTTCTTCGTCTATTTGGTTAGGATTTATCAGGGTTAAAACTTTCTCTAATGATTAGTCGTGTAGGATAAGTGACAATGATCGGTTCCTCTCTCAAACCATCGATTCGCTCCACCGCTAATCGAACAGCAGACTGACCAATGGCTTTTGCATTGATCGCTACACTTGTTAAACTAGGAGATAAATCAGCAATCGCCTCGATGTTATCGAAGCTAACTAGAACGATCTCTTCTCCAATTTTTCGATTGTCTTTTTGTAATGCTCGATAAACACCTAATGCTAAAGGATCGCTACCGATCAAAATGGCCGTCGGTAAATCATGTTTTTGTTTTTCGAGAAGTTTGGTCGCTAACTGCTCTCCGGATTCCTCTGTCCATTCTCCTAAATAATAATTGATCTGTTTGGTCAAATGATGATCTTGCATGAAATGGCGGTAGGCTCTGAGCCTTTTTTCATTCTCAGTTGTTGATTTCCGACCAGCTTCGTTAATATCGATTTGATAACCACCAATATAAGCGATGTTGGTGTGCCCATTGTCTAAAAAAAGTTCTAAAACAGATTTAGTCATTCGTTCGAGATCCCCATAGACCATATCCACTTCTTGTTGGATATCTGGATTATCTACTACAACTAATTGTCGGTTCTGTTTCAATAAATCGGCGATTGCACCTTTATCGATCGTACCGACTACGATTATAGCACCTAATTGATCCAAATCTTTCCACTCGGTCGGGTTATCCGACATATTATAAATTCGATTCATGCCGATATGGAGTCGGCTGGCTTCTTCTTCTAGACCTGCTCGTAATTCTCGATAATAAATATCTTTTTCTTCGCTGGCTTTACTGATTGCTGAAATGACACCGATGGAAGGACGGCGTTTTTTAATATATTTTCGCTTGTTGATATCATAATTTAATGTGGCAGCTGCAGTGAAAATCCGTTGACGAGTAGCAGCAGAGACACTGATCGTTTTGTCTTCATTCAAAACTCTTGAGACCGTAGCAGGTGAAACATTGGCTTTTCTTGCGACATCTCTAATTCCAACCATAAAATGGCACCCCTTACAAAAAAATAAAAATTTTTATTGACATATTTGTTTAGTAAACAGTATACAGGAAATGTAACAAAAGTAAACGGTTACTATTTATTTGAGAGGTGAAACAATGGAACAAGTGATGAAGAATCAAAGAGTAGCTTTAATCACATTTGACGAACAGGAAAAAGTATTTCATCTATCCAATTCAGAAATTTCCTATATTCTTCAAATTGAAGAAAGTGAAGTTCTGGCTCATGTTTATTTTGGTAAAAGAACGACCCATTATCATAATTATAAAAAATATCCTCGCAGAGATCGTGGCTTTTCTGGGAACGTCCCCTTAAATGAAGATCGAACGTATTCAAAAGATACATTACCACAAGAGTATTCAGGGCACGGAGGGATGGATTATCGATTACCTGCCTTGATGATTCGTCGAGAAAATGGATCAAATCTGCTTGATCTACGTTATGAAAGTTTTCAGATCCAAGAAGGAAAGCCAAATTTATCTGGATTACCGCAAGCGTATATCAAGAATGATACAGAAGCAGAAACATTGATCGTGACGTTGAAAGATCGTGAAGAAAAGATTTACGTGGATCTTTCCTATACGATTTATCGAGAAAGAGCAGTGATTACACGTTCGCTGAAGGTAAGAAATGAAACCAATGATCCAGTGATGATTGAAAAAGCAGCCTCTTTTCAACTTGATTTTACGAATTCAGGCCGGTTTGATGAAGTGATTGCCTTACCAGGAGCGCATGTCAAAGAACGGCAGATGTCTAGACAAAGCATAACAGATGGCATCAAATCATTTGAAAGCCGTCGTGGTTCAAGCAGTCATCAGATGAATTCATTCATCGCCTTGACAAATCATGCAACAACTGAATTCACAGGGGAAGCGATTGGGATCCATCTTGTTTATTCGGGAAATCATTCCTTTGAGATTGAAAAAGATGCCATTCAACAATTTAGAGTGATCGGTGGGATCAATCCCTATAATTTTTCTTGGGAGTTACAACCATATGAAAGCTTCCAAACACCGGAAATACTCTTAACTTATTCTGATCAAGGGTTGAATGGGATGAGTCAAGTGACCCATCATTTATTACGGGAACGAGTAGCAAGAGGGCGATTCCAATACCAAGAACGTCCGATCCTAGTCAACAATTGGGAAGCGACTTATTTTGACTTTACGAGCAAAAAGATCGAAGCAATCGTTGATGAAGCAAACGAATTAGCGATAGAGATGTTTGTTTTAGATGACGGCTGGTTTGGGAAAAGAGATTCGGACCAATCTTCTCTAGGAGACTGGTTTGAATATCAAGGGAAATTGAAAAATGGCTTAAAAGGGATCTCTGACTATGTTCACCAAAAAGGACTAAAGTTTGGCTTGTGGGTTGAGCCTGAAATGGTTTCCAGCGACTCTCAATTAAATCGGGATCATCCCGAATTTATGATGAAAGAACCAGGTCGTCAACCATCAGCTTCTAGATCTCAACACGTCCTTGATTTTACCCGAAAAGAAGTCCGGCAGACGATTGAAACACAGTTACGGCATTTGTTAGACAGTGTGGAGATCGACTATATCAAATGGGATATGAATCGATCGCTATCTGATGTCTATTCGGTGTCATTGGGCAAACAAAACCAAGGGGAAGTTTTGCATCGTTATCTATTAGGATTATATGAGATGATGGAAAACTTAACAAACGACTATCCTCATATCCTTTGGGAAGGATGTTCTGGTGGTGGTGGACGGTTCGATGCAGGGCTGCTTTATTATATGCCACAGTCTTGGACTAGTGACAATACAGATGCGGTTGAACGCATCAATATCCAATATGGGACGAGCTTAGCTTATCCTATTTCAGCTATGACTGCCCATGTATCAGCTGTTCCTAATCATCAAACGGGTCGAGTCACCAGTTTAAAAACACGTGGAGATGTGGCCATGGGCGGGGTGTTTGGATATGAACTCGATCTAACAAAATTATCTAGTGAGGAAAAGCAGGAAGTAGCCGCACAGGTAGAATTTTATAAAAAAATCAGACAGACAGTCCAATATGGTGATTTCTATCGTTTACAAAATCCCTTTGAGCAAAATATTGCTTCCTGGGAATTTGTTTCAAAAAACCAACAGGAAGTCCTCTTATTTATAAATCGTCGGTTGGCAAATGCACAGCCCGAATTTCATGAGGTACGCCTTGTTGGACTAAGCGAAGAAAAACTATACCAGAACCAGATAGATGGCAAAGTATATTCAGGATCGGAATTAATGACAATAGGTCTTTATTTCCCGGATTTTTATGGCGATTTTCAAACAGAATTGATTCATTTTATGAGTATAGACGAAGGAGAATAGAAAAATGAACGCATTGATTGAATGGTTAGATGATCCGCAAGTGTATCGAGTAAATCAAAGGAAAGCCCATAGTGATCATGTTATTTATGGTGCTAAAGAAGAAGTGGAAACAGGAAACACCAGAATCCAATCGCTGAATGGGAAGTGGCAATTTTGCTATTCCCGCAATGCTTTAGAACGTCCAGTGAATTTTTTTGAAAAGGGATTTGATAACAGTGGCTTCGATCAGATTGATGTTCCTAGGCATATCGAACTAGCAGGATACGACAAGATCCACTACATCAATACGATGTATCCATGGGAAGGGCATGAGTTTAGACGTCCGGCTTATACAACCGCTGGTAAGGAAGAAGCCGAGGGGATGTTTTCTCAAGCCGAGTATAATCCAGTTGGCTCATATGTGACGAACTTTACTTTAAATGAAGAAATGAAAGAAAAGGCGATCACCATTCGATTTGAAGGTGTCGAACAGGCAAAGTATGTCTGGTTAAATGGGCACTTTGTTGGCTATGCAGAAGATTCTTTCACGCCTTCTGAATTTGATTTAACTCCTTATCTGGAAGAAGAGAATCGTTTAGCGGTAGAAGTCCATAAAAGAAGTAGTGCCGCTTTTCTCGAAGACCAAGATTTTTTCCGTTTCTTTGGGATTTTTAGAGATGTTTCATTGATCGCCAGAGGGAAAAATCATATAGAGGATATGTGGATCAAACCTCAAGTTGATCCCTCTTTTCAAAGCGGTTGGGTAGATATCGACTTGACTATTGAAAATCTTACTTCAAACGGAAAGCTGCGTGTCCGACTCCTCAATTGCAAAGGAGAAGAGATCCATCAAGAAGAAGTGAGAATCGAAGAACAAATCTCGTTGCATATTCCAGTAGATAAAATTACTTTATGGGATCATTTTCAACCCAATTTATACACCGCCGAATTTGAAACGTTTGATGATACTGGGGTGACGGAGTATAGTTACTATCCATTTGGTTTTAGAAAGATCGAGATCAAAGAGAGGATCATTTATTTGAATGACCGACGTTTGATCATCAACGGTGTCAATCGACATGAATGGCATCCTGAAAAAGGAAGAGCTATCGATTTGATGGATATGAAGAAAGATCTAGAAATCATTAAACATGCGAATATCAATGGGGTTAGAACCTCACATTATCCAAATCAAATCCCTTGGTATTATCTTTGTGATCAGGCGGGGATTCACTTGATGGCAGAGACCAATCTGGAATCTCATGGTTCTTGGCAAAAGATGGGGGCGTTTGAGCCGTCTTACAATGTACCGGGGAATGTTCCTCAATGGCGGGAGATCGTTCTTGACAGAGCACAGACAAATTTTGAGACATTCAAGAACCATACGAGTATTTTATTCTGGTCTTTAGGAAATGAATCTTACGCAGAAGAGAATATTCGTTTGATGAATGATTACTTTAAAGAAAAAGATCCCGATCGCCTTGTTCACTATGAAGGAAATTTCCCTAATCCTGCATTCGAAGATTCGATTTCTGATGTCAAGAGTTGCATGTATGCTACGCCAACAGATATCTGTGATTACCTTGAAAATGATGGGAAAAAGCCTTTCATTTTATGTGAATACATGCATGACATGGGGAATTCGTTGGGAGGATTGAATTCTTACATGGAATTATTAGATCGATACCCAATGTATCAAGGTGGCTATATTTGGGACTTTAAAGATCAAGCGATTCAAGTGATCGATCCATTGACGAAACAAAAAGTAATGAGATACGGTGGGGACTTTGATGATCGTCCAAGTGATTATGAATTTTCAGGTAACGGGATCGTCTTTTCTGATGGTCAAGAAAAACCGGCATTACAGGAGGTAAGGTATTATTATGGAAAATACAGCGATTAAAATGAAGATTATTTATGGAGATTGTACATTTGCTTTAAAAGGTGAAGGATTTCATTATATCTTTTCCTATACAAGAGGTGGGTTGGAATCCTTAAATAAAAATGGGAAAGAATGGTTGTATCGAGAAACGCTGCCGACGTTTTGGCGGGCTTTGACGGATAATGATCGAGGGAATGGGTTTGGCTATCGTTCGTCCATGTGGCTAGGGGCTGGGATGTACCCGAAAGTAAAAAATGTTCAAGTTTCCATTGATCAAAAACCAATCGAACAGCCAATTGCTCCGATCAATAATCGCTATTCCAATCATGAATATGCGCAATCAGCAGCGATCAAATTCACGTTAGAAATCAATTCGGTGCCCAAAACAGAAGTCATAGTCAACTATGAAGTACAATCTGATGGGGAAATGAAAATTTCTGTCTTTTATCATGGACAGCAAGGACTGCCTGAATTACCTTTATTAGGTTTTCGCTTTATTATGCCAACCAAAGCGAAATATTTTGAATATGAAGGACTATCAGGAGAAACGTATCCAGATCGAATGGCAGGAGGAATCGAGGGTACTTATAAAGTAACTGGTTTACCAGTGACTCCCTATCTCGTGCCACAAGATTGTGGTGTCCATATGAAGACGAAATGGCTAGAAATCACTAGAGATTCTACGATGAATAATGCGGATCAAGGAAAGGAGGAATTTTCATTACGCTTTGAACAAGTGAACGGCGATTTTGCATTTTCAGCTCTCCCCTATAAAGCCGAAGAATTAGAAAATGCTACGCATCTTGAAGAGTTACCACCAGCTAGAAGAACCGTCTTAGTGATTCAAGGGAAGGTACGTGGTGTAGGAGGAATCAACAGCTGGGGAGCAGATGTTGAAGAAGCGTATCATATTTCAGCGGAAGAAGACCATGAATTCAGTTTTATCGTGAAGTAAAGGTCGTGAAAGAAGCGGTCAGCTCCGAGCAAATAAGAGGCAATTTTTTAAAACACCTTTTCATGTTAAAAAAATTTAGGCTTATTTCAAGGAGCTGATGCTTGAATGCTGTCTATCTAGAGGAAGGATTGATAGCTAAGTATCGGTAAAGAACAATAGCTTTTCATATTATTAGCAGTCACGAAAAATATAAAACCATAGACAAATAGACGTTGCTTTTCTAAAATCATCTATCTTAGAAGGGCAGCGTCTATTGCTTATAAGTATCAACTAACTGAATTGTTTATTTTTGGATTAACTGATTAATGGCAATGTGATTTTTACCGTTGTACCAACACCCATAATCGATTGGATCTGCAATCCATACTCTGTGCCGTAAAGCAATTTGATTCGTTCGTTCACATTCTTGACTCCGATTCCAGAAAAATAGTCCTTGTTTTTTTTCTTTTGATTTGTATCAAATCCATCACCGTTATCTACGATTTCAAAGATCAATTGTGTTTCATGAATTTTTCCGAATAAAGTAATAAACCCACTTTTTTTTGTTTGAAAAGCATGTAAAAAAGCATTTTCAATAATTGGCTGGATCATCATATTGGGCACTTTAAAAGGGTATAGTTCATCGGGGACCATGATCCGAGTGGCGATATCATCACCATATCTCAATGAAAGAATATGGATATAGCTTTGCACACTTTTTAATTCTTCTTCGACAGTGATTGTTTCTGCTTTTTTTCCAATGGTACTTCTCAATAAATCAATAAAATGATCGATTCCATGAATTGCTTTTTGATTTTCTTTTTGCCAGATCAAAAATTTTAGACTAGTTAACGTATTGTAGATAAAGTGAGGCTGGATTTGGGCTTGCATCGTTTGAATCTCTAATTGGCGTTTTTTCTTTTCGTTTTCAATTGAAGTAAAATAGTTCTCGTCGATCGTTGTTAATAGTTGATTGATTGTAGTGCCTAAAGTCTTTGTTTCGTAGGTCCCTTGAACGTCTACTTGGGTATTATTAGGAATTTTTTTGATATGTTTTAAGGACTGAATCAAGGCATAAATCGACTTCGTCTGACGGTTCATATAGCGAAAGACAATAGCACCAACTACCATTAAAGTCATCAAATTAAAAAGGACGATCGGAACAATCAGTCCCATTTGATTGACTAGTGAACGAATATTTACTTTACTAATCAAAGCTAAGTTTTGTCGATATAATGGAACACGTGTTAAACGATTATAATCAACTGTTTTTGTTTCATTGGTATTTAAATCATTTAACAAGTTGGTTTTGGCACCAATCATGCCAGTTTCATTGGAGGTAATGATTTGATTTGCTTCATTGATGAGATAGATTTTGGAGACCTCCGAATGGATCGTTTCATTGAATAAATTCGCTAGCTCATCTGCAGTTATCGCAATGACAGCATACCCATAAATATGATTCAACGAGGAAGTCAATTTCTTAATGAATAGGATGCTGCTTTTTGTTTGGTCACGAGTAGTCAAACCAAAGTCAACAAAGAACATTTGGGTCGATGCTTTATGTGCCTTTGCTTTTTGTACGACATCAGATCTCATGAATGCCGCAGCATCCATACTGGTAAGCATCTCGTTTCCAACGAAGGTATGTCCACTTTCACCATAGATCATCAGATCGTAATTGATGGAAGGAGAGATCGAAGTGAAGCTTCGGTTCATTTGTTGGATCGTTTTTACATTTGCGTAGTTATCTAACGAAGAGTGCGGATCGTTAGAGAAATAATTTTCGACTGCAGGGTTGTTAGCGACCATCGTTAAGGTATTTTCGATATTATCATTCAATCGTTCAAAATCACGTTGTATTTTGCCAAGCGTTAGTTCATTCGATTTATCAAATAGATGGATATAAGCGTTTTTGGATCGATCATAAATGAAGAAGGACAGAATAATCGCTTGAGTAAGAAGCGCAATGACTAGGACAACCAGTAGTTTTGTAACTAGTTCATACTCTTTGAATTTTTTCTTCATGTTTCAAACTTCCTTTTCGATATTGAGAAGGATTTAGCCCAGTTTCTTCCTTGAATACTCTTGAGAAGTAACCAAGTTCAGCAAATCCTACTTGGTAAGAGATTTGTGAAAGTGGCTCGGTTGTCTCAAGCAAAAGCCGTTTCGCATGTTGTATCCGGACTTTTTTTAGATATTTAGTGAAGCTAATCCCATATTTCTCGGTAAACATGGTAGATAAATAACTATAGGAAAAATGAAATTTTTCGGAGATGATTTGCAAGGAAATATCTTGATGATAATTTTCTTGAACATAATCATAGATCGCTGTCAGAATTTCTGAGTTTTCATTCTTTTCCGGCGTGCTCCAACGCATCAATTGAGTGATGATTTTAGTAAACGTAATGGAAAAATCTTCGATGGTGGCGACGTTCGTTATAAGTGTTGGTAACGTAATTTTTAATGTCGTCAATTCTTTCGTCCCTTGACCATCTTCTAAAGCATTGATGAGTGCGTAGAGACGATTGATTGTTTCGTGTTTTAAAAATAAAGGGTCAATTTTTAAAGCGATCAGAGTCTCAATCGCAGATTTCATTTCTCTGATAGCGGATACATAATCTTTGTTGACAATCTTTGTTAAGTAGCTTTTTGTGCTCTGATCAAAGTGTGGAATCAAAGGGACTAATTGTTCTTCCGATACAACACCAGCACTTTTCTGATAAAAACGTTGTCCTTTGCCTAATTTTTTTAATCTTTGAAAACAATCGAACAGCTCACTTAGCTCTAAACAAGGGGAAATAATCAATAATGCATCAGATTTTTGCGCATATTCACGCAAAGAAGTCTGAATTTGTTCGAAACATTCCATGGAAGAAACATTTAGTAAGCAACCATATTCATAGTCGAGAGTGGTAAAAGGCTGACAATCAATCCAGGGTTCAGCTCGTTCTTCGTTACTTTTTAGAGAAGCTAGTGGAGCTAAATCATCCATTTCGCTATAGACGATGTAAAATAACGGGAAACGAAAAGGATCGTTAGATATCGTTGTTTTTTGTCCAGAGAAATATTGTGTTAAAGCACTATCTAGAGAGAATTTAGAGTCTAGATTTTTTTGGCCTTTTTTAACCAAATGGTTCAAAGCAGAAAGCAGGTTTTCTGGATTCAATTTTGGTTTAAGTAAATAATCGGATACGCCTTCTTTAAAAGAGTCTTTCACTAGTTGAAACTCATCATGGCTTGATAACACTAATATTTGAATATCAGGCTTGCTTTTTTTTAAGAGGCGAGCAAGTTCAATCCCATCCAGTTCAGGCATGATAAGATCAGTAATGACAATATCAATATCATTAGAATGAATAGAGAAAAAATCAAGCGCTTCCAATGAGTTTGAAAAAGCGCCTTTAATTTGGAATCCGTGGTTTGACCAATCAACCAAATTGGCTATGCCATGTAAGATTGTTTTTTCATCGTCGATCAATAATAAATTAATCAAGCTTGTTCCCCCTTTTAAACAGTTTCTCTTTTTAAAATACGGTTTAATTGGCAGAAAAGCAAGATGAATTACTCAAAATAAAAAAATTTGAAATCTAAATTTGTGATTTTTTCTTATTTTGGGATATTTTTTGGAACTCTTTTAGAAATTAAGAAAACGATTACATTTTTTGGTATGATTCACATGTAAAGAATAAAAATGAAAAAGGCGGGTTGGATATGAAATTCAAAAAATTAGTAGTAAGTGCGACGCTTTTAGCTTCAGCAGCAGTTTTGTTTGCGGGATGTGGGAGTTCCTCGAATTCAGCAACGAAAGATGAAAATAAAATCAGTGTTTGGGCATGGGATGAAACGTTTAATATCAAAGCAGTCAATGAAGCAAAAAAAGTCTATGACAATAAAGACGTCGAAGTGGATGTCGTTACGATGTCACAAGATGATATCGTACAAAAGTTAAACACAGCATTAGCCAGTGGAAATACGGATGGATTACCGAATATCGTGTTGATTGAGGATTATCGTATTCAAGGTTATTTGAATTCTTATCCGGACGCATTTTCTGAGTTAACCGATATCGTAGATGAATCCAATTTTGCTTCGTATAAATTTGCGGTTAATAAGATCGATGATCAAATTTATGGCGTTCCATTTGATTCAGGTGTTACGGCTAATTTTTATCGAACAGATTTGTTAGAAGAAGCCGGTTACAGTCAAGCAGATATGCAGAATTTAAGTTGGGATGACTATTTACAAGTTGCTCGAGATGTTAAAGCAAAAACGGGTAAAAAAATTACTGAAGTGAATCCCTCAGATCTTGGACGTGTCCGTATGATCATGCAAGAAGCTGGTGAATGGTACACTTCGGAAGATGGAAAGACGGTTACGATCAAAGATAACCAATCATTGAAATATGGATTAAATCTATTTGCTACACTACTTAAAGAAGATCTAGTGGAACAAACTTCAGATTGGAATGCAGGTGTCACGGCCATTCAATCAGGGGCTGTTGCATCCAGTCCAATTGGTGCTTGGTATTCCTCAACGATCCAAGGTGCTGAAGATCAATCAGGGAAATGGGCAATTGCACCGACACCTTCATTACCTGCCAATATGCAAAAAGCACAAGCTTCTAATTTAGGCGGAGCTGGGTGGTATGTGATCAAAGGTGTTTCAGGCGAAGAAAATGCGAAAGACTTCTTGAAGAAGACCTTTGCGACTAACGAAGACTTGATGGGAACCTTAGCGAAAGAAATCGGGTTAGTTTCTACCATGTTAAGTGCAAAAGATCAACCAGCTTATCAAGAGTCTTCTGAATTCTATAGTGGTCAAAAGGTGTTTGAAGACTTTTCTAAATGGACAGCGGAAATTCCACAAGTTAATTATGGACAAGAAACCTATGCAATCGAAGCAGTTGTAGCAGAGTCATTACACCGAATCATCAATGGAGAAGATACTGATAAAGTCTTGGCAGATACGCAAAAACAAGTAGAAGCACAGTTAGCCAATTAAGTAGAGTGAAATGAGTTGATTTAGAGGATCAAATTTGTGTTGGCTGGTGATTTTTGAACGGTCATCAGTCACACAAATTTGCTATCTATTAAAAATAGTTTCAATCAATACCGTAGAATTTTCGTGAGGACGCTGTCAATTACTCAGACAATTAGTTGAGAGGGAGGATTTGTGAGACGATCCTTAAATGACAGATAAAACGAAGATGAACGTAACGAAAGTGAGCAAAGCAGATGAAACAAAAAGATTTTTTCAAGAACGGAAATGCGTTTCTTGTTTTACCAGTTCTGATGATCTCGATCATGGTGTTTATTCCAATGATTTTAGCGCTGATCACTTCATTTCAAAGTGGTCCTCCAGTTAATATGAGTTTTAATGGTTTGGGGAATTATCAACGCATGTTGAATGATGCGACCTTCAAAAAGGCTTTTTTTAACACCTTTTTATATTTATTGGTACAAGTACCGATTATGTTGTTTTTAGCTTTATTTGTCTCTAATTTATTAAATGATAAAAAGCTTAAAATGAAAGGATTCTTCCGGACAGCGATTTTTTTACCTTGTATCACATCCATGGTTAGCTATTCGCTTATTATGAAAAGCTTGTTTTCTCAATCGGGATTAGTGAATAATTTTTTGATGACGATCGGCTTGATCGATATGCCAATTGGCTGGCTGACTCATCCAGTTTGGGCGAAAGTATTAATCATCATTTCGATTACATGGCGTTGGACAGGTTATAACATGATTTTCTTTTTATCAGGAATGCAAAATATTGATCCGGCAATTTATGAAGCAGCAGAAATCGATGGCGCATCTAAGTGGCAACAATTGATCAAAGTCACGATTCCTAACTTAAAACCAATTATTTTGTTTACGTCAATCACATCAACGATCGGTACGTTGCAACTCTTTGATGAAGTACAAAATATTACGGGTGGTGGACCAGCAAATGCAACAACTACGCTATCTCAGTATATTTACAATTTAAGTTATAAATTTACACCGAATTTTGGTTATGCTGCGGCGGTTTCATTTGTGATCGTAGTCTTTATTGTACTGTTATCAATCATTCAAACGAAAGTCGGAGGTGAAAAAGCGTGATAGATCAAGCAGAAAACAAAGTACTTCTTAAAGAGAAGGAAAAAAAAGCGACTAAAACATTCGATTGGTTAGCTGTTTTTAAATATGCCTCTTTGAGCGTGATTTCATTTATTTCGATTTTTCCTTTTGTTTGGATGATCTTAGGAATGACGAATACACCTATCGATATTACTGCCGGAAAATTAAAGATCGGTAGCCATTTAGTTGTCAACTTCCAGAATCTTTTTTCAAATGACTTAAACTTTGCACGCTCATTGTGGAATTCAGCTTTGATCGCTATTGTAACAACGGTCTTAGCTTTGTTGATTTCATCTATGGCTGGTTATGGGTTTGAGATCTATAAAAGTCGAAAAAAAGAACGATTATTTACGATTTTGCTTTTATCGATGATGGTTCCTTTTGCTGCGTTGATGATTCCTTTGTACCGCATGTTTTCTAATTTAAACGGAACGATCTTAGGGATTAATAGCTTCTTAGTCGTCATTTTGCCTTCAGTAAGTACAGCTTTTTTGATCTTCTTCTTTCGACAAAACGTTAAAGCGTTTCCTAAAGATTTAGTAGAAGCTGCACGTTTAGATGGATTAAAAGAATTAAGTATATTTTTCCGTGTCTACCTACCCACTGCTAAAAATACGTATGCAGCTGCTGCAATCATTACTTTTATGAGTAGCTGGAATAACTATCTTTGGCCTTTAGTTGCATTACAATCACCAGATAAGCGTACGGTCCCATTAGTTTTATCTGCCATGGGAGCCTCTTATACACCAGATTACGGAATGATTATGGCCGGGCTTGTGATTGCAACATTACCAACAGCTATCGTGTTCTTTGTTTTACAAAAACAATTTGTTCAAGGAATGATCGGTTCTGTCAAGTAAACGCGACTCGATGATAAAATTAGTTTGGTATAAACTTTAAATGTATAGGAAAAGCTGTCCCACTAAGGGAGAGCTTTTTTTCTTTTTAGATAACGATTAATATTAAAAAATATATTTATGGTTAATTATTTAAATAACTGTAATTATTATAGGTTGTTAGGATAAAAATTTATAAATATTATATTGTTGCTATTTATTTAGTTGTTATTTATAATTAAATTGTACAAAAAATAACGTTTTCTTAATGAGTGAATAATTATTTTTTGTTCATAAAATAATTTTAAGGAGTGAGGTAAATGAAAAAATATGCGGTTAGTCTGTTGTTGTTTGTGTTTGGTATCTTTGTACTTTCAGCCAATGTTGGGGCGCAAGAAGTCACGTCAAAAGAGATTTTTAGTATTCCGGAGCCGACGTGGATCTTCAACTCAGGGATGAGTAAAGGGAAAAACCATGATCGTCAGGATCTAGGTTTTATCTTAAGCGAAAATATCGAATTGAGAATGAGACAGACAAATGCTCATTTCAAGAATAAGTTAAAATTGCGACTACTAGGAAACGATAAAAAGAATGAAAAAAGTATCGAAGTTGGATCAAATTGGGTAAGTATACGTGCAGATGAGCCCTTGGTTCCATTTGTTGATACACCGTACGGAGAAGGATCAGCACAGATCGAATACGAAGTGGTGACTTCCAAAGAAATGAAAGCGTTACCTGTTTATGGATATCATGGGAATGAGACCATGTTTTTTTCAATGTGGGATACGGAGGATGCAGAGTATGCGCTAATTCAAGGAGTAGATTTCCAATTACTCGTACCCAAATTGGACAAAGAACTAGTGAGAAACTTAAAAGATTTTCCATCAATTGATGCGTTGATTGAGTATCATCACGGTATTTTTGCTTTATTTAACGGTATCGCTGGTTTTGATGGTTCCGCACCAGAAAATCAGAACGGCGCGAATCGTTACTTTTTAAAGGCTGATGATTCTGGCGCAGGTGCTGCTTATTATGGGGGTGATTGGACAGCTAATAGTGAACCTACGACAGATATGTGGTTGAAAGAACTAAGTTGGGCAACATTACATGAAATTGCTCACGGTTATCAAGCTGGTTTTGATGGGCAAGATATGTATACTGGCGAAGTGTCAAATAATTTATTTGGGGTCCAATATCAGTATGAAAAATATGGAAAAAAAGCAGATGACATCGGTTGGTTGTTTAATTTAGGTAAAAAAGAAGAAGTCGAAAACAAGCTATATGATAAGTTGATCCGTGATGGAGACACTTACCATGATGTCGATGTGCGTGAACAACTGATTTTATTAACGATGTTCAAACAAAAAGCTGGAAATGACTCCTTCACTAAGATATATCAGGAATACCGTAAAATGGCTAATCAGAGTGATTTCAAAGATTGGGAATATACATTACCCAATTTAATGAATCGTATCTACAGTGAAAATAGTAAGCAGGATTTTTCTGCTGCCTTAAAAAAACGTGGGTTGTATCTTGATGAATTTCAAGCAGAAAAAAATCGTGTGGCAGGTTATCCAGCTGTGGCTTCATTGGCAGATATTGTCTCTGAAAATGAGTTGGTGCGTGCACGTCAATTGATTGACCCAAACTATTTGATCAATTCTAATTTTGAATTGGTTACTAACGAAGAAATCGCCTCTCTAGGGTTGGTTGGTGATTTGACCATTGAAATTCTTCCTAGCGATTTGAGTAACTTTGAAGGGCTCACAGTTGAATTAAAAGATGGAGCAACTATTATAGCGAGTCAACCAGTAAAACAAAAAATGACATTTAAAAATATTCCTAATGGGGTCTATCATTTAGAATTTTCTGGTGAACAAATGAAGTATTATTTACCAAGCGAAAATTATGTTTATGTAAAGGAAACCCAAAACCATGCTTCTCTTTCATTAATCAAAGCTGACATCAGTAAGTTAGCCGATGAAGATCTTATCTTTTATGGCTTTAATGATCAATGGTCAGGTTCATTAAGAACGAATTTAAATTCAAGAGAAGCAACACTTACCTTAAATATGCCAAAACCTCATTATTTATTTAAAGATGAACTTTATGTAAAAGTGACTATCAAATCTCATGATGGCAAAATTAGGTATGAAAAATCGATTAATGGAGACATACCTGAACGATTCACCGATGACCATTTGTTGCTTGAGATAGGAGATAGCATAGAAATCTACCATGCAGAAGCAAGAAATCGTTTGAAAGGTCCAGAAAATCTTATTGATCGTGGACAAAATACTAACCACTGGCTAGTTACGGAACATGGGTTAAAACACCTTGGATTAAACAATAATCCAGAAAAAGATCTTATGAAAAAAATTGAAAAATTAGGGAATTCATTAGTAAAAGCTGAGGGTATTACACCGATGGCGTGGAAAGATCAATGGCTAAAAAACAATTATGGACAGCCATACAATCTCTATCTCCAAAAGATACAGAACATTATATGTCCCAATATTATGTTTTGTTTAAATAGCATATGATGAGCAGGCAAGATGAGCAGTCAAAATTATCGAATTGATCGTCTTTAGCAAAAAACTTAGCACCTTAGAGGTTGAGACGAAAGTGTTAACTATCAAGTACCAAAAGAATACCGAAAATTGCCAAGAAACACAAACGCTAGTTTTTTCTGTCGATTGTTATCTACTTTGTGCTTCTCCAATTTTTGATTAATTTCGGCTTATCTTTCAAAAATGCTGCTTTTATCTCGTCGTGAACAAGAGCTCTTTAAACACCGTTTATTCATTTTTAGATATAATAGAAGATACTGGGACAAAAAAGTTGTCTCAGTATCTTCTTTTGTTTTATCACAAGCGTTTGGTTTTAGTGGTGTAATACAAATAAGACCAGTATAAAATATTAGCTAAATGGCTATGCTAGTATAAATGACCTGAATGATCCTAAGATTTACTCAAGAATTTTTTAAAAGAGCTTCTTTTATATAACAAACACTTCTTTTTTGATATAAAAATGGTTACGCTTTCATTAGAATAGAAATATCAAATAAAGGAGTGAGTAGAATGAAAAATAAATGTTGCATGATTACTTTGGCTTCTATTTTATTGTTAGGATGTGCTACACCAAGTATCGTTTACGGAAAGGAACAAGAGGGACTATTGGCAAGAACAAGCCTTACATCTGTTTCTCAATCCCTCAACAAAGGAAACGAGGGGCAAGTAAAAACAACAACACTTGGATTATCTGACGATGAGCAAGCGATCATTCAAGCAATCGGTAAAGGCAAGAATTTCAAGGGAAAACTTTATTTAAATTATATCCGAGATAAAATAACTGAAGTTTTCAAAGAGTATAATGGAGATATTTTTAAACTTCTAAGTGAATTCTCTTCGTTGATATCAGACCAAATTTCAGAAGTGAATGTAAAAGAACGCTTTGATGTTAGTCCAGAAGTAATCAAACGTTTGATTACAATCAGTGCGATGTATGACATTGCTTTTGCAAAAGACAGTTGTTTTATGAGCTTGCTTGGTGCAGCGAATGATGGAACGGCACCTGCTGAGCCTACAGGTTTTTATCCTAATACCACTCAATTAGAAGGAACGACCGTAAATAAGCAAGATGGAAAATTAATGACGTTGAAATCTTATTATGTGGATCAAAAATCAGATGTAACGGTGATGATTCATGGTGGTTTTCGAGGAAATTGGAATTTAGGGACAGTAACGGATGAGTATAATATCTTTTACAATGCGGGCTATAATTTATTATTTGTAGACCCTCGTGCCACTGGAAACAGTGGGGGCGATTATGTCACTTATGGACAATATGAGTCAGATGATGTGCTCTATTGGATCAATCGAGAAGTAGGAACTAAGCCGACTCAAAAGATTTTACTTTATGGTGGCTCAATGGGGGCTGCAACTATGATGTCAACATTAGCTAAGGATATCCCAGCAAACGTAAAAGGAATCATCGAGAATTGCGGATTTAAATCAATTGATGAACAACTTAGATACACCTACAAAAATACCGTAGCGCCTTTATTAGGTTCAATATTTGGGGAAGAATTTGACATTGTAGCAGACGAAGAACATGAAGATCTATATATGGGATTGTTGAAAGAGTATTACTTTGACCAAGAATTAAAAATGAATGTGAATAAAAATCTACCTGAAATTGGTATGGCCACAACGATCCCCAAATTGATCATTCACGGAGATGCTGATCAAGTAGTTCCTCATGAAAATGCGGATGAACTCTATGATCTTTCCGGGGGCTATAAAGTCAAGTTGATTATAGCAGGAGCTGGACATGGGGAAGCCCAATCAGTTGATCCCGTAGCGTATCAAACATATGTCACTAATTTTCTAAATTATCTTTTTGGAAGTCAAAGACGCTAAGAAAAAATGATTGATCTTTCTGAGAAACGCGACGAAGTTTGACACGATCGAGAGAGTAGCGCCACGCATAATTAGGTTGATGAAATAAGCCGAAGAATCTAAAATCATTTCCTTGATTTTAGTGTTCTTCGGCTTGTTTTTACTACATTTACTCAAACCAAAAGCAGTTAAAAATACATACATGAAAGTATTGAACCTATCTGATCACGATCAAGATAAATGGAGAACGACTTAGTAGTTAAGGCATTTTCAGACTAATGAATGGGCATAGTGGATACTTTTGTATTCTTTTGGGGTACAGCCGGCGACCTTTTTGAACACTTGAATAAAATGACTTTGACTAGAATAAGCAAGCAAGTGACTGATTTCATCGTAAGAATGATCTGTAAACAATAACAAATGTTTTGCTTCGGTTATCTTTTTTTCTTGAATGTATCCGTGAATGGTAATCCCCATTTCTTTTTTGAAGTGGCTGCAAATATGTGCTTTATGTTTTTCAGTGATGGCAGCTAACTCGTCGACGGTGATGCGTTCGTATAAATGATTATCAATGTGGTTGACAATCGTTTTTACTAACATGGATTTTTGAGCTAAAGGAAAATTATGAAGAAGTTCCATAAAACGGAAGGTTGCTTCTTTCATATATTGCAGACATTCTTTGACTGAGTGGATATAAATCAGTCCCTGAATCAAAGAGTCGGACAGACCGAAGGCTTGATTGATCGGTACACCTTCTTCAATACTCATTCTGGTAACGATGGCTACGAACGAGGCAAATTTAAGTTTCAATCCTTCCAATTCAAAGGGGGATAAAGAGACTTTATAGGTTTCTTTCATTTTATTAAAGACCCAAATGACTTTTTCAGGTTCGTTTCGTTTGATGTAATCTAGATAGCGTAATTCAAAATGATACGAATCGAAGGTTTCTTTGTGGATCCGTCGATCATAAAGATTATTTTCCAGGCTGTAATCAGTGGATCGATTTTTTTTATTTTTTTCTTGTTGAAAGTACCAAATAAATTCTTCCTTTTTGGTTGGCCGCTGAGTCAGAATCGTGTGTAATAGTTGGATATATTCTTCAAATGAATACTTGTCTTCTTTGGAATAATGAATATTATAATGGTACTCATGTCCCATAAAAAAACAAGAGGTTTCTTTTGAACCGATAATACCGCAAGGGCCAATGATCATCTGATATTCCTTTTGATCAGATTTAAAACAAAAATAGCCGTATAAATAGGATGTTGTATGGTAAAGCTGGATCTGCTCTGTTTTTTTAAATGGAAAATAGGTACTGATCGTGATTGGTAAGTCTTCTAAATTTTTTGGATGGATGAGATATCCGTTTTCATCAAATAATAGCATCGGAATCAGATATTTTCGGTACAATAAATCCATAGTTATTTTAATCGTATCGGTAGTCATAATATAAATACTCCTTGTGACGAATTCTTTCTTTTTATTTTACACGAATAAATTTTATATAGCGCGAATATTTTGGTATAAATGCTAATTTTTTTATATAAAATTCGTTTTTTATTCTTTATAATCTGTTCTATAAAGCGGTTACAAAGGAGGCGCCGATGGAAACAGATCAGTTACAATCTTTGTTTGATCGATTATCTGTTCAGGAAAAAATCGCACAAACGATCCAACTGAATGGAAGTATTCTATCAGAAAATGATGTGATGAATACTGGGCCAATGGAAGAATTAGGATTACCTCAAGAGTTAGACGTATTTGAGATTGGCTCTATTTATAATATCAACGATCATCAAAAATTAAAAGAACTACAAACAAAAGTTTTAGCAAAAAGTAAACACAAGATACCCATGTTGTTTATGTCAGATGTCATCTATGGGTTTCGGACAATTTTCCCCATACCTCTAGCTCAAGCTGGTTCTTACGATTTTGAGCTAATTCAACAAGCAGCTAAGTTAACAGCAGAAGAAAGTTATTTAAATGGCTTACATGTCTTGTTTTCACCGATGTTAGATTTAGCGCGTGATCCACGTTGGGGGCGAGTTATGGAATCTCCAGGCGAAGATGTTTATACGGCGAAAGAGTTTGCAAAAAGTATCGTCAATGGTTATCAGGGAGAGAGTGAGACAAAAATTCCAGAAAAACATATAGCTGCATGTCTGAAGCACTTTGCAGCTTATGGAGCACCGGAAGCAGGACGAGAATATCAAGCGGTAGATATGTCCCATCAACGGCTTTTCAATGAATATCTACAGCCTTATCAAGCAGCAATTGAAGCAAAATGTGAATTAGTAATGACTGCTTTTAATTTATTGAATGGAGTTCCTGCAACTGGAAATGAATGGTTGAATCGAGAGATTTTACGTTCTCGCTTTGGTTTTGATGGCGTATTAGTTTCAGACTATGCAGCAATCAAAGAACTGATTCCTCACGGGTATGCCAAAGACGAAATAGATGCAGCCAAAAAGGCACTTATTGCAGGTGTTGATTTAGACATGATGACTTCGATTTATGCCAATCACCTGTCTGAATTAGTACAAGAGCCACGATTTATGCAACTTCTCGATGAAGCGGTGTGGCGTATTTTAATGCTCAAAAATAAATTGGGCTTATTTGAAAATCCTTATCGTGGCTTGGAAGAAGTGAATACTGGAGAAATCTTAACCGAAAAAGCTAAAGAAGCAGCAGTCGAGTTGGTTGAAAAAAGTTGTGTTCTTTTAAAAAATAATGACACACTTCCATTAGTACCAAATCAAAAAATTGCTGTGATCGGTCCATACGGCGAAAGTCCTCTCACTTTAGGTTTTTGGGCTTCAGTCAGCGGAAAGCCACAAGATACGGTTACTTTGAAGGAAGGATTGAGTCGCCATTTTGCGACAGATCACTTAATGTTTGCTAAAGGATACAATTTATTCGATTCTTATGATGGGTTTGGACCTCTGAAAAAAGGAATGGAATTATTGAATGGGCCAATTGCAGAAGAGGAATCATTAATGGAAGAAGCTTACCAGATTTCTCAAAAAGCTGATGTGATTGTATTAACATTTGGCGAACAATTTCTGGAAAGTGGTGAAGGAGCTTCTAAAGCTCACTTACAGATTTCACAAAAACAACAACGTCTGATCAAAAAATTACATGAATTAAATAAACCAATTGTAGGCGTAATATACACCGGTCGGCCGCTAGTCTTAACGGATGTAGAAAAATATTTCGATAGTTTATTACTTGTCTGGTTTCCTGGAACGATGGGTGGGATCGGAATCGCTAATTTACTTGCTGGTAAAGTCAGTCCTTCTGCTCGTCTATCGATGACGTTTCCTAGAAGTGAAGGACAACTACCGATTTATTATGCTCAGACCTCCACAGGCAGACCAATCTCAACAAGCAATCATTCTGAGCGTTTTGTCTCAAAATATATCGATGAATCCAATGATCCGCTATTCAAATTTGGAACGGGAATGAGTTACGCCTCATTCGAAAGTCAATTACTGAGAAGTGAGCAAAAAGACCAATTTATTGAGATCAATTATTTAGTGAAAAATCGATCGGATGTTTCAGCAGAAATTGTGACACATGTTTATCTTCATCAAGAATATGCTTCGATTGTCCAACCGGAAAAACGATTGGTCAGCAGTCAGCGAATCTATTTAGAAGCAAATCAAGAAAAGCAAGCAAGAATCACTATTCCAATTTCTGACTTAGCTATCTTTGATAATAATGGAAATAGTTGGATAGAAGAAGGTGTCTACCATTTTTATTTAAATGTCGACGGGTTAGAAAGTGTTACCACATGGGAATATAAACAATAGGGGGATTACGATGGAAAAATTAGAAGCGTTTTTAGGAAATAAGTTATTACCATTATCGCAAAAATTACAACAAAATAAAGTGTTAGCTGCTTTGATGGAAGGGTTTATTCGTACGAGTCCAATCACTTTGGGGATTGCGCTGATTACGATCGTAGGGAACTTCCCAATTCCTGGTTGGATCGATTATTTGACTTCATTAGGTATTTACCCACATGTAGAAGCTATTACAAATGGTGCAACTGGAGTATTTTCATTGTATGTCGTTTATAGTCTGGCTTTTTCTTATGCAAAACAACTGGGGACGAATGAGCGAAACGCAGCAATTATTTCTTTAGCTAGTTTTGTGATGTTGATGCCTCAAACTGTCGCAACAATGGCTATGCAAAATGGAGAGGCTGTAGACTCTACGATTGCAGCATTACGCTTAGATTTCTTAGGCGGACAAGGCTTGTTTATTGGAATGATCGTTGCGTTAGTGGTTACTCAACTTTATGCTTATCTATCGAAAAAAAATATTGTGCTTAAATTACCAGATAGCGTACCTCCGATGGTTACGCAATCATTGGCACCGGTCTTTGTTGTAACAATCATCTTTGTCCTTGTATTTATTCTGCGTATCTTATTTGGTTTGACAAAATCTGGCTCGATTTTTCAATTCTTTATCGATGTGATCAATGCACCGCTTAACGCGTTGGTTGCTAGTCCATTATCAATTATTATTATCATGGAAGTATTAGCTGTCCTTTAGTTCTTTGGGATTCACAATGCAGTTTTACAAGGACCATTAGGAGCAATCAGTATGACGATGGTTGTCTCAAATATCGCAGCTTTCCAAAAAAATGAAGCTTTGCCTTACTTGATTCCTTCTGTGATCTACATGGGAATGTACGCTGCAGGCTTCATGGGATTTGTGACGTTCTTTATGATTCGTAGTAAATCTGCCAAAATGAAACAACTTGGGAAATTATCCGTGATTCCTGCCATTTTCAACATTACGGAACCCTTGATGTTTGGTATGCCGATTATTTTAAACCCATTGTTTTTCATTCCACAAGTCTTTACACAGTTGATCGCAGGCTTTGTGACGTGGGGATTAACCACAACCATTTTACCGATTTCATTGAACCCAATGATAAGTTTATTGCCTTGGACGACACCAACTTTTGTTAAGATGCCACTTTCTGGTGGGATAAATTATACAATCTTGATGGTTATTTGCATGGGTATCGGGATCTTGATGTGGTATCCATTTATCAAGATTGCTGACAAAAAAGAGTATGAATTAGAATTAAAAGCAGAAGCCGAAGCTAAGGAAGCAAAAGAAAAGATGGCTGGTGTGATTGCAGAAGAAGTTCAAGCATAATGGAGGAGAGCAAATGGTCGTTTTAGGGATTGATATTGGAGGGACGATGATCAAGACCGCTCTGATTTCTCAGAATGAAGTTTCTTTTAAAAAGCGTTTTCCAACACCTTCAGACAAAGAGCAATTTCAACGATTATTATCACAAATGATTCGTGACTATCAAGAAATCCAATCATTCCATAAAATTGCTTTTTCAGTACCTGGATCGGTTGATCAGTCTGGAACAGTTCGCTTCGGCGGTGCTGTTCCTTATCTGGATCAACTCCAATTGCAATCGTTTTTAGAGTTGGAGAATTTCGAAGTGTTCGTTGAAAATGATGCCAAAGCTGCTACTTCCTGTGAAATGAAATATGGCAATTTAAAAGGGATCCAACAAGGCGCAGCGATTATTTTGGGAACTGGAGTTGGCATGGGCATTTGTATCAATGGACAGCTTTATAAAGGAACGCACATGCAAGCCGGTGAAATTAGCTTTATGATCCGTGATCGTCAGATTACTGGTCAAGACTCGTTTGTAGGTATGGGACTGTCGGCTGTTTGGTTGATCAAACAATTAGCTGAATTATTAAAAGTAGACGACGAGGGCGAACAGGTCTTTGCTGCCTTAAAAGACAGTGAGAATGAGTCAGCCAAAGCTTTATTTCATGATTATTGTAAACAGGTTGCTTTTCTTTGTTTCAATGTTCAAACGCTGCTAGATGTTGAAAAGATCGTCATTGGTGGAGGAATCAGTCAACAAGAATATTTGATCCAGACGATTCAACAAGCTTATCGAGAGCTGTTTACAGTAGCGCCAATCATCAAAAAAACATTACAACCAATGACGATTGAAGCAGCAAAATTTCAAGCAGACGCCAATTTAATTGGTGCGGCCATAAAGGAGAATGAAGATGAAAAATAAATTTCCAACAGATTTTTTATGGGGAGCTTCTACCAGTGCTTATCAAGTAGAAGGCGCTTGGAATGAAGAGGGGAAAGAACCATCTGTTCAGGATATCAAGTCTATCCCAGAAGGAACGACTGATTTTAAAGTTGCCTCTGACCACTACCATCGATTGGAAGAAGATGTCCGTTTATTTAAAGAGTTAGGACTAAAAGCTTATCGTTTTTCGATTTCATGGAGTCGTGTAATGCCTAATGGAAAAGTGAATCCAGCTGGTATTGCTTTTTACAAACGTTTGATTGAGTTATTGAAAGAAAATGATATCCAACCAATCGTAACTGTTTTCCATTTTGATTTGCCTGCGTCCATTGCCGAAAAAGGTGGTTGGGAAAATAGAGAAACGATTCAAACTTTTGCGGATTATTGTCAGGTATTATTTGACCATTTTGGGCAAGATGTTCCACTTTGGCAAACAATCAATGAACAAAATGTCATGGCATTGGCTGGTTCTGTAATTGGGACAAGTAATAAAAGTATGAAAGAAAACCATCATATGTTAGTCGCACAAGCCCTCGTGACCAGTAATTACCACAAAGGAAATTATAACGGCAAAATTGGACCAGCACCTAACATCGCCAGTGTGTATCCTGCTTCAGATAAACCAGAGGATCAGATGGCCGCTTTATATATGAGTGCGCTTAGAAATTGGCTCTTTTTAGATGTTGCTGTTTTTGGGAAGTACAATCATAATGCTTGGCATTTATTAGAGAAGATTGGTGCGGAACCAGTGATTACTGCAGAAGATCAAACGATTTTAGCAGAAGGAACAGGAGACTACATTGCTTTTAACTACTATAATACAATGACCGTCTCCAGTTATTTTGCCAAAGAACAAAAAATAGATCAGCAATCCGGTTTTGGGATTCCAGGATTCTTTCAAACAGTCGAAAATCCACATTTACCAATGACGGAATTTGGCTGGCCTATTGATCCAGAAGGGTTTCGTTTTACTTTAAATGAAATTTATTCTCGCTATCGCTTACCACTCTTGGTGACAGAAAATGGGATCGGTGCATCAGAACAACTCATTGACGGGAAAATCCATGATGATTATCGGATTGATTATTTACATCAACACATCCAGCAAATGGCTTTAGCGATTGAAGATGGCGTTGAGGTGATCGGTTATTGCCCATGGAGTGCGATTGATTTGATCAGTACTCATGAAGGAATCAATAAAAGGTACGGATTTATCTATGTCAATCGGACCGATGAAGAGTTACTCGATTTAGCACGGTATAAAAAGGATAGCTTTTATTGGTATCAACAAGTGATTGAGGAAAATGGCTTAGGAGAATGAAGCAATGAGAACAAAAGAAATGATTTTTGATCGCAAGGCAAATACCGGTCTCAAGCTTTACTTACAAGAAGAATTGTTTGAATCGCAGCCAATCGAAAAACGTCCGTTTATTTTAGTGATTCCTGGGGGTGGGTATTCTTTTTGTAGTGAAAGAGAAGGGGAACCGATCGCATTAAGCTTTCTGTCAAAGGGCTATCATGCAGGTGTTTTACATTATCATGTAGGAGAACATCGTCATTTTCAAAAAGCATTGTCTGATGGACAAAAAGCAATGGAATTACTTCAAGAATGTGCGGAAGAATGGCAGATTGATCGTCATAAGATTGCGGTCATTGGCTTTTCAGCAGGTGGGCATTTAGCAGCAGCCATGTCGACAATGTTAGCGACTAAACCCGCTCTATGTTTATTAGGTTATCCAGCTATCCTCTCTTCTTTTTCAGAGGTCATGGGTATTTCTGCTCCTTCTTTGGAAGAATGCGTGACGAGTGATACGCCGCCGACGTTTTTATTCTCCACATTTGAAGATTCGATCGTTCCTATCGAAAATTCCTTACTATATTTACGTGCGTTAGAAGAAAATGATGTTCCTTTTGAATCACATATTTTTCAAAAAGGACCTCATGGACTTTCTTTGGCAACTAAGTGGTACCGCACATCTGATGAAGTGACAGACGAACGTTTTGCTCGCTGGTTTCCATTTGCGATGGAATGGATGGAATCACAGTGGGAACAACAAGAAAAAGGCAACGAATTTTCGACCAGAGAGATCATCGACATACCGATTTTTCAACTCGTAAAAGAGGCAGAAAATCAGCAAGTTCTCCAACGATTTTTCCCTAGCTGGCAAGATCCTAGTCGTTTCAAATTGGTAAAAAGACTTAATTTAAAGCAATTACGGCGAATGATTCCAGATCAAATGACGAATGAACGATTTGAACAATTGATCGATGGATTGAATCGACCAAAGGAGGAGCATTGAATGCAAGCTTACCTTGTCCATGAAAGTTATAAAGCGACCAATCGTCTGACGGCTGAACAGCCTCAGGAACTTACGGAGTTAACTTTTTATAAGAACAGTAAAAATGCTTGTCAGTTACTACTTCATGACGGGCGAAAAAACCATTTCGTACTATCGGATGAATTTTCGATACCAGATGCTATTGAGATACCGATTTATCGTATCGCTATCGAATCCTCGTTACCAGTAAAAGCTCAATTTATTGACTATTATTTAGGCAACGAAGATATATTGTATGCTGATAAGTTGTTAGAACAAACAGTGAAAACTTATTCAGGCGATCGTTATGCGCCAATTTATCTGGAATTTCCTTTGGATACTGAAATCAAGTCTGGCAGCTATTCACTAGAAATAACAGTTTACCGTTCATATTTGACAGCCGGTGACGAAGAAGTAGTGACGAAAAAATTAATGATTGACGTTTCAGATTATTGTTTTCCAGATAACGTGACTCAGAAATTTAATTTGGACATCTGGCAACAACCGTCTAATTTAGCGAGAAGTTTTCAAGTCCCACTTTGGAGTGAGACTCATTTCCGATTGATTCGCGAAATGGCTGCCAGTTTAGCAGCTATTGGGCAAAAAGCGGTAACGGTGATCGCAGGCGAGATCCCTTGGAAAGGTTGGTTCAATTATATCGTCAAAGACTATCCAGCGAATCTCTATGAGTATTCAATGATCAAAGTCAAGAAGGATCTCAAAGGAGAATTGACGTGTGATTTCACCATTTTAGATCGCTATCTTCAAACAATGGCAGAAGCAGGTATCGATCAAGAAATCAACGTCTTTGGTTTGTTAGGTGTGTGGCAAGTACCATTCTTCCCATTGATCCAACAGTTAGATTACCCTGAAAAAATTGTGGTTCGCTATTTTGATGAAGCCTTGCAAAAGATCGGATTCATCGAAAACAAAAATGAATTGAAGTCCTATTTCAACCAATTATTTGAGCATTTCAAAGAGATTGGGGTATGGGATAAAGTCAGGATTATCTCTGATGAGCCGAAGATTCACGAAATAGACACCTTTAAAGCTTCATTAGCAGAATTAAAGTCAGTGGATACTAGTGTTCAGATAAAAGTCGCTTTTGATAAAGAAAACGTCTTGGAACAATTGTTGCCAGATGTCGATTTTCCGGTCACTTCTTTTTATTGTACGTGCAACCATTATCAGCGGTTAACACAAAGCCATCCAGGAAAGACACAATATTATATTTGTAATTATCCTGATCGTCCGAATACCTTTTTACACAGCTCATTACTAGAGACTCGTATCCAAGGAATTTTAGCGCATTGCTTCAAAACAGATGGTATGCTGCGTTGGGCATATAATTGCTGGCCAGAAAATGTGCGAGAAGATATCCGCTATAATACTAGTTCGTTACCGATCGGTGATACTTGTCTCATTTATCCTAGCTATTCTGGACAGCTATTGTTGTCTTTACGTTACAAACAATTGCAAAGAGGAATTGAAGATTTTTACCTGGTCAAAGAAGCAGTGAAAAAGAATCCGATTGTCACACAACAATTGTTAGATGCGTTTCTAGGCAGCAGCGAACCAAAAGAATGGATGCAAGATAGCCACACAAGCAACCAACGTTTGTTTAATCAACAGGCAGACGAATACGAAGCATTTCGAAAACACTTGATTGCTTCCTTGTCTTAGAGTTGAGTACTTATTTTGTGATTACTTTTTCAGGGTGAAACAAAAAGGGCGCAAAGCTCCAGATGTTTTTTGAGTACCTTGCTAAACAGTAGACCTTCCTTTTCAGAATCAAACCCCAAAAATTGAAAGGCTCGTATGGTTTTTCATTCTTGATTTTGAAGTAGCAGGGTTGCTTATAACATAAAGAGAAGCCAAAGGAGCCGAAACCAAGTTTGATTTTCGCTCAATTTGGCTTCTTTTTACGGTAATGTCATATTTGAGTATTTTTTTATTGAAAAAAATAACAGCGTTTACCTGTTCTGCTCGTAACTTGTGAAGGAATCAGGTAAAATAGAGTAAAGGAGGAGGATATATGCTAAAAAATTTAAAAGAAGTTGTTATCGCCATTTTTCCAATGACACTTTTAATTGTTATTTTAACTTTTATTTTCGCACCGCTTGACTCAGATGAAATGATTTCTTTTTTGTTTGGGGCAGGGATTATGATGATTGGCATGACACTATTTTTATTTGGCGCCGATTATTCGATGATGGAAGTCGGGCGATTAGTGGGAAAATATATGATCAAAAAGAAAAGTCTCACAATCCTCATTGCTTTAGGATTTATGATTGGAATTGTAATCACGATCGCAGAACCTTCCGTTCAAGTGTTGGGACAACAAGTCAATCAGATTTCTGAAGGAAAGATTGGCCGAGTGTTGTTAATTGGAATTGTAAGCGTTGGCACAGGTGTCTTTTTAGCGTTTGCTCTTTTACGGGTTGTCTTCAAATTATCTTATTATCAATTGATGGCGATTGGTTATGTTGGTGTATTAGTCGCTTCATTTTTTACAAGTAATGAATTTATGCCGATTGCTTTTGATTCTGGAGGCGTTACGACTGGACCGATTACCGTTCCTTTTATTCTAGCATTAGCTGGCGGACTGACTAGTATGATTCGTCAAGAAACGAGTGCCAATGATAGCTTTGGGATGGTTGGGATTGCATCTTTAGGTCCAATTCTGGCAGTAATGATTTTAGGGGTGATTTTTCAATGAAGATAGTCCAAGAATTATTCTCGGGGATAGAAATCATTTCCTATGAGGTGTTAATCGCCATATCGCCGATCATACTATTATTCTTAGTCATGAACTTCCTGAGCTTTCAGATGAGTAAAGAACGCTTCTGGGCTATTATCAAGGGCTTTTTGATCACTACTGTCGGATTGATCTTATTCCTGCATGGTGTCGATCTGGCTTACGTTCCTGTTGGACAACATCTAGGTAGTGTACTTGCTAGTTTAGAACATAATCAGCTTTTGATACCTTTAGGGTTCTTGATGGGGTTTTTAGTTGGTTTCGCAGAACCAGCGATCCACGTCATGGTTAAACAAGTGGAAGAATTGAGTGAGGGAAGAATCAAAGCAAAAATCATGTTAGCAGTCATCTCTATTGGGATTGGCTTAGCAGTTGGGTTATCTATGTGGCGTTTATTAGTTGGGTTTTCTCTCTACTATTTTTTGATTCCAGGATATGGCTTAGCTTTCATTTTAGGACGCAAGGTTGATAAAATTTTTCTTGCTATGGCATTTGATAACGGAGGGGTAGCGACTGGCCCCATGTGTTCCACGTTCATTTTATCGATGTGTGTGGCAATCGCCACGCAAATTGAAGGAAGAGATCCGATTATTGATGGATTTGGAGTAGTGGCTATGATTGCATTGACGCCTATATTATCGACATTGGTTCTAGGCTATATCTACAAAAGGAAAGATGAAAAAGATAAACAAGCCAAACACAAATTACAACAGTTGGAGGGAAAAAAATGAAAGATCCTGTAGCGTTGAATCTGAATATGATCGTCACGATTGTTGATGGGGGGATGGGGTACGAAGTGATTAAGTTTTCAAAAACCGCCGGAGCAGCTGGAGGTACGATACTCCATGGGCGTGGATCAGGGATTCATGATTCTAGTAATTTTTTAGGTCTGGAAATCTCACCTGAAAAAGATATTGTGTTAACCCTCGTACCTGATAGTTTAACCAATCAAGTCATGGAGACGATTGGTCAGGGAATCAACATCGATGTTCCAGGCAATGGTATCTGTTTTAGTATTGATGTCGATAAAGTCATTGGGATCACTAAAATCCACCAATATCGGGAAGTGATCGAGATGAAAGAATTGATGGAAAAAGAGGAGTGAACCTACAATCGCTCAGGTGGTTTCATTGTTTTAAGGAGAATTTGATGAATTACTAAATTTTTATGAAACCCTCCTCTTTTACCAGACAACTTTTTAAAAATATGCTATGTTAAAAATGATAAAGGGGGAGAAAAATGAATTTTTTAGTGGTGCTAAAGGATCAAGTCATCAACCGTTCGACCTTTCTTTATGTTCAGTTAAACAAGGGGAAAACTTTGTTGCATTTTTCGCCAGAGTTTCATTTAGAAGGTCAAACACTAGGAGAAATCTATCAATCAGAAGGGTTAACTGCACTTTTGCTCTTTTTTAATAGAGAACTTGATTTACCTGTGAAAGATTATCTTGAGCTTTCATTGACAAGTTGGGATCAGGCAGTAACAGAGCTATTTCCAAATGGCTTGATAATCAAGGAGAACGGCCAGTTGATACAGTTAACGGTCAGTGAACTTCAAAGACAAATGCGTTATAAAATTGATGAGAAAGATTCGTTTTCAATTTTTCAACGGCAACAAAAAATCTTAAAAAGTTTTTTAAGTGAAATTGGTAAAAAACGCCATTTATTAAAGACAACTCAATTATTAAAAAAATATCCTGATTTAGTTCATACATCGATTCAATTAACACAATTCTTAACGCTGATTCGCCGATTTGTTCGCTTGAAGGAAGTGCCTTCTAGAAAACTCACGTTACCGTTAGCGGATACATTTCGTGTCGTCCAAAGAGCGCAGGAAAAGAAAGTCATCGTGATTGACTTTATGAAGAATCGGAATGCACTTCATCAATTAACAATGGAAAAAGCGAATTAAAGCTTTTTCTTTTTGCTTTTTTTTGCCATAATAAGAGCAGCAGGAGGAGTTACGATGGCACAAATTTGGTTAAGACGCTTGATTGAATACAAAAGAAAATACAACCAAGTGATGCAAGGACGTTATGCAACATTTGATTCGTTGAACCGAGTATTGTTGATTCTGGCACTATTCTTTCGTCTGTTTCAATTTTTACTTCCTTTTTCAATCGGTTATTTCTTATTTTGGGGATTACTCGGTCTGATCGTATTTCGATTGTTATCGAAGAAAATCTATGTAAGAATAAATGAAAATCGGAAATTCATCGAAAAATCGAATCAAATAAAATTATGGTTTTCTCAGTTGAGAAAGCCAAAAAATTCAAAGAAAGTGATGGAGTACACGTTTTTTTCTTGTCCTACTTGTCACCAAAAGCAAAGAGCGCCACGAGGTAAAGGACGAATTCGAGTGACTTGTAAAAAATGCGGTACCCAATTTGAAACGAAAGTCTAGGTGAAGAGGATGAAGTTAGTCTTATTACGACATGGTGAAAGTGAAGCCAATTTTCAAAATTATTGGACTGGCTGGTTAGATGTTGCGCTAACTGAAAAGGGGATGCAACAAGCAACGGAAGCTGGACGAAAAATGAATGAGCAAGGATTGGTTTTTGATATCGTTTATACATCTGTACTAAAAAGAGCAATCAAAACGTCACAGTTAGCTTTAGAAGAAATGAATCAATTGTATCTTCCCGTCCAAAAAACTTGGCGGTTAAATGAACGACATTATGGGGCATTAGTTGGTAAAAATAAAACGGAGATGAAAAAAGAATATGGCGAAGAACAAGTCAAAAAATGGCGTCGTGGCTATCGAGAAGTTCCGCCACTCGTATCAGAAAACCATTTTGATCGACGCTATGATTCTTTAGATCCACGTTTGCTCTCCCATGGTGAAAGCTTAGAGATGACAGTTGAGCGCGTGGTTCCTTTATGGCAAGATGAACTTGCACCACACTTATTAGCTGGTAAAAATGTCTTAGTGGTTGGACATGGGAATAGCTTACGTGCGTTAACGAAATACTTAGAAGATGTACCAGAAAATCAGTTGGATACGATTGATATCCCGAATGCGCAACCGATCCAATACACTTTAAATAAAGAGTTAGAAATCCTCGGAAAAGAATTGTTATAAGAGGGACATGTTTTGTGGGAATATGAATAGATCTAAAGGAAAGAAGTTACGATGATAAAAAATTATGTTTGGGATTTTGATGGAACATTATTTGATACTTATCCAGCCATGGTCGATGGAGCGCTTCAAGCAATGGCTGCGTTAGGTATCTTAGCGGATCAAGAAACGATTTATCCGATCATGAAGAAATTTTCCACCCGTCAACTAATCAAAGAATACCAATTACCAGAAGAACAATTTACACCCTTGTTTCATCGTTATGAAGCAGCGAGTCAGAAAATTCCCAAGCCTTTTGCAGGCACCCAAGAAGTGTTACGATTATTGAAAAGCCAAGGGGCAGAGCATTTTATTTTGACCCACCGACTCTCAAACTCGACTTGGGAATTGCTTGAGCAGTTTGATCTAGCTGATTTAATTGAAGAAGTCATTGGGATTGATCGGAATTTTCCTCGTAAGCCAGCGCCCGACTCATTAAATGATTTGATCCAAAGACATCAATTGAAAAAGTCGGAAACGATCATGATTGGTGATCGTCGTTTAGATATAGAAGCTGGTAAGAACGCAGGAGTCTTGACTTGTTTGTATGATATTGATCATTTTTTACAAGATATTCCTGCCGATTATGTTGTAGATAATCTCTTAAAAATCCTTGATATCAAGGAGAAAGCAATAAAATAGTATCCTCTTTCAAAGTGAGGTATGTTATAATTTGAATAAGGAGTGATCAAATGGAAATCAAAAGACAAAAAGAAGTAGTAGAGGCATTTCACTATGATTTTAAAAGGCCTGATCAAGAAGTTGAAACAGATTTAAAAGTAGGATTTTCTCCTCTAAAAGAGACGATTGAGAACTATCCGAAAGAACACAGTATCGTAGGGGCACGTTTAGAATTTCGCTTAGTCTTTGATACATATGTTTTATCAGGAAGCGTGAGTCAAATTAACCATATCCTTAATCGAAAGATTGAAGGACAAAATGATGTCACACAAGAAGAAGTGGATGAGCTAGTTGCGCCATTATTTGACATCGTCAAACGAATGGCCTATGAAATAACTGAGATTGCATTGGATCAACCAGGCGTGAAACTAAATTTTCAATCTGAAAAAGAAGAAAACGAAGCATAAAACGTGCTTAAAACCAGTAGTGATAGTCAAAGGCTATCACTACTGGTTTTTTTCTATTACTAATTGTAAGCAAAACGAATGTATTTTTTACATAAATAGTCTAGAATAAACGAGTCGCTGAAAAAAATATTTTCAGGAAAATGATTGAAGAATCATTTTCGGGAACCTTTACTTCCTTAGATGGACTTGTCATTAAAAATTAGAGGAGGAGTAAAATGACAACACTCATCACAGTTTTAGTGGTTCTAGTTTTTGCGGTATTATTATATGTTTTCTATCGCATGCAAAAGCGCCATGCAAAATTTTCAACAAGGGTTTATACAGCTCTAGCTATCGGAATCGTATTTGGTGGCTTATTACAATTGATTTTTGGAGTAGATAACCAAGTCATCAGTCAATCAATGGAATGGATCAATATCGTAGGTGAAGGCTATGTCGGCTTCTTACAAATGCTGATTATGCCATTAGTATTCGTCTCGATCGTTGGCGCATTTACAAAAATGAAAGTTTCTGAAAAATTAGGTAAAATCAGTGCAACAGTATTAACCTCACTGCTTGCAACAACAGCAATTGCTGCATTGATTGGAATCGGTACAACCATATTATTTGGTCTTCAAGGAGCGAAGTTTACCGAGGGCGCAGCAGAAACAGCTCGAATCTCGGAATTAGCCACTCGCCAAGAGAGTATCCAAGGATTAACGATTCCGCAACAAATATTATCATTCATCCCTAAAAATGTTTTTGCTGATCTAGCTGGTACACGTGCAACAAGTACGATCGGTGTTGTGATTTTTGCTGCATTTGTCGGGATTGCTTATCTAGGAGTCAAAAGAAAAGCACCGAAAGAAGCAGAATTTTTTGCCAATTTGATTGATAGTTTATATAAAATCGTTATGCGTATCGTTACCTTAGTTTTACGTTTGACTCCATATGGCGTCTTTGCGTTGATGACGAATGTGATGGCTACTAGTGATTTTGTTGCCATTATCAATTTAGGAAAATTCGTACTTGCTTCGTATGTTGCTTTACTAGCAGTCTTGATTGTTCATTCATTGATCTTGCTTTCAGTGAAAGTCAATCCGTTTGACTACTTTAAAAAAGCTTTTCCAGTATTGAGCTTTGCTTTTACTTCACGTTCAAGTGCAGGGGCATTGCCATTGAATATCGAAACACAGACCAAAGCGTTAGGTGTGGATGAAGCAACAGCGAATTTTTCAGCCAGCTTTGGTTTATCAATTGGGCAAAACGGCTGTGCAGGTGTGTATCCAGCGATGCTAGCCACGATCGTTGCTCCAGCTGCTGGAATTGATGTTTTTAGTATTGGCTTTATCTTGATGTTAGTTGCAATCGTCACGATCAGCTCATTTGGTGTAGCCGGTGTTGGTGGCGGCGCAACGTTTGCTTCATTGATCGTCTTAGGGGCGATGAATTTGCCAGTTGCCATCGTTGGCTTAGTTATCTCAGTAGAACCATTGATTGATATGGCTCGAACAGCAACGAACGTCAGTGGCAGTATGGTTGCCGGGATTGTCACAAGTGCTAGAATTAAGGACTTGGATCGTGAAGCAATCAAAGATGATTCAAAAGTCATTGATGTCAATGCTTAGTTATAAGCCAAAAACAGATTTCGTCTTTGAGACGGGATCTGTTTTTTTTATAGGCGATTGATACAGGGAATCTATTTTATTCCGAAAAGTGAAAACGAGATTCCATCCACTCCAAAAACTATGACAATAAGGGCAAGTATAAGAGTATAAAGATGGAGTGAAGATAGCTTTTCCGATCTCCGTATGCTAAAATAGTTAAGCTTATGACTTCTAAAACGAAGAAATGTAGGAGGATTTACATGTTTACCAATGAAATGAAAATCATGTTATATGTTGATGATGTGAAAAAAAACGTTGATTTTTGGACTGCGGTTGGATTCAAAGAATTAGATCGTCAAGAAATGGATGGCACACTGGTTGTAGAAATCGCCCAATCAGAGAAAGCGACTACTTCACTTGTCTTATACGATCGGGAATTCATTGAACAACATTCCCCAGAAGTTGCTGGAAGTTCCCCATCCTTGATGTTTTATAGCGATGATATTTTTGATTTATATAAGAAAATGCAAGCACAAGGTACGGTATTAGGCGAATTAGTCCAGTTAGGTGAAGAATACGTATTTAATTTTGCCGATCCTGATGGTAATTATTTTGCAGTAACAGGGAAATAAAGAAATGATTTGAAGGTAGTCTTCAGACACTCATTCTACTAGTAGTTAAACAGGTCATGTTTAGCGACTAGTAGAGTGGGTGTTTTTCACTTGGTAGAACCTAGTTTATGTAAATGGTCATTCCATCGTTGAGGTCATCTTATTCCATCTTTTACGTAGTAAAGTTTGCCTAAATTAAAAAACGATAATTATATTATGTTAACTGAAAAGTTTGAACATAAATACACAAGCATAAATATCGTCAAACGAACCTTACTTTTTTTATACTATTCTGGAGAGAAGAGAAGGAAGGAAAGAAAACATGGATTACCAAGTATTACTTTATTACAACTACACAACCATTGAAGACCCAGAGCAATTTGCGAAGGAACATTTAGCCTTTTGTAAATCGTTGAATTTAAAAGGAAGAATCTTAGTTGCCAAAGAGGGAATCAACGGCACATTGTCTGGAACGATCGAAGAAACTGAAAAATATATGGCGATGATGCATCAAGACGAGCGTTTTGCTGATACATTTTTTAAAATTGATCCAAGTGAAGGCCACGCATTTAAGAAAATGTTTGTTCGTGCACGACCAGAACTTGTTTCTTTGAAATTAGAAGACGATATCGATCCTCACGAATTGACAGGAGATTATCTCTCACCAAAAGAATTCAAAGAGGCAATTTTAGATGAAGATACTGTTGTCATTGATGCCAGAAATGATTACGAGTATGATCTAGGACATTTTCGTGGGGCTGTTCGTCCTGATATTAGAAGCTTTAGGGAACTCCCTAAATGGATCCGTGATCATAAAGAAGAATTTATGGAAAAACGAGTGGTTACTTATTGTACTGGTGGGATTCGTTGCGAAAAATTTTCTGGTTGGTTAGTCCGTGAAGGCTTCAAAGATGTTGGTCAACTACACGGCGGGATCGCGACTTATGGAAAAGACCCTGAAGTTCAAGGAGAATTGTGGGATGGTAAGATGTATGTGTTCGATGAACGTATTGCAGTTGATATCAATCAAGTGGATAAACGAATCGTAGGCAAAGATTGGTTCGACGGTACGCCTTGCGAACGCTACATCAATTGTGGCAATCCTGAATGCAATCGTCAGATGTTGACTTCTGTTGAAAATGAAGAAAAACATTTAGGTTCTTGTTCGATCGAATGCGCAAAACATCCACAAAACCGCTACATCAAAGAGCATCAACTGTCTGAAAAAGAAGTAGAAGAAAAATTAGCTGCTTTTTTTAACTAGCATTTAGTGACAAGCTGAAAAATAAACATAGCAGGAGAAGCTGTTCTCCAATCACCTAGCTCTAGTTGAGCGCTGAGTGAATAAGGGAATTCCTTTGCTATCTTTATTTTTGGCTTGTCTTTTTTTCTTTTTATTGAGAAAATCAGTATAGGAAAGGGAAAAACCTTTTCGATAAGTGTAAATCTATGCGAAAGATACGTTATACTACAATGGAAAGGGAGAGTTTCATCATGAAAAAGTGGGTGTATGCGATTGGCGATGTTCATGGAAAATACGATCTCTTTAAAAAATTGGTCAACGAATTTGATCCATTAAATCATCAATTAGTATTGATGGGGGATTTGAATGATAGAGGCCCTAATACGAAAGAGTGTTTTTTACTAGGTATGCAGCTAGTCAAAGAAAATAACGCGATTTATCTTCGAGGAAACCACGAAGAGTACTTTTTGCAGTTCCTCCAAAGTCCTGAAGACTGGTATGAGCCCTATTTACGGAATGGTGGCAAAGAAACATTTGACAGTCTTTTACACCCTGGGTCAACTGAAGAGTATTCGCCCACAGAGATTGCGTTGATGATTCGCTCACGATATGGCGAACTGATTGATTTTTTATGTGAGCGGCCGCTTTATTATGAATGGCATAATTATCTCTTTGTCCATGCAGGGGTTGACTTAACTAAAAAAGATTGGCATGATACAAACCCTCATGATTTCATCTGGATCCGCGAACCTTTCCATGAAGGTAAAAATAATACAGGAAAAACAATCGTTTTTGGTCATACCATTACCCCTATGCTACACGGAGATATGGAAACGACAGATTTATGGATTCACGATAAGAAAATCGGAATTGACGGTGGAGCAGTCTTCGGTGGATCGATGCATGGTGTGGTTTTTGATGAAACTGGTATCGTTCAAGACATTGAGTATCAAAACACTGAAGGACCGTGGCAAGGAAATTAATGGATCAGGATAACAGTACATGATTCCTTATAAAAGTATTGAGGAAACTCAAATTCCTCAACTATTATAGGGGATTTTTAGTGTGATTGATTTGTTTTGCTAAGAGCTGCTATAAGTACTGTTATCAAATATGATAAAATAAATAAGTATGTGAGAAAATCCACCATTTTTATTTAGAAACAGGGAATAATGAAAATGGCTTTAACTTAAAAAGGGAGTATATTGATGGCAGAGAATTTAAATCAAACAATTGTCCAGTTAGTTCAAAAAGAACTAACGATGTATCATTCAAAACAACTTACCACCGTATTGAATTTATTGAACGAAGGAAATACTGTCCCATTTATTGCACGTTACCGAAAAGAAATGACCGGTAGCTTAGATGAGGTACAAATTCGAGAAATTGAAGAGCGCTATGCTTATTTAGAAAACTTAGAGAAACGAAAACAAGAAGTGATTCGTTTAATCGATGAACAAGGTAAGCTAACGCCAGAATTGAAAAAAGACATTACTTTAGCAGTTAAAATGCAACAAGTAGAAGACTTGTATCGTCCTTATAAACAAAAACGCAGAACGAAAGCGACGATCGCAAAAGAAAAAGGATTAGAGCCTTTTGCCCAGTGGCTTCGTCAATTGCCCAATGAAGATGTCTATGCAGAAGCAAAAAAATACCTCAATGATGAAAAAGAAGTTCATACGGTCGAGGAAGTATTGCAAGGCGCTCACGAAATCATTGCTGAAGAAGTCAGTGATAATGCAACTTACAGAACGTGGGTACGCTCCTATACCTACAATAAAGGTTCTTATGTCAGTGTCGTTAAAAAGAAGGAGCTGGATGAAAAAGCGGTATATGAAATGTATTATGATTATGCCGAACCCATTCATAAAATCGTCTCTCATCGCATTTTAGCGACGAATCGTGGTGAAAAAGAAGGCATTTTGAAAGTCGGACTCCAAGTGGAAGAGGAACCTATTTTGTCTTATCTGGAGCGGCAATTGATCAATAACCCAGCTTCTCCCGCAACTATGTTTGTTAGGAATGCTTATCAAGATAGTTACAAACGATTTATTCAACCTGCGATTGAGCGGGAAGTGCGCAATGAATTAACTGAAAAAGCTGATGAGCAAGCAATTGCGATCTTTGGAGAAAACCTCCGTAATCTCTTGTTACAACCTCCTTTAAAAGGAAAAGTCGTTTTAGGATTCGATCCAGCCTATCGTACAGGATGTAAGTTAGCTGTAGTAGATGCGACAGGTAAAGTTTTGGCAATTGAAGTCATCTATCCGCATAAACCTGCTTCTCAAGCGAAACGTGAAGCTGCAGGACCTGCTTTTGTTCAATTGATCAACCAATACCAAGTAGATATGGTCGCAATAGGGAATGGTACTGCTAGCCGTGAATCAGAACAATTTGTTGCTGAACAATTAAAATCAGCTGATCATAAAGCGTACTATGCGATCGTGAATGAGGCGGGAGCTTCTGTTTATTCTGCAAGTGATATTGCCCGCAAAGAATTTCCTGACCTCCAAGTGGAAGAGCGAAGTGCAGTGTCGATCGCTCGACGTTTGCAAGATCCATTAGCTGAATTAGTGAAGATTGATCCTAAAGCTGTAGGAGTTGGACAATACCAACATGATGTTTCTCAAAAACGTTTAGCGGAACAATTAGATTTTGTAGTAGAAACTGTGGTCAATCAAGTGGGTGTGGATGTTAATACTGCAAGCCCTCAATTATTGCAACACATCTCTGGTTTGAATAAAACAACTGCTCAAAATATTGTGACTTATCGAGAAGAAAATGGTGCGTTTGAGACGCGAGCGCAATTGAAAAAAGTTCCTCGCTTAGGACCAAAGGCTTATGAGCAAGCGATCGGGTTTATCCGTGTACCAGGTGGGAAAAACATTCTTGATAATACAGGCATTCACCCGGAAAGTTATCCAATTGCAAAAGAAATTCTAAAAAGCAACGGGTTATCAGAGAAATCATTAGGTAAAAAAGAAGCAATCGAAACCCTATCTCAACTTTCTTCCACTCATTTATCCAAAACATTATCTGTAGGAGAAGAAACGTTAACTGATATTCTTGAAGGGTTAACCCTACCTGGTAGAGATATGCGGGATGAAATGCCAGCCCCACTCTTGCGTTCAGATGTTTTAAGTATGGAAGATTTGAAACCAGGGATGGAGTTGAAAGGGACTGTACGGAATGTAATCGACTTTGGTGCGTTTGTTGATATCGGTGTAAAGCAAGACGGATTAGTTCATCTTTCTAAATTAAGTAAAAAATTTGTTAAACATCCTACTGATGTTGTTTCTGTAGGCGATGTTGTAACAGTTTGGATTGAAGCTGTTGATGTCAATAAAGGAAGAATCAGTTTAACGATGCTTTCCCCTTATGAGGCGAAATAAAGTGACAGAAATCGAATTGCAGCAACTCGTTGAAAAAATCTCGCTAGATAGTTTTTCATTGCCCTTTAAGCATCAAGCAAAATTCAATTCTCGTTTGCGATCTACAGGGGGACGTTATCACTTAAACGACCATCATTTAGATTTTAATTGGAAGATGTTTCAAGAAGTGGATGAAGCGACAAAAGTTGCAATCATTAAACATGAATTATGTCATTATCATTTGCATTTAGCTAATAAAGGTTATCGTCATCGAGATGCTGATTTTAAGGCCTTACTAAAAAAAACGGGTGGTTTAAGATACGCTCCTGCTCTTTCTGCTAAGAAAACGACTAAAATTGAATGGTATCAGTGTGCTAGTTGTACAACCGATATTTACCGCAAACGAAAAATCGATACCAAACGCTATGTTTGCGGGAAATGTCGAGGGCATTTGATTTGGAAGGAAACACTGGATAAAGTGCCAAATGAACAGCTTTCCAGTAAGTAAAAAATCTTAAAAAGGAGAAAAAAGCTCATGACGAATCAAGGGGAACAATTGAAAGATTGGAATTGTTTGCTATCCTTTTTGGCTGATGCAAGTGATCAAAGAACAAATGATTCGGCACCAATAGTGATTCTAGCAGGTAATGGCTTACCGATTCTTGCTGATAAGGCAGCTGAACTGTATTTGCAAGGACAAGTGCAGCAAATTTTTCTAGTCGGAGGAATCGGACATGCTACTAAGGTGCTTCGCCAAAATTTTGCAAAGCAAGGGGTTTTATTTGAGGATGGACTCAGTGAAAGTGAGATGTGTTTTCGTTACTTAACAGAAAAATACCGCATTCCAACTGAAAGATTCATTTTAGAAACAACCTCGACGAACTCTGGGGAAAATGCACAACATGCCTTGACGATCCTTCAAAAAAAGGGCGCTCTACCTGAACGGATTTTTCTTATGAATGATCCAACATTACAGCGACGTACCAGAGCAACTTTTGAGAAGGTCTGGAAAGGCACAGGAGTAGAATGGTGTAACTATGTCCCATTTGTTCCCCAATTAATTGAACTAGCGGAAGAGTTACATTTTTCTCAGCCAGAGTTGAACGATCAATGGTCGAAAGATTATTTCTATGCGTTAGTTTTAGGAGAAATGGTTCGTTTGAAGGATGATGAACAGGGCTATGGACCAAATGGGAAAAATTATATGAATCATGTGGACATCCCACAAAAAGTTTGGTCAGCCTATCAACGGATCCGTTCTTCTGTTTCAGGAACTTTCTTGCGTTCATGAGAAAATTATCCCTAGTAGACCAAACGAGAGCGTTAGCCAGTTTTTAAATTTGAACGATTTTTCAAGTAAGTAACCTCTTCAAATATATTTGGTTGAAATTTTTTTAGGTTTATATGATAATGAGGAACGTGTTGTAATAGAAAACAAAATAATGGATGATATTTAAGAGAAGAGGATTCAAATGGAAAATCAAAATAAATTATACCATTTTGTTGGTATTAAAGGATCAGGAATGAGCTCATTGGCACTTGTCCTACACGAGCAAGGGTTACCAGTACAAGGATCAGATATCGAAAAATATTTCTTTACACAAAGGGATTTAGAAAAAGCAAATATCAAAATTTTGCCTTTTGATGCAGAGAATGTTCAACCTGGAATGACGATCATTGCTGGTAATGCTTTCCCAGATACGCATGAGGAGATTCAAAGAGCGAAAGAGTTGGGATTAGAAGTTGTTCGTTATCATGACTTTATTGGCGACTTTATCCAAAACTACACGAGTATTGCAGTGACTGGTTCACATGGTAAAACGAGTACGACAGGATTACTTTCACATATGTTGACTGGCATTCGTCCAACAAGTTATTTAATTGGTGATGGCACAGGACATGGCGATCCCGAAGCAGAATTTTTTGCATTTGAAGCTTGTGAATATCGTCGCCATTTCTTAGCATATTCGCCTGATTATGTTATCATGACAAATATTGATTTTGATCATCCAGATTATTATACAAGTATTGATGATGTGTTTACCGCATTTCAATCAATGGCAAATCAAGTGAAAAAAGCGATCTTTGCCTATGGAGATGATGCTTACTTAAGAAAATTAGAAGCAGATGTTCCGATCTATTATTATGGTGTTTCTGAAGACGATGATATCCAAGCTCGGAATATCGAACGCACAACGACGGGGTCAGCTTTCGATGTGTACCACAAAGATGAATTTGTGGGACATTTCACTGTTCCTGCTTTTGGCAAACATAATATATTAAACGCATTAGGCGTGATCGCAGTTGCTTATTTTGAAAAACTAGACCAAGAAGAAGTAGCGAAAGAATTGTTAACATTCCCAGGTGTAAAACGTCGCTTCAGCGAAAAAATCGTAGCTGATATGACAGTTGTAGATGATTATGCTCATCATCCAGCTGAAATCAAAGCAACAATCGATGGGGCTCGACAAAAGTACCCTGATAAAGAAATCATTGCAGTTTTCCAACCTCATACATTTACCCGCACAATTGCTTTGATGGATGAGTTTGCAGAAGCACTAGATCTTGCAGATAAAGTTTATCTATGTGATATATTTGGCTCTGCTCGTGAAGAACAGGGCGATGTTAAAATTGAAGATCTTGGCAATAAAATCAAAAAAGGTGGTCAAGTGATCAAAGAAGACAATGTTTCTCCTTTACTTGATTTCCACGATGCTGTCATTATCTTTATGGGTGCAGGGGACGTTCAAAAATTTGAACAAGCGTATGAAAAATTATTAAGTAGTACGACAAAGAATGTATTGTAATCTATTTTTTTAAGTAGTCGATTGTAAAGCAGTCTCTATCTGTTAAAGAATGAAACTTAACAGATAGAGATTTTTTGATTTTTCTGGTTTTCAAAAGAGGAATCAACATCGCTGTCTTCTTTCAGTTTCGTTAATATTTTCTTGTTTTAATCAGTGTAACTTGCCTTTTTGGACTGTTTTGATACAATAAGAAGTGATCAATATATAAACTGGAGGGTTACTAACTTGAACATAAGTAAACCACGTAAATTAGGAAAAACCATCAATGAACTGGAGGAAGGGGACTCGTTGTCTTTAACTGAATCGATTGAAGACAATCAGCTGTTATTGTATTTAGGACTAACAAATGATGCGAATCCACTCTACATCCAACATGATTTTGCGAAACACACGGAATACCAACAACCGATTGTGCCTTCTGTCATGTTGATGGGCATCATCACCAGTGCAATTTCAAAACATTTGCCAGGTCCTGGGTCTCATGTAGTCAATTTTTCTGTCAATTTTATTGAGCCAGTTTTCCATTATCAAACATTGACTTTTCAGTTTGATATTATCAAAGTAGACAAAATGAAAAATGTCGTGACAATCTCTGTCGAAGCAAACAATAGCGAAGAAAATCGGGTATTGGATGCAGTAGTGATGGTTCAGCCACCGGTCGAACCAGAATTAGAGATTACTCTTGAAAGTGAAGGTGAAACATATGAATAATCAAGGTACTATTTCAACAGGACTGAATCGCTTCTATGCTAAGATCTATGGTTATCTAGGAGGAGGTCTAGCATTAAGTGCGATTATCTCTTATCTCGCATTACAAGTATATCCTCAACAAGTTTTCTCGTTCATCAATAATTTTCCATTAGGCTTTATGGGTCTCTGGATCGTAGAGTTGATTTTAGTAGTTGTATTGGGCGTTAAAGCAGCTAAAAACCCAAGTTTAGCTATTGGTGGTTTTATTGCGTATTCGCTCTTGAATGGACTGACGTTAGCTGTCACATTAGCGATGTATGATATCGGTAGCATTACCAGAGCGTTTATTACAGCAACTGGAATGTTTTTAGGGATGTCCGTTGTAGGCTTGGTTACTAAAAAAGATTTGACAGGTGTCGGCCGTGCCGGAATGGCCGCATTGATCGGTGTCATTATTGCCATGGTCTTGAATATCTTTATCTTACGAAGCAGCGCAGTAGAGTTGTTTATTTCTCTTCTTTTAGTCGTGATCTTCGCAGGAATTACCGCATATGACAACCAAAAGATCCGGTCAATCTATATAGAATCAAATGGGACAGCACACAGTGGAATTGCCGTTTTCTTGGCATTGCAACTATACCTTGATTTTATCAACTTGTTCTTAGCATTCTTAAGAATTTTCGGACGTAACAATTAAGCGATTGAATGGATCGTTCAGTTGAACAATAATTATGAGAGTGAAAAGCATTGAGTCTTTTCACTCTTTTTTGTCCAGTAAAGTGGTTAATTTGCGTTTTTCTTTTCGCTTTCCTCAGTATTCTTTGTTAGAATAAATAAGAACTTTACAGTAAGGAGTTAGGCAGATGACAAAAAATAAATTATTACTTGTAGATGGAAATAGTGTTGCTTTTCGCGCATTTTTTGCTTTACACAATTCATTAGAACGGTTTAAAAATAGAAATGGGTTGCATACAAATGCGATCTATGCTTTTAACACGATGTTTGAAAATGTGATGCAAAAAGAGCAACCTACTCATGTATTAGTTGCATTCGATGCAGGAAAGACGACGTTTAGAACCGAGATGTATGCAGAATACAAAGGTGGCCGTTCAAAAACTCCTGGAGAATTTAAAGAACAGATGCCTTACATTCGTGAATTACTCACAGGACTAGGTGTCCAATACTATGAATTACCTAATTATGAAGCGGATGACATCATTGGGACATTAGCCGAAAAAGTCAATAAAGAAGAATTTGATGTCGTTGTTTTATCTGGTGATCGAGATCTGACTCAATTAGCTAGTAATGAAATCAAAGTAGACATTACGGTGAAAGGTGTGAGTGATATCGAAAGTTACACACCTGAACATGTGGCTGAAAAATATGATGGGTTGACGCCAAATCAAATCATTGATATGAAAGGTTTGGCAGGAGACGCTTCAGACAATATTCCTGGTGTGACGAAAATCGGCGAAAAAACAGCAATCAAATTGTTAAAACAATATGGATCCGTTGAAGGAATCTATGAGCATATTGATGAAATGAAACAAAGCAAAATGAAAGAAAATTTGATCAATGATAAAGAACAAGCTTTCTTATCCAAACAATTAGCGACGATCAATACAGATGCGCCAGTTGAAGTCTCAATTGATTCATTGAAATATGAAGGGAAAAACTTAGAGAAATTGGTGCCATTTTATAAAGAAATGGAATTTAAACAATTCCTGGCAAAGCTGGACCTTGTTGAGGAAGAAGTAGAACTTGAAGATATCCTATTTGAAGTAGTCCATGAATACCATGAGGACATGTTCACGACTGACATGGCTTTATATGTGGAGATGATGGGAGACAATTACCATACAGAAGATATCGTGGGTGTAGCTTGGGGGACGAAACAAAAAATTTATGTTACGAATGATCTAGCGTTATTTGAGAACGAAGCTTTTTGTGCTTGGTTAGCTGATCCAACACGGTTGAAAAAAGTCTATGATGCCAAACGGACCTATGTGGCTTTAAATCGGTATGCCACGAAAACAAAAGGGATCGATTTTGATGTCTTGCTTGGTGCCTACTTGCTTGATACAAATGAGAAAAGTACGGATATTGAAGGAATCGCTGCCCATTATGGCTATCATGAAGTGCAGTCAGATGAAGCAATTTATGGAAAAGGGGCAAAAAAAGGATTACCGGAAGAGGAAGAAGTATTTTTTGCCCACCTTGCCAGAAAAGTATCTGCCATTAATGTTTTAACACCTAAGTTAAGTCAAGAATTAACAGAAAAAAACCAAATGGCCTTGTTCCGTGAGATGGAACTACCCCTTTCAATCATCTTAGCTGAAATGGAAATCACTGGTATCAAAGTTGATGCTTCTCGTTTACAAGAAATGAAAATCGAATTCTCCAATCGATTGAAAGAGATCGAGGAAACAATCTATCAAGAGGCTGGTGAATCCTTCAATTTAAACTCACCAAAACAATTAGGTGTCATTTTATTTGAAAAAATGGGGTTACCGGTGATCAAGAAAACGAAGACGGGCTATTCCACTGCGGTCGATGTTTTAGAACAATTAAGAGAACAAGCCCCAATCGTGGATGACATCTTGACGTATCGCCAAATCGCCAAGATCCAATCAACTTATGTGGAAGGTTTGTTAAAAGTCATTCAATCTGATGGGAAAGTCCACACCAGATATGTTCAAACCTTGACACAAACGGGGCGTTTAAGTTCAGTAGACCCTAATTTACAGAATATTCCTATTCGCTTAGATGAAGGGCGAAAGATTCGCCAAGCGTTTGTGCCTAGAGAAAAAGACTGGTTGATCTATTCATCTGACTATTCACAAATCGAATTGCGAGTTTTAGCTCATATCTCGAATGATGAACATTTAAAAGCAGCCTTTCTTGAAGGACAAGACATCCATGCAAGTACTGCTATGCGTGTTTTTGGGATTGAAAAAGCAGAAGATGTCACACCAAATATGCGTCGTCAAGCAAAAGCAGTCAATTTTGGGATCGTTTATGGCATCTCTGACTATGGTTTATCACAAAACCTTGGGATTACAAGAAAAGCAGCACAACAGTACATTGATACGTATTTTGAGAAATATCCTGGAGTCAAAGAATATATGGAACGTATCGTTCGTGAAGCAAAGGAACAAGGCTTTGTCGAAACCCTTTACCATCGCAGACGTTATTTACCAGATATCAATTCACGAAATTATAATATACGTTCTTTTGCTGAAAGAACAGCAATCAATACCCCAATCCAAGGAAGTGCCGCTGATATTCTTAAAATCGCGATGATCGAGTTGGATAAACGCTTAAAAGAAGAAAAACTATCAGCAACCATGTTGTTACAAGTACACGATGAATTGGTTTTTGAAGTGCCAGAAACAGAATTAGAACGATTAGACAAATTAGTAAGTGAAGTCATGGAACATGCCGTGTCCTTACACGTACCATTGATTACAGATAGTAGTTGGGGGAAGACGTGGTATGAAGCGAAATAGCTGATTGCCGCTATTGAACCGATCTGTTCAATAAATAGATAAAAAAGCAAATAAGTCGAAGGTGAAAACATGCCAGAATTACCAGAAGTAGAAACTGTACGAAAAGGCTTGTCTCGTTTAGTCGTTGGAAAGAAAATCCAAAAAATCCAAGTCTTATGGCCAAGAATCATTGAACAACCAGAAACAGCAATCTTTGAAGCTTCGTTAGTTGGCGAAGAGATTCTGGCTATTGATCGAAGAGGCAAGTTTTTAATTTTTCGTTTGACTCATTATGAATTGATCTCACATTTACGTATGGAAGGAAAATACCAATTTGTTGAAAAAAATGAACCAATCGATAAACACACGCATGTCATTTTTTTCTTTGAAGATGGTAGCCAACTCCGATACCATGATGTACGTAAATTTGGACGAATGACATTAGTTGAAAAAGGAGCGAGTGATGCTTACAAAGGCATCATGAAATTAGGTCCAGAACCGTTGCCAGATACATTTTTATTAGACGGCTTTCGTTTAGGCTTACAAAAATCTCATAAAGCGATTAAACCATTATTATTAGATCAAAAATTAGTAACAGGTTTAGGGAATATCTATGTGGATGAAGCGCTTTGGGAAGCGAAGATCCATCCAGAACAGCCAGCGGATACATTGAAGCCCAAAGAAGCAGAGTTGTTACGAAAAGCAATTATTGACGTGTTGTCTCGGGCAATCGAGGCTGGCGGAACGACGATCAGGAGTTATCTCAATGCGTTAGGCGAGTCAGGTAACTTTCAAGTAGCTTTACATGTCTATGGTCAGACTGGTCAACCATGTGTTCGTTGTCATACACCGATCGTCAAAACAAAAGTAGCGCAAAGGGGGACTCACTATTGTCCAAATTGCCAAAGACTAAAAATCAGCAAGTAGGCTATGTCTTAGGCTTAACTGGTGGGATTGCTACTGGGAAAAGCACTACAGCAGCTGTTTTTAGCCGTCACCAAATCCCGATGATCGATGGAGATATCATCGCCCGTGAAGTCGTCCAACCTCAGACTCCTGGATTGGCGGCAATCGTTCAAGAATTTGGGGAAGAAATCCTTCAAGAAGATGGCTCGCTTGATCGAGTAGCTTTAGCTAAGATTATTTTCGATTCGACAGAACAAAGACAAAAACTTGATCGCTTATTAGACCCATTTATCCGTCAAGCGATTACGGAACAGATTAAGCAACAAAAAGCAAATTATCCTTTAGTTGTCGTTGATATCCCTTTATTATTTGAAGGTCATTATGAACAGGAAATGGATGCTGTAGCAGTCGTTTACCTTCCAGAAGAAATTCAATTGCAACGTTTGATGAAAAGAAATCAATTGACACTGGACGAAGCAAAGAAAAGAATACAAAGCCAGATGCCGATTGAAGAAAAGAAAAAATTAGCAGATATCGTTTTTGACAATTCCGGTAGTAAGGATGAACTGACTTGTCAAATCGAACGTTGGCTCTCGGACTTCAACAATCGATTTCTTTGAGTATATTTAGATAGTTTGCTATGCTGAATATAAAGAAAAGAGGGGGATTGGTATGGGGACTTTTAAAAATCAAAAAGATAAAGTAGTCGGTTCTGCAAAAGAAAAACTAGGAGAGATCTTAAATAAAGATGAACTGGTAGATGAAGGACGGGCACAATCAGAAGCTGCAAAAGAAAATGATGAACGCTACAAAGCCAGAGTCGATGAATTAGAAGACCAACAAGCAGAAAAAGAAGCCAAGGAGCAAGATCTGACACAAGAACGAAAAAAAGATGATCCAACACACAAAAAAACACCTTTACCAGAATCCGATCATATTCCTGAACAACAAAAAATCGATGAACAACGAATGAAACATTATACAGGGATTGAAGAAAAACTTTAATGGGTATAACTTAGACTGTTGAAACAGAGAGTGAGACAAGTTTTGTCTCACTCTCTGTTTTTTTTGAAGTATGCACCTGAAAGAAGTTTTTAAGAAGCACTGTTTTACATGCAATTTTCTCGAAAGTCAAGCCTAATTGTTTTGCTTTGGAACAATTTCGATCAATCGATTGAAAAAAAGGTTCTTCTAACGAGGTTTTTTATACAGGAGAGTCGCCTGTAAGAATTGTTTCATGTTATAATACAACTAGTTACATGTGTGAAACTTTTTTTATGAAAAGCAGGAGTGAATCATAAAAATATTGTTTCATACGTAATTATTTACGTAACTATTATCGAGTGAAAATTTATCCTTTGACTGTTCATTGAATCAATACTATATAAATTGATTCAATATATTAAATGAATGTATATCAGAAAAATTCCAGATTAAGAGGTGAAAATAATGAGATGTCCTAGATGTCAACATAACAATTCCCGAGTGATTGATAGTCGACAAGCGGATGATGGTCGAGCAATTCGTCGAAGACGAGAGTGCGAAAACTGTTCTTTTCGTTTTACAACATTTGAAAGAATTGAAGCAGCACCTTTATTAGTGATCAAAAAAAATGGGGAACGGGAAGAATTTAATCGTGACAAGATTTTAAGAGGATTAATCCGTTCAGCAGAAAAAAGACCAGTTGCGATGGAACAAATGGAGCAAATCGTAAATCATGTTGAAAATCGGGTGCGAAGTCTTGGTGAAAATGAAGTATCGACGACGTTGATCGGAGAATACGTGATGGAAGATCTGGTCAATTTAGATGAGATTGCTTATATCCGTTTTGCCAGTGTTTATCGTCAATTTAAAGATATGTCGGTGTTTTTAAAAGAATTACAAGACATCGTTGATAAAGCAAAAGAAAATAATAAAGAGAATCATAAAGAAAACAACGAATAAATCAGAAATAAAATCAAGTCATAAAAGGAGGCCAAATTCCTTGGATAACGCATGGAAAGAGCTTCAACCTAAAAATATCTACCAAGGAAGAAAAAGCTATCCGCTAAGAGAAGAAGGGAAATCCTCATTACTTTATCTCTACCAGCCATTAATCGGCAGTGAAGCTTTGAGTTTGTATTTTACCTTACTATCAGAAATTCCTTTACAAAAAGGCGTTGGACTGGAAGGATTACATGCTGATCTGTTAAGTAGCTTGAATTGTGGTATTCCTCAGCTTTATGAAGCACGAAAAAAACTAGAAGGGATCGGACTTTTAGAAGTTTTTTTCAAAGAAGACCCTAGCTTAGGGGGATGTTTTATTTATGAGTTACTTGAGCCAATTGAACCGTTAGCATTTTTTAAAGATACATTATTGTCTTTTCTGCTATTAGAAAAAGTCGGTCAACGGCGTTTCGATCAGTTGATCCAACTATTTCAGCCGGAACATTTTTCGACGAATGATTATCAAAAGATCACAAAGAAATTTTTAGAAGTATATCGCTTTAATGAAAAAACTTATGCTGCAGATCAAGAGAAACTCGAGGAAAACCAACAGTCATTTACAACCAAATCAGCTGATCTGGGGAAGTCCATGGAACAATCCACTCTTGATTGGCGCTTTTTGACAGATTGGTTGGCAAAAAAACATATCATGAATCTAGATGAATCATTGAAGGAACAGTTAACAATGTATCATTTACTTTATGGCGTGGATGAGTTGACGTTAGGTGAATGGGTCGTACAAGCGTATGATTTTTCTGAGCAGACAGTATCTGTCAAAGAGCTTCAACGCATCGTATTGAAGAACCAACAGACGAAGCAAACAAATACATTGGCTAATCAAAATGAAGAAGCAACCTCTGCCAATCAGAATGAGACACCTAAGGAAGCAACTGCTCTGACAAATGCGACACTACAGTTAGTGAACGAAGCCAAAAGCATTCCGCCAATGAAATACTTAGAGGCACTGAAACAAGCAAAAGGCGGCTATGTCTCAAAACAAGAAACTTGGCTTTTACAGGATTTGGTTTCACAATCGGGATTGTCGAATAGTTTGATCAATATCCTGATCAATTATGTCTTAGTAATCAAAGATCGTCCTAGCTTAACCGCAAGCTTTGTCAACACGATCGCTAACGAATGGGCACAAAAAAAGATCATGACCCCAGAAGAAGCCATTGAACATATTCGGAAAACCAATAGCAAAGTCAAACAAAATACTAAAAATACGAACCAGAATTATTCAACTAATCGTCGAAACGTTCGTCGTGAGAAACTACCAGATTGGGTCAACCAGCCAAAAGAAGAGAAAAAAATCAGTAGTGAGAAAAAAGCGGAGATCGAACGACGATTCAAAGAATATTTTGCCAAGAAGGAGGGAGATAGCTAATGGAAGATGTAGGAAAAGAATTAAAGCGGATCATCAGCCAGCGAAATTATCAACAAAAATTTGCTGAAATGATCGAAGAAGTCCTCAACGATCCAGATGTGCAAGCCTTTTTGGCGGATCACAAAGATGAGTTAACACAAGCAGATATCGAAAAAAGTTATGCAAAACTATATGAATTTGTCCAAGAAAAACGAAAATACCAAAAAAATGACCCTACGATGATCGCTCCTGGCTATGAGCCCAAGCTAACCTTGAATTTTCATTATGTCGATGTGACTTATGTTCCAACAGAAGCCTTATTGGCGAAGAAAAGACAAGAAGAAATTAGGAACCGGATCAAAGCTGTCGATATGCCAAAAGATATCCAAGATGCTTCTTTCAATAATTTTGAGCGTACCGATGGACGGAGCTATGCAAGTTTTGAAACACTAGACTTTGTGGAAAATTATAGTGCAAGTCCCAAAGAATATCATAAAGGACTTTATTTAGTTGGTAGCTTTGGAATAGGAAAAACCTATCTTTTAGGGGCGACTGCCAGAGAACTAGCCATTAAAGGCTTTACAACTACACTTGTCCATTTTCCTACTTTTGCTGTTGAAATGAAACAAGCGATTGGAAAAGATCAAGTCGCAGAAAAACTAGATGCGGTCAAACGTTCACCCATTTTAATGATGGATGACATTGGCGCTGATGCAATGAGTAGTTGGATCAGAGATGAAGTCTTTGGTGTGATTTTGCAATATCGAATGCAAGAGCAACTGCCAACCTTTTTCTCTTCCAATTTTACAATGAATGAATTGGAACAACATCTTGCTGTGACACAGCGTGGAGATGAAGAACCATTGAAAGCCAAACGAATCATGGAACGGATTCGTTATTTGACAAAAGAAATTGAAATGACTGGACGCAATCGAAGAAATGGCTAGCGAAAAGAGAAAGCATAGAAGTCATAATTGTAGCCTTAGTAGGCTTAGAAGATGTGATCGCGAAAGCCTTTTGCTGAATTAGTTATTGCCCTATTTCCTGCCTATTGCTTTGATGGGTAGGAAAATAAGCAATGCAAACAATTAATTGAGAAAAGTCTGCAAATAATTCTCTTTTCAATGACTCTCGATGTTCACTTAGTTATTCAAGAAACTCATAATTTGAGATGAAAGTGTATCTGAATTCATACTTAACGCCACTTATATTGATCGTAACAAGCTACAAAAGTGGTGTCATACTGGATAGAGTGATGATTACTGAGAAGCTTATGCCTGATCAATAGTCATCATGGTAACGAAAAAAGACAACCATAAATTTCTGATGAACAAGTATCAAAAACAAAATTGAACGACTAAAAACAGAATATATTGATTATCGTCAACTAAATAAAAAGTCAAAGAACGATCATCAATTGAAGTAATGTAAATAATTAGCCGGAGGATAAAGATATGAAAGTGATTTTTTCTTGTTTGTTGGCGACAGGGTTACTTTTTTCGCTAACAGGTTGTGGTAATGGAGATAAAAATGAGGCATCGATCGATTCGATTAGTGCGGAAACAACGACTAAAGCGAAGGATTCTTCTAACGAAGGACAAAGTATTTTTAAGGGTGAAATTGAAAGTATTGATGACTCAGTCGATGATACCATTCAAATCAAAGTGGTCAATGTAGATGAAATCGAAGACCCCGAGAATATTGGAACCTCTTTTGATAATGATGGTGTAACACTAAATGTTTCGAATGATCAATTAGTCGGAGGTAAGGAATCTTTTCAAAAAGGTGACGAGATCAAGTTTACTTTAAAAGAAAAACCAATTATGACAATGTCAATCCCTCCGCAAATTCCTGGTAATTCGATCGTTGAGGTAAGAGTTATTGAATAGTCAGTGTTAAAGTTTCGTAAAAGCAAATAGCTCATCAGGAGATTTGAAATTTTTCTTTTTCAAATCTCCTTCATTTATAGGGAAAATGTTATAATGAGGGGGAAGGAGTGAAGGTATGAACCACTTAGATTTATCGAAACGCTTAGCATTAGTGGGAGAACATGTCCCAACAGGAGCGTTTTTAGCAGATATTGGCTCTGACCACGCTTACTTGCCAGTTGCATTAATGTTAAAGGATAAAATTGAATTTGCTGTAGCTGGCGAAGTGGTAAAAGGCCCTTATGAGTCAGCAAAAAAACAAGTACAGAAAAATGGTTTAGAAAAGCGGATCGTTGTTCGTTTAGCTAACGGATTAGATGCGATTGAGCCAACAGATCAGATCAATGCGATCACGATTACTGGTATGGGTGGGGCTTTGATTCGAGATATTTTAGAAGCAGGCGCCAAACAACATCGTTTAACAGGGAAGGAGCGTTTGATTCTCCAACCAAATATTGGCGAGCAAGCAGTGAGAAAATGGTTGCAAGACAATCACTATCAAATCATTGCAGAAGAGATTTTAGAGGAAAACAAAAAAATCTATGAAATCATTGTAGCTGAAAAAACATCGACGAAGCATATCTATAATGAGGAAGAGATTCTGTTTGGTCCATTTTTATTGCAAGGAAAAACAGTGGTATTCCAAAAGAAATGGCAAAGAGAATTAAAACAAAGACAAGCGATTTTAAAACAATTGGCACAAGCACAGAACCAAGAAGAACGTGTTGAAGCGATAAAAAAAGAAATCCAGATGATCGAGGAGGTTTTAGCTTAATGGCGATCAACGGTAATGAATTTATTCGCAAATTTGAAGAATATTGTCCTCAATGGTTGGCTGAAGAAGGAGATCCTGTGGGGCTACACCTTGGAACGTTAAATAAACCGATTCAACGCATAATGATGACATTAGATGTTCGTCCAGAAGTTGTGCAAGAAGCCATCGAAAAAAAGATTGATTTGTTAATTGCTAAACATCCTCCCATTTTTCGACCAATTAAACGATTAACAACGGATCATCCACAAGAAAAAATGTATGCTGATTTATTAAAACATGATATTTCTGTCTATGCAGCACATACCAATATGGATATTATCGAGGATGGATTGAATGATTGGTTTTGTGAAGCATTAGGAATCAATGTCGAAAATTATTTGTTAAAGACACATACAAGGCATTACAAAAAACTAGCTGTTTATGTACCGATCGAAGACGCTGACAAATTACGTAAGGCTTTAGCTGAGGCTGGTGCGGGTGAACAAGGTCATTACGATCATACAAGTTTTACCAGTATTGGCGAAGGTCGTTTTCGACCGAATGAACAGGCACATCCCGCAATTGGTAAAAATGGCCAACTAGAAAAGGTAGAAGAAGCTAAAGTGGAAGTGATTTTTCCTGAAGACCGTGAGGAAAAAGTGTTATCAGCTATGTATCGTGTCCATCCTTATGAAGAAGTAGCATTTGATTTGTTTTCAATTGACGAACCGACTCAAACCTGGGGGATCGGTCGAATCGGAGAATTACCAGAAGCGCTTGATTTAGATACATTTGTATCTAAAGTAAAAGAAGTTTTCCAATTAGAAGGGCTACGAGTTGTTCGTCCAACTCATACAAAGAGCACTGTTAAAAGAATCGCCATTTGTGGTGGTAGTGGCGAAAAGTTCTATCCTTATGCATTAGCTCAAAAAGCGGATGTTTATATTACTGGAGATATCTATTACCACACAGCTCAAGATATGCAAAGTGCAGGCTTGATTGCGATTGATCCAGGTCATTATATTGAATCTTTATGTAAAGAAAAGTTTGTCGAAAAATTTGAGAAATGGAAACAAGAAGAAAATTGGACCGTTGATTTCTTTGTTTCAGAAACGGATACGAACCCATTTCAATTTAACTAAAGGAGAGCTGTTGTATGTACGAAAATCTTTTACCACGTTTTTTACGCTATGTTAAGACTGAAACCAGATCTGATGAAAGTAGTCAAACGACTCCTTCGACACAAACACAAGTCGCTTTTGCGCAAGTCTTAAAAAAGGAATTAGAAGATTTAGGACTAACCAATGTATTTTACAATGAAGAAAATGGATTTGTTATAGGAACATTGCCAAGTAACATTGAAAAGAAAGTTCGCTCGATCGGTTTCATTGCCCACATTGATACCGCAGATTTCAATGCAGTAAATGTTAATCCACAAATCATTGAGAACTACGATGGGGAATCAACGATTGTTCTAGATAGTGAAGAACATTATACATTAAATACCAAAGACTTCCCTAATTTGAAAAACTACGAAGGACACACATTGATCACAACTGATGGCAGTACGTTGTTAGGTGCGGACGATAAAGCTGGGATCGCTGAAATTATGACCGCAATGGAAATTCTGCTGAAAAACCCAACTATCCCTCATGGTGAGATCAAAGTAGCTTTTGGACCAGATGAAGAGATTGGGGTAGGAGCAGATAAATTTGATGTCCAGCAGTTTGATGTTGATTTTGCCTATACCGTTGATGGTGGACCTTTAGGCGAATTGCAATATGAAACATTCAGCGCAGCTCAGGCTAATATTTCAATTCAAGGAAAAAATGTCCATCCTGGTACAGCCAAAGATACGATGATCAATGCATTACAATTAGCGATAGACTTCCATAATCAACTACCAGCAGATGAAGTCCCAGAAAAAACGACAGGTTATGAAGGGTTCTTCCATTTGATGGGATTAAATGGAAATGTCGAAGAAGCAACTATGAGTTATATTATCCGTGACCACGATCGAGAAAAATTTGAAGCACGGAAAGCGAAAATTACTGAAATCCAAGAAAAACTAAATAGTCGCTTCGATCAGACACGCGTGAAAGTTGATATGTATGATCAGTACTATAATATGCGAGAAATTATTGAAAAAGATATGAGCATTGTTGAATTAGCAAAACAAGCGATGATCGATTTAGAAATCGAGCCTGTGATTGAACCAGTACGAGGTGGAACAGATGGATCGAAAATTTCTTATCTAGGCATTCCAACGCCTAATTTGTTCGCGGGTGGCGAAAATATGCACGGCCGATTTGAGTTTGTTTCTCTGCAAGTGATGGAAAAAGCAACAGATGTGATTGTAAAAATTGCAGAATTGAATACAAACGTATAAAATCAAATAGGAACGTGGATGGATCAAGTAAGTGAACGAAGTGGATCTATCCTTTTAGCTGGGGGTGGGCGTATTCCAATAATGGAACGTCTGACCCCTTGGTTTTTGTGTAAAAATGGGAGGAAGAAAGAAATGGAAAAATTGCTAGTTTTTTATAATCAAAGCTCAGGACAAGATGAAGGTGAAAAATTAGCAAGCTGGTTTAAAGAATATGCCTTAAAGAAACGACCAGAACTAATCATCAATCTAACGGAAACAGGTCCTTCGATCAAGCATGAGACATTAGTCAAAAAAGCTGAAGAAACGCACGCAGATACCTTAATCGTAATCGGAGGCGATGGTACGATCCATCATATTGTACAGGCTTTTCAAGATAAACTTGAGCATTATCAAGTAGGACTACTACCAGGAGGAACAGTCAATAATTTAGCACGTGTTCTCGGTATTCCATTAGAAAAGGAAAAAGCTGCGGACATTATCTTAGAGGGACAAATCCGTCAAATCGATTATGGAAAAGTCAATGATGAAGTCATTATCTCAACTTTAACGATCGGTATACTGGCAGATACAGCTGTTTGGATCAGTCAAAAAGAAAAGCAAAAATATGGTTCTTGGATTTTTATCAAACGGTTCATCAAGTTATTATTAAAAAAGAGAAAGTATCATTTAGATATCAAAACAGAAAAAGAACATTGGCGAGGAAAAACACAATTATTGACAGTCACAATGTCTAACTCAGTAGGTGGTTATACGAATTTTGATGATTCAGCTTCACCCGATGATGGTATGTTTCATGTCACAATCATCCCATCTTTAGATATTTTTCGATTTGTTTTTTATTTGCCTCGTTTAATCAAAGGAAAAATTTACTCTGTCCCAGGTATCAATTATTTGACTGCTAGTCAAATCAATATCCAAGCACGGGAGAAATCAGTTGGCACTCGTACAGATGGTGATACGACAGATAATCTGCCTATCGAATTAGTCGTAGTCAAAAAAGGGTTGTCGGTCTTTGCTCCTAAAGAAGAGCAAAAATGATGTGCTAGAGGTGGAGGAAAACACGTATGGAAGCTTTACTACACAATCCTTTGTGGTTTTATTTAGTGATCGTCAATTTATATTTATTTTGTTTGATGGGGTATGATAAGTATCAAGCAAAAAAAGGCGGTTGGCGCGTTCCAGAAAATAATTTGATTTTTGTTAGTTTATTAGGCGGTGGAATTGGCGGATTGATTTCTCGTAAAGTATTCCATCATAAAACGAGAAAAAAGAAATTTACAGTAGGATTTGTACTGGGTGTATTGGTGGATTTACTGTTGATTTATTTTTTTCATTAAGGAGTAATTGATGGCGACAAAAGGTGCAAAAACGAAAATAGCGTTAAATCTATTCTTATTGATTGGAATTTTTGCCATTATTTATTATTTGATCAACCAATCTTTTGCAGATATTTTCGCTGAATTGCTGTCTACAAGCTTTATCGTTCTGGTAGCGGCATTCTTGTTAGGAACGATCTATCAGTTGGCAGAAGGGCGTTCAATCAAAGAGATTGCCCAGCCTTTCGAACCAACATTTTCCACTTGGGATGGTTTTTGGACATCTTGCTATATTGCATTTTATCGAATCGTTTCATTTGGAACAGGCACTTTGATTTCAGAAATTTATTTTTATAATAAAAAAGGAATGAAATACTCACAAGGTGCAGGTGTCACTGCGTTGCATATGATTATGTATAAATTAGCCGTGATTACCTATGCGATCATTGGTTTGATCATCCAGTTCTCTTTATTTTATTCCAAAGGACCAAACATGATTTGGTTCATTATTGCTGGCATTATTCTAACTGGGCTGATCATTGCCTTTTTATTGATGGTCTCGATGAGTCTGAATCTACAAATTTTCTTTGTGAGTATCTCAAACAAACTGTTTCGAAGTGAACGCATCAGAAGTTGGGTAGATACATGTAATACACAAATCTATTCGTTGAGAGAAACTGTCCAGACAATTGTCAAAGATCGAACAGCTCTATTACGCATCTATTTTTGGAATATGGTCAAACTTATTTTTTGGTATATCATGCCCTATCTCTTTTTGGTTGAAAACCATCCCACGATCGACTTTCTCTTGACCTTTTCATTCATCAGTTTTGCGGTAGTATTATCTGGTGTCATCCCTACACCAGCTGGAATCGGCTCATTTGAATTTGTCTATCTATTGTTATTCAGACCACTTGTGGGAACCGTAGATGCTTTTTCTTCTTTATTACTGTATCGGTTTAGCTCATTTATCTTACCTTTTATTTATGGGTTATTCTACGTGATTGCTGATCGTCGAAGGGTAATAAAACAAGAGATCCAAGATGTAAAAAACAACAAAAAAGAATCAAATTGATTATTACAGCGATTGTATAGAGTCATTTTATTAGATCTAAAACACAACAGTAAGTCCATCCAAGTTGGCTCTGTTGTGTTTTTTTTTGATCACTTATTTCCGATAAAATAAGCGAGGTTATCTTTTGACCAAGACTGACCAAAGAGGTATAATGTTTATTGGAACGAGATGTATCATATTGAATATTGAAATTTTATATTCAGGAGGTAAGTAAAATGAACATTGAAAAAATGACAACCACGCTTCAAGAAGCGATTGCTGAAGCGCAACAAATCGCTGTCACAAGAAAACATCAAGAAATTGATATTGCGCATTTGTGGAAGATTTTTTTACAACCAAACCATTTTGGGCGCAATCTATACACTGATGCGGGAATGGATGTTGATACGTTTGAAAAGGAAGTAGATCGTGTATTAGATGAATATCCCACAGTTTCAGGGGGAACCGTCCAATATGGTCAGAATCTAAGCCAAAATCTATTCCGTTTATTAAATGAAGCAGACCAGTTAAGAGAAAGTTTTGGCGATGAATTTCTTTCAACAGAGATTGTAATTTTAGCCTTGATGAAATTGAAAAATTATCCATTGACGGTTTATTTGACCAAAAATGGTTTATCAGAAAAAGAGTTACGTAAAAATATCGAAGACATGAGAGGAGGAGAAAAGGTGACATCTAAAAATCAAGAAGAACAATACAAAGCATTAGAAAAATACGGCGTAGATCTTGTTCAACAAGTCAGAAGCGGGAAAATGGATCCAATCATTGGACGTGATGAAGAAATTCGGGATGTTATCCGTATCTTATCTCGTAAAACCAAGAATAATCCAGTATTGATTGGTGAACCTGGTGTCGGTAAAACAGCAATTGTAGAAGGGTTAGCACAACGTATCGTACGAAAAGACGTGCCAGAAAACTTGAAAGATAAAACGATCTTTTCATTAGACATGGGGGCATTGATTGCTGGTGCTAAATTCCGTGGTGAATTTGAGGAACGATTAAAAGCTGTGCTGAAAGAAGTCAAGAAAAGTGATGGACGAATCATCTTATTTATTGATGAAATCCATAATATCGTTGGTGCAGGGAAAACTGAAGGCAGCATGGATGCTGGAAATTTATTGAAACCAATGCTTGCTCGAGGTGAATTGCATTTAATCGGTGCTACTACATTAGATGAATATCGTCAATATATGGAAAAAGATAAAGCATTAGAACGACGTTTCCAAAAAGTCTTAGTCAAAGAACCGACAGTAGAAGATACAATCAGTATCTTACGAGGATTGAAAGAACGTTTTGAGATTCATCATGGAGTCAACATTCATGATAATGCATTAGTCGCTGCTGCAACTTTATCTGACCGTTATATCACAGACCGCTTTTTACCAGATAAAGCAATTGATTTGATCGATGAAGCAAGTGCAACGATCCGAGTAGAAATGAACTCTATGCCGACTGAGCTAGACCAAGTGACTCGTCGCTTGATGCAATTAGAGATCGAAGAAGCAGCATTGAAAAAAGAATCCGACGATGCAAGTAAAAAACGTTTGAAAAATCTACAAGAAGAGTTAGCTGATCTTCGTGAAGAAGCAAACTCGATGAAAATACAATGGGAAACAGAAAAACAAGAAGTCAATAGCGTTTCTTCTAAACGTGCGGAAATCGATAAAGCCAAACATGAATTAGAAGATGCAGAAAACAACTATGATTTAGAACGGGCTGCCGTCCTAAGACATGGAACGATTCCTCAATTAGAAAAAGAATTAAAGGAATTGGAAGCAAAAGCTAAAGACAGTGAAATCAAAATGGTTCAAGAATCAGTCACTGAAAACGAAATTGCGCAAGTGGTTGGACGTTTAACTGGTATCCCAGTCACGAAATTAGTGGAAGGGGAACGAGAAAAACTAATCAAGCTCAACGAAACATTGCATAAACGTGTGATTGGACAAGATGAAGCAGTAGATGCTGTCAGTGATGCGGTCATTCGCTCTCGAGCAGGATTGCAAGATCCAAACCGCCCACTAGGTTCTTTCTTATTCTTAGGACCAACCGGAGTTGGGAAAACAGAATTAGCGAAAGCTTTAGCAGAAAACTTATTTGATTCTGAAGAACACATGGTGCGGATCGATATGAGTGAGTATATGGAGAAACATGCCGTATCTCGTTTGGTTGGGGCTCCTCCAGGTTATGTTGGCTATGAAGAAGGCGGACAATTGACGGAAGCCGTTCGCAGAAATCCTTATACGATCGTTTTACTCGATGAAATCGAAAAAGCCCATCCAGATGTCTTTAATATCTTGTTACAAGTATTAGATGATGGACGGTTAACTGATTCTAAAGGACGTGTAGTTGACTTCAAAAATACCGTTCTTATCATGACCAGCAACATTGGTTCTCAACTGTTATTAGAAGGAGTGTCAGCAGATGGCACTATCCCTGAAGAAGTGGAAGAACAAGTAAGAACGATCCTTCGAGGTCATTTCAAACCAGAATTCTTAAATCGAATCGATGATACGATTTTATTCACACCGTTAAGTCTTGAAAATGTGAAAGGAATCGTTGATAAAATGGTGGCACAATTGGCAAAACGATTGGATTATCAAGAAATCCATCTAACAATCAGCGACGAAGCCAAAACATGGATCGCTGAAAATGCCTACGAACCAGCATACGGGGCACGACCATTGAAACGCTTTATTACGAAAGAAGTAGAAACACCATTAGCCAAAGAAATCGTAGCAGGACACATCTTACCAAAATCTAAAGTAACGATTACCTTGCTAGCAGAGAAACTTCATTTCCAAACGGAAGAACTTGAAGACACGGAAGAGTAAAGAAACGGTAAGCTTTCGCAAGAAAACGGGTGTTGGCAAACAGTAGAATCGATCAAATGTTTAGTTGAGCCACACACCATCTAAGCTTAAAAAAAAACAATAAAGTTAGGTCAACCACCTAGCTTTATTGTTTTTTTGTAATTTAGTCATAAGTCTGAAAAAATCATTCATAAAATAAGTTGATCTCAATCGTTATTTCCAAGTTCATCTACTCATAAGGTAATGTTTTTATTCCCCATATAAATAGGAGTAGTCAGGTAAATATCTTCTTTGTTCCCATCATTTTAACCCTTATCAATAAGTACAATTTTCATTGAGAATGGTAACAAAATCACCGTAAGGGTTGATGATAAGAAATAAGTGGGTGAGACAAAAGTGAGATGCTTCCTAAAAATTGTGCGTGAAAACGTCAATGGTTAGGTGGCATCTCATTTTGTCACAATTCTTTAATGTGATATTTTTTTTGCTCTATTTCAAAATTTTCAACCGATAATTTTCAAAATAATCACGATTGTTTCTTCCTTGGGTCCAGGCAAAGATTCCCATGACCAATGCACCAATCGTATTTGTGAATAAATCACCCATCGTGTCCATCAAAGCAGCTCGTCCGACAAATAAGGTGCCATCTGAAGCGGCAAACCGTTGGAGATTCATTCCTAAGAATTGATCACAGAGAAATTCCCAAAATTCCCAGAACACGCCACAGAGGCCAGCAAAGGCAAAACCAAACAGTAAAAACAACCATGGACTAGTCTTCGCAATTGGTGCATCTTTCAATAATAAGCCGATCAATCCGTAACCTAGGGCAGTCAATACCATAGGACTAACGGCGTGTAAAATTTTATCCCAGAATGAAATGATACTGATCAAATGCATACCGGTACCTAAGAACACGGAAATAAACAAGAAAAACCAATAAAATAAAACAATGGCATCTGGAACGTATAATTTTGCGATTTTTCTAACGATCTGAGGGAGAAAAATCAATAGAATCCCAGCTAAAGATTCGATGATGAAAGTAACTCCCTGAGTAGTTGAATATTTTTTAGTAATAAATTCATAAAGATTATAACAAACCACAAACACACCAAAAGCAACAAGTGCAAGTTGGATTTTTTTCATTGTCTTATTCATGGCTCAAACCTCCATCTAAGTAAGTCTTTACTTGACTGAGTAACGCTTCTTCACTAGTTACGAGAGCGCCATTTAGCTTGATTAACCCAATTGTATAAAGATTTAAATAATGGAATTGGTTTTCAGCTACTTCTTGTAAAGCAGCAATTTTTTGCGGGTGGGTACCGCCTTGTTGCCGACTATCTGTATACAATCCAATGACAGGAATCCCTTTAGCATAGGCAACACCAATTTCGGATGCAACACCAGGATCAATGGTCAAACCATCTAATAGTGCAATCATCAAATCACTTTCCAACACCTTTTCTGTATCGGCTAAAGCAATCATCTGACTATCAGCATAGGCTGTTTTATCATTGATCGCTTCGTTTTCTTGCGGAAGATAAATGGTTAATTCATTGGAAAGACTCCTGATTTCTTCTACAAGTTTCGCATTATATAATAAGTCACTTTTCGCAAAAAGTGGGGCAGCAAAATAAATATTCATTTTCATCGTCCTTTTCTTAGAAATAGTCACTGAAATAAGCTTCCATATTTGGAAGAATCAATTCAAGTGTTTTAAGTGTTTCATCATCTGTTTTGATTCGTTCGATCCTTGCAAGATAAGAAGGGCGACGATAATTCATCATCAAACAACTTAATGTTTGAATGGACAACTGGACCGATTGTCCGACAGGTTCGTCCACGACATCCAATTGTCCGTCTTCGTTCCAGACCAACCCAAAAACACCATTGTTCCATGAGGCGATAGGGTCCTCGACAACAAAGTGGAAAGGTTTCGCAGTAGAAACGAAGGGGAATTGCTTCAGAAACTCTTTGACATCTACGATTCTCGCCATGTAATAAGGCTCGATCTGTTCTTTTATTTGACTATCTTCGATCAAGAAAGCCAGTGGCTCATTTTTGTAGATGTCACCGTGAACCCAGTAAACCATTGAAAAGTGTGCTGAAATAAAATTCCATAAACCATTCCGAGCTTCTTGATTCAAGTAAAACATCTCTTTAACATGGAAAATTTCTTCAGCGACCCAATAAAATAAAACACCAATTGGTTCATGCTCTTTCGTATAGTAGATCGCAGCTGTCCGTTCCTCTTTATTTTCAAATCGCCAATATTCTTCCCAATGAAATTGGCTACGAAACAAAGCACCGTGATTTTGAGCCGCAAATTTCTGATATACTCGGTAAACATCTGGATGATCTACTGGTAATCGTTCCACCATTCCATCCACAGGAACATTCTTCGGTAATTGGGTATCACGAATTTTAAATGTCAACTTATCAGACATGATTTCCCAACCCTTGCGTCGATAATAAGGCACGCTATAGGGATAAAGATAAGAGATCCATTGTTTGTTTTTACGCATATTATCTAACGCAACCAAGATCAAATCTTGCATCAATCCATGATTTGCATATTCAGGATACGTTCCGACACCGGTAACGCCACCCATTTTGTATGGTTTACCGTGGATGTTGACTTCACATGGATAGATCGCAATTTGAGAAATCAATTTGTTATGGTGGAACCATCCAAATACTTCCGATAGTTCCAAAATTGGGCGCTTGGAGCGAATAAATGCCCCTTTGCTTTCAAAACCACTTTCTTCGATGTCTGCTTCTGTTACTTGAAAGACATAAGACAATAACTCATTGAATTGATCAACATCTTTTTCAGTAACAGGTTTTAATTCAAGATTTTCTCTGAAATCTTTTTCATCCATTCTTTCATCTCCAATTATTTACTTGTTATTAGTATAGCAAATTTTCATAAAAAAAACTTCTAAAGCTGACTAGGTAAAAAGTCTTTAAATTCATGCTTTTCATTGATATAATGAGAGGTGCTGATTAAACGAAAAGAGGAGACGCTATGGATATAAAAAAAATGAAACAACGACAAGAGCAAATTCGAAATTTTTCGATCATTGCTCATATCGACCATGGAAAATCAACGCTGGCCGATCGTATTCTGGAAAAGACGAACACTGTGACGTCTCGTGAAATGCAGGATCAGCTATTAGACTCAATGGATCTAGAGCGTGAACGTGGAATCACGATTAAATTAAATGCTGTCGAATTGAATTATACAGCCAAAAATGGCGAAACCTATATCTTCCATCTAATCGACACCCCTGGGCACGTCGATTTCACTTATGAAGTATCAAGGAGTTTAGCAGCCTGTGAAGGTGCGGTATTAGTAGTTGATGCGGCACAGGGAATCGAGGCTCAAACATTAGCAAATGTTTACTTAGCTTTGGATAATGATCTGGAAATTTTGCCAGTCATCAATAAAATCGATCTTCCAGCTGCTGATCCAGAACGTGTACGACAAGAAATCGAAGATGTTATCGGGATCGATGCCAGTGAGGCAGTCCTGGCTAGTGCTAAAGCAGGAATTGGGATTGAAGAAATACTTGAACAAATCGTTGAATATGTACCAGCCCCATCAGGCGATCTGGATGCCCCTTTGAAAGCATTGATCTTTGATTCCGTGTACGATAGTTATCGAGGAGTCGTTCTGAATGTTCGAATCACAGACGGTATGGTCAAACCAGGGGATAAAATCAAACTGATGAGTAACGGCAAAACATTTGATGTGACAGAAGTAGGAGTCTTTTCACCAAAAGCTGTTGCTAGAGACTTCTTGATGGTCGGTGATGTAGGGTATATCACGGCAAGCATCAAAACGGTCCAAGACACACGAGTAGGGGATACAGTTACGCTGGCAGATAATCCAGCAGAAGAAGCGCTACCTGGATACCGTAAAATGAATCCAATGGTTTACTGTGGATTATATCCAATTGATACTTCCCGCTACAATGATCTGCGTGAAGCACTTGAAAAATTACAACTAAACGACGCAGCACTACAGTTTGAACCTGAAACCTCACAAGCCCTTGGCTTTGGCTTCCGTTGTGGATTCTTAGGTTTATTACACATGGATGTAGTCCAAGAACGTTTGGAACGTGAGTTCAACTTAGAGTTGATCACAACGGCACCTTCTGTAATCTATCATGTGAATAAAACAGATGGGTCTATGACAGTCGTCGATAATCCAGCAGATTTTCCAGAACCAGTAACGATCCAAGATGTTGAAGAACCTTTTGTGAAGGCACAAATCATGGTTCCAAATGATTTCGTTGGTGCAGTGATGGAATTATCCCAAAGAAAACGTGGAGAATTCATCACAATGGATTATTTAGATGATTATCGAGTGAATGTCGTTTATAATATTCCGCTTTCTGAAATCGTTTTTGACTTTTTCGATAAACTAAAATCCAGTACGAAAGGTTATGCTTCCTTGGATTATGAAATGTCCGGTTATCAAAAGAGCAAGTTAGTAAAAATGGATATTTTATTAAATGGAGAAAAAGTCGATGCGTTAAGTTTCATCGTTCACCGAGACTTTGCTTACGAACGAGGAAAAGCAATCGTTGAAAAACTGAAAAAACTAATTCCACGTCAACAATTTGAAGTGCCGATCCAAGCAGCTATCGGACAAAAAATCGTTGCTCGTTCAGATATCAAAGCATTACGTAAAAACGTCTTAGCAAAATGTTATGGTGGAGATGTCTCACGTAAACGTAAACTTCTTGAAAAACAAAAAGAAGGAAAGAAACGAATGAAACAAATCGGTAGCGTCGAAGTCCCACAAGAAGCCTTCATGGCTGTTCTGAAAATGGATGAGGACGAACCGAAGAAATAACAAAGGGTCTAGCCATTGAGCTAGACCTTTTTTTGTGTGTTTTGAAAACCACCTGCTATGCAGGTGGTTCCGGAAAGCTTCCAGCGAGGTATAAAAAAAGCCTCCTAAACTGATAAGATGAAGTAGGTTTCCCGACCACCACATCAAAAAATTTAGGAGGTACCTTTTTATGAAAAAGGCTACAGAAAGTTTATCACACACTGTTTGGAAATGTAAGTATCATATAGTATTCGCTCCGAAATATCGCCGACAAATCATTTATGGCAAATATAAAGCAAGTATTGGAGAGATTATACGTGAATTATGTGAAAGAAAGGGCGTTGAGATTTTAGAAGCAAATGCTTGTCCCGATCATATACATATGTTAGTCAGTATCCCACCAAAAATAAGTGTCTCTCAATTTTTAGGTTACTTAAAAGGAAAAAGTAGTTTAATGATTTTTGATAGACATGCAGAACTCAAATATCGTTATGGAAATAGAAAGTTTTGGTGTAGAGGATATTATGTGGACACAGTAGGACGAAACAAGAAAAAAATTGCAGAATATATTCGTAATCAACTACGAGAAGACCACGTAGCAGATCAGCTTACATTGTTTGAAGAAGTTGATCCGTTTACTGGAGAAAAAAATCGTAAGAAGCACTAAGAGCTTCTTTGAGAAGCAGCGAGTAAATGTGGTGCAAGAGGGAACCGATTCGGTAAGTCTTTTAGACTTAGGCCGGCAAAAGAGGCTTTTAGCCGCAGAACAAACCACCCGTTCACACGGGTGGTTTTGATTATCTGTTTTTCCCACGGTTTTCCCAGGCTCTTTGTCAAATGATGTTGGTAAAGAGAAATCTTAGAATAATTTGGGCAGAAAGAAGAAAAACTTCTTTCTGTTCTTTTTATTTGGTTAAAATAGTTTTACCGTGTCGAATCATGATCCGTCGTTTGAAATGATAAAAATTTCGAAACCTATAAGCATTGCTTTTAATACTTTAATATGGTTGTTTAAACATTCGAGTGGTCCGTTTGAATAACTGTAGCGAAGGGCGTTTTGGATCTGCGGCAGAAACTTTTTAAATGTTCGCAAAGTTGTCGTATAAGTTTCAGGTAGCTGGCTGACTTCTCTGGATAAACAGTCCTCAAATAGTGAATGATCTCTTTTCTTTTTAAGATTGATGACATCTATTTAGAGCTACTTGAAAGAGTAGCTCTTTTTAGTTGCTTTTGATTAATCTATTTTATAAAAAATAGATTGTATTTCTATTCTGCCATTTTTGGTTAAATATAATGTTTTTTATTATTAGGTAATATTTTTTATATTAGATATAACAAAAACAAATAAAAAAACTTAATTTAATAGATTATAATTATAATGTGCTATAAGATATTCCATGTTGTATTCGCATTATTCAGGTTAAACTATGTAGCACAAAATAAATTTCGTAGTAACTACGATCAACCTCACAAAGATCTCCTGTATTTTACTGCGATTTATTATCTATAAGACTACTCATAAGAGTAGTCTTTACATAAAAAACTAATAAAGAAGGTATCACTATGTATTATGTAGAAGTACAAACACGAGGAGTAAAAAACAAACAATATGTCAAAAGTGTAATCAATAATTATCCACTATTAGGATCATGGAAAGAGGCTGAACCATTTTCAAAAGAATGTGCATTGCAAATAAAATCAGTTTTAGAACAAGAATTAATTTGTGGAAAAGCAATAGTCAATATAGTAGAAAAGTAAAATTTATTAAAGTTTTAAGTAAATGATGTAATATTGTAATTAGTGGCGTTAGTCGTTGATTTTCAATTTTTTCATCCTTTAATTAATCATTCTAAATATTTACTCCAAATTTTGTATTAAAAAGTGTATCAAGCAGTTATCCTTGTGTTGCCATTGCATCCGTGTTATAGTAATTAAGTAATCTAATTTGAAACGTAATCTGAGTGATATATTCACACTATAAAAACTCCTTTTACCAAGTAATATTAATTGCAACAAAACACGTATTATATACGTATTAGGAGGAAATATATATGAATAACGGTACAGTAAAATGGTTTAACTCAGATAAAGGTTTTGGATTTATCACTGGTGAAGATGGAAATGACGTATTTGCACACTTCTCAGCTATTCAAGGCGATGGATTTAAAACATTAGATGAAGGTCAAGCTGTTTCTTATGATATTGAAGAAGGACAACGTGGTCCTCAAGCGGTAAATATCGTAAAATAATGTTGAACTTTAACCATCTCAATCGAGATGGTTTTTTTTATATTATGGCTCATAAGCATCCGGTCGTATAATCGAGTCTTACAAGGTAAAAAATATTCTGTTAAAGAAATAATTTCGCCATTTTTTCGCCCATTTATAAAACATCAATTATTATTATATGAATATCAGCAAGTATTAAATAATAGGCTCTTGCTTAATATGAAAGTTGGTATAATAGGATTTATAATGATGTATAGATATTAGAAAAACTTTGTGAATAACACAATCTTATAGGAAGCCTTCATGGCTGTTCTGAAAATGGATGAGGATAAACCGAAAAAATAGCAAAGGAGCCTGGGACAAAACTTGTCTCAGGCTCTTTTAGTATCTCTAAAACGAATAAACGGTGAGACAAAAGCAGCATCTTCGGAAATAAGCCGAAATTTACCAAAAATTTGAGAAGCAATTTTCGGAAATTCCTTCTTATTTCTTGATGCTAAACACTTTTGTCTCAACCTCTTTTTTATCTGTTTTTCCCACGGTTTTTCCACATGTGAAAGGGAAGGATCAAAGGCATTATCGTGTAGCATTTTTTCAAAAATATCAAATGAATCAATGTTTTTTCAATAAAATCACAAAAATAGAATAGGGTATATAGGAGGAAAGAATAAGGAGAGCGATCTTTTCGAGATGAGGATGAATCGAAAAAATAGTAGTGATTGTTTGAAAATAGTGTAAAAATTAGATCATGTTTACATAGATTTGCCACCGGTGTTTTTTTGGTGGCAAACCTCAAGCGTTCTTTCTAAGTTCAACCGTTTCATTTTTAAAAAAGAAAAATGTTTAACCTTTGATTTTTACCTTAGATGAACCACTAAAGCATTAATTAGACATAGTAAGGCAGGCAACAATTCTGTGCAAGGTATGATTGTATGTACCTAACCAAAGAAGAGAAAAGTAGGTGAGGTAGCTGAATAAAACGGATGTCCCACTTAAGAAGAAACGTCCAAGTTATTCTCTAGGTGATGAGATGATAGGGAAGCTCGAATGACTTTATGAACAGGATAAAAAAAACTGAATAAGCGTATCTATCCTTCTGATACATTAACGAAAATTATTAATGATGTGATATGAAGTAAGAAAAGCTTTTGAAAATTGAAAACAGCAGTAAGGGGAGGAGACACAACAGGCATTTATTTAGAAAAAAGATAATCAACTAGTGATTATCTTTTAGAAAGTTACCAATTAATTTGAGGACACTGCTAGAAAATAAGATAAGAGCAAATCCCAAAATATTTATGAAAAGGTTGAAATCAAAAAAAATAGCATTAAGTATAACAAGAATCATTCCGGTGTATACCAATATATTAGTGTTAAGTTTGCTGAGAAGTGTCATGTTTTTTCCTCCCTATCACTTTAAAAAAAGTGTATCTCTTATTAAATTTATAGTCAATGCTCAGTGAGTAATGTAATTAAATAATCGATAAAATAGGGGAATAAGAATCAAAATTGAAAGACGGATTTTATAAAAGTGCATACAGAATTGGGGGATTGGTAGCAGATCTTCCAACTAAAAATTCTAAACAACACAGAAAGTAAAAGTTGGTGATAAGAGTCGCTGTATTCCAAGAAAAGATTTCCCTTGGATTTTCTCATTTGTTGGTGAAGTAAAAAAAATAGATGCCTATTCTGCAATGGTAAAAATCATATCTACTCATGTAGAAGATGTTCATTTAGTTAATGTTTACAGAGTAAGAACGATTATTCCTATGGAAATAATCGGGGTGTTAAAGACCTGAAAAAAATCAAAAGTTCGTTTGATATTATAAGAGATTTATTAGGATGTACTTTTATTCTTGCTCTCATTCTTATGTTTGTGAGTATTTAATGAAACTAGTGTCGAATTTTCAAAGAATGGATTATAAAACCAGAAGCTGTTGAAGCCTACTATACAGGCTTCAACAGCTTCTAGCTATTATTTTTCACAAATAAAAATAATTCTTTGAGTAGATCATTTTGGATTTTTTCATTTCTAGCAACTACAATATTTTGTTCGTCATTATCATTTTCTAAATCCATGATTTTGATATGGTACTTATCTTCTAAAGTTCCGTCATTCATTCCGGAATATAAGAAAGCCAATCCTTCTCCCGTTGATACCTTTGATAGTCCTTCGTCAAGAGATTTCACGTAGGCATTTGCTTTTACATTGAATCCATGTTTAACAAACTGATTAACGACATAATCAACAATCATAGGGGAGTGTTTTCTTTCCAGTAAAACAAAGGTTTCTTGACTCAATTCTTCAAAGTATAATTTGTTTTTAGCGCTTAGTGGATGACGAATAGGCAAAGCAAGCTGTAAATGATTCTGAATAAATACGAATGTATCGATATTATTTGTGTGTTTAAAATAAGGTGATAAATTAAACACTAAATCATATTGATCATTTAAGAGCCCCTCTGTCAAATTCATCGGTGTATCTTGCTTTATCAAAAATTTAATGGTTGGATGACTTATTTTGAACTGTTCAAACAGTTCATACATTTTACCCATATTAAAGCTTGAGGGATAACCGATTTTTAATAATTGAGCAGATTTACGTGTTTCTATTTGCTGATCAAACATGTGTGTCAGATAATCTACTCGTCTTAAAACATCGGTTGCTTCACGTAAGAACTGTTCACCGGCACTTGATAATGTAAGGGTATGTGTGTGCCGAATGAACAATGCAATACCTAATTCAGCTTCTAACTCTTGTATTCGCCTGCTTAAAGTAGGTTGAGACACATACAATTTTTGTGCAGCTCTTGTAAAACTACCTTCAGCAGCAACTTCAACAAAGAATCTTAAGGTTGATAACTTCATAATGACTCCATTCTGGTAAAGATACTATGGTAGTCTTAGTATAAAGTTAACACGTCAGTTTCACAAGTTTTTCTAAGAATTGTTTGAAGTTTGCATAACAGGTAATTGTAGATAAGAAGCATACTCACCGCCGGTATGGAGAATATGTGCTCCTTTATTATCCGGTATACAGCCAGGTGTTCCAGGCATTACTGATCCGAGCTCATCTTTGGTGCTTATAACGATTCGTAAAGTCTCGCCAGCTTGGTAAGAAAGGCCAATTGGACTTAAACTGATATCCAAATCAACAATTTCTTTTGGAGACAGTTTTTCAACTCGGTCAAAGCTGTAAGCAGGGATTTCATCAGTCGCTTGACTATCAAGATGGCGCATGGATGCACGTAGTCGACCCCAAGCACCTTTATATCTCAACGCAGAAGCACCTTCTTGCGTAAAATCTTGAAGGGCAGCACCATGATTAGGAACTACAAATTCACTTAAAACATTTCCGAATGTATCCAATTTTTGAACCCATACAAAAACATCCATATCATCATAACCATCGACCTCAATGAAGAGTTTCACTTTCGGATAGCCAACAAAGTGGGTTTCTTTATCAAAGGTCATCTGGAAAGAAGTACGACCAGGTAGATTATCTGCTAGATATTTGACAGGAAGGTCTGTAGGTTCAGGTGTTTCTTGTAAAGAACGAAATTGTCCATTCATGTAATAGCGTTTATTTTCGCTAGTTGCCGGTGGGAAAGATTCTGCTGGAATATCTGTTTGGTTTCCACCTTGAAGATCTAGAAGAGAATAGCGCACAGTTGGAGTGTCTGGCCAGCCATTTTCTTTTCCCAGTAAATAATAATCAAAGAATCGGCGCAACTCTTCAGTATTGCTTTCATCATAATAGTATGGCCATTCTTGACGATCATGGATACGAAGCCACTTTTCTTTCGATCCTAAAGAACGCCATGAGCGGAAGGTTCCTATTGTATGCAAAGTATTTGAATAACTTGCAATAACAAAAGCTGGCACGATGATTTTACTTGGATCAGCTACTTTGTCTTGCCAAAGTGCAGCATTTGCTAATGGATAAGCAGTCATTTCTTTTGTTAAATCTTCGCGTTTCGCACCTGTTGCGCTAACATGATTGACTTGTAATCGTTCAATAAAATTTTTATCAGGAATTCCGCCAATAAAAGCCAAATCACGATATCCGTCAGCAAGCCCTTCAGTAGGATTGATACAAGTTAAGTGTGGAGGCTGTTCGGCAGCAATATACCATTGCGAAAAAGCTAGATAGGACGTTCCTGTCAGGGCTGTTTTTCCATTACTCCAAGATTGAGAAGCCAGCCATTCAATCAAATCATAGCCATCTTCTGCTTCTTGAGAGCCAATCATCGTAGTATCGCCTTCACTATGAGCGATACCACGCATATCAGGATTACAAACAGCGTATCCGTGCGTACACCAATAGGCTGGATCAGGTGCTTCAAACTTCGTTAAGCCAGAATTCCAATGATTGCCCATACCTAACATGTTGAATAGGTTTTTATAACGAGGTGCGGTTCCGGCACTTTTTCCATAAGGGCTCCAAGCAATCAGAACAGGTACTTTTTCATCAGTAATCGGTAAATAAATATCGGTATATATTGTCACCCCATCACGTAGTTTGACAGGGACATCCTTCAACATTTTGATATCACAAGATAATGGCTTGAATCCTTCTGCAATCAGTTGTCCTTTCTCTAAAGTTATTTCTTTTGTCTCAAAAGGACTAAGGACACCGTGTTCAATCCCATTATCAATGTATTCGAATGATGGGCTAAAGCACATTTCTTCAGTAATTTTTGCAGTCATTTTTATTACCTCCAATTAAATAGTATGAATCAATTAAACTGTTTTAATTATAGGAGGTAGTATTTCAGAAGTAAAATTGTATTTTTGGATAGTCATCCACCAATTTTTTGTGTTATTCAAAAAATGAATAGATTCCCTAAAAATGTAACTAGCTAGTTAGATTCTGTAAAAAAGTCAATATATGAAAAGTTATTCTTTTCACTATGATTGATCCCACTAGTGAAAGAATAAATAGAGCAATGATCATTTTTCTCAAGCTGGGGTAGTTGATATCGTTATTTTGTAAATGCAAAAAAATCAGATGGATAAGTCCCCTTTTCTTGCAGAGCTATACTAAGAAGACTGCTAGGTTATGTTAGAAGATAAAGCAAGAGTATCATAAATAGATTGATTGATAGAGTCAATCATTAATTGACGGAGTTGATAAAAATCATCTTTGCAACCGTCACTAGTTAAAAAAGATTTATTGATTCGTCCCAGTGACATGGAATTATTACCTGTTAGCAAACCGGAAATGATCAAACTAACGATCGATGGACGATTCGGTAATGCTATAAACAAGACGATTACTGGGATACTTTGATATAGCTGGCAAAGACGGTGTAATCAGCCATCGGTATAAGCAAGTATACTATCAGAAGGCATATGCAACACAATTCAATAATACATTGACCAAATCAAATGTGATCAAAGCATTACAAGGATTTTTTGAAGTCAAACAAGATGGTTTGCTCGGGCAGGATACAGTCAAAGCCTTACAGAGATGTTTAGGAGGGTGTGATCAGTCCTCTTGCAGATATAGTGACGTAGACTAGCAAAAAAATTATAAAAAAGCACTCATCCTTTAGTTGGTTGAGTGCTTTTTTTGTTCATTAAGATATCCAACTAGACCATCAAGATTCTTTTCCACCGCTTCTGCCAATAAAAGCATCGTACCGATTTTGACATTTTTCCAATCATCGGAATTGTTTAAACGGGTTAGACTACTCGCTGTGATACCTGTTTTTTTACTGACTTGATAGTTGCTTTTGAAACCAAAGTCTTTTTTGTATTGATCAAACCAATTCATATTATCACCTACTTAAATTTATAAACTAGATATCTTAATCCACTGATAACTACCGCTATTATTGAAATAAATAAGAGCAAATTCACTATATGGTTCATAAAATTATGCTAGATTGAAACCGAAGAGGGGACCCCCTTGATACTTCTTTAGTTGACTTTCGTATTTTGTTTTCGTCTTGCTGTGTCAGAGCTGAGGAGTAGTTACGATATTGACTAGAGAAGCAATTCATTTTTCCAGCTTTTTTTCACCTCCTTAACTCTATTTATATCACACTATCAATAGTATCGGAATTCAATATTTTCCTTTAATAAAAAGATAAACAAGCCCGAAAAACAAGTTATTTATACAACTAGCTACTTGAAAGTGTAAAAAATAAGGAAAGGGTTTATAGAATCATAACCAGTATTCCTGTAAACAGAAGTAGATCTAAAAGCATGCGTGAACGTTTATTGGCGATTCAAGGTTTTATATTTTAGTAATTGATCGTAGTTTTATAGAAAAAAACACAAAAATGTCTCTTATCTAGGGCTTTTTATTTTGGACAAAATATTATAAATAATGTTACCCGAATGGTAGATTTTTCTGATTGTCATGGGAGAATGGATTTAGCTTTGTGATTTGAAAAATGACTCGTTAATTTCATATGAATTGATCGTAAACCAGTGTATGCTATAATCCAAAACGTTAACGAACAATGTCTTTTGAATGTTAAGAAAGTTAAAAATATTTAAATTGGTGGTGATTGAATGCAAACTTTTTTGACGAAAGCCTCCCAAAAAAAGTGAAACTAATTCACTTTTTACTTGAAGCGGACAATGGGTATACGATGGATAAGATACAGCAATATATAGGAGGATCTGTTAAATCAATTTCTCTTTATATGAAGGAATTATCAGAGCTGTTTGAACAGTTTAATGGGAAAATTGTTTTACAAAATGAGAACAATCAGCGCTTTGGTATCCAAAAGGAAGAAGACTTTCCCATATATAGTATTTATCTTCCCTATTATAAAGAATCATATAATTACCAATTAATTGATTTTATGTTCAAATATCCCGAAAAAAGAATCGAAGACTTTGCAGAAAAACAATATACGAGTACATCTACCGTTTTTAGATATGCTAAATTATTAGTTCCTTACTTTAAAAGATACAAGATCGGTTTTCACTCATTTAAACTGGAAATAGAAGCTGAAGAGATCAATATCAGAAGTTTTTATTACTATTTTTATTGGGAATCAACACGAGATGGTCACTGGCCCTTTTTGATTGATTGTGACAGGATCATGAAGTATGTTCAATGTTTTGAAAAAACCTATGGATTTAAATTAGATGCTTTACAAACGAAAACGCTGAGTTTTTGGTTAGCGATTATACTTGAAAGAACTAAGAAGCAGATTATTTCACTAGATAAAGAGGTGAAATCAACAATCGAGAGTGATCCAAACTTTGAATTGGTCTCGATGTGGTTGAAAGAAAGCCAGTTACTATTGCCAGACAATGAACGATATTTTCTATATCGGGTAATCTATGCTTTCGGTATTTTTGAGGGAAAGGAGTGCTATGAGCAACAAGCGGTGCGTGCTCATACAAGAAGTCAAAGTTTAGCCTATCGTTTAGTTGAATTGCTCAGTTGTTCGTTAAAAGAAGTCTTTGATTACGACTTTGATCGAAGAAACCAGAACCATTTGTTTAGCTTGATTGCGTTTTATGAAAGAAGCTGTTTTTTCTGGGGGAATCCCGATGTTTTTTTCAATAAATCATATATATCTGAAGTAGAAAAGCTTGATCCTCAAATTTGCCGAATGGTTCAGAAGTTTCATGATTCTATGATACAGATAGCTCCCGCAGAGTTATTACCCCATTTAAAGAACACGCACCAGCTGTTTTTAAATTATTACTATTTGCTGGATTATTATGGACTGTTACTCAAAAGTATTCAACCAATAAAAATTTTGCTCACGGATGATCTACATCGTCCTCATCGATTATGGTTAATGAATAAAATCAAAACATTGTTTAGTAATGTTTATGCTCTTTCTTTTTTTGATTCTGAAACCAAATTTGAAGAGGTTGATTTAGTGATCTCAAATTATTTCTTGGATACGAAAAATACACCGTTACTGTTAATGAAAAACATTCCGACAGAACGTAACTGGCGAAATCTTGAAAAAATTTTATATGAGTTGCATAGAGAAAGAACTACAAACAAATAACTATTTTTTTTTAAACTTATCAACAATCAAAATTTTCAAGGGTTTATTTGTCAGAGTCTGAGACATAAAACTCACACTTTACTCTAAACGATGTTTAAGCATCAGCTCCTTGAAATAAGCCGAAGAATTCCAAAAATAGGAAAACTGTCTTTGGATTCTCCGGCTTTTTCTCAAATCTGGACATATCACGACCTCTTTTTAATTGAAAAATAGATTGAGTCAATCAGCACTTTTGGATTTGATCGTAAATGGCTTAGCTGAGAATAAGTCGAATTGGCACCTGTTTTCAATCAATTATTGCAGTATCAATAGGAAATCAAATGAGAGATGAAACGTTTTTCAAAAAAGTACTTCTAATTTTTTTCCAGATTCCGGAATTTTTTTACTGTTTTTTTCCTCATCAAGAAATGGAAGAATAGTTGTAGTCGCAATTGCAGACTAATTTTTATTAGGAGGAAGAGAATTATGAAGAAACAAGTTGTTAGTATAGCTGGACTTGCCTTATTGGCATTAGGGACATCTAGTTCCGTGGTTTGTGCAGCTGAAAATGAAGGACTAACAAGTCAAGTCACAAATAAAACAAATGTAACTTTGAAGGAAGGTTCGGGTAGTGATGTTCAGCCAGTGGTACCAGATGATACCCATGATGACGATCCAAGCACAGGAGCGAAAGGCTCATTGTCTATTCCTTTCGCATCAAACATTACTTTTGGTGAACAAGAAATCCAACAAGGAGATGCGGATTATTTTGCATTGAATAAAAAGCCATTTGTCCAAGTGAATGATACTCGTGGGGGAGCGAAAGGCTGGACATTAGGTGTATCTATCTCACCATTTACTTCAACAGATAAAGATCACTCGGAGTTGACAGGCGCACAGCTATCTTTAAGCAATGGTCAAGTAGTAACGAAAAACAACTCATCCAAAGCACCTCATTTGGTAGAGTCAAAAGATCATACATTTGTACTAAACGAAGTCAATCAAACCGTTATGTTGGCTCAACCAGGCGAAGGTGCAGGGGCTTTTGTTGCAGTATTCGAAGGAACAGATGGCAAGAACGAAAATGTGAAATTACATGTTCCCCGGGCAGGTGTGGAAGCAAAAAATTATACAGCTGAGATTACTTGGACGTTAAGCGATGCTCCAGTATAAATTTAGGCCGGGATGGAGCTGGATAGTCTCCATCCTTTTTATGACAAGTTTACTGTTTGCTTGCCACCCTGCCTCAGTTTTTGCTGAAAAAACAGAAGTGAACTTTGAAGCTAAGGCTGTCTTGCCAGAGAATCAACGTTCAGAAGTAAGCTATTATGATCTTAAAGTTGAGCCTAACCAGTCCCAAGAGTTGACGATAAAGCTTAAAAATACCAGCTCTGAAAAGATAAAAGTCAAAGTAGCAGCCAATAATGCGACTACCAATAAAAATGGGGTGCTAGATTATTCACAACATGATCAAAAATTATTAGGTGGTCCTTCTTTAGAAGAACTGATTTCAGGGCCTCAAACGGTTGAACTGAATCCGAATGAAGAAAAAGATGTCGTGTTCCAATTAAAGATTCCGTCAACTGGATTTGAGGGGACGGTTCTGGGTGGTTTTTATTGCTATGAAGAAAAGAATAAGGTAGAAGATCAACCAGCTGGATTTAGCTTAGCAAATAAATTTGCGTATACAATTGGTATCCAACTCCAATGTTCAGACAAAAAAATTGCTCCTGAACTAAAACTCTTGGAGGCAAAGCCAGGATTAGATAATGGTTATTTAACAGTCTATGCAAAATTGGCAAATCCACAACCAATGATTATGAGTCAATTGGATCTTCATGATTTCATCACAAAAAAGAAACAGAAAGAAGTACTACACGATGTTAGTAAGCTGGTTTCTTTAGCACCACGAAGTACCTTCAAATTACCGATTAGTTGGGAAAATGAACCTTTAAAAAAAGGAGAGTATACGTTAACTACCGTTTTGAAAGAAAAGTCGGGGAAAGTTTGGGCGTTGAAAAAAGACTTTACGGTAAAAGGAAAAGATGAAAGTCTTAACAACAAAACGGTTAAGCTTAAAAAATCGAAGAACAATAACTACCAATACTTATATGGGGGGCTAATTGTTTGCTTACTCATTATTGGCTTGTTACTGTGGCATATTACAAAATTGCGAAGGAATAAAGGAAATTAAAGGAAGTGGCACATTGATGAAAAAACGATGGCTCAATATACTCTTACTGGTTTTCTTAGTGGTTTTCCCACGAATTGGTTTAGCTGATAGCCAGGTCAATAGTCAGGTAGGGATTCGTTTTTACCAACCAACGAGTGCGCACCAAATTGTCCCAATGGAAAAAGTTCTTAATCCAAATGAGAGAAATAGACCAGTTACTGATGGACAAGCGAAGTCTGAAGAAGTTGGAAAAATAAAAATGTATCCCAAAACAAACCAATCTAACCATCATTTATCTCTCTTTATTGGTGCAGCTCTATTGACTTTAGTCATCCTGTATTGGTGTAAAAAGAGGAAGAAATTTGTTCGTAAGTTTAATAAAATTTGGTTACTTCCTTTTTTGTTAGGGTTGATTGGCATATTTCCAAAAGAAGTTCGAGCAGCTGGAAGTATTACAAATCTTCCGTATTTCAGATATGCAAATACGATAGAAACTCCCGCCAATAACACATTTATGATGCATTATGGTAGTTTTACAACTGTGGAACAAGTTAAAGGTCAGTATTCTGGGAATTGGCTGGTTGTCAATCAGGAGAATCCAGAAAGTAGTGCGTTGATCAAAAATGTTGGCTTTTTCAATGGGAAACCAGTAGATGTTAAAATAATAATGAAAAAAAAGGATGGACAAGCAGGAGGAGAGATCGGTATTGGCAATCCAAAGAGTTTTTAGATATCGATATCACTGGCGAAGTCTTTCTTACTTATGAATTTTTCGATCAAGCGGGGAATGCCTTTCCAATTGAAACTTCTTTTAATTATTTTGGGATCAATCGAAACAAGTATATCGGCTATAATCATATTGGTAAGGTGGCAAAATATCTTGTTGCGAATAATCCAACAGATATCAGTTACCATACGTGGAGTGATGATCATTCTTTCTGGACGTATTTTGAAAATAATTTTTCGAAACCATGGGGGCATCCTACACAAGAGTTCCAGATTATCACTAAACCAGTAACTAAAATAGAAACGGTTGTTAAAAACTTAGATAATACGCCATCCTCTCTCATGTATGAAACAGATTTTTTGGCTAGTCCAGAGTTTCCTGCTGCTGAAGCAGTGGATAAGCGTTTTGATAAGGAACAACAAAAGGTTACTTTAAATGCGATGCAAACCATACCGAATGTGGGGCATGGGAATAAAATGAAAGATTTATCTGTGGCTTTTTCATTGGATGATGTGACAGCTCACTCACAATATAAGATTAAAGATTTTAACGTAGTGAAGTTTGATGGGACGGACATTAGTGATCTTTTTGTGGGGAGTCAAAAAGAGGATCACTCCTATCAACTAACGTTAAAAGACCCTAACAATGAAAATCTTTATGATACAGTTTTGAATTATCAACTTAATCTTGAGTGGATTGGGAGTAAGCAAAATCCGGTAGATAAAACGAATTTGAAAGAAGACTATTTAAACATTCCTTTCACTGTTACTACACAGATTAATCACAAACAGAAAGGAACGAGTTCTGCCTATTCTTCTGTATACTACGTGGGGAAGGTCATACTGAATTACTTGGATGAAAATAACCAACAACTTTCTGATCCTAAAATCATTTCAGGAATCATAACAGATTCTTTTGATCTATCACAAGAATATCCAGAATTGAACGGATATTATCCAGTCAAGGAAATAGTGGAAAGGGATCAAGGAATCTTTACTCCAGAAGAACAGCAATTCGTTCATCATTATAAGAAAGGTTCGCCAATTGAATTTACTTTGATGCCTAAAGAAAATCCTTTACTGTTTTCTCGTTTCTCAAAAACCAGAGAGGTGACGATTCATATTTCTTATGAAGAGAAACAGAATTTATCATTTATGGCGAAATGTGGAGATGAAGTCTTAAGGTTAAAGGACTATCCAAGTTCCGAAAACGAGATCCAAGATAAAGTGAATGTTCAGCTTCCTGAAAATTGGTTGAACAAGGAAGTTGCTTTTTATATGGAAAACGAAAAAGGACAAAAATCAAAGGAAGAGAGCCGTCAGGTTTTAATTGATCACGGGGTTAAGCTTAGATTACCGGAACAGTTGACGTTTGGGGAACAACAGATTCCGGGTCAAGATCAATCGGTACAAGCAACGAATCAAAAAGAAATTCAGCTTATCGATGAAAGTGTGTTGGAGAAGAGTCATTGGCACGTTAAGTTAAAAGAAGAACGACCTTTAACTAACCAAGAGAATGACCAGTTGCATAATGCTCTTCATCTGCATAGGAGTGGAGTGGATCAAACGATTAATGCAGAAGACCAATTGGTTTGGCAAGGAGAGGGTAGTGCAAGCTTCACTGATCATCATAAGATTCAGTTAAACTTACATCCTTCCGATAAAACAGGATCGTATCAGGGGAGCCTAATTTGGACACTAGAAGATGCGCCAGGATAAGATGGTTTTGACCAAACGATTCTTTTTTTTATAGTCCCTCATAAGAAAAAGGATAAACGCAAAGGACACGAGTCAGAAAATAGTTGATTCGTGTCCTAAGCTTTGGTTATCAAGAGACTTATCAAAGACTTTGTCGTTCGATTACTCCAACTAGAAGAATACAACCGAGGTTTATAAAATGATATGCGGGAACTATGAAATACGATCGAAAAATTAGTTCACTTATGTAGTATAAATTTTATGTAATATATAGAAGTTAGTATTAGGAAGGATGAGATGAAAAAAACTAAACAAAACTAAATGAACGCAAAATGCACAAACTGTTCAAAGCAATAACAGATAGTGACTATCTAAAAGAAGGACAGTAGATACTCGCTATTTCTGAACTTGTTTTTCACCAAAAAACGACGGTTAACCATATCAATAGCTAACCGTCGTTTAACTTTTTTCTAAAATGTCCCGATATGAATCTATAAACTAGACTGTTGCTTTAAATTTAGCCGCTTTTTCGATAGAAACTAATGGGCTAAACTGAATTTCGATGTCTCCAGTTTGATTTAGACCAAAATGAGCAGTACAATCCATTACTTTATCGGGAGCAACTGATCCCATTGTATTGTCATTTGGATAAGAAGAAGCTTTTTTATCGTCTGAGCCATAAACTTCTACATCCATTCCTACAGGAAGGTCATTTTGACCATTGTTTTTAATTGTGTAAGTAATCTTGACTACTTGAGCAGGTTGTTCATCTGCAAATTGATTTCTTTCGTCAGTAAGTTCCACACTGTTTAATGTGTACTCAGCATCGCCAACTTTTACAGTATCCCCAACTTGGTAAAAACTTTCTTGCGCTTCTTTTGAAGAAGAGCTTGATGTAGCTTCTTTAGTAGAACTTGTTTTTGTCACTTTTTCTCCGCCGTTATCACTTGCTTTATTGTCATCTGAGCCACCCAGTGCAGATCCAATTATTGCTACAAGAATGATTGCTAGTACCCAAAACCAAACTTTTTTATAAAATGGCTTTTTCTCCTTTACTACGTAACGTTTGCCATCTTCCCCTACAACACTTTTTTTAACCATTGTTTCCTCCATAATAATTATCTAATTTACTCCCACTTAATGGCAGGTAGTGATAGTCGCCAAAATATAGATATCTTGTGTTTCATTTATTAAGACATCTTTACTACCAAATATTCAGTTTTTCACAAATGAAAAGCTTCAAAAAAACACCTAACAGTTCGCATCAAATAAGAATATTCATTTTTTACTTACATATAGTAACATGATGTGTTTGATTTGGAAATATGTAATTATAAAATTTGTTATTTTTTATTATTCGAAAGATCATGTTAGGTATCGAGAAAGTAATAGAGAAGTAGGATTATCAAAAAAGATGTAGGAGATGATAAGCATCTATTGATAAGTGGTTAATGTCATTTATGTGACAAATTTGAAAGATAAATAAATGGAAAAAAAAGCTCAAAAAAGATAAAATAAGTTAAATTTATTGATGAGGTGAGTTTATGAAAAAGGGAATATTCGGGGTTATTGTATTAATTTTATTAGGAGTTGGAGGATTTTTCGGTTACAAATATTATAGCGAAACGTATAAAACAACTACTGCATACACTAAGATTCCAACAGAAGTGCCAGAAAAAACGAAATCAAAGAACAGCGATGGAAAAATCATTGCGGGTGAATATAGTTACCATTATGACGTGACTTTTGTAAAAGCTGATGGTAAAGCAACCAAACGAACATTTAGTGTGAGTGGAGAAGCACCACAACCATTGAAACCAGGTAGTTACGTGCAAGCTGACATCAGTGACAAAAGAACAAGTTCTCCTAGAGTAATTGCAGAAGAAAAGATTCCTAAAGAAATCAAAAATAAAGTAGACGAATTAAATTAGTTTTCAAAAAAATGAAAGAGACGATAAAAAGTCTGATTCAAAATCAACTATTAAATCTAGCCGGAGCATGTACTGGTTAGATTTTTTTGTTGATCAGTTATTCCATGTGATGGAGCATTGACTCAATTTGATGGAGAAATGGATTAGCAGGGGTTTGCCCAAATACGCATTCTAGGATTCGCAAATGAAATTTTGACAAAAAATCATTAATATGGTTTATTAAGAATAGAAAGATGAGGTGAATGAAATGGATAATGACCAGAGGTACTCTAAGCTTGCTAAGGATAAAACCTTTGTAACTTGGGGAATGATTCCGGTAGTCGGCTTTTTTGGACTTTTAGTGTCGTTGATGATTTTCATTTAAATATCTTCAAATAGTTAGGTGAGGCTTCTATGTAAACATAAGCTACTGCCCAAAAATGTCGAGAGACGCCAATGGGTAGAACAGGGATTGTCGATAGCAAGGCTTTTCTTAAGGTAGCTAAGTGCAAACTTTACGTTGCATAGTGTCAAAGCTCAAACGTGACGTAAGTCAAACGAAAACGGTAGCAAAAGCATCAATCAGTTCTGAAGACAGGATAAAAAAATGAAACGTTGGTAGACGTTCAACATTTATCCTGTCTTCAGAATAGATGCTGGAGCACCGTTTATTTGTTATTTTGCAGCAGGTGTTCCCAAAATTTTTTACTAATTTTGTTTAGGTTAGTTTTTTAGGCTGTAAGATTATTTTTATTACATCGATTGAATATCACTGGACACCTTGCATAGTTTTCTCTGTTAGAATGCCAGTAGTTACAGATTTTAAAAAGTGAAAAATAATATTCTTGTCATTAAAACAAGTGAGCTATTTCTTCTTTTTGATAATGATGAAAACAAGAATGGAATAGAAGATGGTGGAAAAAGCGAGTCCTTTAAGATAGAAATCGAATAATTGAACAGGTTGACTATAGGAATATTCTAAAATGTGGATCATAAAATAGATAGACGGAAAAGAGGAGAGAAGCATTAGTATGTCATATTTGTTCCATTTTGTATAAAGAGACAAAAAAAGAATAATACCAATAAAAGGGATCCAAAACAGTAATTTACTCATCGTAATCATATGACCCATCCTTATACAGCCTTTGCATAATTTAGATAATAGCACGTAGTATATAACCGACAAAGAGTTTTGTATTACCTTGTCCAATTTTTAATTGTATACTCATTAATGGCAGAATAAGTTAAGGAGAGAACTGAATAAAGTGAGATAAATAGACGACAAAAAAGCACCTACCATTGAATGAATAGGTGCTTTTAAAGTGAACTAGAACTGTAATCGTTCATTTGGGGTTTTCACTCCTATGCGGATTTTTTCAATTCTTGCACTGCTTGTTCAATCGTCACTCCAGTGGCTACTCGATTTTCATTTGTTTTATCAAATACCACAAATAGATTCAAATCAGTATTTAGAGTTACACGATATTGTAAGTCTTTGTTATAGAATGTCATAATCATTCTCCTTTCTTAAATTCTTGCGAAAGGCAACGAAACGTTGATAACGAAATTCCATTTATTATTATAGCATAAAGAAGAAAACTTTGCTAATTAAGGATTGTTTAACTTTATATAGAAGATAAGATAAACAGGATAGAAATAGCCCATTCGCTTTAATTAAAAAACTATAAAAAAAGTAGAGGTTTATTCTTGTGTTTCTCATTTATCTATGCTATATTAAGTAAGTAATCTATTTTGAAACGTAATTTGAGCTAACTATTTTAGTTTATGACTCCTTTTGCCTATCAATAATTTATTGCAATAAAATCGTACGTTGATACGTATTAGGAGGAAATATATATGAATAACGGTACAGTAAAATGGTTTAACGCAGACAAAGGTTTTGGATTTATCACTGCTGAAGATGGAAATGATGTTTTTGCACATTTCTCAGCTATCCAAGGTGACGGTTTCAAAACATTAGACGAAGGTCAAGCAGTGACTTTTGATATTGAAGACGGTCAACGTGGCCCTCAAGCAGTAAACATCGTAAAAGGTTAATACTGTCATAATAAAAACTACTCTTTCATTAGAGTAGTTTTTTTGTTTTTTCTTAGTAAAGAAAAATGCTGCTCTGCCGCTCAAGTGAAGACTATTGAGGAAGGGATACGGACCTTTCCCTATTCAATAGCGAAGAGTCGTGATCGACGAATGAATGTGTCAGTCAGACAGTTTAAATGAATCCTAATATAATGAATATGAGAGTGAGAAAAGGTTTATACTCTCATATTCATTGCGCTTATTTGAATCAATAAATGAGGGAAATCTGATGAACTTTTAAGAATCCGCAGCTTTTATATGGATTAAATCAATTCCTTTTTGTTTAAGGTTTGTTAAACAGACCATCAGATAGTCCTCGTCGTGCTCAGGATAAATAGGTGAAGTTTGTTTTTGAGGAGAAAGATAAGTATAAGGATCACAGGCTTTCCCACGGTACTCCGGGACAGACCATTCTGGAGAAGGAAGATAATGGCGCTTTTTCATTTCAGTAAGAATAAGTTGGTGATACTGATAAAGCTTGTAAGGGGAATGTTGGAAGACATAATCAACTGTTGCATGCTTTCTTCCCCAACCATTACCTCTTAATGCACAACATTCTCTATGTTGACCTAATAATTGTTTTCTAGGAAGCAAAGGGATTAATTCTTCATGCCATAAGCGCATTTACTCACTCTCTTTCATTTAGATTAGATGGTTTAATTTACGCGGTCTGGTTTTTCTGATCGTCCGATCAAATAGTCAACAGATACATGATAAAAATCCGCAATAAAAATCAGATCGATAGCGCTCGGACAACGTTTTCCCTGCTCTAATTGTAGATAGGTTTCCAACGGGAGTGAGGTTTGTTCAGCCACTTCCTTAACGGTTAAATTCTTTTTTTTTCGGAGATAATCCAGCCGACAGCGTAGTGTATCTAATAAAATCGCTTCTTCAATACTCATAAACTCGCTCCTTTTGTCATTCAAATAAATTCATCGATCAATGCTTTCTATTTAAATAAACCAAATAAGCAATTGGTAATAACAAGGCTAGAATCAAACCAATCAGTTCTGCCACGAATAATTGATCTGGTTCAAAATACTGATAATTTAAGATTTTATATGAAAAAAAGATTGCTGGTAACGTAAAAAACGCTAAAATTAGGCGTTCCTTGTTCCAGTTGATTAAGTAACAAATAATAGGGATAAGAATTAAGATAGGAATAAAAAAAATAAGTCGACTCAATGTTATCATAGTACTAACTCCTATAGATTTCGTATTTAAATAATCATTGATTTTCAGCCGTAGGTTAACAACGAACAACCACTTATACTAAGGGGTGGAAAACACTTCGAAAAGTGATTACGACTTAAATAATCATAAGAATAAAAAAACAACCCAAATACAAGATAGCACGTTCCGAGTAACAGAACAAATAATATGCTACGTGTTTGAAAAAACAAATGATTCAAGCAATTTATATACCAAGTGATAGAGCATTTGTGGTGAAGAGGGAGGGGGAGAGCTGGAAATCGTCTGATCCAAATAGAATATTTGTTATTTAATGGAATGCTTTTGGATTTTTATTAAATAAGCTTGTTTCGGATTTTTATTCATGCTATAGTAGATATAAGTTATTTTTATATCTTAAAATTTTTACTGTACCCTTAGCTCAGTTGGTTAGAGCTGACGGCTCATAACCGTCCGGTCGTAGGTTCGAGTCCTACAGGGTACATATTAAAGCGCTCGTTTCTTTAAACAATGATTAGATAATCATTGTTTTTTTATTTTGAAAAGTTGCATGCTTTTAGAAATGACTAATAACTGACGTTTCAACTATTGTTTATTGGAGATGGGGAACCTCATTTGATATTTTTTATAAACGCTATAGGAAGTTTATTAGTAAAAAAATCCTAACCGTTACTTTCCACAAAGTGAGGGAACGATCAATACAAATTTTAAGAAATAGATAGTACGAACAAAGAAAAGCCTTTAGTAAATAACGAAATAAAACGCCCACAAAGTTAAATGTTGTGGGCGTTTTATTTTCGGTTACTTCAACTCAACATTAAAATCTTTGAGTAGTTTTAGCGCTTGATCGCCATGCTTATTTTCAGAAACAAAAGCTGTATCCACTAAAAAATCAGCTTCTGGAAATACACTTTGTAAAGCAATGGTATTCGATAAGACACAGAGATTCGTTTCTGTACCAACGACTTCAATGTGCTTTTCTTTTTCATCTTGGTCAAAAGCTTCTTGTTTAATCTCAAGTAAGCTTTCCGGTGGCATCGTGAAGTAGTATTTCTTGACGACTTTTTCATTTTCTTTAGGAGCAAGTGTAGGAATGATTTGCAAATCTTCGCCTTCTTCATCCTGCTCTTTTCGCTCGACTGGTATATCTCTGGTAAAAAGAATATATTCGTTTTTTTACGTGCAGCTTCTAAACGTGAGTGGATTTGTTTGATTAACTTATCTGCATGCTGAACATAATATTTACTCTCAGGATCTAGAATATGATTTTGCATATCGACGATTACTAACAATTTTGTCTCCCTCCTTAAACCTTAATAATAATTGTTGATAATATACGCTACACCAGCTTCTTCATTTGTTTTGGTTACTTCATCCGCAATATTTTTTACCTGTTTCTGTGCATTTCCCATCGCAATACTTGTTCCACTGACTTTTAGCATCGCAATATCATTTTCCTGATCACCAAAGGCAACGATCTCATGAGGATCGATTTCCAAGGTCTCAGCTAAAAAGATTAATGAGTGAGCCTTTGTTACATTTTTAGGTGTGATTTCCAAAAAATGGGGGTCTGAAAAGACGGAATCAATCCCTTCACTTTTTAAATCTTGTTGCAGTTTTTGCAATTTTGATTCATCTTTATCTGTTAATGCCAATTTTAAATAGCTGACAGATGGATCTTCTAATAACTTAGTGATTTCAGCAAATGTCTGGTTTTGTAAATTGAAATGTTGATAGTAGGGATCATCTTTCACCAAATTTGACTCATCAAAGGTTAATTGATCATCTTGAGTTTCTCGACTAGCAATAATTGATATTTTTGCCTCTTGTGCTAAGAAGAAGGCCCGTTTAAGGGTAGCAAGCTCAATTTTAGAACGTTTCAATACGTGAAGGATCTCGCCTTTCATCATCTTTGCCACGAAAGAACCATTAGATGAAATCAAATAGCCGCCGATCCCAAGTTCTTCAAATACATCTTTAGCAGAGATGCTATTTCTACCAGTCGCAATCGTGACGATCCCACCATGTCGATCAAAGTTTTGAAGTGCCTCGATGTTTTCTTTTGGTATCTTTCCATTCCGATCGAGTAAAGTACCATCTAAATCAATTGCTGCTAATTTCATATTATTCGCTCCCTTTATCTATTGCTTACTCTAAGGTTAAATGAGAATTTCCTAAAATAAAAATAAAATGCTTTGTGTTTTTGAATTTTTTCAAAAAATATTCTTAGTTTTCATTAGACATATATAGGTAGTATTCCACATCCTATAATTGAATAAATAGGCAGAAAAACGATTAAGTTAACGTTTTCAATTCGATAAAAAAGGTTTATTTTTATGAATTATTCAATGAAAATGAAGCATATCTTTTGCTTTAAAGTTTATTGAGGCATATTCTGGATATAGAAAAGGTTAGAAAAAGATTAGAAAAAGGAGTGATTTTAATGGAGATGAAACAAGGTATCGTTCCGGTAGTAACTGCTTCAGATGAAAATTACGCTCCTTACTTAAGCGTGATGATTGCCACTGTACTGGAAAACTCCACTAAAACAAGACACATTTATTTTTATGTCATTGACGACGGTATTTCTGAATATAGCAAAGAAGGACTTAGACAAACGGTTAAAAAACATTCAGACAATGCAACGATTCAATTTTTAACAGTTGATAAAGATGTCTACGAAGATTTCCTAGTAAGTGACCATATTACTACTACAGCATACTTAAGAATATCTTTACCTAAGATCTTAGCTAAATACGACTATAAAAAAGTGCTTTATTTAGATTCAGATATTTTAGTACTGGATGACATCGTTCATTTATATGATCAACCATTAAATGGTAAAACGATTGGAGCTGTCATCGATCCAGGTCAAACGAAAGCTTTGAAACGGTTAGGGATTGAATCAGATGCTTATTATTTTAATTCAGGCGTGATGGTTATCGACATTGATCGTTGGAATGAAAAAATGATCACTGAAAAAACAATCAATTATTTAAAAGAAAATGGTGATCGAATTATTTACCATGATCAAGACGCGTTAAATGCAGTTCTGTATGAAGACTGGGAGCAATTAGAACCAAAATGGAATATGCAGACTTCTTTGATCTTTGAACGTCATCCTGCTCCAGATGCTGCGTATGAAAAATTATACAAAGCAGGAAATGAATCGCCGTCGATCGTTCATTTCACAGGGCATGACAAACCATGGAATACGTTAAAAGATCATCCATATACAAATGTCTATTTAAAAAAATTAGCGCATAGCGTTTTAAAGAAAGTGGGAGAGGTAAATGAATAGAAGAAAAGAAATCGCAATCGTATCAAGTTGTAATACCAAATTTGTGCCTCATCTAGCGGCGCTGTTCGTTTCAGTATTAGAAAATAGTGATCCAAAAGTTTTTGTACGATTTTATGTCATTGATGACAACATTGATAATGAAAGCAAACAATTATTACGTTTCTCTGTTAAGAATTCTCGTATGAATACAGAGGTTGAATTCTTGAAGATCAACAAAAAATTCTTTGAAAATGTAGTAACAAGTGATCGTATTCCGGAAACTGCTTACTATCGTATTGCTATTCCTGAGTTATTTAGAGGAAAAAATGTCGAACGTCTTTTATATATGGACTGTGACATGATTACCGTAAAAGATGTTACACCATTATGGGATCTTGAATTTAACGGTGCGATCTTGGCCGCCGTAGAAGATGCTGGTTTCCACCAACGATTAGAAAAAATGGAGATCCCAGCAAAATCAACACGCTACTTTAATTCTGGATTGATGCTCATCAATGTTGAAAAATGGTTAGAACAAGACATTACTAAAAAAGTTCTAACATTCATTGAAGAAAATCCTGAAAAATTACGTTTCCACGATCAAGATGCGTTAAATGCAATTTTACATGATCGTTGGATTCCATTACATCCAAAATGGAATGCTCAAGGGTATATCATGGCAAAAGCGAAGCAACATCCTACGCCACAAGGAGAAAAGGAATACGAAGAAACACGTAAAGATCCATCGATCATCCACTTCTCTGGTCATGTTAAACCATGGAGTAAAGATTTTGAAGGGCCAACTAAAAAATACTATGATAAATATGCAAACATGACAGCTTTCCGTTGTGTCGCAAAATTTCCTAAATATCCACTTTATGCCAGAATCAATCGTAACACAGAAGTGAGCCGCTGAGGAAAAATGTCGTAACTTATATATAATCTGAAGGAGATGATGATGATGGAAATCACGATGACAAAACATGCGATGGAGGCATTGACAAAAAAAGTAGGAAAAGATTCAAAAATTGCTTTGGCATTGATTGATTCTTCAGATCCGTTTTTAAGAGATAAAGGGGCTTGTGCAAAAGGCAGTTTTTTCCAGATTATTCCTTTCTTTGTAGAATTTGGGAAATACGTCAATAAAATCGAACATCCCACTCTGGAAATCTACACATCTAAATTAGAGCAATCTTATTTAGGTAGACATTTGAATCTTGCATATGACCACCAATTAAACAGTTTCTCTTTAGAAAATGAGATTGTTGTCTTGGATCGTAACATTAAATTAAGCAACTGTTTCTTTAGCTAACATCCTTTGTAGAAAGGGAGATTGATCATGCTGGACTATTACTTTATTGGAAAAGAGAAAGTAATAACGACAGACAAAAACAACTATAATTGGCTCGTGATCGACAGTAGTGACACTAAGGAAATCGAACAGGTGATTGAAAAGTATCGTTTACCAAAAGATATCTTTGTCGGAACTTCTCTGCCAGAAGAAGTTTCAAGAATCGAAGAGCTTGTGGGGACGAATTTGAACCATCCGATTTCCTTAGTGCTACTGAATTTGTCCAACCAGGAGCAGAAAATCGAGAATCGATTAATGCCTATTTCGTTTATTTATTCGGATGAGTTATTGATTAGTTGTATCGATAAAAAAACGGACTTTTTTGATCGAGTATTAGCAAAACATGGGAATAAGATCAATTCTTTTGAAACACTTATTGCATATTCTGTCTTGAACATCTATACCCATTACGTGAAAGAACTAACAGAAATGAAAAAGAGGATTGATTCCCTCGATCAAGAAGCGCGTAAAACGACGGAAAACGAAGAACTATATAAGCAAGCGGATTTAGAACGGGACATTGTTTATATTGACCATACGTTGAGAGATCAAAAAGAGACTTTAGATACCTTATGGCAATCAGAAGATTTTGTTGAGAAATTAGCTGATGCTCGTCTACTTTATGACATCCAATTGAGACAAAGACAAACAGAAAAAATGATTTTGATCTATCGTGACTTGTTAGAAAGTATTGGGGATCTTTTTAATGGAATGATGGACAATCATTTGAATCATCTAATGAAATATCTTGATTCGGCGGCACTAGTGATCTCTGTTCCAGCATTGATTGCAGGGATTTGGGGGATGAATACTGGCGGATTACCTGGTAAAAGCTCTGGCTTAGCCTTTTTATTAGTTATCTTTGGCTCGATCGTTGTTGCAGGAGCTGTAGGCTACCATCTTTACCGAAAAGATTATACAAAATAAAAAAGTACCAAACTATGAGGAGGATACACATGACAGAACCAAAATTAATTGATCCACGTAAACTTTACCATACTGAGGAATTTCCTAAACAAGATCAGGATACACCAGCATTACAAAAAGAAATGCAACCAGTTCCTGACTGTGGAGAAGAATCTTATGAAGGATCAAATCAACTAGAAAATCGCCGTGTTCTGATTACTGGCGGAGACTCAGGGATCGGGCGCGCGGCAGCTATTGCTTTTGCAAGAGAAGGGGCAGATATCGGCTTGCACTTTTTCCCAGGAGAAGAAGAAGATGCCAAACAAGTAGCTTCCTATATTGAAAAAGCAGGACGAAAAGTTGTTTTACTACCATATGATCTTAGAGACGAAACAGTGCCTAAAGAAATCGTTGAAAAAGTTGTCAGTGAATTAGGTGGCTTAGATACATTAGTATTAAATGCGGGACAACAAATCTCTTGTCCGGCTATTGAAGAAATTCCATTAGAACAAGTGAAAGACACATTCATGGTGAATATTTTAGCAATGTTTGCGATTGTTAAAGAAGCAGTTCCACATATTCCAGTAGGAGGAGCAATCATCAACACTACTTCTGTTCAAGCGTTCAATCCAAGTGAACATCTTTTAGATTACGCTTCTACGAAAGCTGCGATTGCAAACTTTACGATTGGCTTAGCAAAACAATTAGCACCAAAAGGCATTCGTGTTAATGGAGTAGCTCCTGGTCCTATTTGGACACCACTACAGTTAGACGAAGGACAACCGGAAGATTCTATTCCTGAATTTGGCCAACAAAGCTTGCTTGAACGTGCCGGCCAACCAGTAGAATTAGCTCCAGTTTACGTTTTCTTAGCTTCAAATAAAGCGAGCTACGTTACTGCACAAATTTATGGTGTAACTGGTGGGGAAGCTATCAACTTATAAAAAATGGGAGGTGCCAGGATGAATAAAGGGACTAAAACAATTGGTGTCATTTTTTCTCTGCTACTTTTGTCTATTCTACTATTTGTCGTCTTGATCAGTGCGGTCTATCCTTTACCATTGATGCTTGAACGATTCCGTTTCTTTACAATAACGAATTACTATATGCAGCAATATATTTTTTGGGTAGCAGTCGGCTTAGCGATTCTACTAATTATTGCATTATTGATCGTCATTTTTTATCCGAAAACGATTGGAACCTTCTTATTGAAAAAAGGGGACGGCGAATTAACGTTAGATAAAAAAGCGATTGAAGGTATGGTTCGTTCACATTTACATGAAGATGAATTCATTCACTCACCTAAGGTTAATATCAAAGCCACAAAAAATAAGATCGCAGTTACAGTTAAAGGTGAATTAAAACGGACTTCTTCATTGATCGGGAAAACAAGAATATTGATGGATGAAATCGAAAAAGAAGTGAAACAATTACTCGGCACAGATGAGCAAGTAAAAGTGTCGGTAAAGTATACAGGTTACCAAGCACCTACCAATAAATATCAAACAAACGAACACGCTCGTGTGGAATAAGGAGGGGCACAAATGAATGAACTTTTTACTGCTTATAAGCTTCCGATCATTTGCGGGGCAATTGGGTTGATTCTTGCCGTACTATTGATTACAGTGGGATTCTTTAAAACCTTGTTGCTGATCCTTATGGCGATCATTGGCGTGGCGGTCGGAATGTATTTAAAACAAACGAAAATTTTTGATCATAAATCTTAGGAGGAAATTCTATTATGGATAACAACAAAACAAACAAGCAAAACAAACCAGTATCTGCACATCCAGATCCAACGACACCGAACAATGCAAATGGTGTTCATGATGCTAAAGATAAAACAGCACCTGTTTCAGCACATCCAGATCCGGTTGTACCCAACGTTGAAAACAAAGTGGCTCATGATAAAAAAGAAAACGAAGGACAATCAGGACAACAAGGGAAACATGAAAATTTTAGTAATCCAAAAGAACATCATGGAGATCAGCCAAAACCTCCAATGCCAGGGCATACACCACCTAAGCCAGATGCCCCAGCAAAAGATCCAAAAAACACAACGGAAAACGGTGAATCTATGAATGGTGATGTGACATATGAAGATAAGGTCATTCAAAAAATCATAGGCATCTCCTTAGAAAAAGTGGATGGATTATTAACAGCTGATGGTGGCTTCTTCTCTAACGTGGCAGAAAAATTAGTCAACACTGATAATGTAACAGCCGGTATTGACACGGAAGTTGGGAAAAAACAAGTCGCTGTTGATCTTAAGATCGTTGTTGAATACGGCAAAGACATCGAAGAAATTTACCAACAAATCAAAAAAATCATTGCCAAAGAAGTTCATGAAATGACACATCTAGATGTCATTGAAGTCAATGTCGATGTGGTCGACATTAAGACAAAAGAAGAATATGAAGCAAACAGTGAAACGGTTCAAGATAAATTGACAAATGCGGCAAAAGCTACAGGAGAATTTGCATCTGAACAAACGGAAAAAGCCAAATCAGCAATTGAGCAACAAAAAGAAAATAACCAATAATCAACTGATTCAAGCACGAATTAGCTGTTCGTTCAGTCGCTAAGTAGTTGAAAGCGAAGTAACTAAAAATTAGTTTATTTATAGAGTCAATAGAAGAGATCGAGACAAGTTTTTGTCTCGGTCTCTTCTATTTTTGGCTAAGGCTCCTTTTTTAATGGTAAGTAAAATGTTTTACATAACAAAAACATCTCCTGTCTTTTAGTGTTTGTCCATTGTGAAAAAGTGACATTACATATTCTTGTGATTCCCATTAAACTTAAAGAAGTATATTTTACTGAAGATTTTTATAAAAAAAGACGTAAAAGGGTGGAACTGAGCAAAAACAAAAAACTTAAGAAACATAACGTTTGAACTTAACTAAATCGTCAGAAATAAAGGAAGAAATTAAACAGCAGTATGGTATAAATAGGAGTTTTTCTTATGAGAAAACTAACATTACTTTTCTATTGCCGTTTAAAGATACAGTCTTAAAAGGAGGAGTACATTGAAAACCAGAAAAAAATTATTACATAGTACATTGATATTAGCACTCGCATTTGGACAAACTAGTGGCACCATCGTTGAAGCTGTTTCTGCGTTAAATGCAGATGGAAGTAGCAATACGAAGAAAATTCCAGAAGAAGAAAAAGAAACAACAAGTAAGACAAAAAGCGTTACAACTGAAGTAGTTAAGGATATAAAAAAAATAAATCAGCAAAGCAATACAGCAGAAAATAAAGAGTACCAAACGAGAAATGTAGGAGACGAAATTAACTTATCTACAACTAAAGAAGAAATTAGAAAAATTACTCAAGATATGCTAAATAATAGGAGTAATATGACATTAACAAGATATTCATATGAGGTAGGAGATCAAGTAGATTTTAATGATGCGCTACTACTTAATAGAGTAAATATAAACATTGCTCCACTTCCGGACAATGTGACTCAAATAAATAAAGTTGATGAAGAATATATCTCTGAGAGTGGTAATTGGAAATTAAGGGTGAAAGGTAAACAATCTGGTAATAATGCTGCCGCCTATTTTGACTTCTACTTTACTCGTCTAAAAATAAGTAGTTTAGAAAAAGAAGTATTTGATATTAATACTATATGGTTTGGTCGGACAAATATAGGGAAGCCTGATTTTAGTTTTGGAAAATATACAGTGAAGTTTCCAACTGCAGAAGAGACAATAGGAAAACTAGTAGCTACCAGAAAACCAGATGACTTTAGTTTAAATCAAGGAGGATCAGTACCAAAACCTTCAACTTATATTGATTCCGTGAAAAACTCACGAGGTAATATAACATACTCATGGAAAAAAGCGCCAAATGTTGAAAAACCGGGTAATCAATAAGTTGTAGTGAATGTCAGTGATGAGTCTGGGCGATCGTTGGATGTGACTATCCCTATAACCATCATTCCGCTACCTTTAGAAATGTCAACAAAACCAGGCGAATATCAGTTAAACCAATATGAGAAAGTTCCAAAAGCTGGTGATTACTTTGACGTAGTGAATCATTACGAAGGAATAACTTATCAAGTCGAATGGGTGAACGCGCCTGATATGTACCAAGTAGGAGAACAAATTTGTAAAGCAAGAGCAACTTCTTCTGATGGACGTACAGTAGAAGGCACGGTAAAAATAACTATCTTAGAAAATACAGGGTTACAAGTTAAATTAAAACCTATAGAAGATCGGGTATTAGCGAGTACTTATCCTTCTTTAAGTAACAATTTTAAAGATTACATTGAAGAAGTTACGATGTTAGGAAAACCGGTAGATATTAATCAACTTCAATTAGTAGTCTCAGAATCAACGGAAGCAGTATTTTCGTCGGTAGGGCAACATGAAGTACTTATTACTGTTAAAATGAGGCACCCAGATTCAGATGTGATGATAAAGGGGGCAGCGACAACCACTGTAAATTATAAATGGGGCAATACCATTTTGATGCGTTCGGTTGATGGTCATTCCGCTGGTGCTTTTGCTTTAGATGTTGGTAATTCTAGTAACGCCCCAGCAACATTATCTATTAGGCAAGGGCTTGCATCACCTTTAGATGAATGGGTGGGCGATTCCACTAATCCCTTTGAACTTTATTATAATTTCGAGGTTTTACGTGATGGTCGTTCCGTCTATAACCAAGATGTCACGAATCGTGCGACCTTACAAGAAGTCATGAATGCGTTTGGAGATACTGATAATAATCTTACGGTTCAAATGAATGATATCATCCAAATCACACATCCAAGCAAAACGCCAAATGCTTCAGTGGTGATGATCAAGGAAAAAGAAAATGATTTTACGTATGGTACAGAGATCGCCCGTTACCGTGTGACTCCTTATGGGTTTGATCCAGCACCCGTCATGACGGCAGAAAGTGCGGAAAAAGCGTTCGTCCTAGGCGAAGACGTGGGTCAGACAAATTTCCGTGAGCTAGTAAAAAATGTGCGGATCAATGGTGGATTGGCTGATGATGATTTTTATTCAGTGGAGCCCCTTGGTGAATTTGATACCAGCACGATCGGAAAACGCAATATGCGGGTCAAAATCATGACAAAGGATAAACTTGCGTCCGAAGAAATTGAGATTTCTTACCAAGTGAAGTGGGGAGACACTTTTGTTATTAAAGGTTTGAAAGAGGCGACAGTTGGTGCGTTTAGTTTATTGAAGAATCAAAATCAATGGCAAATCCAAGCTTCTCAAGGAGTGGACGACACAAACTTAAATGATCCGGTGGATAATTATTTTGGGCGTGATACGTATTATTCTATCGAAGTTTTACAAGGCGCTACCAGCAACTTCCGTTATGAAGTGGCAGGTAATCAGTCGATTCGTGAATCCATTCAGGGATTCAATAATGGGCAACCGTTGACGGTCAGTAATGGCGACGTGATCAAAGTGTATCATGCCGATCCTCTTGGGAAAAATCTTTTAATGAAAGATGAATTAGTCAAGGATTATACGATTGGTTCCAATTATGCCTATTATGAAGTCACTGACCATGGCTTGGAACCAATTTTAGCGGTTGCGGCTGATTCGATGGCTCAAGAATTTATCTTAGGTGAAGATAGTAGTAACGTTGATGGTGCGAAGTTGATTAATAGCATTACGATTAATGGAACGACAGTGGGAAATAATCAGTACACAGTCAAACAAATGAGTGATTTTGATACTTCGGTGGCAGGATCACAAACGATCAACGTGCGTATTGATACGAAAGATGGACTCGTTTCAAAAGAAATCGAGGTTCCTTATGAAGTTAAATGGAACGATACGATTTTGATGAAAGCTCAAAATGGTCAATCAGCCGGAGCCTTTTCATTACATTCTGGGACTTCCAGTACGAATCGTGTATTAGTCTTAAACCAAGGATTAAAAACCGATCTCAATGCGCCGATTAGTACCGATTCTTCCCTTTATTATTCCATTGAAGTATTGCGAGATGGTCGTTCTGTTTATCTACAAGAGGTACCGGGACGTGCTTCTCTCCAACAGGTAATGGACAATTTCGGGACGAAACAAACGTTAAATGTCCAAGCAGGTGATGTCGTTAAAATGTATCATCCACAACGTTCAGAAGGTAGTTCAGTGTTAATGGTAGATGAAATGGAAGAAGATTATACCTATGGCTCGCAATATGCCTACTATCGAGTAACCTCCTATGGTTTTGAACCGATGTCAGTGATTGAAGCTGTTGGCTCCAACAAAGCATTTTCATTAAAAGAGAATACGAAAACGACGGACTTGAGTCTGTTGTTAGCACAAGTATCGATCAACGGCGAAATCGTTACGAATGAAGACTATACAGTGGAGAAACTTTCTGAATTAGATACCGCAACTGTGGGTAAAAAGGAAGTCAGATTAAAACTGACGACAGCGGATGAGACCGCAGATATCGAACTGGATGTTCCTTACGAAGTGGTTTGGGGAAGTACCTTCTTGCTTAAAGGGTTAGATGACCAGAATGTGGGCGCTTATAGTATTGTGGAACAAGACGGAGAGTGGACGATCCAAGCTGGTAAAGGGGATGATTCCACCGTTTTAACCAATCACGTGAATAACGTTTTTGGTCGCGATACTTACTATCGGATCGAGGTAGTAGCAAGTTCAGAAAATCAACCGAAGGAAGGTTCTGGTGTAACCGTTGAAAATATTATGGGCTTAGATCCGACGACTCGATTATCGGAACAAATAAAATACCAGTATGATGTGACTGGAAACATGACTGTGGGTCAGGCTATCAATGGGTTTAATAACGGGCAGCCGTTGTCAATTGAAGAAGGGGACATCGTAAAAGTTTATCATGCAGAGGCGAAGAATAATTTATTGATGCGAGATGACTTGACGAAAAATTATACAGCGGGTTCAAATTATGCCTATTATCAAGTAGCCAATCAAGAATTTGAACCGATCACTGAGATGAAAGCTGAAACAGTTTCGCAAGAATTGACATTAGGCGAAGATGCCAGTGATATTGATGGAATGGATTTGATCAAAAATGTCACTTTCAATGGTCAAAAATTAGATACGACATTATATGATGTCGAACAAGTTTCTGACTTTGATACGAATACTGCTGAAGCGAAGATGTTAACGGTGAAATTATCTACCGCAGATGGTGTCACTTCTACGGATGTGGAAGTACCTTACGAAGTGAAATGGGGAAGTACGATCCAGCTCAAAAATAAAAAAGGTGAAACCGTCGGTACTTTCGGCTTAACAAAAGACAAAAAACAATTGAAACTCCAGGCGTTACAAGGAAAAGAAGGAACGAACTTAGCTAGTCGAGTCACTGAAGTCAATGATGCAGATGTGTATTACGGGATCGAAGTCTTTACAAATAACACTAGTAAATATAAATACGAAGTGCGAGGCACACAAACGATTGCCCAAGCAATCGAGCGATTCAATAGTGGGGAGCCATTAAAAGTTTCTGCAGGGGATCAAATCAAAGTGTATCATACGGATCCAAGCGGGAATGTCTTGATGGCAGAAGAAACGGAGCAAAATTATACCTATGGTTCCAATTATGCGTATTATAATGTGACCGAATACGGCTTTGAACCGACTGGGGACTTTACCGTGACACCGGCAGAAGCAAAAATAATCATTAATACCAAACAAGTGGATCTTAAAGATCTCTTGAAAGAAGTAAAAGTCAACGGGAAAGAAGTACCGAAAAACGCCTATACCGTGAAATTGGATCCTGAAACTGAAATCGATACTTCAAGTTTAGGAAATCGTGTCGCTAAATTAGTGGTAAAAGTTGACCGCTCTTACGGTGGATTTTCTACTGAAACTGAAGCGACTTATGAGGTGGTGAAAGAAGGAACACCAGGAGCGTTAGGAGAAAGTTCAGGCGAAGGAAATACAGAAGAAGAGACCAACGTGGAAGGTGAAGGAACAGAAGAAGCAAACGGTGGTAACTTACCAAAAACCAATGAAACCAAAAATGCAATGTTCCCACTTTTAGGTACCGCGCTAATTAGTTTGGTAGGAATGTTTCTGCTTTGGAAAAAGAAAAAACCAAAAGAAGAACCAAAAAAGTAGTATAATCTCGTTGAAATAAATAAAACACTCATTAGTTGCGGTAAAAGCTTCTAATGAGTGTTTTTTAGCTCTTTGTCACTGAGTTGTCTGACTTACCATTTGCACAAATAAAGCCCATGTCATCCTCTATGCAAACATGAGGATAACATCCATCGTCTATCAATATCCGAATAGAATTCTTTAGTAAGCTTTGGAAAATAGCTTTTCAACTATTTTATTATATGTATAACTAAAATTATTGTTATTATAACAAAATTAAAAATGATATCTGCTTAACTAAACGTACATATCGGTTTCAAGTTACTACGATAATCATCCTGTTGAAATTTATTCATTAACCACATCTAGAGGGAGGGTGAATTCTATCTAAAGTGAATTTTATTGTAATATCAGTTTTTCTCAGCATTTTTACTATCTGAAATGAAACGGAAAAATCAATGATGATTCATCAATCCCATAAATATCAGTTTTTTTCATTTCCTTTTACATTTATAGTACAATTTAAAAAATAACGATTTGAAGTAAGTCTATTTTTCCTGGTTTGTTGGTAAAATATGACATTGTACGATAAAATAATTCCTTATATGCTTCTTGATGAAAGAAAAATTTTTTTCTTAATAGAGTAATCAAGGGAGGATTATGTTGAAAGATAAAAAACGATTATTGAAAAGTGCGTTGATTTTTGCATTGATACTCGGTCAAACGAATAGTGGGACTATCGTGGGAGCAGGTTCGATGTTGCCTACAAATGAAAGCAGAGCTATAAGTCAAAAATCAAAAAGAACTGAAAAAACAAATCAGGGAAAAGAAAAAAAACAAGTGAAAAAGCAGATAATAATAACCTAGTAGATCCAGAAGATGATCAAAAAAATACAACAATTTCTTCTAGAGACTCTGTGCTAACCAGTTATCAACGTGGAGAACTTAGGAAGACAGCTTCTGCGTATGTAGGGGCATATTTGAATAGTATAATAAGAGATGCAATAAACGAGAGAAACTTAAATTATAAAGTAGATGAACAAGTAATTTTAAAATATAAACTTGCTCCAGACTTTGATTATAGCAAACAGATAGGTCTTACAGAACCAGCTTATGACCCTGATCTCCCTCGTGATGGCGTTCTGATAAAGAGGGACACAATATATTTATTACCTCAAGGGGCACCACATAATGGAACTGTTTCAGAAGGTAAACATTTTAGTGTAGATTCAAAAAGCGGAAATTGGCGAATGAAATTGGTTAAAGCAGATGATTGGGGTTATCATGTTACATTCACTCGTCTGAAAATTGCGCCAAACCAACCCGAGATTTTCCCTATGGAAATCTTTTATTACCCTACTTACTTTTATGGGATAGTTAAAGAATATGATGCAATTGATTTTTCAGTAGATTTTCCTGATGCAGAATCAAGTATTGGGAAATTGAAAGCTTCAATAAAAGATGGCGTACATACGCTTAAACAAGGTGATGAGGTACCTAAAGCTGTAGAATATATTGAGTCAGTAGAGAATACTCGAGGAAATGTAAAATATGAATGGAAAACATCTCCTGATACGAGTCAGCCAGGAGTGCAAGAAGCGAGAATAGTAATCAGTGATGACTCTGGACGAACGCTTGAAGTCACTGTGCCGATTACGATTATGCCTTTGCCACTAGAGATGTTACCAAAAGCAGGAGAACATAAAGTCATACAATATGGTGCTGTTCCAAAAGCAGCCGATTATTTTAATGTGGTGAATCATTATGAAGAGTCTACATACAAAGTTGAATGGGTCAAAGCCCCTGATATGAATCAAGAGGGTATTCAAACTTGTCTGGCGAAAGCGACCTCCTCAGATGGGCGTACTGCAGATAGTGCAGTACAAATTGAAGTTATCTCCAATCCAGGTTTAGAAGTTAAATTAAAACCATTAGAAGAACGAATATTAGGAGTATCCTACCCTTCTTTAAGTTCAAATTTTAAAAATTATATAGAAGAAGTGACACTGTTAGGTGAGAAAGTAGACGTTAATGAGTTAGAATTGGTCGTGGACGAAACAACCGATACAAATTTTCAGACTATTGGTCAAAAAGAAGTAAACATTACAGTTAAGAAAAAAACTTCTGAGGCGAGTGTCTGGATTAAAGGAACAGGAACCACTACAGTCAACGTATTATGGGGCAATACCATCTTAATGCGTTCAATTGATGGCCATTCTGCAGGTGCTTTCACTCTTGATGTCAGTAACTCAAATAATGACTCCGCAGCTCTTTCGATTCGCCAAGGATTAGAATCACCGTTAAACGTGTCGGTAGGAAAATTACAAGATCCATTAATAGCTCGGTCGTGATGATTGATGAAGAAGAAAAAGATTTTACATACGGAACAGAGAATGCTCGTTATCGTGTAACAGCGTATGGTTTAGACCCAGCTCCCGTAATAACAGCTGAAAGCGCAAGAGTATTTTTTTTAGGCGAAGATATCAACCAATTGAATCCACAAGAGTTCATCAAAAATATACGTCTTAACGGTCAATTAACTTCGAATGAACAGTATAAAATCAACCTTATCGATGGGGGGGATACTCGAACAGTTGGTAAGCAAACGATGAGAGTCAATATTACCACAAAAGATGGTTTAGTCTCTGAAGAAGTTGAAGTCACTTATCAAGTGAAATGGGGTGATACTTTCGTTCTAAAGGGGTTGAAAGAATCGACTGTTGGTGCATTCAGTTTACTAAAAAGTAATGATCAATGGCAGATTAAAGCTAGCCAGGGCGTAGAAGGTACAGAATTAGACGAGCCAGTCAATAACTACTTTGGCAGAGGTACCTTTTACTCCATTGAAATTTTACAGGGGACAACTAACAAGTTCCGTTATGAAGTGATAGGCAATCAGTCGATTCGTGAATCCATCTACGGTTTCAACGAGGGAAAACCGCTGGATGTCAATGAAGGTCACGTGATCAAAGTGTACCATGCCGATTCTGTTGGGAAAAATCTGTTAATGAAAGACGAATTAGTCAAGGATTACACGATGGGTTCCGATTATGCGTATTATGAAGTCACTGAATATGGCTTGGAACCAATTTTAGAGGTAGCGGCTGATTCGATGCCTCAAGAATTTATCTTGGGTGAAGACAGCAGTAACGTTGATGGATCGAAGTTGATCAATAGTATTACGGTCAATGGAACGATAGTGGCTAGTAATCTATATACAGTCAAACAAATGAGTGATTTTGATACTTCGGTGGCAGGATCACAAACGATCAAAGTACGTATTGATACGAAAGATGGGCTGGTGTCAAAAGAGATTGACGTTCCCTATGAAGTCAAATGGGGAAAAACTATTTTGATAAAAGCTCAGAATGGACAATCAGCCGGGGCCTTTTCATTATATGCGGGAACTTCCAGTACGAATCGGGTATTAGTCTTTAACCAAGGATTAAAAACCGATCTTAATGCACCAATTAGTACCGATTCTTCACTTTACTATTCCATTGAAATAGTGCGTGAAGGGCGATCTGTTTACTCGCAAGAGATACCGGGTTATGCGACTTTAGAAGAGGTAATGGCTAATTTTGGCTCGAAACAAAAATTGAATGTCCAAGCAGGTGATATCATAAAACTATATCATCCCCAACGTTCAGACGGTAGTTCTGTCTTACTGGTAAATGAAACAGAAAAGGACTATAGCTATGGTTCTCCATATGCTAATTACCGCATAACTTCTTATGGTTTTGAGCCCATGCCGGTAATTGAAACTGTAGGACCAAATAAAGTTTTTTCTTTAATGGAAAACACTCAAAATATAGACTTGAGTCAGCTATTAGCGAATATAACGATCAATGGTGAACGGGTGGAAAGCAAAAATTATAAGATTACGCAACTTTCTAAAATGGACACCTCTACTGTTGGTAAAAGAGAAGTCAAATTAAATCTTAAGCCAGAAGATGGCTCAGCAGATATTGAACTGGATGTTCCTTATGAAGTGGCTTGGGGAAGTACTTTCTTACTTAAAGGGTTAGATGACCAGAATGTGGGCGCTTATAGTATTGTGGAACAAGGCGGAGAGTGGACGATACAAGCTGGCAAAGGGGATGATTCCACCGTTTTATCGGATCATGTGAATAGTGCCTTTGGTCGCGATACTTACTATCGAATCGAAATAGTAGGAAATCCAGAAAATCAGCCTGAAGAAAAAACAGGTGTCACTGTCGAAAATATTATAGGCTTAGATCCGACGACTCGATTATCGGAACAAATAAAATACCAGTATGATGTGACAGGCAATATGACAGTGTGGCAGGCGATCAATGGGTTTAATAATGGCCAACCATTACCGATTGAGGAAGGGGACATCGTTAAAGTTTATCATGCAGAGGCGAAGAATAATTTATTGATGCGAGATGACTTGTCGAAAAATTATACAGCGGGTTCCAACTACGCCTATTATCAAGTGGCCAGTCAAGAATTTGTTCCCATCACTGAGATGGAGGCTGAAACAGTTTCGCATGAATTTACCTTGGGCGAAGATACCAGTGACATTGATGGAATGGATTTGATTAAAAATGTCACTTTCAATGGTCAAAAATTAGAGACGACATTATATGATGTCGAACAAGTTTCTGACTTTGATACAAATACCACTGGACAGAAAATGTTAAAAGTGAAATTGTCTACCGCAGATGAGGTGACTTCTACAGAAGTGGAAGTGCCTTATGAAGTGAAGTGGGGAAGTACGATCCAACTAAAAAATCAAGATGGCGATACTGTAGGTGCCTACAGTTTGATAAAAGAAAACAAACAAATCAAACTCCAATCATTACAGGGAGAAGACGGAAGTGACTTATCGAACCGTATCACAGAATATGATGACATGGAAATTTACTATGGGATTGAAGTTTTTACAAATAACAGCAGTAAATATAAATACGAAGTTCGCGGTACGCAAACAATTGAACAATCGATTAATCGATTCAATAGTGGGGAACCATTAAAAGTTTCGGTGGGAGATCAAATTAAAGTGTATCATGCCGATCCAAGTGGGAATGTCTTGATGGCAGAAGAAGAAGAGCGAAATTACACTTATGGTTCCAATTATGCGTATTACAATGTGACTGAATATGGGTTTGAACCAACAGGAGATTTTACCGTGACACCAGCAGAAGCGAAAATAGTTATCGATACGAAACGTGTGGACCTTAAAAATCTTTTGAAAGAAGTTAAAGTCAATGGCAAAGAGTTGCCGAAAACTGCTTATACGGTTGCATTAGATCCTGAAACAGAAATCGATACTTCTTCTTTGGGGTATCGTGTTGCTAAACTAGTCGTGAAAGCTGACCGTTCCTATGGTGGTTTTTCTACTGAAACTGAAGCGGCTTATGAAGTGGTGGAAAAAGGGACGGATGGTGCTTTAGAAGATGGTACAGAAGATAGCATGACTGAAGATAAAGAGATCACAGGAACAGATTCAGAAAAAAAGAACTCAAATGGAGACAATACAAGTGGCGCAAAAAATGGTAATTTACCAAAAACCAATGAAACAAAAAATACGGTTTTTACTGTATCAGGTGTCTTGATTGTTAGTTTAGCGGGAATCATCCTGTTTTGGAGAAAAAGAAAAGCAAATAAAAATTCTAAAAAATAAGATAATCAGTTATTAAAAAGCCCACGTTAGCTAGACTACAGCTGACGTGGGCTTTTTTGTCGGTCTTCAGATTGATTAGAAAGTAGTTAGCTTTCATTGGTGTCACTCAACTAAAGAAATGAGCTACTCTCTCATTTGGCTTGTATCTTGATATTCGAGGATATCACCTGGTTGGCAGTTTAAAACTTCGCAAATCTTATCGAGCGTAGAAAACCGAATCGCTTTTGCTTTACCATTTTTTAAAATAGAGATATTAGCCATCGTAAGACCTACTTTTTCACTCAGTTCGGTCACGCTCATTTTTCGCTTGGCTAACATGACATCTAAATTGATAATAATAGACATTCGACACCTCACACTGTTAGATCATAGTCATTTTTTAAATAAATGGCTTGTTTAAGTAAATCAATCAAAATGCTTGAAAGGATGTAGATAAAAAAAGGGATAAAGAGTAAGACGAAAGCGATGAGTAGGATTCCTGGACTATCGCTCATATCAGCTATTTGGTAAAATTTTGGCAAAATACCAAATGCAAGGATCGTGATACATAAAAGGCAAGATCGGATTTTACTGCTAAGCTTTAGACTCTTTTTAGTAAAAGTTTCCTTTGAAGGGAAGGTTTTGACTAAGCGGAGCAGGAAGAAATTGAGCAACAAAGTCACTAGAAGGATCAGGTAAAGAACTAGAATAAATAGTGTAGTTTGCCAGTTGCTAAATGGATTTGTAGGATTTGTACTCAATTGAATAGTTAATAGCGTTCCCAAGAGAAGGGGAACAAAACAAAAAACAGAAACGATTAATTGGATAAAGAACAGTTTGGATTTCATAAAATGCCTCCTAAATTTTTATTAGTATAGCATGAGGTTTGTTCATTATCAATAATTATTTATCGATAAACGATAAATAGATGGATGGACAAACGCCTTTTTCAATAAAGAAAAGGCGTTCTAACGAATCATATTATATTTTAAAGCTGTAAAACTATTACTAAAAATGGACTATTTCTCATTTAAACAATGTATTCCCTAACCACTAATACATCCTTGTAACCCTGAAGTTACGCCAGTGGGATTAAATTTCATCAAAACAAATCAAAATCTCGCATAAAATATTTATCGCAATAGATTAATTATAACATATCTTTTGCAAAAAAGATATTTAATTTAGATTACATTTGCGATAGTTTTAAATAACAGAACTTTTAAGTAGAAAAACGTATCATTATCATGTTTATACCCTCCCAAATCTAAAGTAAATATGCTAAAATCACAAATAACAACGAAGATCATGATTGGTTGGGAAAATTTGATCCTATTTTTTGTTATTAAAGTTAGGTGTACAAATAACTAATTGTTTTATTTTATTTGGTTGTGGGGAGTTGGGAAATAAAATACATTAGTATAAATTGTTATATAAGTATGGATAAAAAATTCAGATAAATTATTAGGTTGTTAGGGGAAGTTTAAATGAAATTAAATGAAGAAAGTTTATTTATCCTAATTTTGATTGGTCAGCTTTACACTGTTTTTATGGCTCTTGGTTATCTAAGGAATCTTTTATCAAATAAAAAGTTTCAGTTGTTTTCGTTTATTAGTGTAATCGCTTATATTGCTTTATATCAATGGATCAATATCATTGCGACCGTTATCTTATGGGCTGGGTTATGTTTAAGCATCTATTTCATTGATCGAAACATTGATATAGCGATATTTTATCCTTCGATTATTTTATTTTTCTACATATTCATTGATGGAACAGCCAAATATCTATATAAAATTTTAGGTTGGGATATCAGCGATTTTTTAACAGCTGTTTTAGGAACAGGTTGTTTATGGATCGTTACTGTTTTTCTAAAAAAAATGGTCATACCAAAGATTATTGGCGATAAAACGACTTTAAAAATAGCGGCCATCGTTGTTTTTTTTACGATTATTATTTATTTTATTAACATTTGTAGTGATCGTTTTTCTGTTTTAGCAAGATTCCTAGTTATCAGTAATGAATTATTTACGGTTCTTTATGGTGTAATGTCTACCATAATTTATTGTGTACTACTTTTTATCAAGAAAAAAGAATTCGAAACACGAGAGCAGCAAAAAGAAATGCGTCACCTGATTGAATACAGCGAACAGATCGAAAATAACTATCTTGCATTACGAAAATTTAAACACGATTATAAGAATATTTTGTTTTCAATAGAGGATTATATTCAAACAAAGGATATTGAAGGGCTGCAAAAGTATTTTTATCAAAGTATCAAAGCTACTGAAACGATTTTTGAAGAAAACAATCTCCCAATTGCTTCGCTTTCAAATCTTAAAATTAGAGAGATAAAAAGCATTATTTTGAGTAAATTATACGTGGCTAGCCAAAAGGGTGTCGAAGTAAACGTAATGATTCCAACACCCATTACGGATATCGCTATCTCAACAGTCACACTTGTTCGTATGCTAGGGATTATACTGGATAATGCAATTGAAGAATCAGCCTTTTTAGAAAAGGGAAAAATTGAATTGACTATTATGGAGGAAGACAAAAATTGTTTTTTTGTCTTAATGAATCAATGTCGTTCGAGTATTCCTAAATTACATGAATTGAAAAAAGTGAATTTTACTACTAAAAAAGGAAATCAAGGACTAGGTCTAACGAATCTGGACGAGCTTGTTCATTTGAACGAGAATGTTTTTTTAGAAACAAAAATTGAAAACAATCGCTTTATACAAATCATAACGATTAGTGGAATGAGGGGCTAGTAATGTTAAAAATATTTGTTTGTGATGATGAAATTGCTCATCGAAATAAGCTTACTCGGATGATTACAAATTATTTATTGATGAAAGATTATGATGTTCAATTCCAATTTGCTACGGATGATCCAATGATGATCTTGTCGTTTATTTCAAAACATAAAACAGAAGGAATCTATTTTTTGGATATTGATCTAAAAACGGATTTAAATGGGATCGAGTTAGCAAAAAAAATCAGAGATTACGACCCAACAGCAAAAATCATTTTTGTGACAACTTATACAGATCTAGTCTATTTAACTTTTTTATACAAAGTAGAAGCATTAGATTACATTGTCAAAGATAATATGGATACTTTTCAAAAGAGAGTGACGGAATGTATTGACGTCGCAATTGAACGCTATTTGAATACAAATCTGGAAACTAGACCCCAAATTTGGATTAAGAATGGTCCAATTGATGTAAAGTTATATGTCGATGAGATATTTTATTTTGAATCTAGTCCAACACCCCATAAATTGATCGTCTATTTAGATAACCGCAGAATTGAGTATATAGGGAAGATCAAAGAAGTAGAAAGTATGTATGAGGTATTTTGTCGTTGCCATCAATCTTATGTAGTTAATCTGATGAATGTGAAAGAGATCAATAAAAAAGAACGAGTGATCACTATGGCCAATGGAGCAAAATGTTTAGTTTCTACTCGTCATTTAAAAAAAGTAGTAAATCAGTTCAAGAAATTAACCAGTTGTTGATTACATCTCCAGGTATTCCGCACTTTTGATCAAATAACGTTCACTTTTGATAAAACCAACTATCTTATAAAAAAACAAATATAATATAGATGAAAAGGAGCGGATCAAATGTCGGAAGAATCTATATCTTTAGAAGAAAAAGTTTCAAAAACAATTAGTAAGCGGATAGGAAGACAATTACAATTGTCAGAAATTGACTTGGCAAAAATGGAATATGGATTAGCTGTTCTTTTGGTAATTAGTTCAAAGATATTTTTTATCTACTGTTTAGCTGGGTGTCTTCATATTATTCTGCCGGTTTTGACTACCCATTTGGCATTTACACTAATGAGAAGAACAACAAAAAGTTTTCATGCAAGAGATAGTAATGTATGTACGGCCTTAAGTCTATTTTTCTTTGTCTTATTACCATATCTAGTTACTACTTTTGCTGTAGATGTCACAAGAGCCAGCTTTGTGATCTGCAGTCTCATGATTTGCTTGATCTTGTGGTTCAAAGGGATAGTGATCGCACAAAAACCGGCGAAAAGTTCTTTGCTAAATGGAAAGAGCCAGATGATAGTGGTCAGTTTGTTCCTTACTATTTTTGGTGGGATTCAATCAAGTAACCGTATTCGTACCTTACTGTTGTTAGGCATGATGATCTCAACCCTTTTAATGTTTGTTCAAAAAAGAAAGGATGAAGAAAATGTTAAAAAAAATTAGCTCAAGAAAATTAAAATATATGCGAATTTTAGCAACTGTTGCTATTGCTGTTGCTACAGAAGCTATAGGTAAAGGAACAATGTGTACAGGAATTATTTATGAACCAAAAGTACCTGATGCATTGAAACAAATCGAGAAATAAACTTGGAAATAGAAATACTAGTGGAATAAAAAGAATTCATTATACGAATAAGTCTTAGGATCAAAAATAGTAGTTGCTATTTTGACCCTAAGACTTATTTTTTTCGATAATTTTGTAAGAGCAAAACAAATATAAAAAAGAAAAAAGATTCCCATAATGTCGTTGTCCAACTAAATTCTTTTGAAATTCCAAAAAATAAATTCCCTGCATTAGAAACGATTAAATAAATTAAGGTAGTTATTAGAGCATAAATTATTTTCTTTACCATAATCTCACAACACCCCTTTTTTCAAAAACATGGCTAAAGCGTTCCATTTCTTCAAATGATCTTTACTTAAGTATAATTCATTTAAAAGATATTTGGAAAGAAATTTTATCTGTTTTTTACAGATAAGAAAGAAGAAAGAGAGTAGGAAACGATAAATATTAGAAAATTTTCATAGCAACTGATAGTTTTTTGTAATAATAACTGAGCATTATCTTTGCATTTTTTAATGTAGACTACTATCCTTTAAATATACCCAATAGAAAAAAGGCAATACAGTCTATTGGAGGGAAACGTTATTTATGAATGATTGTCATAGAAAGTGAAAAAAGGCTATTAGTATTAGCATGGCATGGTAGCGCTTTCTATTGAATCTTGTAAATAACATGTGTGATCACGGTCAATTAGAAGTAGGAGGTGGAGAATGAATAAAGGGTGGAAGATCGTCGGTATTCTTGCAAGTTTATTCTTGCTGACGGTGCTTTTAGGGATTGCGTTGATCAACGCACCGTATATGATGCCAGAACAGTTGGAACGTTTTCGATTTTTTGTCATAACGAACTACTACGTGCAACAATATCTATTTTGGACAGCTGTCGTTTTTGCTATACTTGTGCTTATTTTGTTATTAGTTGTTCTTTTCTATCCAAAATCCAAAGGAACGTTTGTTTTAAAACAAAAAGATGGAAAACTGACTTTAGACAAGAAAGCAATCGAAGGGCTTGTGCGATCACAATTACATGAAGAAGAATTTGTTGGTTCACCAAAAGTTCGAGTACGCTCAACAAAAAATAAAATCAATGTCCATGTAAAAGGGGATTTAAAACGAACATCCTCTTTAATTGGTAAAACAGGAGAATTGATGCGTGACATTGAACAACAAGTGGCACGAGTACTTGGTACTGAACAAAACATCGCTGTAGCTGTTACTTATAGTGGATTTGAAGATTACGACAGTAATGCACACAAGCACGCTCGAGTAGAATAGGAGGGGCCCATCATGAAAGAGATATTTTCAGCGTACAAGCTCCCTATTATCTTCGGGGGACTTGGCTTACTGTTAGCTGTTTTATGGATAACAGTTGGATTTTTTAAAACACTTCTAATATTAATCATGACTGCTATAGGTGCAGGCATTGGTTTTTATTTGAAAGAAACAAAAATATTTGATCAATTTTTTAAATCTTAGGAGGAACTGGACATGGAAAACAAAGAAATCAAAAACACAAATACAATGACATCTGAGAATAACCATATTTCACGTGGAGAATTAACTTACGAAGATAAAGTAATTCAAAAAATTATCGGTTATGCTTTGAAAGATGTTGATGGTTTATTAACATTAGATGGCGGTTTCTTCTCAAACATTGCTGAAAAATTAGTGAACACGGATAATGTCACAGCAGGAATCAATGCAGAAGTTGGTAAAAAACAAGTTGCTGTTGACTTAGATGTAGTTGTAGAATACGGAAAAGATATTGAAAATATCTATGATCAAATTAAAGAGTTGATCAGCCGTGAAGTGAATGATATGACACATTTAGATGTAATCGAAGTGAATGTGAATGTAGTTGATATCAAAACACAAGAAGAATATGCAAAAGATCAAGAAACTGTCCAAGACAAAGTGACAGATGCTGCTAAATCAACTGGTCAATTTGCTTCAAAACAAACAGATAAAGCAAAAGCAGCTATGAATAAAGGAACACAAAAAGTGAAAGAAAACACTGAACCACGTGTTCAGTAATTGATTGTTAGTAAAAGAAATTAGGAGGAAATTAAAATGGGATTTATTTGGTCATTAATCGTCGGTGGTATTATCGGAGCAATTGCAGGGGCTATTACAAATAAAGGTTCTTCAATGGGAATCATTGCTAACGTAGTCGCAGGTCTAGTTGGATCAGCGATCGGACAAGCTTTACTTGGCACTTGGGGACCAAGTATCGGGGGCATGGCAATCGTTCCATCATTGATTGGTGCAATCATTCTTGTATTGGTCGTATCATTCTTTGCTCGTAAACTATAAGAAATTGATCGGATCATTTGATCGATCATAAATAAAATCAGAAGCTGAGACAATTATTGTCTCAGCTTTTTTTATCTACATTAAAAAAATTCGGTCCAGTTAGTAAAGTTTATTCGTGGTAAGCTGTTTAGAATAAAAATATCATTGTTATTGTGAAGTTTTACTCAAAATCCTCTTGACTTAGAGTTGACTCCAAGTAGTACAATATCTTTTGTGGTAACAATTAGTAAGACCGAAATGAGTTATTCTTTTCGGACATGTTATTGCAAAAGGAGAGAGAATAGTGAGTATAAAGACAAACATCTTAGACCAAATCAATGGTCCAACAGAGGTAAAAAAACTAACGATAGACGAAATGTCTGAATTAGCTACAGAAATGAGAGAAAAGATTTTACAAAAAAATAGTGCGATCGGAGGACATGTCGGCCCAAATTTGGGTGTCGTGGAATTAACAATTGCTTTCCACCATGTGTTTGACTCGCCCAAGGATAAAATTGTTTGGGACGTTTCCCATCAATCTTATGGACATAAGTTATTAACTGGTCGTAAAAATGGATTTGAGGAGGGAAGCTACCACGAAATTAGTGGCTATTCCAATCAACATGAAAGTGAACATGATTATTTTACTGTGGGGCATACTTCAACTTCGATCAGTTTAGCGGTCGGTCTTGCAAAAGCCCGTGATTTGAAACAGGAGAAAGGAAATATCATTGCTTTTATCGGGGATGGTTCCTTAAGTGGAGGCTTAGCTTTTGAAGGTTTGAATAATGGTGGAACAATCAATTCTAATTTGATCGTTTTAGTGAATGACAATGAAATGTCCATTGATGAGAATCAGGGAAGTTTATATCGTCATTTAGCAGAGCTTCGTGAAAGCAATGGGACAAGTAACGATAATTTATTTAAAGCGATGGGGTATGATTATCGCTACATTGCGGATGGTAATGATTTAGAAACAGTAATTGAGGTTTTCAGAGAAATTAAAGACATTGACCATCCAATCGTTTTACATGTTCACACTGAAAAAGGTCATGGCTATGAGCCAGCCGTCGAAAACAAAATGAAATATCATTGGCATGTACCGTTTGATTTAGAAACAGGCGAAGCGAAAAATGCTCCTACTAGTGAAAGTTTTAATCAAATAATTATGAACTATCTTGATGAAAAAACGAAAACAAGTGCAACGCCTATCGTGGCTGTGAATGCTGCGATTCCAGGAATGTTTGGCTTAAAGGAATTTCAAAAAAAACATCCAGAACACTACTTTGATGTAGGGATTGCAGAACAACATTCGATCACATTTGCTTCTGCTTTAGCATCTCAAGGGATTCGACCTGTGGTATTCCATTCAAGTGTGTTTTTACAACGAGCATATGATCAATTATCTCATGATTTAGCGATCAACGAAAATCCAGTAGTCATTCTAATTGGAGGAGCAAGCATCTCAGGAAGTGATCGTACTCACCAAGGGACTTTTGATATTCCTTATCTTTCAAGTATTCCTAATATTAAATATTTAGCGCCAGCTACGAAGGAAGACTTACTTTCGATGTTGGATTGGAGTTTATCGCAAACCGATTCACCGGTTGCTATTAGAATCCCTGCTCATGGTGTGACATCTGGTGAAGCAATCGCAAAAGACTACGCTATTCCAAGTTACCAACGCTTAGTTGCTGGAGATAAAGTTGCAATCTTAGCACTAGGTGGCTTCCTTGAATTAGGTAAACAAGCTTTAGAAGAATTTGCGAATCAGGGGATTTCAGGCACTTTGATTAACCCTGGAACGATCACCGAACTTGATCATGAAACTTTAGAAGAATTAAAAGAAAATCACCAATTGATTATCACTTTAGAAGATGGTAGTCTTTCGGGCGGATTTGGTGAAAAAATCAGTCGTTATTATGGAGATTCAGCAATCCAAGTTCTAAACTTTGGTTCTCAAAAAGAGTTTACTGATAGTGTACCTGTTCAAACATTGTATGAACGTTATCATTTGACACCAAAACAAATCGTAGCAGATAGTCTTAGCAGTTTAAATCAATAGAAAAAAACAGAGTAAATTCGTGATATCCAACGAATTTACTCTGTTTTTTTAAGAAATCCGACTTAAATAAACTATATTTATATTATGTAAACAAAGTTAGGGATAAACCGAACGAGTAATGAAATAAACATTGCTTTTATCGATAAAAATCCCATAAAATAGAAAAGTAAAGAAATAATCTATTTTTAAGGAGGTATTTTTTTGATTGATTTGCAAGAAATATTTACACAAAACCAGATTGCGTTTGAACTTTATCGCCATCGTCCGATTTATACCAATGAGGATGCGTTAGTTGTAAAAGAGGAACAAGGATTTAGCGGTACTGAGACGAAGAGCTTATATTTAAAAGATAAACAAAACAATCGCTATATTTTTTTAACCTTCACGACTAAAAGGAGTGACTTTAAAAAATTAAGCAAACTGATTGGTAAAAGAGTGTCAGTTGTTTCGGCTGAAGAAATGGAAGCGGAAACGGGACAAAAGCCAGGTGCTGTTTCACCTTTTGGTTATGAATCATCTGTTCCTGTCATTATTGATGAAGAAATATTCGCTCAGGAAAAATTAGTATTTGCACCTGGTAGACCTGATCAAACCATGGTAGTCAAAGTGGCAGATTTAGATAAGATCATTCAAGTATTAGAAATAAAAACGTATGTATTACCAACAGTCGAGTGACCTGTAACCATAATGAAACAGGTTCATCTTAAGTGAAATCTTTTGTTTAACGAAGGTTTCGTGATAGAAAAACTGCGTATGAGTAAAGGCGCAGATGTGACGTTCCATACCAAAAAGCTTAGCTGATCAGAAAGTAAATCGAACATGGTTCAGACAAAAACGATGAGACGATCGTGAAAGTAAAACAAAAAAGCAAATGTCTAAGCTATAAACAAAAGTGTCATTTTATTATAAAACATCGATCATCAGCTTTTTTATTTGGAAATTATTGTTTACTCTGTAATCAAGTTAATTGAGATAATAGTTGATCATATCCTAATTCTCTGGCATAATCTTCGGCAGTTTTCCCTTGATTATCACGCAATTCTTTATTTGCACCATGAGCCAATAATTCTCGGACGATGTCTTGGTAGATCTTTGAGCCATCTCGCAAAGCCACAGCTTCAATTAACGCAGTATAGCCATAATGATTTTGATGGTCAATATCAACACGACCATCAGTTAGCAAAAGTTTGACGTTGGCTAAATGTCCTTTTTCGGCAGCTGGTATCAAGGCATTACCACCAAAACGGTTAACGATCGACTGATCAGGTTCACTATTTTCAAGCATATAAGCAAGAATCTCAGTTTTTCCTTGTGCGCCAGCATATAAGTAAGGGCTATCTTGAATATGATCTTGTAAGTTGATGTTCGCACCGTGATCAATGAGGATTTTTGCAATATCGATCATATTATGGTGGACAGCAATCAATAATGGGGATTCTCCTTTTTCATTTTGTTCATCAATCATCGCAGTTGATTGGTCTAACAACGTTTGAACTAGATTTAAATCCTCGGCACTAACAGCTTGTAACAAGCGACCTGGAGCAATTGACATTGGTGTTTCCTCCTTTGATGGATGGTTGGAATTAGTTGGTAAAGGCGCAGAAGTTGTAGAATCCAAAACAATCGAATTCGTGCTAGTAGTAGCACCATTTGACTGAGGGGACTGATTGGCGCATCCTGCAAATACCAATAACGTAGGGAATAACCATAGGATTGAATAAGGTTTCATGAAAACGCCTCCTCCATATTATTTTAGTTGAAATATCCATAAACAGCAAAATAAATACTTGCTAAACAATGCACAGCTCTTTAATAGAGGCAAAAACGTAATTAGCGACATTTCCAATAGGGATTCTTGACAAAAAAAGAACAATGATAGATAGTAAAAAATAGTGTCTGACTAAATCTAGACAGGAGAACAGTTTTTGATTCTGTCAAATGAAAGCAGGGGAGTAGATGTTTACACGTTTGTCATCTCAATTAACAGAAAGAGAAAATTATAAATTACTGATTGGTTCAATTATTCCCAGACCAGTAGCTGTTGTTTCAACATTAACTGAGAAAGGGAACTTAAACATTGCGCCATTCAGCTATTTTAATATCGTTAGTTCAAATCCACCCATCGTTTCGTTAGCTGTCCAAAGAAAGAATGAGCAAATGAAAGATACTGCTAAAAATATCTTAATAAGGAAAGAAGCAATTATCCAAGTTTTAGATGAGCAAAATGTAGTGGAGGTCAATAAAACAGCAGCAACTCTTCCGCAAGAAGAAAGTGAACTAACCTTGACTAACTTGACTAAGAAAACAAATAGGAATGGTTCAATTCCACCAATCAATGAGTCAAAAATTGTTTTTGAAACAGATTTATATGACCATCTCGAAATTAAGAATGAGCAAGAAGTTACTGCCGATCTTTTCTTATTAAAAATCCATACGTATCAATTAAATGAAGAGGTATATGATCCAGTATCCGGGAAGATCGATCCCAAGAAACTACAACCAGTTAGTCGATTAGCAGGGAATGATTATGCAACCTTAGGGAAAATCTTTACCATCCCTAGGCCAAAGTGAACCACATGACGATAAATACGTTATTTTTAGAGGATGTATAATCCTAAAAATAGTATTATAATATTAGCGTAAGTTCATTTCTTTCATGAATGGAGTAAGAAATAAAATTTAGCTAAAACATTTTTTAGTTATAAAAAACAATAAAGTTTTTTTAGGTAAACCGAATGATTTAAAGTTTTATTTAAAATAGGCAAGTAAAAAGGCAAATATGAGACTTTTTAATGCATGAATAAACTGGTATGTAAATGTTAAGATAACTTGAAAATTTATTCCGAAAAGTGAAAACGAGAAAAATAAAACAGAAAAATCAATCAAGTCAGCAAGGTATTTTCATACTAAACGACTTCCTAAAAAGGGGAAATATATTAAAGATTGATTAATTTTGTTTTTTTATCAAATAAATGATTGCTAAAATAGTTAAAGAAGCTTACTATTAACTCTGTAAAAAATAAAAATAGTAATAACCTTGTTAGGTGAGGCTCCTATACAAACATATGCTATTGCTCAGAAACGTCGAAAGACGCCAATGAGTCAAACAGGAATTGTCGGATTAAGGCTTTTTCAAATAGCTAAGAGTGTTTCTTTACGTTGTATAGTGCTAAAACTCGGACGATGAGATGATGCTAGGTCAGAATTCTTGTTCGAAAAGGTTTCTGACCTTTTCTTATATTCTATAACTGATTCTATATTTAACTGCTCGTGTTCGCCTAACTTGTGTAAGAGGAGGGGGATATGCGATGTGGAAAAACAGAAAGATCGACTGGTTGATTTTAGGCCCTTATTTGGCTTTGTCAATTGTCGGTCTTTTAGAGATATATAGTGCTAGTTCCTATCGTTTATTAGTAGCAGGAAGTGATCCTAAAAGCTTATTTATTCGGCAATTTTTGTTTATTATTCTTAGTTGGGGCGTAATTGTATTGACTTATTCCATCAGATTACAAGTTCTACTGAAACCAAGAATAATAAAAGCTGGATTGATTGTATCGGGCTTATTATTAGCGATGATGAAACTCGGGATTTTTGCTGTAACAGTTAATGGTGCCCAGCGGTGGGTTTCAATCGCTGGAATCCAGTTTCAACCGTCAGAAATCGCAACCATTTTTTTGATTTTATATTTAAGTCGTTTTTTTAGAAATGACCGCAGTGTTCCTGAGAAACTTCATATACCAGTGTTGATCGTGGGCGGAATCGCCGTGCTTGTTTTGTTTCAACCTAAAATTGCGGGAGCACTGATGATTTTAGCTATTGCTGGAGCTATCTTTTGGGCTGCAGCTATTCCCATTAAAAAAGGGCTGATAATTATCGGAGCAGCGATTGCTAGCTTGATCTTAGTAGCTGGCTTAGTTTTACTACTTGAAAAGCATCATTTGTTACCTTCATTTTTTGAACACGCTTATGACCGAATCGCAATGGTTCATAATCCATTTTTAGATGAACATGGCGCAGGATACCAGATGAGTAACTCTTACTATGCACTATACAACGGTGGCCTATTTGGTCGAGGAATGGGGAATAGTATTACTAAAAAAGGTTATCTCCCTGAATCCGAAACAGATTTTATTTTCTCAGTCATTGCTGAGGAGTTTGGGTTGATAGGCGCATTACTTGTTTTGTTTTTGCTTTTCTTATTATGTATGCGAATCTTCCAAAAGAGTACGAAACAAAAGAACCAACAGGCAACTTTGATCTTAATTGGTGTAGGGACATGGATACTCGTTCAGACAAGTATCAATATTGGAAGCATCCTTGGTTTAATTCCAATGACAGGTGTACCATTGCCATTTGTCAGCTACGGAGGAACAAGCTATTTAATCTTGTCTTTTGCTATTGGATTAGCTTTGAATATCTCGTCTCGACAAGTGAAAGAGAAAAATAAGCAGGTTGAGAGGTTACAACTCAAGAAACCTGAACTGTTAAACAAGAACAATTAAGAATCTCTCAATTGGACTATCATAATAAAAAAATGGCTATATTTCAAGTAAGAGGTTCGGTTAGAAAGAGGAATCGAAAATGAAAACATTTCAAAAAGTGATTTTAGGTCTATTGACGGCAGTCGTCATTGTCATCGGCTATTTTTCTTTTGAGTTTGTTCATGGTTATTCTTCAACGAGTCGAGCAGACGATGTACCAAAAGTAGAAGCCAAAAGTGTTCCTAAGATTATCAATGTGACATTGATTGGCTCTGATGCCCGGTCGAAAGAAGAAAATGGACGTTCAGATTCTTTGATGATTGCTCAGTATAATCAAAAAACTAAAAAAGCAAAATTGGTTTCGATTATGCGTGATTCTTATGTAGATATACCTGGGCATGGTCAAGATAAGATCAACGCAGCTTATTCATATGGCGGGATTGATCTTTTGAACCAAACATTGAAAGAAAATTTCAAATTTGAAACACCTTATTATGCAAGTATCACCTTCCAAGATTTCATTGATTGTGTCAATGAGCTATTCCCTAACGGTGTAGATATCAATGCTGAGAAAGATTTAGACTTGGATGGTGTATACATCAAAAAAGGTGAACAAACGATGGATGGGAATACCTTATTACAATATGCGCGTTTTAGAGAAGATGCTGAAGGAGATTTTGGACGGATCAGAAGACAACAACAAGTGATCAAAGCAATTTCTAAGCAATTAAAAGATGTGACTTCCATCCTTAAATTACCAAAAGCAATCGGTCAACTCTTGGGAAGTATTAAAACGAATTTACCTGAAAGTGTATTAATTGATTGTGGTATTGATTTCTTAAAAGATGACAAACCAATTGATACGTTATCTGTACCAGTTGAAGGTAGTTGGAATTTTAATGATTACACACCTTCTGGTAGTGTACTAGAACTTGATTTAGAAAAAAATCAATTAGCAATCAATCAGTTTTTAGACCAATAGATTTACATTTTATTTAAAGTGTAAGAAGTTAGAAACAAGCGATTGTCGTTGTGTTCTAGCTTCTTTTCTTATGGTAAAATGGATAGAAGTTAAGATAAGAAAATGTGAGCGGAGGGACAAAATGAAACGAAGTGACAATCATCGTAGGAACAAGACTGGTGTTTATCTAACAAGCGCCCTTGTTTTGGTTCTTGCGGCTGGTGGCGGGTATTTTTACTATCAAAAAACGCAAGAAGAGCAAGTGGTTTCAGCAGGAGAAAAAACGATCCAACAGTTTGCGGAACGTTTAAGTACTGGCGATTACAAAAAGGCGATGTCATACACGCAAATTGATTCACAGACTAAGAAGACAATTTCTGAAAAAGAAGCTCTTGAAAAATACCAAAACATTTACGGAGCTGTGGCCATAAAAGGCTTGGAAATCTCTAATTTAAAAGTGACGAAAAAAGATAGTGAAACCTATTCTTTTTCTTATAAAGCTAAAATGAATACAAGCTTAGGCGAATTAAAAGACCTATCATATAAAGGAACTTTGACAAATAAAAATGATCAGATCAAAATCAACTGGCAGCCGAACTTGATTTTTCCTCAAATGGAAGATACAGACAAAGTAAGTCTGACTAGTGAGGAAGCTAAAAGAGGCGATATCCTTGATCGAAATGGAAAGAAATTAGCAACGACGGGCAAATTGAAACAGTTAGGGATCGTTCCTAGAAAGCTGGGAGAAAAAGAAGAGAAAACAGCAAACATCAAAGCAATTGCTGCAGCTTTCGATCTTTCAGAAGATGAAATCAATCAAGCTATCTCTCAAAGTTGGGTACAACCGGACTACTTTGTTCCTCTAAAAATCATTGATGGACAAACCCCCGAATTGCCAAGCGGAGCAGCGATCCAAGAAGTTGATGGTCGCACCTATCCGTTAGGCGAAGCAGCAGCGCAATTGATTGGTTATGTTGGCGATATCTCAGCAGAAGATATCAAAAAGAATGCTGAATTAAGTAGTAATGGTGAAATTGGTCGTTCTGGTCTGGAAATGACTTATGACAAAGAACTACGTGGCACCAATGGGGGGAAATTGAGTATTACGGATGCTGATGGGACAGAAAAAGAAGTATTGATTGATCAAGAAGTGAAAAATGGTCAGGATATCAAATTGACTCTTGATGCAGATGCTCAAAAAATCGCATTTGATAGTTTAGGTGGAAAAGCGGGTTCAACAGTAGCGACTTCGCCAAAAACGGGTGAGTTGTTAGTATTAGCGAGCTCTCCAAGTTATGATCCAAACAAAATGACAAATGGAATCTCCCAAGAAGATTATCAAGCCTATACTGAAAATAAAGACCAACCATTTATTAGTCGTTTTGCTACCGGTTACGCTCCCGGATCTACATTTAAAATGATTACTGCCGCAATCGGATTAGATAATCAAACGCTGAATCCAGACGAAGTATTGACGATCAATGGATTGAAATGGCAAAAAGACCAATCATGGGGATCGTATCAAGTTACTCGTGTCAGCGATGTGCCTCAAGTCAATCTGAGAAATGCAATGATTTATTCAGATAATATCTATATGGCTCAAGAAACCTTGAAAATGGGTGAGAAGAAATTCCGCGAAGGATTAAATAAATTCATTTTTGGGGAAGACTTAGATTTGCCGATCAGCATGAATCCCGCACAAATCTCAAATAAGGATAGTTTCAAGTCAGAAATCTTATTAGCAGATACTGGTTATGGGCAGGGAGAACTATTGATCAATCCGATCCAACAAGCAACGATGTATTCTGTTTTTGCTAATAATGGAAATCTCGTTTATCCAAAATTAGAGATGGATAAAGAAACGAAAGTTAAACAAAATGTCATTGCTTCAACAGCTGTACAGACGATTCTGCCAGATTTGAAAGATGTTGTTCAAGATACGAATGGTACCGCTCATTCTTTAGCTGCTTTAGGCATACCAATAGCAGCAAAAACTGGTACAGCGGAAATCAAAGAAAAACAAGATGAAAAAGGACAAGAAAATAGCTTCCTATTTGCTGTGAATCCTGATACAAATGGTTATCTCATGATCAGCATGTTAGAAGATAAAGCAGAAGGTGATTCTGCAACGAAACGTGCACCTGAGTTGCTCCAATACTTGAATCAAAACTATCAATAGACGAATGAATAAAACTAATCAATGACTGTAGTCACTACTTACATTTGGACTAGGAAACCTAAATTATTTAGAATACTACAGTCACTCGATTAGTTTTTTTATATAGGGATGCTTTAGAATGATCTTTTTACCTTTGGTTTAACGATAAAAGTAGCTAAACCTAATAAAATGAATCCAATAATGAATGGCATCGTATGATGGAAATTAGCATATAGTTGACCACCGATCATCGGACCGATCACTCTAGCTAATGCTTGGATGCTTTGTGAAGCCCCTTGGATTTTCCCTTGGTCCTCTTTGCTAGCATACGTTGAAATCAAACCATTATAGGAAGGACTAAAAATCGCATCACCTAGCCCGAAAAAGACCATGCCGATGATAAAGCAGGGGATCGAGCCATAAAAAGCGGAAAGTATGATGACAGAATAACCAATCATTTCACTGGTAATACCCATAGTAATGATCTGGTTTTCTCGCCAAAATTTTAATAAAATCGGCATAATCAACAGTTGAGCAAAAATGTCCATAATGCCAATTAACGAGAAAGTAAAACCGATGATAATTGGCGATAGATGGAAAGTATCAATTGAAAATTGAGCAAAAATCGCTTGGAATGAACCGTTGGGTAGCCAAATCAAAAAACCTGTGATCAATAACCATTTGACTGATCGAAAAGTGAAAACCAATTGGAGTTGCTTGAAGGGATTGATTTGCTGAAGAGAAAGATTTCTTGTACGTTCACGTTTAGTCAAACTTTCAGGCATGAAAAAATAACCGTAAACCGCATTACTCAAAGACAAAAAGGAGGCAACGTATAAGGGAGTTGCTGGTCCGTACTGTGCCAAGAACCCACCAATCAAAGGACCTGCTGCAGTTCCAATCCCAACCGTCGCGCTAATCCATCCAAAATATTTTGTTCGACTTTCAATTGGCGTCAAATCAGCAAAATAGGCAAGAATAGCTGAGATTTCGCCGCCGGTCAGCCCCTCAATTATTCTACCAAGAAAAAGTATCCATAAAGCTCCACCAAAGCCAAATAAATAGTACCCAATCGCAGAGCCAAACAAACTACTGATCAAAATAATTTTCCGACCAAACCGATCACTGAGTGCGCCTAACATAGGGGCGGCTAAAAACATGGAAAAAGCATAGATCGCACTGAGTAGTGTCACCGTGGTTGCTTGTTGCTGTGTGTTTTTTGTGTATTGCTCTACCATAAATGGGATGACCGGATTAACGATTGTTAACCCTAATCCAATCAAAAAGACCGAAGTGAAACCAAAAACGAGTGCATGTTTGTTGATTGTTGTATTCATATCAAAACTCCTTAGCTATAAAATGTTTCCTAGGAAACATTTTATATAGTATCTGTTTATTGTTTCCTTGTCAACAATAAACGGAGAGATACTACGATAGAAGAATGAAATCTAACGAAGAAGAGAGCAAAAAATCAACCGTGATCTTAAGATCACGGTTGATTACACATGCACTTTATTTTTCTAGTTTTGTTCTTTTTAAATTTTCTCTAAAGCGACCGATAAAACGAAAAACAGTATCAAACTCTTCCTTAGTCATTTGTTGAAAAACGACCTCATTTTCTTTGAGAAATTCTTCATGGAGCTTTTGATGCATTTTGTTAATACGCTGACCTTCAGCTGTCAGGCGAAAGTAACGCTCTTTTTTATTTTCAGGTTTCTGATAGCTTTCAAGTAAGCCGTTAGTGATCATTTTTTTAGTTAGCTTACTAATCGCTCCACGAGTCATGTAACTAGCATTTGCTAATTTGGTTACATTTGGATTTGGAATTGATGCTACTTTTTCGATTAAGTCGATCTCATTTAAAGAATAGCCTTCGAGTACTTGTTCTAATTTTGGTTTATTACGCCAAGTGATCTCGTTAGTCAGATCGACCATCTCACTAATCAATTTAAGTCTTGAGTCCATTTTTCACCGTCCTTTTTCTCTAGTATAACGAATGGACATTATCATCACAACATTCATTGATAGATAGTAAGTTAATTGGCGTATACTTTTTTAGTGAAATATTTAAGAATCAGAGGTGAGATCAGAGTACTTAACAAAACAACGATCACTAAAGGAGAGTAGTACTGATTTTCAATCAAGTTGCTTTGTTGTCCGATCTGTAAAATGATCAGTGCCATTTCACCACGAGAAATCATACCAGCTCCTACCATGAGTGCACTGTTGGAAGAAAAACCAGAGAATTTTGCTCCAATATATCCGCCAATAAGTTTAGTCAGAATCGCTACGAGTGTCAAAATCAAAATAAATAGTATCTGTTCACTAAAGTTAGAAAAATCTACTTCTAAACCAACACTCACAAAAAAGACGGGGATGAATACTGCATATCCTAAAGCTTCAACATTATTGTAAACTTCATGTTTTACTTTTGTTTGACTCACTGCAATCCCAGCAAAAAATGCCCCAATTACTGAACTTAACCCAATCAGGTCTGCTAAATAAGACATTCCTAGGCAAATGACTAATGACATAATGATAATGGCTGAATTCGCATAGATTTTTTCTGCTAGAGACATTAAAAATGGAGCGATCCATTTCACTAATAAAAAGATAAATAAGAAATAGAATAGTTGTTCCAACAAGAGTAAAGGAAGGGGAAGGTTGCTCGTAGACTTACCTGTTAAAAAAGATAGACTGAAGCTTAGCACTAGAACAACCAGAATATCATCAACAACAGAGGCACCTAGAATCGTTGATCCTTCCTTCGTATTCACAACATTCAGTTCTTTTAGTACTTCGACAGAGATACTAACAGAAGTCGCAGCTAAAATAATCCCAAAAAAGATTGCTTCATTGTTCGCTACTTGAAACGCCTCGCCAGTAAGCCAACCGAAAAAGACAGGGAAGAGGATTCCTAAAAGTGCTACAAACATCCCTGGTTTAAAATATTTTTTCAATAAGGATAAATCACTTTCCAAACCTGCTAAGAACATCAGCAAAATGACACCAATTTCAGAAAAATCATGAACTAAAATATTTGGATGAACCCAGCCAAGTCCTGCTTGTCCTAGTAATACACCAACTAACAATTGCCCAATAACAGCCGGAATCCCAAATCTTCTTGAAATATGCGAACCAATTGTAGTTGCAACAAGGATTAGACACAAGATACCAATAAACTCCATAAGATAGTCAAACCTTTCTTTATTCAATAGTCTCAAATATATAATAACATTAATTATTTTATTTGTGGTAAAAAGAGATTGCATAAGAAATCAGCAATCAGAGACTCGGAAAATGAAAAATTTTAAAGCAAATAAAAAGAGGGAGCAATCAGAAAGTTTCCCCCTAGAAACGAAAGTCATTTGGAAAAAGCAACTTCTTCCATCTTCTAGGTAAACTAATAGTCATGCAACCTCTTATTTACTTACGAATATCTCTTGTTCACTTTAAAATAGCTAATGATTTCTGAGATACCCATGAAAATTAGTAGTCCACCAAATAATTGGAAGAGTACCATGACGCTTTTGAATGGATTGAATAATAAAATCAAACCACCAATCAATAAGAGAATACTATAAGCACTCCAACCTTTCGAACGGGTGTTAAGTCCAACGAATAATTGAAAGAGACTTTTTAGGATAATAACTAAACCTAAGATAACTGGTAAGAGCGAGACGATTGCTGCTGCAAAGACCCACACGATTAGTGCGAGAATAAAAAATGCAATCCCGCTAATTAAACCAAATCCCCATGCACCCGTTTGTTTTCGGTTTTTATTTGCTTCTAAAAGATTCAAAATCCCCAATAAAACAAAATACGCTGTAATGAGGTAGCCAATAAAATGGAATACAGCTGTCGGATTGATCACAATTGCAAGTCCGGCAATGATGTAAATGGCTGACCTTAGCAATGCGTAACGCTGAAAATTAGTACGTATCATTTCAAACATAACATAACCTCCTTTTATTCTATTGTAACGGTAAACGGTTATTCTACCAAACAAAAACCTGTTTTTGATTTAGCTTCTTAATATTTTATCCATTTTCTTGCCTTTTGCAAGTTCATCAATTAGCTTATCTAAATAACGTATTTCCTGCATCAGTGGGTCTTTGATCGTTTCCACTCGCACACCACAAATCACCCCAGTTATCAACTGTCTGTTTGGATTCAGTTTGGGTGCTTGTTCAAAGAAGACTTGGAACGTTACTTCATTTTTCAGTTGTTTTTGTAATTCTTCTTCGGTATAACCAGTCAACCAGCGGATGATTTCATCCACTTCTGACCGAGAGTATCCTTTTTTCTCAGCTTTTTTTACATAGAGAGGGTAGACACTTGAGAAACTCATGGTGAAAATTCGTTGATTCATGATAGCACCTCCTACGATAAGTTTTCTTTTATTATATTCGTTTGTTCAATAAATGTGTACTTATCGCAATTGTAAAAAAAGAATAAACAAAAGGCTAAGGCAAGTTGATGAATAAACTTGTCTTAACCTTTTGAGATTTGTAGCAAAGTTATTCTTTTCTCATCAAATAGTCGAATGCACCAAGGGCTGCTGTAGCACCCGAACCCATAGCAATAATGATCTGTTTATAAGCACTATCTGTGCAATCACCAGCAGCGTAAAGTCCTGATTCACTGGTAGCACCATGGGCATCAGTGATGATTTCTCCTCGATCATTTAACTCAAGTGTTCCAACTAACCAATCCGTATTAGGAACCAAACCAATCAGAATAAACACACCTGAAACAGCTATTGTGTGTTCGTCCTGGGTGGAACGGTCGATATAACTCAACGAATCAACCTTTGTCTGACCACTGATTTCTTTCGTCTGGGCATTTAGAATGACAGTGACATTTGTTAAAGTAGCTAGTTTATCTTGTAATACTTGATCTGCTTTAAGTGTCGGAAGAAACTCTAAAATATATACATGTTTCGCCAACCCAGCTAAATCAATGGCAGCTTCAATCCCTGAATTTCCACCACCAATCACTGCGATTTCTTTTCCGGCAAAGAGGGGACCATCGCAATGAGGACAATAGGCAATTCCTTTGTTTTTAAATTCTTTTTCACCAGGAACATTGATTGAACGCCAATGAGCTCCTGTTGCAACAATCGTTGTTTTTGATTTCAGCTGATTGCCGCTTTTTAAATTGATTTCAAAGAGATCTGCTACTTTTTTTAGTGACACAACTTGTTGATTTGTCATAACATCAACAGGATAAGACCGTAAATGTTCTTCGACTTGTTTCATCAATCGTGGACCTTCTGTGTAAGGTGTACCGATTAGATTTTCGATGCCTAACGTTTCTACGACTTGACCGCCAAGTGTATCAGTTACGAGTCCAGTACGGAGGCCTTTTCTAACTGCGTAAATCGCTGCGCTGCTTGCTGCTGGACCGCCACCGATAACTAGAACGTCAAATAATTCTTTTGTATTGATTTCCTTTTGTTCCATTAGATTCGGGCCAGCTATTTTTCCTAAAATTTGTTCAATCGTCATTCGTCCACTAGCAAATTCTTTTTCGTTTAAAAAGACGGTTGGCACGGCCATGATTTGTTTTTCAGTGATTTCATGCTGATACATCCCACCTTCGATCATCGTATGGGTGATCAACGGATTCAAAACCGCTAAAATGTTTAACGCTTGAACAACATCAGGGCAGTTGTGACAGGTTAAACTGACATAGCTCTCAAAATGTAGAGGCTGATTAATTTCTAAAATGGATTGAATCAAAGTATCAGCTATTTTAGGTGGTCGTCCACTTACTTGTAATAAAGCAAGGAGGAAAGATGCAAACTCGTGGCCTAAAGGAATACCTGCGAAAGTGATCCCACTAGTTTTTTGTAAAGAATTGATTTCAAAGCTAGGGGTACGTGGCAACTTCTTTTGTTCAACCGTAATTTTATCAGTCATATCTGCCACTTCGTTCACAAACTCGAATAGTTGTTGGGAATTGGCTGTGTCATCTATACTAACCGAAAAAACAACTGGTGCTTCCATTAAATCAAGATATTGAGCTAAATTTTGTTTCGTTTCCTTATCTAACATCGGCTCATCCTCTAAATCTTTCCAACAAGATCGAAACTAGGTTTTAGTGTTTCACCACTTTCTTTCCATTTCGCTGGACAAACTTCACCAGGATGCGTACGTACGTATTGTGCGGCTTTGATTTTGTCAATCAAGGCACTTGCGTCACGTCCAATACCATCAGCATTGATTTCCATTGCTTGTACGATACCATCTGGATCTATGATAAAAGTTCCTCTTTGTGCAAGTCCACTTTCTTCATTCAATACATCAAATAGACGAGAAATGTGGTGAGAAGGGTCGCCAATCATGGCATATTCTATTTTTCCGATAGCTTCAGATGAGTCATGCCATGCTTTATGTGTAAAGTGGGTATCCGTTGAACAAGAAAATACTTGGACGCCTAGTGATTTTAATTCATCGTATTGTTCCTGTAAATCCTCTAATTCTGTTGGACATACGAAAGTGAAATCTGCTGGATAAAAGCAAATAATACTCCAATTACCAGTAAGATTAGCATCGCTGATATCGATAAATTCTCCGTTTTTATAAGCTTGTGCGGTAAATTCTCCAACTTTTTTTCCAATCAATGACATATGAAAACCTCCAATTTATTTTGCTTTATTTATAATTAATATAATTTAATAACGGTTGCAAAGTCAAAGGTTTTTTGGTTATTTTAAGAATGTCTCGTAAAAATAGGAGGTTATTTATAGGTAGAATAGAAAAAGCCGTACATGGGAATAGTGGCTGCTTCCTTTGTTTAGTAGGATTCATCGACTATTTTTCCATGAACGGCTGCATTGGATCATTTATTAGAAAATGGTGTGCAAGATGTATAATCATTTTCTTGTTTTAATTCAAAGATATATCCAGCAATTTGAGTAATTACTTTTTTCCATTCTTGCGGTGTCACATAATTGTCCAATAAATAGATTTTTTTGATATGTGGCGGCAGATGCTCTAAGGGACAGTCACTGACGATGATATCACATTCTTCCATATAATTTTTTTGGATGATGATCGACTCGGAAGAAAAGATCTGCTCGATTTTGACCATCAAATCTTTACTTACATAAAAATCCTTGGTGTAATTGATACCTATGACGATCGAGTGTTGAGGTTTAAAGCGATCATACAAATGAAGTAAGTCTTCAACGATCCATTGCATATTTTCTTTGATCAATAGATCTGGCAGCTCTTTACTGATTTTTTGTCTAAAAGTGACGTAGAATTGTTTGATCTCATTTTGTAAGTTTTCAAAATTTTCTTTTCCTTCATATAAAGTATAGGTAGGTAAAGGAGTATTGGGTTGATCAGGATTCAAAAAAGTACTGAAAAGTTTATTTCGAGCAAAGTTCAAGGCATAAAGTTTTTGTTGGTTGACTGGTACTTTTAAATGAAAGTGTCGGCTAAAAGACTCCACTAGCTTTTTAGAGTAAACGATGTAAGGAACATTAGCTTCTAGTAACATTTGGTAATGTTGAAAGCTAAGCTCGTCACTTTCTAGTTTTGAAATCGCTAATCTTGCTAACAGGTTGATTAAAACCCGCTGTTCATGACAAATAGATAAATGATCGTTAAGCAAATCAAATTCTGGAGTAACCAAGTACTCAATATAGTCATATTCTTTAAACTCTCTTTGGACATTCTTCAACGATGTAACTGGAAAGTTCTCTACACAGATTTTTAATAGTAAAAATAATTTCTCTTTCATCCCTCCACTTAGGGCATCAAGTAATTCTTGTTTAAAATAAGTTGTTAGTTCATACGTAATAGATTGTGGGGTTTCCATGCCATAGGGGACAGAAGTATTTGAAAAAATATTCCAATAAACATCTAAAAAACAATACTGGATCTGTACTTCCGTTCCTGCTACGATTTTTTTTCCTTTAGCTGTAAATTTAAATGCAATCCCATACAATTTAAGGAACTGATTGACAGCTTTCATTTTGGAATAAAGATAAGAGGAGCTGTAATTTGTTGTTTGACTAATGCTAACAATTGAATGACCAGTTGGTTCTAACAGGGCTGTTAAAATTTTAAAATTTGTCGATTCTAAACAGTATTTACCAAATAATTCATAATAACATTTTGCACTATCTGTATTCTTTAAATCTAACTGGACAAATTTCTTTTGCCTGATCAAAGAAACATCTTCTAAATCAAGTGTCATAAAATCCTGTTCTAATTCTTGGAGATAAAGCAAAAAATTAGAATCAGACATCTCAAAATAATCAGCGAGGTAGTGAGTGGTAATGAAGAATGGGTGTTCTGCAAGAAAAAGAAAAATATTGAGCTTGGTAACACTTTTTTTATTTAAAAGATACTTTTTGATTGCTTCTTGTGTTTGCATGTTATTCCTCCATTTGATTTTCCATCCAGCATTTTACTAAAAAATTAGCTATTTTGAACAAAAAAACAGTAATAATATTTTAGCCGTTTGTATTATCTTATGTATTGCAAGCCAAAAGTGTTTGAAACGGGGGAGATGTAAAAATGAATCACTTAAAACTTATAATGGCTACTGTTGCTTTGACAGGCCTATCGGTAACTGCCGAAGCAACGCAACAAGTAAAGATTGAAGAGCACCACCCAATCGTTACTAAAACGAAAGAGCCTGGGTGGGCAAACGTGAATTGTATCACACTACAGGATGAATTTTCCACAACAAATTCAGGAATCATGAAATTTCCGGTGGGAAAAACGGTACCAGTCAAAGCCAGTGTCAGCTATTCAGGCGATAGACAACCAATCTCACAATCCAATGTAGTATTTGAGAATGTTGATCCAGCATTGACGATTGGGTACGATCCAACTACGCTTCAGATTAATGGACATAAGGCTAGTTTTACCTTTACTGTAACATTAAATCAACATTTAACAAAGCCAGCATTATTTACGATCAAAGTAGCTGATGGCAGTCCGACAGATAATCAGCATCTTACGCCTTATAGTCAACGTCAGACAGTTGAAGAAATGCTTAATGTTGATGAGGATAATTTTACCGAATTACCAGAAATTGAACCAACTGATCCAACACCGGAGGAAAAACCAGATCCAGTTGAACCGACTGATCCAACGCCGGAGGAAAAACCAGATCCAGTTGAACCGACTGATCCAACACCGGAGGAAAAACCAGATCCAGTCGAACCGACTGATCCAACACCGGAGGAAAAACCAGATCCAGTCGAACCGACTGATCCAACGCCAGAAGAAAAGCCAGATCCAGTCGAACCGACTGATCCAACACCGGAGGAAAAACCAGATCCAGTTGAACCGACTGATCCAACACCGGAAGAAAAGCCAGATCCAGTTGAACCGACTGATCCAACGCCGGAAGAAAAGCCAGATCCAGTTGAACCGACTGATCCAACGCCAGATGAAATGAAAAAACCTCAAGTGGAAATCGAGATACCTAAGAGAGAAGAATTTCCAACTGTGGGGGAATCTTTAATTGACGTTAATACGAAAAATCAAGTAATTTTGCCAGATATGATCAAAGAAAAATCGCATCAGATGTCTTTATCAGGTAGTTTAACGCCTAAAAATGAAAACAATTATGAAATAAACAATGATAATTTCTCAAATAATGAAAAATCTCTTGGTAATGGTATAAGTGGTCAATTACCAAAAACAGCAGATAAAGCAACACCAAGTTTTATGTATCTTGGGTTTACATTTATCATTTTCTCTATTTTCGGAGTGAGAAAGTTACGAAATAGTGAAAAACAAAGTTAAAGCAAACAAATAACATTATTATTAAAAGAAGAGAATGAGGAGCACATCCTCATTCTCTTCTTTATAAAATAGAAAATTACTAGAAAAATAAGTGATGAACCATAAGTATTAAATCACTTATTTTTTATTTGTTTAAATAATGTATTTGTTCTTGATCAACCACTGGATAAGTAATCAATTCAGTGCCTTCGAGATTTTCTTTATGCATTTCAACTGCGGTGATTTGGTGATTGTTGTAAGTAGTATAGTAATAGATCCCTTTGTCCATGTTACAACAAGACGAATAGATCGTATATTCAAACTTCCCATTTCCTACATCACACAATCCTTTTTGTTGTTCCACGGATGTTAATATATGGAAAAATTGGTTCACGCTCTCCATCTCTGAATCTCCTGAGACTGATTGCCATTTTGTAAAGGCAGCTTTTACGAAACGAGAAGCAGATGATAAATCGCCTGGTAAGCCAAATCCACCCATTCCACGACTATACACATCCAACTCTAGATTTTTCGCAAAATGATTGGAAGATACAGTAGGAGAAACATGACGGTAGTTATTTAAATTAAACAATTGATAATCAAAAGGTGGATTATTTGTTAATACACCGACTGGATTATTGTAAATTTTCAAACCATCAATGGTTGATTCGATCACGAGAGCTTCATTTTGGTCAGCAAGCATCCAGTGAAGAGGAGAAAGTGGAAGTTCTTCACTAAAATTGATATTTACTAAGTTGATCTCAGCAAGTAATTTTTTTGCCTCATCGATTGTTGCGCATTTTCCTAATAACCAAGGGATAAATTCGAATGGTGAGATATTGGTTTTACCAGTGTCTTCTTCAAAGTAATGAGCATTTTCAGGGAAATTCAAACCTGCCATGCTAAGTCCTTTTTCATTTGTTGCTTCAAAATATAACGGATAATTATCAACAACTGCAGCCATACCAATTAACGCATAGTGAGAGGGTAGAGGATCCGTTCGACGAAATTTAAAAGGATAGTTTCTAGGCGTAATTGTCACTACTTGTCCATAAGAAAGCTCTAAATCTAAGTTTCGTCCAAAATAATGATCTTTAGTTGCATAAACAATGGATGTACACATGATACATCTCCTCCTTTTATTAATATAAATTAATGATAATACCAATTTTAATTTTTTACCAGAAAAACTGATTTTTGATAAAAAAACTCTTTTTATAAAAAAAGATCTTTTCTAAGATGGATTTACTTTGTAAGGATTAACAAGACAAGTGTGCGGTGTTCTAGAAAATTTTAGCGGAAAATAAGCCGAAGAATGCCCTAACTAGAAGGGATTCTTCGACTTATTTCTCAGAGCTAGAGACGTTACAAAATTTTTATGACAATTAAACTGAAGTAAATCTTACAGGTTCTGATTCAAAGAAAGTCACTCTTTGAGGGGATGGTTGGGAATTTCTTTCACTTTTAATATATCTAATAAGAATGTAAAAATTGGAATACCAACAATCAAACCCCATACTCCTAAAAAGCGTTCGCTGATCAATAATACAATAAAGGTATAGAAAATCGGTAATTCTGTTTTACTAGACATCAATTTTGGATTCAAAACATAAGATTCAAGTAAATGGACGATTAAAATCGTTAATAAGATGTAAACCACATCTTTTATGCCACCTTGAGAATACGCAATAAAGGATAAGGGCACACAAGAGATAATGACACCAGCAACTGGGATCAAACTTAAAATAAAGATCATAATTGCTAAACTAAGCAACTGATGGAAACCAAAAGCAGCTAAAGCAATCGTTGTGAGGATCGTGTTTAATAAAGCAATAATGAACTGTGCCTCTAATACTAATCCAAAGGTATTGACAAATTTATCAGCAAAGTAATAAATGTCTTGGAAGAACCAAGAAAATTCGCCTTTTAAGAATAAGCGGGAAAATAGGATTGTTTTTTTCTTTTCGATCATAAAAAAGAAACTTAAGATAAAAGACATAGTAAAGGCGACAGCCATCTTACCAAAGTCTTGCAAATAGCCTAAAGCAATTGATGCACCATTTTGTAATTGTTCAAAGAAATCATTTCTTTCAATGTAATTATGGATATAAAGTAAAACCGGATCAGCGTCTTTGGGTTGATGTTCATAGAAATTGATGACTGATTTGACCATGTCAAATGTTTGGTGTACCAAGACGGGGATATAAATTGTAAATGCTAAATAGATTAGGTAAACCACAAGAGCATAAACAATAATGGTTAATACTCCGGTTGGAACCTTAATGAATCGTTGGATAATTTGCACTAAGTGAATCATTAAATACGTAAAAATAAAAGTTAGTAAAATTGTTGTAATCATGCTTCTTACAAGAAAAAGGACTACAATAATGATTAATAGAACAGTCATACGACGAATTTTTTCATTCGCCAAAAAGCGTTGGTAAACAGACAAATCAACAACCTCCAAGTAATTTAAGTCATAGCGTACATATTTGATTATAAAGCGGAAATAGGGAATTAGGAAGAAAAAAATAAAAACTGCAGACATTGATGAGCAATGTCTGCAGTTTGACTGTTTAGTTCCTAGTGTTTTTCCCGAAAATTAGTTAGCATTTTCTTGCTGAGTTTTTGCAAAAGAACAAGCTCATCCGGTTCAAGTGGAAGACTCGCTAATATTTTAACAGGAATATCTTTTGCTTTTTCTTCTAAAGCTTTTCCATTAGAAGTCAGTGATAGAATCGTAATACGCTCGTCTTTATCTGCTCTTCTTCTTTGAAGTAGGCCTTTGTCAGCCATTTTTTTTATGACGGGCGTCAAGGTTCCAGAATCTAAACAAAGTAAGCTACCAAGTTCTTTCATTGTGACTTGTTGGTTTTCCCATAAAACAAGCATTACCAGGTATTGCGTGTAAGTTAAATCTAAAGGCTTCAGCAAAGGGTTGTACGAGCGAATGATTTCTTTAGAGGTGGCATATAAAGGAAAGCACAACTGGTTTTCTAAATATAAATCTTCCATTTTCTCCACCTCGATTCTCGTAGTTCCTTGTTAGCATAGCTGATTTTATAATAAATGTCTAGCTGTTAACAGCAGTCAATGTCACTTCAATATTACCTGCAGTTGCTTTAGAATATGGGCAAACCTTATGAGCTGCTTCCAATAATTCTTGTGTTTCTTCTAAAGAAAGACCTTCAACATGACCTTCAATTTCAACGCCTAAAACAAAACTCATTTCATTTTCAGCATACAAAGATACTTGAGCACTGATGGTAGAAGCACCAGAGATATTTTTTTGATTTTTAATCAATTCTAACGCACTATTGAAACAAGCACTGAAACCTGCTGCAAATAATTGCTCAGGATTCGTTGCATCGGCTACACGACGTCCAGGAGCCGCAATTGCAAGTTCAAATGAATGATCTGGACTATGAACTTCACCTGAACGACCACCAGTATTGATCATTTTTGTAGAATACATTTTTTTCATAAAAAACACTCCTTTAAATTTGATTTTGTACAATTAAATTGTATACAACTTAATTGAGAAAGGCAACTAATTCGTTTCAGCATGGGCATAAAAAAACGAGCGACTACACGTTATGGTATCACTCGTTTTAGATAAATTATTTAAGCAGAATCAATTTTTAGAAGAAATACAAAAATAGAAGAGGAAGTATTTATGAATAAGCTTCTTATTACTCAATTGGATGGTAAGTGAAGCCACTACCAGTTACTTCAGCTACACTGCTGACAATCACAAAAGCAGTAGGGTCGATTTCTTCGATCAATGGTTTGACTCTTGAAAACTCCTGGTCTGTTACGACGATCAATAAAACTTCTTTAGATTTGCGGTTGTAGCCACCTTTTGCTTCTAATAAAGTTAAGCCACGACCAATTTCCGCACTTAAACGTTGGCGGATTTCTTCGATAGAGGTTTCGCTCATCACCATTATCGATTTTTTACGATTCATTCCTGTTTCAATATAAGACATTACAATCGAGGTAATGACGATCGAAAGAATGGCATATAAAAATTCTTCAAACCCAAAAATAAATAAATTAAGTGATACAACAAACGCATCTGTTACCAATAAACCAATCGAAGTATTCAAATGAAAGTACTTTTTGAAGATCAGTGGTGGAATAGTTGTTCCGCCACTTGAAGAATTATTTTTGTATAAAATAGCGACACCCAGAGCAAAGATCGCACTACCAAAGATCACTGAAAGTAAACGATCCGACGTAACCATCATTTCAGGGACGACCGCAATAATCAGCGGAAAGATAAGACTTCCAAAAAGCACTTTGAAAAAAGGTTTTTTTCCAAGAAATACAAGAGCTAATACCAACATGATGATATTTAATACTAAAATGACCATTGCACGATCAAAACCTAAAGCCGATTCTAAGAGAATACCTAAACCACTCACACCGCCTGCTGCGATATGGTGGGGGCCTAAAAACATATTGATACCTACGCCTAAAATGGTTAAGGCAAACATTATTTTTATGTATGTCCAAATCATCGTTTTCATTTGCTTCATCCATTCATTATTGTATTTTAATTTTTTAGTGCTTTTTTCATTATAACGTAATATTCACCTAAAGTTAACTACTATTTTAAAAAAATGTTAGGTTAGTCTAACATTTCAGATTGAGAAATAGAGGAGCTATGAGTTCACTATGTTGCTATAGATAGTGAATATTAATATTTTTTCTCGATTGAAATAAAAATGAAAGATGTCTTTTACTTTTACTTATTTCGATAAAGAGCAAATAAAGATGGAAATTTAATGGATAAAAGGTTGGACATAAATGCAACGTCATGTCGATTCATTACGAACAGTTAGTGTGCAAGAACCATTGGCAATAAGATGAGCAGGGGTTGGTTCGTTTTCTTTTTCTAAATAAATTTCAGCTGCCCAAAATTGGATAGAGCGTCCAATTTTAGTCGGACGTGCGATCACTCGTAATTGTCCATTTTGAGCGCTGTTAAGGTGGTTGACGTGTAAATCTACACCTACCGCATATTGTGGCGAGCTTAAATGTTGGTTAGCACCAATACTACAAGCGGTTTCAATCAAGATACCGTTGATTCCGCCATGAAGGAAGCCAAAAGGTTGGAGATGGATGTCAGAAATCGGTAGTAACAATTCAACCTGTTCTTTTGAGATAGATATTGTCTCAATCTGTAAATATTCGATTAAATTCATTTTTAGGTTTCATTCCTTTTTTTGTTTTTTTGAATAGTATAACAGAAATTCTTAAAAAACATAAAATTACAAACATTTTCTTTGGCTTTTGTGTATAATAAGAATGTTCAACTTAGAGGAGGAATAATATGAGAGAATGGCAAACAATTAAAGACTATGAAGAAATACTTTTTGAAAAACATGATAAAATAGCAAAAATAACAATTAATCGACCTCAAGTACACAATGCATTCACTCCAAAGACAGTGTTTGAAATGATTGAAGCTTTTACTATTTGTCGAGAGCGACAAGATATTGGTGTGATTATTTTAACCGGGGCAGGAGATCAAGCATTTTGTTCTGGTGGAGATCAAAAAGTTCGAGGAAATGGCGGGTATGTAGGTGATGATCAAATCCCTCGCTTGAATGTGCTAGATCTCCAACGCTTGATTCGGGTCATTCCAAAGCCTGTGATTGCTATGGTCAAAGGTTGGTCGATCGGTGGAGGCAATGTCTTACAACTTGTTTGTGACATCACAATTGCCGCTGAAAATGCGAAATTTGGACAAACAGGTCCGAATGTAGGAAGTTTTGACGGCGGTTATGGATCAGGCTATCTAGCTCGAGTGATCGGTCATAAAAAAGCAAAAGAAGTCTGGTTTATGACGAAACAGTATTCCGCAACAGAAGCTTTAGCAATGAATTGGATCAACACAGTGGTACCTTTAGCCGAAATTGAAGACGTAACGATAGAGTGGGCAGAAGAAATGTTGAAGAAAAGTCCTTTAGCATTAAGAATGATCAAGGCTGCAATGAACGCAGATACAGACGGACTAGCGGGGATCCAACAATTAGCAGGGGATGCCACTTTACTTTACTACACGATGGCTGAAGCTCAAGAAGGACGAGATGCATTCAAAGAAAAGAGAGAGCCGGACTTTGACCAATTTCCTAAATTTCCCTAAACAAAAACCAAATAGTTGGTTGCAACGACAAGCATTAAAACAGCCAGATCAGCCAGCCTTTTATACGAAAGATGCTTGTCTAACGTTTAGTGAATTGAATCACTATGTACAGCAACTTGCTTATTATTTCAAACGTTTTATAAGCAATCAACAAAAAACTATTAAAAGAGTAGCCATTTTGAGCGACAATCAGACAATGATGTATCAGTCGATCTTAGCTCTATGGGAATTAGGAATGGAGATCCAATTTCTAAATACAAGGTTAACCAGTGAAGAACTAGCTTATCAGTTAAAAGATGCCAATACACGACTATTGATCACTGAACATCCTGAACATTTTTCCTTTGAAAATGTAACCATCATTTCTTTCCCGAAAAAAAAGGAACTAATCGGGAGAATTAATGAACCACCAATTGATTTCGGCTATCAATTGGAGCAAATAGCCTCGATCATGTATACATCTGGGACTACTGGAAAGCCAAAAGGAGTACCTCAAACTTTTTCAAACCATCAAGCAAGTAGCCTAGCTACACAAAAAAGTATGGCTATCGAGTCTGGCGAGAATTGGCTTTGTTGCGTCCCGTTGTACCATATCAGTGGTTTATCGATTCTTTTACGTTCCCTTGTTTTAGGAATTAGCGTTCATTTATGTGAAAAATTTCACCCATCAGAAGTCAACCAACTGATTTTAAGCGAAAAAACCGCTTATTTGTCGTTAGTCACGAAAATGTTAAAAGATCTGTTGCCGTTTGTACCAGAAGACGGTTATCCTTCTTCTTTGAAGCAAGTTTTATTAGGTGGCGGTCCGATTGAATCTACCTTACTTGAAGACTGTTGCCAGTTGAAGCTACCCGTTATGTTGTCTTATGGCATGACAGAAACATGTTCCCAAGTTGTCGCAGGTAAAATCAATTTGCATTCAAAGTTTAAAGACACGGTTGGTCGTCCGCTAATGGGTGTGCAAATTAAAATCAATGGGACAGATCAAGCGAATGAATCTGGAGAAATTCTTTTGAAAGGTCCGTCGATCGTTAAAGGATATCTCAACGGACGAGATCGACATTCGTGGACGAAAGAGGGCTGGTTTTGTACTGGTGATTGGGGCTATTTAACAGATACTGGTGAACTAAAAATTCTTAGTCGAATGAGTGAGCGAATCATCTCTGGCGGAGAAAATATTTACCCTGCTGAGATTGAAGCAATTTTTTTAAAAAGTCAGAAAATTACAGAGGCTATTGTTATTGGTAGAGCCGATCCTAACTGGGGGCAACGCCCAGTAGCTTATTTGAAATTAATAGATAAGGTCAGCGTTAATGAAATTTGCAATCTCATGGAGCCACTTGCTTCCTATAAACATCCTGACGAAATTTTTGTCATCCATGATCTACCAAAAACAGCCTCAGGAAAACCATTAAAACGACTTTTTTTAACAGAAGAAAGAGTGAACTATATTGACTACCAACTTATTTAATCTAAATCTACAGGAAGTACCTGAAGCTGACTATGTATGTTATAGCTTTAAGATTCCTTATGAACCGTTAGCAAATCTCTTTGCAAAAGCGAGTGACTTTAAAGGCACACGTTTCTTTTGGCAAACGCCAGACAAAAATGTCGGTTTCTTGGGGTTTGGGCGTAATCTTTTAAAGAAGCGTGGAAACTGGTCCACCGAAGACCTGATAAATGCTAAACAAGAGTTTTTTAAAAAACTTTCGTTTCTGGTTCCTGAAAAAGAGACTCCGATTCTTTTTGGAGGATTACCTTTCGATGCTGAAAACAAAAAACAAGCGCCTATTTGGGGAGAATTGGCAGAGGGCTGTTTTATTCTACCCGAACTATTAATCAAGCAAAATCATCAACAACTAACCGTTGTAATAACCGCAAGGAATCATTTTAAAACTTTAAAAAAACTCGATGAGTTTATTAAAGAAAAAATGAGACTCATTAATGAAATGAAAGAGCGATGTGTCCCAGATTTTTCGCCAAGTCAAATATTAAAAGAAACTGAAGTAGCTGTTCCTCATTTCTTAAAAGCTGTTGAAGAGACGATCGAAGTCACAGCAAATAAAAAATCAGCACTTAAAAAAGTGGTTTTAGCAAGACAGATTCAATTAGTTGGCAAAGAATTTTCTGTTGAAAAAATCTTACTTCATCTGATTAGTCAACAACCAAACACCTATCACTTTGTTTTAGAAGCAAAAGGTCAAGCGTTTATTGGCGCAACACCTGAACGTTTGCTTCAGGCGACTGATACCCATTTTTTGACCGCTAGCATTGCTGGCTCTATCGCTAGAAGTTCAAACGAAAGAGAAGACGTTACATTGGGAGAGAAACTTTTAAAAGACTCTAAAAATATTGGAGAACACCAATTAGTCGTCGAACGTTTAACAGAACAGATGCACTCATTTATTAAGGGGAAACTAACAGTATCAGAAAAAAGTCTTTTAAAAAACCGAGACATTCAACATCTTTGTTTGACGTTGAAAGGGAGCCGTCAGGACGGTTTCTCATTTTTAGAAGTCATACGACAACTACATCCTTCACCAGCTTTAGGCGGTGTTCCTAAACAGGCAGCCATTGATTGGATAGCGGAAAAAGAACCTATTGGGCGAGGGTTATACGGTGGTCCAATTGGCTGGTGTAGTTTAACTGAGGATGTTGGTGAATTTGCAGTTGGTATTCGTTCTGGAGTAGTGAGTGATACTGAGGTCCAGTTGTATGCTGGCTGTGGAATTGTGCCAGATTCAACGCCTGAAGCGGAATACTTAGAAACTGCTCTAAAATTTCAACCGATGATTCGAGGTGTAAAAGAATGACGAACACAAAAGAGCTGACTGCTTATTTATTAGCATTTATCCATGGATTGAAAGAAAGTGGATTAAAAGAAATGGTCATTAGCCCAGGATCACGTTCGACAACACTGGCCTTATTGGCTTATCGTGACCCGGAAATCAATTGCTATATCAACGTGGACGAGCGTTCGGCTGCTTTTTTTGCGCTTGGTTTAGCAAAAGCACAAAAGGAACCTGTGGGTCTGATTTGCACATCAGGAACTGCTGCAGCAAATTATTATCCAGCCATTTGTGAAGCTGAGGCGTCAAATGTTCCACTCGTTGTGTTGACCGCTGACCGTCCACCAGAGGCGCAGGGCGTAGGAGCACCACAAACGATGGATCAGCAACATTTGTATGGAAGCCATGTCAAAAAGTATATCGGAATGGCTTTGCCAGAAGAAGGAGAATCTTTTGAAAGATATGCGTTTTTTCAGGGTTGGGAGAGTGCGGCTGCTGCAATAAAAATTCCTAAAGGACCTGTACATGTGAATCTACCTTTTCGAGAACCTTTACTGCCGGATTTATCACAATCATTTACACGTCATTATTCAAGAAAAGGGGAAACGATCAATAAAGTAACTTCCTTTTCGTTACCAGAACTTGATTCTTGGTTGACCAAAAAAGGGTTGATTATTGTTGGAAGAGAATTGACCACACGACAGGCAACGAAAATGATTGAACTAGCTGAAATCGTAGGATGGCCTATTCTTGGTGATCCACTTACAAATTTAGGAAATTGCGGGAAAGAAAGCGACAATTATATTTCTCATGTTGATTTGATCTTTGCCGATCAACGCTTAGAAACACCCGAAATCGTTTGGCAGTTTGGTAACTTGCCATTGGCCAAAAACCTCATGCTTTATTTAAAGCAGTCAAAAGAACTGACTTATGTCATCATTGATGAAAGCGAATCTTGGAAAGACTGGTTACATCAAAGTAATTATGTTTTACCAATTGATCCACTGACGTTTTGTAGCATGGTTAAGAACATGAGCGATGAAGCATTTCATACTCATGAAGATAGAAACTGGTTATCCTACTGGCAAGAAAGAGCAAAGCTTGCTCGACAAACGATAGAAACAACCTTACCCTTAGAGGCCTATAACGAAAGCAATGCCAGTAAGCATCTTTTTCAGTTGCTAGAGTCTGACGAAACGCTCTTCTTGTCCAATAGTAATGCTATTCGTTTTATTGATCGCTACGCTGGTTTTTCAAAACAACGATTTTCAGTCTATGGGAATCGGGGAGTAAATGGTATTGACGGGATTGTTTCAACAGCTGCAGGTATTTGTGCGGCTAAGAAACAGCAGATGTTTTTGTTGATTGGTGACTTAGCTTTGTTTCATGATATGAATGGGTTACAAATAATCAAAGAACTTGAGCTGCCGGTGACTGTGATCGTTTTGAATAATAACGGGGGAGGTATCTTTTCTTTCCTTCCTCAAAGGGAATTAGATAACTCCTTTTTTGATCCTTTGTTTTCAACACCCTTACATCTAGACTTGGAGAAAGTGGCAGATCTGTACTGCGGCGCTTATAAAAAGCCCAAATCGCTGACTGAATTTGAACAAATAGTTTGTGAAAGTCGAGAAAGAATAGACAGTAAAGACAATAGAGAAGAGAAAGAAAATTCAACTTGGACGTTGATTGAAGTCGTTGGCGAACAAAAAGCACCAGCAGAGCTTTGGCAACACATGATTGAGGGATACGGTAATCGAAATGAGTGAGGGAAAAATAAAAATCAATGGTGTTAATTATGCTTATCGTTGGTTACAGCGAACATCTCCAATGAGACCTACTATCATTTGTTTACACGGATTTACCGGAACTTCCATGAGCTTTTCTTTGCCTTTTCAAGATTTAAATATTTTAGCAATCGATTTGATCGGGCATGGTAAGACGGATGTTTATGTTCATCCTTATCGCTATAAGCTTCCATTACTTGTTCAAGATTTAGCACAATTGGTTTTGCAATTAAAGATCGATGCCTTTTATTTGTTGGGGTATTCCATGGGGGCCCGTACCGCGTTAACTTGGCTGATTGAACAACCAAAAGGAATTTTAGGCATCATTATGGAAAGTGGTACACCAGGCATCAGTTCTGTAAGCGAAAGACTCATACGTCAAAAAAAAGATCTTCTATTAGCGCAAAAGATCATGACTGAACCATTGTCTGGTTTTGTAGATTATTGGGAATCAATTCCATTATTTGAAAGTCAAAAAGAACTACCTGATTCGACAAGAAGAAAGATTCGCAAAGGAAGACTTATGCAACAACCAATTGGTTTGGCGCTTAGTTTGATGTACATGGGAACTGGGCAACAGACGAATTACTGGCCATCGCTTAGAAATATCCAAAGACCGATCCTTTATTTAGCAGGAGAATATGATATTAAGTTTCAAAAAATCGGAAAAAAATTGGTTGTAGAAAATAGTCTGTTTTCCATGGCGTTGGTTCCCAAAAGTGGACACTGTATTCATCTAGAACAGCCAACGAAATTTGTTTCCCTAGTAAATCAATGGATAATGGAGAAAGAAAAAAGTGATACAAATTAGAAAAATCGAGCAATTACAACTTAAATTACCTTTGACTACCCCTTTTGAAACGAGTTATGGAATTCTAACTGAAAAAGCGTTTGATTTATTGATAATCGAGGATGAATTAGGCAATCAAGGAGTAGGAGAGTTGGTTTCTTTCCAACAAGCGGACTATATTGAAGAAACGATCGACATGAGTCGCTTGATCATCAAAAATGAATTGATTCCTTTACTTACTATGTCTCCAATCAAAGAGCCTTTCGAAGTTCAGCGACGATTGACGAAAGTGCAAGGGAATTTTATGGCAAAAGCAGCCTTGGAAACAGCTATTTGGGATTTATATGCCAGACGAAAGAATGTCAGTTTCCGAGAAATTTTCAAAAGTACGAAAACAGAATTAGCAGTTGGGATTAGTTTAGGTATCCACACAGATTCTGCAAAATTGTTAAAACAAGCTCGAATGTATGTTTCTCAAGGCTATACGCGGTTGAAGTTAAAAATCAAACCAGATTACGATATCGAACCATTAACCTTATTACGAAAGGAATTTCCTCACTTACTTTTGATGGCAGATGCCAATTCTGCTTATACATTAAAGGATCTACCGGTATTGTTAGAATTGGATCGATTAAACCTAGCGATGATTGAACAGCCTTTTAATCAACGGGATTTTATCGAGCATGCGTATTTACAGAAACAATTAAAAACACCAATTTGTTTAGATGAGAATATTCGTACACTAAATGATGTTAAAACCGCTCATACCTTGGGAAGTTGTCGTGGGATTAATCTAAAAATCCCCAGAGTGGGTGGGATCGCTGAGGCATTATCCATCGTAACATTTTGTCGTGAACATAACTTGACGGTGTGGCTAGGTGGAATGTTTGAATCGGGAGTAGGACGTTGCTTAAATATACAATTTGCCAGCCAAAATGACTTTACTTTCCCTAGCGATATATCGGCATCAGATCGCTATTACTACGATGATATCATCAAAAATAAAGCTTGCCTCACTGATGGGAAACTTGCAGTTCCCTTAGGAAAAGGCAATGGGGCAGTCCTTGATCAAGAAAAAATCGAACGTTATTGCTACAAAAAGGAACTCCTTTTTTCTTAATAATAAACGTTTGACAAATAATATGATCACTGTGGTCGTTTTAGAGATACACCAAGTAATCAGAAAGAATCCAAAAGCAGCTCTTTCTCTTTTGGATTCTTTCTTTTTGTTGAACTTTTTTTATATGAATCAGCAAGTAGCGAGTATAAAATTACACTTTCTACAATACCGATAATTCAGCTAATGTCGCCATTGACCTAACTTCTCCTTTTGATGAGATAATCATGGGAAACAGAATTCTGTTACCGATAACATAAATGAAAGCTTTGTCTTTTGTTGTTCACTCTTTTATAGTGAACACGTAATCTTAAATATGAAGGAGGAAATACATGAACACCGCAGCAATTTATCATCGACCGGAAAGTGAATATGCTTTTTTATATACAGCTGATACTTTCAGAATTCGTTTACGTACCTGTAAAGACGATGTAAAAATGGTTTATCTTATTAGTGGCGATCCTTATACGATTGATTTACAAAAATGGTATCTGGAAGAAATACCAATGAAAAAAAGTCTGAGTACTTTAGTTCATGATTACTGGGAAGTGGAACAAACAAGCTCGACTAGAAGGTTACAATATGGGTTTCATATCGTAGGGATTGATGGCACAGAATGTTTTTACGGGGATCAAGGGATTTTTGCGTATGAACCAGCAAACTTAGCAGAAGCAAATTACTATTTCCGGATACCCTATTTTCATGAAATTGATCGTTTCAAAGTACCGCAATGGGCAAAAGAAACGATTTGGTACCAAATATTTCCTGAACGATTTGCGAATGGCGACTCAACTAACGATCCAGCTCATACGCTACCATGGGGAAGTAAAGCACCTGACCGAGATGATTTCTTTGGTGGTGATTTACAGGGTGTGATTGATCACCTCGATTACTTAGTCGATTTGGGAATCAATGGTATTTATTTTTGCCCGATTTTCCAAGCTATGTCTAATCATAAATACGATACGATCGACTATTTGAAGGTTGATCCAGCCTTTGGTGACGAACGCTTGTTAAAAGAATTAATCGAAAAAGCGCATAAAAAGGGTATCCGCATTATGTTAGATGCTGTTTTCAATCATATTGGTAGTGACTCGCCCCAATGGCAAGATGTGATCAAAAATGGCGAAAAATCAATTTATAAAGATTGGTTCCATATTCATTCTTTTCCTGTGGATGCCTATCAAATGACGAATTTACCCGAAACAGCAGCAAATTTATCTTATGATACGTTTGCTTTTACACCTTTCATGCCTAAACTCAACACAGCAAATCCTGAGGTTCAATCGTATTTACTAGATATTGCTGCTTATTGGGTGAAAGAATTTGATATTGATGGGTGGCGTTTAGATGTCGCTAATGAAGTCGATCATCATTTCTGGAAATTGTTCCATGAAAAAGTCACTGCAATCAAACCAGATATTTATATTTTAGGCGAAATCTGGCATTCATCCCAAGCTTGGTTACAAGGAGATGAGTTCCATGCTGTAATGAACTATGCGTTTACAGACTCAATCAAAGACTATTTTGTCAAACGAAAAATCACTGCTTCACAAATGGCAAGTGGCATGAACCATCAGCAGATGCTGTACCAAGATCAAGTAAACGAAGGGACATTTAATTTATTAGATTCCCACGATACTGCGAGAATCCTAACCTTGTGTAATGGAAATAAAGAGTTGATGAAAGCTGTACTTACTTTCATGTTTTTACAAAAAGGCGCACCTTGTATTTATTACGGAACGGAAATCGGATTGACTGGAGAAGATGATCCTGATTGTCGTAAATGTATGATCTGGGAGAAAGAGCAACAAGATACGGAATTATACGGTTTTATTAAAGAATTGATTTATCTTCGGAAACGATTATCTGAAATTTTAATCACAGGTACGATTTGCTGGGAGCTAATTGATGATAGTCAAGACGTGATTCATTTTTCTCGTGAATTGAACGGCCAAAAGATCCATGCTATTTTTAATCAATCTTCTACAAGTTATTTGGTTGATCAGAAAAATGAAATTATCTTAAGCCAAAATAGTGAATTATTAAATGATGGGAAAGCTGAAATTCAACAATTCGGATTCATTTTGATGTGTGAATAACTTGTTACCGGTAACATGCAGAAAGCGTTTGCAAGTTGTCGTTTTATAACAGTATACTCTTTATACAAACAACATTTATGGAAGTGGAGGAACAAAAAGTGAAGAAAAACTATGTTAAAAAATTAGGGTTGGGTTTATTGTCACTTGGTATTTTAGGTGGATTAGCAGCTTGTGGTAATGGAAAAGCTGATACAGCTAGCAGTGGAAATGATGAAAAAACATTAACTGTATCGGTAGATTCTGGTTATAAAGATTACATCAATGAGATCAAGGGTGATTTTGAAAAAGAGAATGATGTCAAAATCAAGCTAGTTGAAAAAGATATGTTCGATCAATTAGAAGCGCTTTCTTTGGATGGACCTGCCGGTAAAGGACCAGATGTGATGATGGCAGCCTATGATCGAATTGGTGCGTTAGGACAACAAGGCCATTTAGCGGAAGTCAAATTAGGAAATGAAGCCGACTATGATGAAACAGATAAAGCACAAGTGACCTATGACGGAAAAATTTACGGCGAACCAGCGGTGATCGAAACATTAGTCTTGTACTACAACAAGGATCTAGTAGATGCAGCACCAACCACTTTCAAAGAATTAGAAAATCTAGCCAAAGACAAACGCTTTGCCTTTGAATCAGAAGCAGGAAAAAATACTGGATTCTTAGCAAAATGGACTGATTTCTATTATTCTTATGGTTTACTAGCAGGCTATGGCGGGTATGTTTTTGGTGACAACGGAACTAATCCATCAGATATTGGTCTAAATAATGCAGGATCAATCGAAGGAATCACTTATGCTACAAACTGGTTCCAAAATGTTTGGCCAAAAGGGATGCAAGATATCAAGAGTGCAGGCGATTTCGTTAGCCAACAATTCATGTCTAACAAAGCAGCAGCAATCATTGATGGTCCTTGGCAAGCACAAACTTATAAAGACAACAAAATCAATTATGGGGTAGCAAAAATTCCAACATTGAACAACGGCGAATCTTATCAACCGTTTGGTGGAGGAAAAGGTTGGGTAGCAAGTAACTATTCTAAAAACAAAGAATTATCACAAAAATGGTTAGACTATGTGACAAACACAAAAAATCAAGAAAAATTCTTTGAAATGGTCAATGAGATTCCAGCCAATCAAGCAGCACGTGAAACAGCTAAATCAAAAAATGATGAATTGACAACTGCGGTGATTGATCAGTATGAAACTGCGCAAGCAATGCCAAATATTCCAGAAATGGCTGAAGTTTGGACTGGTGCTGAAAACTTAATGTTTGATGCAGCTTCAGGTTCTAAATCGCCAAAAGAATCTGCTAACCAAGCAGTGAAAACCATAAAAGAAGCGATTGAGCAAAAATATTAAAAGTAACAAAGCGATCTCTATTCACGATCAAATGGATATTTTTACTAGATGTGGTGATAATAGACCACTAAATCTCATTTGGTCAACCAAATCATAAAACAAATCATGGATCAATAGGTGAAACAGTTGAACGGTGTATTTTCTTTAACTGTTTCACATTGATTCGTGTGAATAACATCCACGAGCAGAGTTTTTTATAGCAACTGAGTGAGGACTACAAATGAATGGAAAATTGTTTTTGATAGCAATTATTGATGACTGTCATGGATAGCTACTATTTATAGTTACTATGTATAACTGCTATGAATAGTTACTTATAGATGGCTATTATGGATAGCCGACTGATTCATTTCCTTGCGCAAAGAATAAAATAGTAGTACTGGGGGTATCGTTATGCAAGACGAACAAAATAATATCAATGTAAGAAAAATTACACTTATGTCTCTCATACCTGGCTTAGGGCAATTTGCTAATGGCCAAGCGTTCAAAGGAATCGTATTTCTAGGTATTTTCGTAGCATTTATTCTACAACTGATAGTTGGTGGCTTCCACTCTTTGATTGGCATAGTCACACTGGGAACGGTTCCGATGGAGGATCACTCCTTATTTATTTTGATTCAAGGAACGCTGCAACTAATCATTACGGTTATTTTTTTTATTTTCTATGGACTGAATCTGTTAGATGCCAAACGTGTCGCAGTTTTACGCAAAGAAGGTAAGAAAATCAACCGAACGATGAAGGAAGTTATACATAATATTGGTGATGAGGGTTTTCCTTATTTGCTTACACTTCCAGCCTATCTTTTGATGATTTTTACGATTATTTTTCCAGTTCTAGTCACATTATTTACAGCATTTACCAACTATGATTTCAAACATATCCCACCTGCTAGTTTGATTGATTGGATCGGAGTAAAAAACTTTTTTAGTATCTTCTTCTTAAGTTCTTACCGTAATACCTTTTTCTCTGTGTTTTCTTGGACTGTTATTTGGACACTATGTGCAACGACACTTCAAATCACATTAGGTATTTTTACAGCCGTTATTGCTCACCAAAAATTTATTAAATTTAGACGTTTTTTTGGTATTATTTTCCTTTTACCATGGGCGGTACCAGCATTTATAACAATTATGAGTTTCTCTAATATCTTCAATGATAGTGTGGGGGCGATCAACACCCAAGTGATTCCTTTTATCAATCATCTGCCATTCGTAGACATTAGCGCGATTTCATGGAAAACAGATCCATTTTGGACGAAAGTTGCGATCATTATGGTTCAAGGGTGGTTAGGATTCCCTTATATCTATGTCATGGTAACAGGTATTTTACAATCCATTTCTGAAGATTTATATGAAGCAGCAAAAATCGATGGTGCAAATGCTTGGAAACGTTTCTCTAATATCACGTTACCGGCTATTTTTCTAGTAGCAGCGCCAACGTTTATTACTCAGTATACTGGTAATTTCAACAATTTCTCGATGATTTATTTATTTAACAACGGTGGTCCTGGAAGTGTAGGAGGGGGCGCAGGTTCAACAGATATCTTGATTTCTTGGATCTATAAACTAACGACGGGAACCTCGCCACAATACTCCATGGCTTCAGCCATTACACTAATTATTTCTGCAATTGTCATTTGTGTTTCTTTACTTGTGTTTAAAAAGACTAATGCATTTAATATGGAGGACTAAGCGATGAAACAATTTAATTCAAGTGCTAAATTCCAACGAAGATTGTCACAATTCTTGACCTATGTTTTTTTGATTCTTTTGTCGATCATCATTATCTATCCATTGTTGATTACAGCCAGTACAGCATTTAAATCAGGTAATATCGCTGCTTTTAGTCTGGATTTATCCAGTGACTGGACACTAGAAAATTTTAGACGGCTATTCTCAGAAACGTTATATGGTACTTGGTATAAAAATACCTTGATTATTTCCATTTTAACAATGGTTATCCAAGTGACTGTTGTAACTTTGGCTGGTTACACTTATAGTCGTTACCGTTTCATTGGACGCAAATCAAGCTTGATGTTTTTCCTGGTGATTCAAATGGTTCCAACGATGGCTGCATTGACCGCTTTTTACGTCATGGCTTTTCTACTTAACGCCTTAGATCGATACTGGTTCTTAACAATGATCTATATTGGTGGGGGAATTCCGATGAATACCTGGCTAATGAAAGGTTATTTTGATACTGTTCCACTTGATTTAGATGAATCTGCTAAATTAGATGGAGCTGGTCATTTCCGGATTTTTCTACAAATCGTTTTACCGTTAGTTAAACCAATGATTGCCGTTCAAGCATTGTGGGCCTTTATGGGACCGTTTGGAGACTTCATGCTCGCTAAATTTTTACTACGCACACCAGAAAATCAAACAGTGGCAGTTGGTTTGCAAACATTCATTTCTGATGTGACAAATCAACGGGTTTCATTATTTGCCGCAGGAGCGATCCTCATTGCATTACCGATTTGTTTATTGTTCTTCTTTTTACAAAAAAACTTTGTCACTGGTTTGACTTCTGGTGGCACAAAAGGTTAGGAGCAGGTGTTGATGCAAACATTTCCTTTGAATTACTTTTCTCATTTAAATAGTCCTAGACGTCTTTTTGCTGGTAGAAGACAGTTGTCATGGCCTAAATTGAGTCTGATCTTTCTTTTCTTGGTCGCGTTGATGGTTATGCCGATTACCATGTATTATACCAATCAGGTAAAAGCAATCCCTATGGAGCAATTTTTGACAGTTCACCAACTAATCGATCAAGATGGAGTAAATAAATTTTCAGAATTACCCATGGAGAATGGGCAAATAAATCACTCACCAATAACGATTTATCAGAATAACGAAATACTGATTGGGTCAGGATTGACGAAAGAACAAAAAAACGAAAAAAACGCCTTTATTGATTTCGCAAAAAATCATTGGACAATCCAGCAAAAAGAACAGGGGCGTATAAGAACCTATCAAATGAATTACCAAGCGTCTTTCAATCCCGAATCAGTCCGAACGCCACAAGAGTTTCAAGCATTTTTAGAACAGGAATTTTACGCCAGTAATCGTCCAATGATTATTTTATCTTATAGTATGAGTTTAGGAATCATCTTATTTATAATGACTAGCTTCATTTTATTTGGTGCTTCTTTCTTTTTATGGCTAACTAGAAAGAGTCGTTTTTCTTCCATCCAAACATTCAAAGAAAGTGCCAATTTAATGTTGAATGTGATTGGAGTTGGCTCCATTATTGCCACGATTGTTGGATTCTTTTATTTTGATTTTGTTTTGATGTTAGGTATTCAATCAACTGTTTCAGTTCTTTTATTGCTATGGATTTTTGCTAAAACTGGATTTAAAGATGAAGTCAAGGCCTAAGATCATCAACTAATTATGAGAAAATAAATGTGAAAATAATGAAAATTTGATAGGTAACATAGATTTTTTTCTGAAAAATACCCTTCTGAGTTGATTCTTTTAATTTTTAGTATTAACGTTAAATAGTAGCAATTCTAAGGAGGAAAATCATGTTAGAAAAAACAGTATATAATCAATTATTTTCACGTTCTTTCTCCCTTCCAGTCGAAGTTACTTACTGGGATGGTACGACAAAACGCTATGGAGATACTGACAATCCTCCCCAAATCAAAATTAAGATCCATGAAGAAATACCAATGAAAGAAATCACAAATAACGCCTCTCTAGCTCTAGGTGAAGCTTACATGGATCATCGTATTGAGATTGAGGGAAGTATCCAAGCGTTGATCAACGATGCTTACCAACAAGCAAACAGCTTTTTAAGAGGGAGCGACTATTTAAAATGGCTTCCTAAAAAGCAAAAACACACAAAAAAACAAAATCAAGCAGATATTCATGCACATTATGATCTAGGAAATGATTTTTATGAAATGTGGCTAGATCCAACATTAACCTATTCTTGTGCTTATTTTGAGACACCTGAAGATACATTGGAACAAGCCCAAATCAATAAAGTCCACCACATCTTAGATAAACTTTTTATCAAGGATAATGATACGTTATTAGATATCGGTTGTGGTTGGGGAACCTTGATGTTTACAGCTATCAAAGAATACAATGTAAAAGCAACTGGTATTACCTTGAGTGAAGAACAATATAACCATATTACTAATCGGATCAAAGAAGAACATCTGGAAGATAAATGTCGGGTCTTATTAATGGATTATCGTGATCTAAAAGATGAAACGTTTGATCATATTACAAGTGTCGGGATGTTTGAACATGTGGGAGCAGACAACTTAAAAGAGTATTTTGGTGTCATCCAAAAATTACTAGCTCCTAAAGGAACAGCGTTGATTCACGGTATTACTCGTCAGCAAGGTGGGGCAGTTAATGCTTGGATCAACAAATATATTTTCCCGGGTGGATACATTCCAGGATTAGCAGAAATCGTAACAGATATTACGGATAATGATTTACAGTTAATTGATTTAGAAAGTTTGCGTCGGGACTATCAGCTTACTTTAGAACATTGGACAAATAATTTCCATAAAGTACAAGACAAGGTAACAGAAACTATGGGCGATTCCTTTTATCGAATGTGGGATCTTTACCTTCAAGCTTGTGCAGCATCTTTTGAATCAAGTAACATTGATGTTATCCAATACTTACTTGTTCAACCAAGTAATAATGATCTTCCAATGCATCGTGCATAAGGGGAGAAACCTAATAAAAAATATTAATTAAGATTCGCATGAAAAGAGGCTTTGAAAGAAGCGTTTAGCTCCTCCCTTGTTATTAAGGAGTTGCTTCTTGAACGCCGTGAATCAGAGGTCGTAAAAACATCGGGTAGCTCTGATGACAATAAGCCTGAATTTTTTGAAACAGCTTCTCATGTTTTGAAAAATTCAGGCTTATTTCAAGTAGCTGATGTTTGAACACCGTTTATTCGTTTTTAGAGATACTAGAAGAGACTGAGACAACTTTTGTCCCAGTCCCTTTTTTTTTGTGAAAATGTCTAATGCTGGCCAACCTATTTTTTAGATTTTTTATTAGCTAAAAAGGAGATGATTATCGAGCTGATTTTGCCAATAGAATAGAACAGATATTGAAAGAGCAACCGTGCTAAACTGTATTTTTTGATGAATGAAAATGAAAAAATTATGATAATCAAAATTGCATAGACTATATGTGTCGTTCAATAAAGTGAAAAAAGATTTTCCATCAGTTCTCACTCTATGTATATAATCATTAAGTACATGTTGTTATTTTTTATCTATATTTAAATAAAAAACAATACATATATTTTCGTTTTTATAAAAGTATTTATAGAACTATAAATAACAATTGTTTATAAATAAATCGTTCATCAAACCTCCATGTTGTGATATTATAAACATGAGCTGTGGGTGGCTAGTTTACTCAAGTTCAAGTAAAACAAGGGAGGTGAAAAGAGTGGAAAAAATTCTTATACCATTAAAACAACATGTAGGCGCTTCATCAAAGAGTATGGTAAAAATAGGCGAATATGTGCAACGTGGACAAAAAATTGCTAAACCAGATGGATTAGGAGCAAACATTCATTCTAGCTTTTCAGGTGTTGTATCAGAAGTAACCAACGATCAGATTGTGCTAAAGATTGATGAAAAGCAAAATTTTTCAAGTTATCTTCCTATTCCAGAAACATCCTCTTATATTCAAGCAATCAAAGAAGCCGGAATTGTCGGAGCTGGTGGAGCTGGGTTTCCGACAGATATAAAATTATCTTGTGAAATACCAGAAGGCATCTTTATCGCAAATGGTGCAGAATGTGAAGCTTTATTACTTCACAATGTAAAGCAAATGAAAAGTCAAATCAAACAATTGATTCGTGGAATAAAGTATTGCATGAGCATTACGAAAGCACCCAAAGGAATCATTGCCGTTAAAGGAAAACATCGAGAGTTAGTCATACAATTGTTAAAGTTTACCAACAATGAACCGACAATAGATGTTTACCAATTACCTGACATCTATCCTGCAGGCGATGAACGTGTAGTGATTCGTGAAGTGTTGAACATCACTTTAGACCCTGGTCAACTACCAATCGAAATCGGAGCAGTAGTGGATAATGTTGAAACAATTAAACGCATTGTCGAAGCGATTAAACAGCGAAAGCCATTTATTGATAAAGATCTTACGGTATCTGGTCGTGTAAAACAAAAGAAAACAGTCTTTAAAGATGTCCCAATTGGAACACCTGTCAAGCAATTAATTGATCAAGTTGGAGGTTTTATTGAGCCCCATGGAGAAATTGTGATCGGTGGACCAATGACTGGTCATAGCGGCACGGAAGAAACCCCCATTACGAAAACCAGCGGAGGGGTATTGGTTGCTATGCCATTTCCTCAAGAACATCGAAAAATAGGACTATTACTTTGTGAATGCGGCGGTTCAGAAGAAAGAATGACTGAAATAGCTGAAAACATGGGTGCTGAAGTTGTTGCTACACAACGCTGTAAGCGAATGGTAAAAGTGAATGGAAGATATAGATGTACCTTGCCAGGTATATGTCCAGGACAAGCACAAACAGTCTTTGCTTTGAAAAAAGCAGGTGCTGAAGTTGTGATGACTGGAACTTGTTCTGATTGAACGAACACCGTTATTGGTGTAGCTCCTAGGTTAGGAGTTCCGGTTTATCATCATACAGATCATGTACTTCGGGCAGATGGGCACAGACTATATCGTAAATTACCTACAACGAAATAAATTTAAATTTTAGGATGATTTAACGAATGTCTATTACGGCTGAAACTGCCCAAGAACATGCAAAAGATCTAGCTGTACTCTGTTGTCGTGCGGAAGCAGGCACAGTGATTACGCCAGAAAATTTAGAGGACCCCGCAATTTTTCTTGATCTGGAAGAATCAGGGTTACTTGAATTTTCTGAAGATGTGTTAACAATTGAACAAGTACTTGGTACAACATTAAAAGAAACAACGGATGCGTTGATTCCATTGACAAAAGAATTACTGGAAGGTGTATCTGAAGGAATGAAAGAAGTTCATTTAAATGAAAAAAAAGAAGTTGAGACTTCTGAAACAATTGCGACGCCAATTCAAACTGCTTCATCTTTTGTAACGAGTGGTCAGACTATTAAAATTCATATTGCTGAAGGAAAAGGAATTGATTTAGAGCTTCCTTTAATGATGGCTACTCAGTTAACCGAAACGGTAAATCCTGCACCGGAATCAATAATTCCTGAGCAAGTAACGCCAGTAATACCAGCGCCGGTTTTGGAAAACTCAAATCAGGTGAAAGAAAAAGTGATTCGTTCTGTACGACATGATCATCTAAAAATTGATCGGGTGATTTTTGGGGAAGAAACAAAAATCGAAGGAACAACTTTAATTTTACGAAAAATGACAGAAATTTGTGCTGAAGCAGTTGAACTGGAACAGCTCGTTGAAGATATGACTTTAGAAATCATTACACCAGATAAATACACTGAATATAGTGAAACGATTATGGACGTTCAGCCAATTGCCGCAAAAGTTGAAGGCGATCTTGGGCATGGAATTACCCGAGTACTGGATGGTGTCGTCATGGTTGTTACAGGGACGGATGCTAATGGAGTTCAAATCGGTGAATTTGGTTCTTCTGAAGGAGAATTAGATCGTAACATTATGTGGGGACGACCTGGAGCACCAGATAAAGGAGAAATCTTTATTAAAACCCAAGTGACAATCAAAGAACACGCGAATATGGAACGTCCGGGTCCGCTAGCCGCTCACAAAGCTTCTGATTACATCACTCAAGAAATTCGTGAAGCCCTCAAAAAAGCGGATGAATCATTGGTGATACATTCAGAAGAAATTATACAGAAACGTCGAATTGGCAATAAGAAAGTTTTGATCATCAAAGAAATAATGGGGCAAGGTGCGATGCATGATAATTTGATTATGCCCATCGAGCCAGTTGGAACATTTGGCGCAAAACCAAATGTTGACCTTGGCAATTTGCCAATCCTATTGGCACCAACAGAAGTATTAGATGGAGGAATCCATGCGTTAACTTGTATTGGACCGGCTTCGAAAGAAACTTCACGCCATTATTGGCGAGAACCGCTTGTTAAAGAAGCAATGGCAGATGAAGAAATTGATTTAGTCGGTGTTATGTTCGTCGGCTCTCCACAAGCGAATACTGAAAAATATTATGTTTCAAAACGTTTAGGAATGACTGTCGAAGCCATGGACATTGATGGTGCCATTGTAACCACTGAAGGTTTCGGAAATAATCATATTGATTTCGCTTCTCACATGGAAGAAATTGGAAAACGTGGAATCAAAGTGGTTGGCGACTCTTATAGTGCTGTTCAAGGAGCCTTAGTTGTTGGTAATTCTGAAATGGGCGCAATGGTTGATAATAATAAATCAAAACAAGGGATTGAAAATGAAATTTTATCAAATAATACCTTGTGTAGAGAAGACGCCATTCGTGATTTAGCTATGTTAAAAACGTTAATGGGTGGAGGAACAATTAAACCAGCTGAACGTAAATGGAATCCGAATGTCAAACAAAACAACATTGAGATTATCGAAAAAACAACAGGAAGAAAAATAGACCTGGAAGAAAATGAGCAATCTTTGCCGAAAAGTAAAAAACGTCAAGAAATTTATGAAAAAGAATAAAATAAGGTGCAAAATGGATAGAATCGAAAAATTAAAGTATGTCTCTACTGAACAAATGTTTGAAGGGATACTTGTTGAAGTTCGAGATGCGAGCGTAACTATTGATATCAAAGGACGACTAGGTCAATTAAAAATTCCGCGGCGCATGATTATTTCAGAGTACGATTTAAAAATAGGACAAGAAGTTGGATTTTTGATGAGTTATCCAGAGGTTTTGGAAGAAGCAGCCAATACTCATTACGTGGAAGCAATCACAGAACATGAACGTCGACGTTTAAAAAATCAACAGAAGAAAATAAAAATGAGAGAGGAAAATGAGTAGATGAGTTTAACAGTATTCGAAGGATTACAGTCAGAAATTTTTGTACCAATCACACCCAAATCCGTCTTTACGCCCGTTAAAAAAGAGCTGAAAGAAATGCGGATTGCTTTGGCAACGGCAGCTGGTGTCCACTTAAAAAGTGATACACGCTTTAATTTGGCAGGTGACACAACGTATCGTGAGATTCCAGATGGAGTACCAAGTGAAGATTTAATGGTCTCACATGGTGGATATGACAACGCAGACGTTAATCGGGATGTCAATGCAATGTTTCCGATTGATCGACTGCATGAATTAGTAAAAGCTGGCTTTATTAAAGAAGCAGCCCCTGTACATTATGGCTTTATGGGAGGCGGCGGTGACCAAGATGCCTTTAATGAACAGACGGGACCAGAAATCGCACAAAAACTCGTGGAAGAAGAAGTTGACGCAGTTGTTTTGACTGCTGGTTGAGGGACCTGTCACAGAACTGCCGTGATCGTGCAGAGAGCAATTGAGGAAGCAGGGATTCCTACTATTTTAATCGCCGCATTACCACCAGTAGTACGGCAAAATGGTTCACCTAGAGCTGTAGCACCACGTGTGCCGATGGGTGCTAATGCCGGAGAACCACATAATATTGACATGCAAACAGGTATCTTAAAAGATACTTTAGAAAGCCTAGTTTCAATTGAAACACCAGGGAAAATTGTGCCATTACCTTATGAATATATCGCTCATGTGTAAAGAGGGATCAGCATGCAAGGAGAAACATTAAAAATGAAAGTTTTCCATATGGAAAAAGTTTCCATAGGAAATCAATTTAAGCTTGATCACAATCAACTACAAATAAAAACTGAATTTGATTGTCTATGTGAGGATGTCAAATCCTTGACGATCCGATTGTTAGAACCCCATCAGTTAGACCTCAACACAAATACTATCATGGATATTTTACCAATTTCTGCTAAAGTATTAGGCGTTTTGGGGACGGGTATCACCCATACATTAACGGGAGTGTCGGTCATAATGACCGGCACAATCGATGAGGGTGAACAGCTCCATGAGTTTGGTTCTTCTGATGGTGTATTGCATGATCATTTATTTTTAAATCGACCGGGCACACCTAACGCAGAGGATTACATTATTTTGATTGACTTACTTGTCAAGAAAGGAACACCTTTCGATCGTGAGTTATGTTTAAAATTGTTTCGGATAGTTGACAATTATCTGCAGGAAATCCGAGAACAATTAAAGTTGCTAGATGGTAAGGAAGCAACGGAAACACATATCTATGAAGAAAAAAGAAATCCGGGAAAGCCAAAAGTGACGTTGGTCAAGCAGGTAGCTGGCCAAGGTGCGATGTACGATATGTTATTATTTCCAGATGAACCTAGTGGGTTTAAGGGTGGTCATTCGATTATCGATATGAATAATATGCCCATCTTTTTATCTGCCAATGAGTATCGTGATGGTGCCATTCGTTCAATGGTCTAATTGTTAGAAAAGGGGATTTTTATGGGAATAGGACCATCAACTAAAGAAACTTCGATGCACCTTTTTAAAGATCCTTTACTGGATGTTTTAAGCAAAGATCCTGACATTGATTTCCAAGGTGTTATTATTATTGGCACGCCTCAAAGCAATGAAATGAAACATCTAGTCGGACAACGAACAGCTACTTGGCTAGAAGCGATGGCTACAGATGGCGTTGTTTTATCAACAGATGGTTGGGGAAATTCAGACATCGATTTTGCCAATACCCTAGAAGAAATAGGTCGTCGTGGCATCAGTATTATTGGGCTCAAATTTATTGGGAAACAAGCCAAGTTTATCGTAGAAAATGATTATACAAAATATGTGCTGGATTTTAATAAATCACAAGCAGGGATTGAAACGGAAGTGGTTGGAGAAAATACGATCACTTTCTATGATGCAGTTAAAGCGCTCGCTTTTATAAAACTAAAGATGCGTAAAGATAATCAAAAATTGAAGTAACGTGGAGGTTAGTATGAAAGTATCAAAAATGATATCAGTAGTAGATACCCATACAGCTGGTGAAGCCGCTCGGTTAATTGTAGGAGGCATTCCTAAATTTCATGGAAAAACGATGGCGGATAAAAAAATATACCTGGAAACACAAGCAGATGATTTACGTAAAATGCTGATGCATGAACCACGAGGGCATAAAAATATGTTCGGGGCTTTTATTTGTGAACCGGTTCATGATGAGGCAGACTACGGGATTATTTTCATGGATTCTGGTGGCTATTTAAATATGTGCGGTCACAACACCATTGCGGCAATGACAGCAGCTGTAGAATTGGGCTGGGTAGATGTAGGAGAAGGCACCCGTGTGGTTAAAGTAACGCAAGATACACCTGCGGGGATTGTTTGCGGAGAGGTTCGTCTGGATGAAGATTACTCTGCGGAATCAGTCTCTTTTGAAAACGTGGAATCCTTTCTATATAAAGAAAATGTGGCAGTGAATGTGCCCGATATTGGGACAGTTCATGTGGATATTTCTTTTGGCGGAAGTTTTTTTGCCATATTAAAAGCCGAAGAAGTAGGTTTAACCATTGTACCGAAGAATGCGTCAAGATTTACTGAAGCAGGTCTAAAAATCCGCGAAGCGATTAATCAAACGATTGAGATCCAACATCCTCGGTTAAAACATATTAACACCGTCGATTTAGTCGAATTTTATGGTCCTGCTAAAAGTCCTGAAGCTACTTATCAAAATGTCGTGGTATTCGGGGATGGACAAGTTGATCGTTCACCTTGCGGAACGGGAACGAGTGCTAAATTAGCAACTTTGTATGCAAAAAACGAGTTGAAAATTGGTGAAAGTTTTGTCTATGAAAGTATTTTAGGAACGATGTTTAAGGGAGAAATTACAAAGGAAACACGTGTAGGAAATTATCAAGCGATTATTCCCAAAGTGACGGGATCTGCTTATATTACAGGATTTAATCAATTCCTTGTCGATCCTAAAGACTCATTAAAAAATGGATTTTTACTTGATTAAAATACACGGTATAACCATCCAAAATGTGAATTAAATTCTCTAGTCCTAGCCATTTACAGATGGTTACACAAAAAATGATGGGTTAGTAAAACTCTGCTTACTATTAAGGAGGTATCATGGTACAACTACTGTTGGGTTTATTAAGCGTTTTATTACTCTATTTCTTATTCTTTTTTGTTCTCGACTTACTTGCAAATAAAGGAAATTGGGGTGGAGGAAATTATCTTATTTCTGGAACAATTGGGTTAATTACCGATTTTTTAGATACATTAGGGATTGGTAGTTTTGCGCCAACAACCATGTTACTAGAATTTACCAAGCAATTAGATAACGATCGACAATTACCAGGAACGCTCAATGTGGCACACTCTATTCCGGTAATCATTGAAGCTTTTATTTTCATTACTGTTGTTAAAGTATCACCCATCACTCTGTTTTCATTAGTTGCAGCAGCAATTGTGGGTTCGTTTGTGGGTTCGAAAACAGTCAGTAAGCTACCTGAAAAAAAGGTGCAGTTTTTTATGGGACTTGCTTTGATTGTGACAGCAATTTTAATGGGGCTAAAACAAGCTGGAATGCTGGATCTCTTAGGCTCTGGAAATGAAGCGACTGCTTTAACAGGTCTTAAGCTAATCATCGGCGTCATCGGTAATTTCCTTTTAGGTGCATTAATGACAATTGGCGTAGGTTTATATGCACCATGCATGGCATTAGTATACATGTTGGGATTAAGTCCACTTGTTGCTTTTCCTATTATGATGGCTTCTTGTGCAGGATTGATGCCCGTTGCTTCAGGTAACTTTATTAAATCTGGTGATTATGCGCGTAAAGTTAGTTTGGCAATTACGATTGGTGGAGTGATTGGGGTAATTATTGCTGTTAAATTTGTCACAAGCTTAGATTTGAATATGCTGACTTGGGTAATCATTGCTGTAATTATTTACTCAGGAATTACATATATGCGAAAAGGAATGTTTTCTAAAAAATAGAAAAGCTTAATCTAGTAGCAAAATGTGAAGGAGTGGAAAGAACTGTACAGCCACTTCTTCATTTTTAGTACACCAAACTAGCATAGTTATTTTAATGATTTGCACGCTATTTTCTGATTGTTGGTGTAACTATAGAAAATGAAGCAGTAAGCAGTAGAGGAAAAGTCATCAATTATTACACTATATGAAAAGGAAGTGGATGCCAATGAAAAAAGAAATCGAACAATTAATTATTTGTGGTGGATGTAACGCTAAGATTGGTCCTGGAAATTTAGGAAATATTTTAGCAGACCTCCCTAAATCCCAAGATGAAAAATTGTTAGTGGGCTTTGATGCAACAGATGACGCAGCCGTTATCAAATTGACCGATGAATTAGCAATTATTCAGACGTTAGACTTTTTTCCTACTATGGTGACAGATCCTTATTTATTTGGCAAAATTGCTGCTGCCAATGCGATGAGTGATGTTTATGCGATGGGAGGGGATGTATTATCTGCCTTAAATATTGTTGCTTTTCCTGAAGAAAAAGAACTACAGGTTTTAAAAGAGATTTTAAGAGGTGGGGCTGAAAAAGTTCAAGAAGCAGGTGGAATCTTAGCAGGTGGGCACTCAATCCATGACCGTTCAGTCAAATATGGACTTTCTGTAACTGGCACAATTCATCCAAACAATATTTACAAAAATAATACTTGTCAAGAAGGAGATCACTTAATCTTAACAAAACCTCTAGGTGTAAGCATTATTACCATTGGTTATAGCGCCGGGGCAATAACCAAAGAAGGGTTTGCCAAAGCAACAAAAAGTATGGAAACCTTAAATAAATATGCGATGGCTATCATCAGAAAATATCCAATCACTAGTTGTACCGACGTAACAGGATTTGGGTTAGCAGGACATCTTCATGAAATGTTACATGACAATTTTTCAGCTGAAATCTATTCAGAAAAACTGCCATATTTTGAAGAAGCTTATGAAGGAGCAAAAGCCTTTCTTTTTACTGCTGGAGGACAACGAAACCGAAATTTTATGGAAAAAAAGATGGCCTTTTATGTCGATGACTTAGGAATCGAAGAGTTGCTATATGATCCACAGACATCTGGAGGATTATTGGTAAGTATCCCGGCTAAAGAAGCAAAAAAATTAGAAGAAGAGCTGAAATCAGCCAATATCTTAGCCAAAGATTTTGGCGTTGTTACGAAAAAAAAGACAGCAGAAATCATGGTTTATTAAGAAAAAAATTGTTCGATTAGTCTAATAAACTGATCCCATGATTAACTACACATGGAAAGGAGAATCAAAATGGTTAAAATTAACGCATTGGGAAAAGTATGTCCCCTTCCAGTGATTGAAACAAAGAAAGCTTTGGAAGAAAACGATATAGTAGAAACAACTGTCGATAATGAGATTGCTGCACAAAACCTAAAAAAAATGGCGGGACAACTAGGTTATGATTATCAAGTAAAGCAAAATGATGCACAATCGTTTACTGTACGTATCTCCAAGAAAAAAGGAGAGGTAGCTTCTATTTATGAACAAGAACTTACAAGAGAAAATGATATTGAAGACAATTATATAGTTGTTGTCGACACGAATACGATGGGGCAAGGGTCGAAAGAATTAGGGAAACAATTATTAAAAATGTTTATTTATTCTTTAACCGAACAACCTGATTTGCCCGAAAAAATCATTTTCTACAATGGTGGGGTCCATTTAGTAAGCGACAACTCAGATTCCTTGGAGGATTTACAGATTCTTGCGGAAAATGGGGTAGAAATTTATGCTTGTGGAGCCTGTCTTAACTATTATAATCTCAGTGAAAAATGTAAAGTCGGTGAAGTGACCAATATGTATCATATTGTTGAAATGATGCGACAATCTAAGAAAATCATCAAACCTTAAGGAGTAAACAATGAAGTCATATGGAGTGGTATTATTTCATTCGACACGTGAAGCAATGAGGGCTGAGCTGATGTGCCAATCAGCTAAACTATCTGTAAGAATCATTCCTACACCCGAAAAAATATATCTTAGCTGTGGTTTTTCTTTAAAATTTCCGCTAGAAGCTGAAAATCAGATACGTCATATTTTAGCTAAAAATAATGTGTCATCAGAAGGTTTTTATAAAGCGCTTCAAGTTGGACTGGATGTAACGTATTACTTATTATAAGGGGTAAAAGAAATGGCAAATATTGTAATTGGAACAGCTGGGCATATTGATCATGGAAAAACAACATTGATCAAAGCGCTGACTGGAATAGACACTGACACAACAAAAGAAGAAAAAAAAAGGGGCATGTCGATTAATCTAGGATTTGCTTACTTAAATTTACCAAATCAACAACGTGTGGGTTTCGTAGATGTTCCTGGCCATGAAAAATTTATTAAAAATATGGTTGCTGGACTACCTGGTCTTAATCTTATTTTATTAGTCATTGATGCTAGTGAAGGAATCATGCCTCAAACAAAAGAGCATATTGATATTTTGAATTTATTAGGAATCCACCATTTTTTAATTGTATTAACAAAAATTGATACGATTGATGCTGAATTGAAAGAACTAGTCATCGAAGATATACGTGATCAATTACTTCACACGCCTTTAGAAAAAGCGGAAATAATTGAAACCGATGCCATTAGCGGAAAAGGGATCAAACAATTACTAAAAAAAATCGAAGCCTACACGGAGCAAACATCAGAACAAGTAAGTAATGGAACACCAAGGCTAAATATCGATCGGGTTTTCAGTGTAAAAGGCTTCGGTACAGTAGTTACAGGCACTTTGCTGGAAGGGGAACTAACCGTTGGAGAAAACTGCTATCTCTACCCAAATAAGCGAAAAGTTCGGATAAGAAATCTGCAGGTACATGAAAATAACGTTCAAAAAGCATATGCTGGACAACGAACTGCTATCAATTTAGCAAACATTACCCGTGAAGAAGTCATGCGAGGGGATGTTTTATCGACCGCGGATTCTTTAGAGGAAAGCTGGATGCTGGATGTTAAGGTATCTTGTTTGGCAGGAACGGATGGGGGAATTAGTCTATGGGATCGGGTAAGAGTGCTGATCGGAACAAAAGAAGTAATGGCTCGTACTGTTCCATTAGGATTAGATTGGATTGGGCCAAACGAAGAAGGCTTTTTGCAGTTACGATTAGAAGAAAAAGTTTCTGTAAAAGAAAAAGATCGTTTTATTCTACGCTCTTATTCACCCATGCATACGATTGCTGGAGGTGAAGTCTTAAACGCCGTTCCAAAAAAACATCGACGATTCAAGCAGGCGATTTTAGAAAGCTTAAAAGCGAAAGAAAATGGCAATCTAAACAGTATGATAATTGATTTTATGTTAAATAAGAAACAGCCATTTACAGTAGAAAAAGAATTGTTGACCTATCTGGGTGTCACCCTTGATCAACTAAGCCATTCATTAGAAGAACTACAGGATAAAAGTCAAATCTTCTTTACCTCTTGTGGGTTTTTACTTTATGAAAGATACCAACAATTAGTAGGAAAAGCACAAAAGATCTTAGAAGAGTATCATAAAAAATATCGTCTACGGGATGGTATGCCTTTAGAAGAATTTCGTTCTAAAATACGAAATGGCTTGACCGAAAAAGAAGTTTTCGTCTTGATTCAATTATTAAAAAAATTCAACGTAATCAAAGAACAACAGAAACGATTATCTGTTTATGATTTTCAAGTACAATTTAATAGCTATCAGCAAGTCGCCAAACAAAAAATTGAACGTTACCTAAAAAACAGTGGTTATATGCCGATAAAAAAAGAAGAGTTAGCCCTTTTAGACAAAAATGCTGAAGAAGTATTGGAAGCTTTAGATGCCAACAGCGCTGTTTTTTTAACCCACGAATATGTTCTGTCAGGAAAGATTTATCAGCAAGCCATTCAACAAATTCAGACTTATATCAAGAAAAACAAAAAAATGACACTGGCTGATTTTCGTGATATGACAAACTCGAGCCGAAAAGCTTCCATGCTTATTCTAGAATCAATCGATAAACTAGGCATCACGAAACGAGTAGAAAATTATCGGATTTTAGGGAAACAAGAAGGAGACTAGTATGACTATTTATTTAGATAATGCAGCTACGACAGTCCAAAAGCCGGTTTGTATGAAACAAACAATGCTGGATGTGCTTGAAAGTGAGAGGTATGGCAACCCAGCTCGTGGCGCTCATAGCTATTCCATTCGTGCTTATCAATTAATAGAAATGGCAAGAGATACATTAAAAAATTTTTTTCATACCGGGGATTTATATGAAATTATTTTTTCTGGAAGCGTGACTATTGCTCTTAATGCAGTATTAAAAGGGTTCATTCAAGCTGGTGATCATGTATTGACCACAAGTTGGGAACACAATTCCGTGCTGCGACCACTCTATCAATTAGAAAAACTAGGCGTTTCCTGCGACATTATCAGTAGTCATCCGATCACTGGACAGTTGAATTATGAAGAATTTACTGAAAAATTAAACGCAAAAACCAAAGTAGTGGTCTGCAATCATGCGAGTAATGTGACAGGGAATCTTTTAGATATTGAATGGATAAAACGTTTTTGCCACAAACATCAGCTGTATTTAATCTTAGATATTTCTCAAACAGCTGGTCATATACCAATTGATTTAAGTGATGGGAAGGTCGCAGCGGCTTGTTTCACTGGACACAAAGCGTTACATGGACCACAAGGAACTGGTGGCATCTGTATTCACAAAAAACTGAAACTTACACCGATAATAACTGGTGGTGATGGTATGAAGTCCTTCTCTAAGGAGCAGCCGGATGAATTGCCAGCAATGTTGGAGGCTGGGACAGCAAATGTGCCAGGAATTGCTGGATTAGCAGCCAGTGTAGGTTGGCTAATGTCCCAAGAGACACCATCATTGGGAAACTACTTCTACCAAGAAGCGACGAAGATTTCAGAATTAACGTTTTATGGAGATTTCACGAAAGAGCATATAGATGTTTTTTCGTTAAATATCAGATCTGCAGAATCAGCTTTAATCAGTGACATTCTGTGGGAAGAGTTTGGCATTGCCACACGTTCAGGCTACCATTGTTCACCGCTAATACATCAAGATTTAGGAACTAAAAATACTGGAACTGTTCGAGTATCCTTATCCCGTTTTACAACAGAAGAAGAAATAGAAAAAACCATAAAGGCGTTGAGAATAATTGCAAAACGATAGAAAGCAGGTAAACGATGGCTAGAGAAATACAACGACGATTAGCAGATTTGCCTTCAGTGGATCGTTTATTAAAAACTCCTGAATTGCAAATATTAGAAAAGAAGTATTCTTACGGAGTAGTCAAACAACAGGTACAAAGTGTTTTAGAACAAACTAGAAAAACTGTTTTAAAAGAAGAAGTGTTACCTCCAGCGATTGAAGAACTCTGTATTCGAGTGATTGAAAAATTGAAACAACGAACATATTCGTTACAAAAAGTAATTAATGGGACAGGTACAATTCTGCATACAAATTTAGGACGTTCCTTACTTAGTAAGAAAATTGAGGAACAATTAAAGACAATAAGTTTTTCCTATTCAAATTTAGAAATGGATTTAACTAGTGGCAAGAGAGGTACCCGATACAGTCATTTAACGCATATTCTAAAAAAACTCACCGGAGCAGAAGACGTCTTAGTGGTGAATAATAACGCAGCAGCTGTTATGTTAATTCTTGATACTTTGGCTACTGATAAAGAAGTATTGGTTTCTCGAGGGGAACTTGTTGAAATAGGAGGGTCCTTTCGTATCCCAGAGGTAATTACCGCAACAGGTGGGAAAATTAGAGAAGTAGGGACAACCAATAAAACGCATATTAGAGATTACCAACAGGCTTTGACTTCTGAAACTGGAGCGATTTTAAAAGTCCATACCAGTAATTATCGAATCATTGGATTTACAGAAACTCCTTACTTATCAGAGTTAGCTCTCTTAGCACAAAAATATCAAGTCCCGTTAATCAATGATCTGGGTAGCGGTCTACTCATTGACATGCGACGCTTTGGCTTACCGTATGAACCGACTGTTCGAGAAGTAATCGAGCAAGGGTGTGATGTGGTCTCCTTTAGTGGAGATAAATTATTAGGCGGACCACAAGCCGGAATTATCGTAGGTAAAAAAACGTATATTCAGAGGATGAAAGAAAATCAGCTACTGCGTGCATTAAGAGTCGATAAAATGGCTCTAAGTGCATTAGAAGCAACTTTAGAACTTTATCTTGATGAAGAAGAAGCCATTCGATCCTTGCCTACTTTGCAAATGCTATCGGATAAGATCGAAAATTGTTTGAATCGAGCCCAAATATTAGCTGAAAAGTTAAAAAAAATCGAGCAACTCGAAGTCTCTATCGAAAAAGATTATAGTACGGTTGGTGGTGGAACGTATCCAGAAAGCTTATTACCTACCTATGCAGTAACAGTAAAAAGTAAGCAATGCCATGCGGAAGAGCTGCAACGAAGACTAAGAAAAGGAATTGTTCCAGTGATTAGTCGGGTAAAAAATGAACGAAACTATTTAGATATGCGCACGATTTTTGAAGAAGAACTTCATCAGGTGTTCGTCAGTTTAGAAAAGATTTTTTGTGAGGAAATAACATGAAATTAAAGAGAGAATTTGTGGTTGTTTCACACTGCATCTTGAATCAACATGCGGTGATACCTGGATGGGAACGGGCTCGTGGTGCTTTTCCTTTGGCCATTTCTTTATTAAATCAAGGCGTTGCGTTGCTACAATTGCCTTGTCCTGAATTTTTGACCTTAGGAAAAGAGAGACCACCAATGACATATCAAGAATATGTTGCTATACCAGGCTATCGTCAAAAATGTCAAAGTATGTTGCAACCAGTCATTCAACAAATCAAAGAGTATCAAGCGAATGATTATCGCTATTTGGGAATCATCGGGATCAATGAAAGTCCTAATTGTTCCATCTCAGCACAGCGAGGCGTACTAATGGAAGAGTATTTTGAATTATGTAAGAATCATGGGATTGTTAATCCTTATTTTGAAGTTCCAACTTGGTATACAGAAGAATCACAAGGCGATTTATATCAGAAATTAAAACTATTTTTAGAAGGAAAAGTAAACGATGAATAATAAAATGAAAATATTGACTTTATGTGCAATGCCGTTGTTTTAAATGTTGTTTTAGGTGAGGCTGTTTCACTAATGAAAATCCCCTTATTATTTTTAGATACGATGGGAACGATTTATATTTCAACCAATTTTGGTATGAGTTATGGGGTAATGACTGGGATTGCCACTAATTTATTAATGGGGATCATCAGTGGACCGTTGGCTGTTCCTTTTGTATTCGTAAATATTGTTGTAGCAATTATCTGTTCTTTACTAGCGAAGAATGGATTTTCTTACAAAAAAGCGCTAATAGCAGGGGGACTATTAGCCGTTGTTTGTCCAATGATCGGTGCGCCGATCCGTTTAGCTTTATTTGGTGGTTTTACCGGTTCAGGAACGGACATCCTCATTTTTGCTTTCAAGGCTTCCGGTAAAGAAATGATCACTGCAACTTATTGGGCAACTGTTGCAGGAAATATTGTGGATAAGATGCTTTCTTGTTTACTCGTTGCTTGGTTTATGAAACGTTTACCGCAACGTATCCTAGTAAAATAAAAAGAGAACAACTAACAGATATTAAAGCTAGTCCAGTCTTTTATAACTACAAACATTCTAGCATTTGATATTGATTGAACAAACGAAAAATGTTAGAATGTTTTTATTAGGGGAGTGGATGGGTTCTGGTGTTCCCTCTGGTCTTCAAAACCAGTATGAGGAGTTAAGAGCTTCTTGGGTAGGTTCGATTCCTACACATTCCCGCCAATTGAATACATACAAAGCTAAAAACATTGATACAGAGCCGTTCTGTTGATGTTTTTAGCTTTATTTTTTTGTCGCCACTGCATTTGATTATTTTTCGAGGTAGTTCATTGCTTGATCACTGTTTTCATCAAGTGTAAGAAAGGACATTCTGCTTCTCGCTTTTTATCAATGACCATGTGATTGAAATCACATATTAGTCTCGACATGGCTATTTTTCCATGCTATATTTAATTCGAAAAGAAGAAATTAAAATATAGATGTGCGCATCTACTACATAAAAAGACTTAATTATTAAGGATTTTTATCGTCTTTCTATTAATTCCCACATAGTTAAAGTTTTTATATGAATGCGCCGGAAAGGAATGAGAGCTTGATTTCATTTGAACACGTTTCAAAGTCTTTTGGAGGTACCATGATCCTAAATGATCTCAATTTATTTATACCAAAAGGTAAAATCTTTGGTATCATTGGACGAAGTGGTGCAGGAAAAAGTACAGTGATTCGTTTAATAAACGGATTAGATCAACCAACAAAAGGTAAGATATCTCTATCACAAGATGTGAAAAGCAGCACAATATTTCAACATTATGCCTTATTGCAGTCAAAAACTGTCGCTGATAACATTCGACTTGCTCTGAGATTTAGCAAAGTCAATAAGCAGGAATACGACAAAAGAATTGAAAACGTTTTACGTTATGTATCAATGATAGAGAAAAAAAATACATATCCCTCCCATTTATCTGGTGGGCAGAAACAACGAGTGGGGATTGCTAGAGCGTTAGTAACGGAGCCTTCGCTTTTATTATGCGACGAAATTACTAGCGCTCTTGATCCAACCGCTAAAAAAAGTATTTTAAATTTGTTAAAAAAAGTGAATGAGGAACTAGGAACCACCATCATTTTGGTCACCCATGAAATGGAGGCGATAAAAGAAATTTGTGATGAAGTGGCTGTCATTGATTCAGGAAAAGTTATTGAACAGGCAACAACCAAAAAAATGTTTTTAAGCCCTCAAAGCAATTTAGTTCGTGAATTTTTAGCAGATATGATTTATCCTAAGTATCCAAAAAAAGAATCGATTTCCTTTAATTATGTCCTTTACTTCCTGATGAATGCCACAAATTATGCTCGTTTTCAAGAAAGTAAAATGGAGGGGACGGTCTATGATATCAAAACCATACATATTAGCGGAGAACGTTTTTTTGCGATGTATTTTCTAACAAATAAAATTCCTGATAATGAATTTATTGACCAACTAATTAGTTATGAGAAGGTGACCGTTGATGTTTGAAATACTTTCATCAGAGATCATTCTCAAAGCAACTTATGAATCGATTTATATGGTCAGTATTTCTTTGGTGTTCGCTATCGGCTTAGGAGTTCCTTTAGGCATACTATTAGCAGAGACCAGAAAACAAGGTGTTTTAGCTAATTCTCTTATGTACACGGTGTTACAGACGCTTATCAACATCTTGCGTTCAGTGCCATTTATCATTTTATTGGTGGCTATTTTGCCTTTTACTCGCTTAGTTGTTGGAACTTCCATTGGAACAACTGCTGCTATTGTCCCGTTAACGTTATATATTGTTCCTTTTATGGGCCGTTTAATCGAGCAAGCCATTCTAGAAATCCCTCCTACAATTATCGAATGTGCGAAAACATTAGGGGCAAACCGATTGGAAATCATTCTTTACTTTATTCTACCTGAAGCTCGACCGGCGATTATTTTAGCCATTACTAATTCAATGATTGGACTAATTAATGCCTCTTCTATGGCGGGAACTGTCGGTGGAGGAGGAATCGGGGATTTAGCTATTTCCCAAGGCTATCAGCGATTTAATAGTGGGATGATTGTTGTAACGGTAGTTATCTTAATTGTTTTAATAAACAGTATCCAATTTCTGGGAAATTATCTTTATCATAAAATTAAATATTAAGGAGTAAACTTCATGAAAAAAATAGTGACTATAGTCTGTCTGTTCGTATTGGTTCTCATTGGGGGTGGTTGTCATTCAAAAGATCAATCATCACACGCTCAGAAAAAACATGAAATTGTCATGGGGGTAACTGGAGGACCGTATAACGATTTATTTGATGATGCGATTGCACCTATATTAGAATCGGAAGGATATACGATTAAACGAATTGAATTTTCTCAATTTATCCAATCAAATACTGCCTTAGGTGAAGGAAAGATTGATGTAAACGTTGCTCAACACTCCGCTTATATGAATGTTTTCAATAAGGAGAATGGGACTGATTTAGTTCCTTTAGTTGCTACACCCTCTGTTCCGTGTAATTTGTACTCTTCCAAATATACAAGTAAAGAAGAGGTGAAAAAAGGAATGATGATTGGGATTCCCCAAGATCCGAGTAATGCAGCACGAGCCTATGCGGTTCTTGCTAAAGCTGGTTTTATTCAAGTGGATAAACAAGTGAAAAGTACCGACTTGACTGCAAAAGCAATCACAAATAACCCCTATCAGTTAAATATCAAAGAGATGGACACGAACACTTTACCACACGTGTTGGATGACCTTGATTTTGAAGTCATACCTGGAAGCACAGTTGAAGATGCAGGAATTCGACAACAACTTCATTTGATCGAGCTAGAAAAAATGGTGCCTGAATTACAAATCGTAGCTGCTGTGACAAAAGAAAATGAAAAAACGGATTGGGCAAAAGCGATTAAGAAAGCCTACCAATCAGAAAAATTTCGTACATATATCAATAGTCATAATAAAGATAATTACTGGATCATACCTGACATTTCTGAAACTGAGAATAGCAGTCAATAAAGATATTACATATTAGCAATTGAAAGGAAGCGTTGCGTTTTTACTTAAAACACGTTTTGCTTGTTCGTAGAAGCGGAGACAATTTTTTCTTATTTTGATTTTTTAGACAAGACTGATTACTTTTTTAGTCTTGTCTTTTTTTGCTATTTAATGATTGATTTGTTCAAAAATGACAGAACAACTTTACTTGTGTATACTTAAATTAAAGTGATTTTTATTCAAGAAAGGAAATAAATTTTATGAAAACTAATGTTATTTTTTGTGGGCTGTTTTCTTTACTATTGTTAGCAGGGTGTCAATCGAATCAGGCTACACCAGAATCAACGCCAGCGCCAGCGACTACGTCAACAAGTACTGGTCAACAAACAACTTCTTCAACCGAAGCATCAAATCAAACAATGAATTCTGGGACGAATGCAACAAAAGAGATCAAAGTATCTGCACATAAAGCGATTGAGTTGTTTCAAAAAGAATATCCAAATGCAGCGATTACCAGTTTAGAATTAGATAGTAGTTGGGGAAGTTTCTTCTATAAAATCGATGGTGTTGATGATCAAAATGAATACGAAATGAAGATCAATGCAGCAAACGAAGAAATTCAAAAACAAAATCCTGAGCGTTTAGATCAAGATGAACAAAATGGACAGAAGAAACAAGAAGATGCTTTGGACACAAGTAAACTTCTAAGTATTGAAGAAGCAGCAAAGATCGCTGAAAAACAAGCGGGTGGGGGAACAGCCACTGACTGGGATCTTAGTAAGGAACTTGGTACCACTTACTGGGAAGTGAAAGTGAAAAACGGGAATAAGAGTACTCAAGTAAAACTCAATAGTCAAACAGGAGAAGTTTTAGCAACTGAAAATGATGATTAATTGTCTTGAGCCTATTTGCTTTTGCTTGACTTGATGATAAACTAGAAAAAATGATTCATCAAAGGAGAGAATGACTTGACCTTAGAAACGACTTTTTTTAATCATACTTTTGCTAACCCTTTTATGAATGCCTCCGGTGTTCATTGCATGACAACGACAGAACTAGTTGAATTGGAACAATCCAATGCTGGCGCTTTTATCACAAAGAGTTGTACACTGAATGAACGTGCTGGAAATCCAGAACCTCGTTATTTCGATGTACCTCTTGGAAGTATTAATTCCATGGGATTACCTAATCGTGGATTTGATTATTACTTAGATTATGCATTGAACTATGAAAAACAGCAGACACAACCGCTCTTTTTCTCTATTGCAGGTATGAGTGCAGCAGAAAATTTGGAAATGTTGACATTGATTGAAAAGAGTGACTTTCAAGGAATCACTGAATTGAATCTTTCTTGTCCCAATGTTCCTGGCAAACCACAGTTAGCCTATGATTTTGAGGCGACGGAAGATTTATTGCAACAAGTTTTTGCCCGTTTCACCAAACCATTAGGAATCAAATTGCCCCCATATTTTGATTTGGCGCATTTTGATCAAATGGCTGAAATTTTGAATCAATTTCCTTTAACTTATGTAAATTCTATTAATAGTATCGGCAATGGTTTGTATATCGATCCTCAAAAAGAAGCAGTCGTGATCAAACCTAAAGAGGGTTTCGGTGGACTTGGTGGAGAATATGTGAAACCAACCGCTTTAGCGAACGTCCGTGCTTTTTATACTCGCTTGAAACCAGAGATCAAAATTATTGGTACTGGAGGCATTCGGAATGGACAGGATGCTTTTGAACATTTATTATGTGGAGCAACTATGCTACAAATCGGTACCGAACTTCACAAAGAAGGACCGAAAATTTTTGATCGCATCACGAAAGAACTCGAACAGATCATGACAGAAAAAGGGTATCGAACCATCGATGAATTTAGAGGGAAACTAAAAACGATCTAATCGTTAACGATTCTCTAAGTGATAAAATAAAAGACAACAATAAAAAATAAGCCAAAGAATCCAAACATAGTTTCTCTTATTTTGGAAATCTTTGGCTTATTTTTATGCGATCCGGTGGTTTTAGAATAATAACTGGTGGTTAGCTTTTAGTCTATTCGTTGGTTTGCCATGAATAGTACCTTAGCTATTAGGATTCAATAGGTGTATATAATTACTGATAAAAGCACCACCGTTTCTAACATGAAGCGTAATCATTCTTTTTGTTTGTTGAATAGAAATATGAGAAAATGGCACAAAGGTATGACAAATAAAAGGAGGGATTTACTTGAAAGATGGCATGGAGATCGTGAAGGGTCTAAAAAAGAAGCAGTTCAGTTACAAGGAATTAGTCAAAGAGGTTAGCCAAAAAGTAGCAAAATTAAATCCAGAATTAAATGCGTTCGTTACTTTTGAAACAGACCAACCGATTAAAGATGAGGCACCAATTCTAAAGGATGAACAGCCTTTAAGCGGCTTGCCGTTCCCGTTGAAAATGTTAGGACAGGAAAAGCAAGGTTGGTTAGCTACATCAGGCTCAAAGCTTTTTCAAACTCATCGCTCATCTAGAAATTCAAATTTTGTTTCGCAAGTTAAAAAAATTGGTCTTATCCCACTTGGACAAACAAATGCGCCAGAGTTTGGATTTAAAAATATCACCGACCCACAACTTTATGGTCCAGCTAAAAATCCTTGGAATCTTGCGCATTCGCCAGGTGGTTCAAGTGGTGGGGCAGCAGCCGTTGTTGCTTCTGGCATTTTACCGATCGCTGGTGCTAGTGACGGTGGAGGATCAATTCGCATACCTGCTTCCTTTTGTGGTCTGATTGGCTTAAAACCTTCACGAGGAACGATGCCAGTTGGTCCTCATGCTTGGCGAGGTTGGCAAGGAGCAGCGATTGATTTTGGTTTGACCATTTCTATGAGAGACACCAAAGCTTTATTTGCAGGACTGCGAAGTATCCATTCAGGAGCGCCTTATCAAGTTTCGCCAGCGGAATGGCAAGAGCATCCACCAAAAAAACGGTTGAAAATCGCTGTTTGCACAGAATCACCGATCCACACAAAAATCAGCGATGAAGCACGACAAGCAGTGACCAATGCGGTGACATTTTTAGCACAAGAAGGCCATGAAATCATTGAAATCAATTACCCTCTTGATGGAAGAGCCTTGATTCAGTCTTATTATCAAATGAATGGAGCAGAAACAGCTAGTATGATTCACTCGATTGAATCTGGGTTAGGACGGTCGGTTGCTCAAAATGAACTTGAACCGATTTCTTGGGTACTACTAGAATACGGCAAGAAGGTTTCTGCAGCGAACTATATCCAGTCGCTTCATGTTTGGGATCATGCAGCAATCACAATGGAAGAACTATTTCAAACTGTTGATCTTTTTCTTTCGCCGACAACAGCATTTACTGCTCCAGAAATTTCCACTGATCTTCAAAGCGATGAAATTCGGGCAAAAATGGCTGGAATCAACGAATGCAACGAACAAGAAAGTTTAGCAATTATTTCTGAAATGTTTGAGGAAAGTTTAAAGATCACGCCTTACACCCAACTGGCAAATTTGACGGGACAACCAGCAATCAGTTTACCCACACATATCAGTGAGGAAGGTCTGCCTTTGGGTATCCAATTCATGGCTGCCAGAGGACGAGAAGACTTGCTCTTTCAAATTGGCGAAATCTTTGAAAATCATCAAAAATTCTATTTACCGCCAAGTTATCAATAATAGTCAGTTGAAGAAAAGCAGTTGGGACTAAGAAAAATTTAGACTCGACTGTTTTTTTCTGGCTGTCAGCTACCTCGTGACGATGTTTTGTCCCATTCATTTCGCAGGATTAAAGTGAACAAAAACTAATTCTAAATATTTTTAAGGAAACGATTCAAATAATAATTAACGATAGATTTTTTGTTGGATCTAAGGTAGAATGGGTAGGCGAAAATATGTTCGGAGGTGGAGGAATTGAAAACTCCTTTAACGATCGAAATGGAAACTTCTCTTTATCAATACTGTATCGAACAAGGGGGCATTGTCGTAGAAGAGGTGACCATGCCTGACGACCATGGTATCGTAGATACATTAAGTTGTCTTACAAAGTTTGATGGTACAAGAGAGTGGCGTTGCTATGAGTTGAAAGTATCAAAAGCGGACTTTCGTTCCACTGCAAAATTATCGTTTGTCGGGAATTACAATTATTTTGTATTACCTCAAACACTTTTTGATGAAGTCAAAGCTGAAATCCCCACTGGTATCGGTGTTTTAGTTTATCGACCTTACGGGATAGCAGAAGAGATGCCAGCTTCTGGTACATTCATTATTGCTAAAAAAGCAATGAAGCAACCGTTAGCAGTGGCAGAAGAGGCGCTACTCAACCGTTTTATGGCTTCATTATTTAGAGAAGTAAGAAAAGCCAAACAGATGGAACGAGGCGTCAAATATTTTCCAACTGATCAGTTGTATAAAGAATTAAAAAAACGTTCAGATTCTCAAGATCCATTTGCCAAAGAGCGTTATTATGAACGATTTATTGAGGAAACAGAAAATCAAGCGATCCAAGATTTACAAGCAGAAATCAACGCTTTACAGCTAGATTATGAGAATCTTCGACAAAAGCAGCAAGTTAGACGCTTGCCAACAGAGCCATTGGAGTGAATAAGTATGTACTATCCTTATTTGAGAGGGAAACAGTTTGATCTTTTAGCATTAAAAGAAATGATTCAACAGAATCTATTATCTAAAAAGGTGGTTCCCATCATCGAACCAGTTCGTGATTCAGCTACCTTTAAAAACGTTGTCGAGTTATTCCAAAAAGTAAATCACCCGCTGATCATCATCGATAATCCCCAAGTGGGTCAGTTCAAACTTTTTGATGAACATTTACATTTATGGGAAGAAAAAGAAAATAGTTCCATTCAACATGCAATGATCATCACGTCCGATAATTACCAACAGATCATGGAGCAACCACCTAAATTGATCATTTTTGATGGACAACATCAGCCGCGTGATCCAAAAATATGGAAAGAACTTTCAAAAATGGATACTCATTTTTTGTTACCAGACCATAGTCGGTTCCATATCTGGTTACCAGAAAACAAAATCATCATAAAAGAAGCCTTTAAACCAAGAAAACACGTAGAAGATTATAGCGAAAAAATAGATGATTTTTTTAGCGACGACTATTTGTTTTTTAAAGAAGAGGGGAATCATGGCTTTTCAGATTTTACGATTGAAGGAAGGCGCTATTTTGATAAAGGTTTTCCTAGTCGGGCATTGGCACTTCATCTTACCTATGTTGATGCATATGGTAATCTCAGAGTAAAACATTTTATTTCTGATACGAACGATTCAGCTAAGGATCAAGCACTAAAGTTTTTTGAAGCTGTTGAAAAAATGCAACAGTGGGTATTGAGGAACCAAGATCAACTATTGATTACAACGGGTATATTAGCCTTGCTTTCTTTGAAACAACAACAAAAATTTCCTGGTTTAGGTGTATTGAAAAAATGGACATTGGTCCATCATTTAGAACTGCTCAGTTTATTATTAGACCAGCCGACTAATTGGTTACGCATGTATTCTAAAGTAGAAGAACTACATTCGCTGATTTGTGGTATTGGACATGCAGAACGACAAAAATTGGTTTGATCCCCCTCACTAGTTTATGTTTTGAAGCTAGTGAGAGATTTTTTTGCTAATCAATCCTGTTTATCAAAATAAGATCATTCTTTGAGCATTTTTATTTGTCGCTTAAATTGGTTTTTGGTGGATTCTAACCCTTCATTATTTGCTAAAACAATGAGGTTTGGTCGTTTTTTTAACTCATCTAATTCCTTCGTGTCTTGCTCAAAAAGAGCAAGCCTTTTTTTGATTTGTTCTGGAGCATCTCCACGTTGTTCTAAGCGTTGCTTCAATTTATTTTTAGCGATAGTCACAAATACTGGCTGAATCTGTTCACCAAATGCATGGTAGAGTGCCCAAAAACCAGCAGCAGTTAAAATCGTATAACAATCGCCATTACTCAACTTTTGAGAAATCTCCCTCTTTGTTGAACCATATTTATGTCCCGCATATTCATCCCATTCCACAAATGCCTGTTCAGTGATCAACTGTTCAAATTTGTCTTCAGAGAGAAAATAGTAATCTATTTGGTCAGTTTCACCTTTTCGAGGAGAACGAGTCGTCGAAGTGACAATTTTTTCTTTTGGTTCAAATAGAACATTAGCAATGGAAGTTTTTCCTGAACCAGAAGGACCAATAAATACATAACATTTGTTCATTATGAATCTCCTTTAAACCTTTATTTCTTTTATTAACGATACACGAGAAAGTTTCTTTTAGCAATTGTTCTTTTCGCATAGATATTCCAGGTGGACGACAATAAATTTTGTCTTATAAAAAACACTCTCTTGAGTCTTTAGAAAATCGTCTAAAGAGCAAAGAGAGTGTTTTAAATATACAATTCAATTAAATTTAATCATTTAGACTAATAAACCAGTGACGATCGCACTTAAAAAGCTGACTAATGTGGCAGTCAACAAGATTTTTAATCCATGTTTCGCAACTAAGTTTCCTTTTTCTTCATTTAGACCTTTCATAGCACCCGAAATGATTCCAATGGAAGAGAAGTTAGCAAAAGATACTAAAAAGACAGATAAAATAGCTGTTGTACGTTCAGTAAAATGCAGATTCCCAGTAGCTAGTTCTGTCATCGCAACAAATTCATTTGTCACAAGTTTCGTCGCCATGATACTACCCGCATCCACAGCTTCTTTCCAAGGAATCCCGCTGATAAATGCAAGTGGAGCAAAGATGTAACCAAGAATTTCTTGGAAAGAGATCCCAAAGATTCCACTAAAAATAGCATTGATCATAGCAATAAGAGCAACAAATCCAATCAACATAGCAGCTACTGTAATCGCTACATGAAAGCCGTCAAGAATATATTCTCCAAGCATTTGGAAGAAAGTTTGTTCTTTGTTTTCTTCAATGATCAACTCATCTTCTTTTTCTTCTAATTCATAGGGGTTAACGATGGAGGCCAAGATATACCCACCGAATAAGTTCAATACCAGCGCAGTAATTACATACTTAGAATCGATCAACGCCATATAAGAACCTACGATCGACATCGAAACAGTCGACATGGCAGAAACGCTCATGGTAAATAAACGTTTTTCAGATAAGAAAGGCAATTCTTTTTTTATTGAAATAAAAACTTCAGATTGACCTAGTATTGCTGAAGCAACACCGTTGTAAGATTCTAATTTCCCCATACCGTTGATTTTACTTAAACCCAATCCAACTGCCTTCATGAATAATGGCAAGATCTTGATATATCGCAAAATCCCGATGATTGCAGAAATAAAAACAATCGGCATCAAAACATTTAAGAAAAACGGCGCACTGCCTTTATTGGCTACCCCAGCAAAAACGAAATTGACTCCTTCACCTGCAAACGCCAGTAAATGATCGAATACTTTCGCTAACATGGAAACGACTGCTGTACCAAAAGTCGTTCGTAACAAAATAAAACCAAAAATAAATTGCAACACGATCATCAATAGTAAAGGTTTTACTTTGATGGCTTTCTTGTTGGTACTAATCAAAAAAGCAAGGCTAAAAATAAAAAGTAATCCAATAATTCCTAAAATCTGACTCAAACTATCACTCCTAATCAAAATTCCGTTTAATTTTACACGTTTTATCGTTAAAATACTAATTTTTTGCTAAGATTATCATCGCTTTTTTAGACTGAAACGCATACATTTCAATTGAAACGGATACAACAAAATAAAACTCTTAAAAGATTATCAGTTGCACTTTTTCAGGTGCAATTTAAATAAAATCTTTTAAGAGTTTATTCAGCTATTTGTTCATAAAGAAATAATGCTTATTGATAAAATAAATTTTCCGATGGATAGAAGGGAGCACTTGTGATATCAATACCTAATTGTTTCAACGTTTGTTCGTCATTTTTATTGACGATGACTGTCGAGTGAGCTTGAGCACCATCTAATTCAGCAAGTTTGTCATAAGCTACTTGAGCGATAGGGTTGGTGACCGCACTGATCGAAAGAGCAATCAGTACTTCATTTAGGCTCAATGTATCAACGGAAGAATGCAGTGCGGAAGACTTCATCCCTTGAATACGTTCTAGAACAAGTGGCGACAACAATGGAATATTATCTGAGATATGTGCCAAATGTTTGATCGCATTTAAAATGACGGCAGCAGAAGCATTCATTAAAGAACTGGTGCGTCCTGTAATGATCACTTCATCGGGTAATTGGATCGCGATCACCGCAGAAGGATCGTTGCTGTCATTTTGAACAGTTTTTGCATACTCGTGAGCAGGCAATACCACTTGACGGTCTTCAGGCTGAAGACCTACTTCTTCCATGATCAATTTAATTCGATTTACTGCTTCCTCATCGATCAATCCTTTTTTGAAATCACACTCTGTTTGGAAATAGCGGCGGATGATTTCTTGTCGAGAAGCTTCTTGCACAACTTCATCATCAACGATTCCGAATCCCACACGATTCACACCCATATCGGTAGGGGATTGATAGATTGATTCTTTACCAGTGATTTTTTCAATGATCCGTTTGATTACTGGAAAGGTTTCAACATCTCGATTATAGTTTACAGCAACCTTGCCATAGGCATCATAATGGAAGGAATCGATCATATTGACATCTTTTAAATCCACAGTGGCAGCTTCATAGGCAATGTTTAGTGGATGTTTCAATGGGACATTCCAAACAGGGAAGGTCTCAAATTTTGAATAACCTGCTGATTGTCCTTTTTGGCTTTCATGATAAAGCTGATTCAAACATGTTGCTAGTTTGCCACTACCAGGTCCAGGAGCAGTAACAACAACGATTGGCTTACTGGTCTCAATATATTCATTTTTGCCAAAGCCGTTTTCAGAAACGATTTTTTCAACATTAATTGGATAATCTTCAATTTCTGAATGTTTGTAGACTTTGATATCACGTCTTTCTAATTTATTGACGAAGACATTCGTAGCTGGCTGACCATTGTAACGAGTAATGACGACACTATTGATAGATAATCCGTAGCCACGCATTTCGTCGATCAAGCGTAAAATATCCATGTCATAAGTGATACCATAATCCCCACGAATTTTATTACGTTCAATGTCTCCAGCGTAGACGCAAATCAAGATTTCTGCTTGATCTTTTAATTTTTGTAACAATTTGATTTTTGCATCTTCTTCAAAGCCAGGCAAAACACGTTTGGCATGCTTATCATCGACCAATTTGCCTCCAAATTCTAAATATAATTTGTCATAGTGATTCACTCGTTCAAGGATATATGCTGATTGTTCTTCGATATATTTCTCTGAATCAAAACCGATTTTTTTCACGAGATTCCCTCCTTAAGTACTAAAGCATTTTTTCATTTTTTTTGATTTTCGTCAACTAGTAACTAACACCGGATTAAAACAACAGATAAAATCTCAAATCTGGCTTGTTTCATCTTAAATTCATTGGTATGATAGTTTTGATAAGGAAGGTGTCACATGAAAAAAAGACAGAAAAAGAAAAACGCATATAAACAATATATCCGTTCGATTTTTACCGGTTATGAAAAAATGCTCGAAAATACTGATTTAGAAGAGATGAAGTTTACTTATTTGAATGAAGAAACACTATTATCTCGTGATGAAAATCAGCGCATTCACTTCACAACCAGAGATCTGCCTCAAAAATAAAAAAATTACTGAGTGAAAAAGAGTGGGGGGATCTGTAGTAACCCCCAAAAGTTAGAATCTAACTTTTGGAGGTCGCTTCAATCCTCTTTCCACTCTTTTGTTTTACTCTCGATACGTAAGATTATTCAATAGTGAAAGTACAATAATCAGACCTTATCAAAACGGTGGATAATCAATGAATATTGATTAAAAGATACATAGAGGAGGAAGCCCTTTGTAACATTTTTTTCTATAAAATGGTACTATTAAATTATCAATTCAATAGTAAGTAAACTCAACCTATTGTGCTTCTGTCCAAGAAAGTGGATAACTGTGAGGAGGTAATCAAAATGAAAGAAACACCACAAGAAAATAACGAAGAAATCATCATTCAGCAAGAAGATGACACTACTTTTTTTGATATCAAAGAAAAAGCTAGTACGAATCTATCTCAACTGTTAGAGGATTTACAAGCATTTGAAAGAGCTGTTCGTGAAGAAAACATTCCAGAAATCTATCAACTGTATAATGGTCATTTAAATGAGGAATTGAAAAAAAGTTCGAATGAAAACCATGAAATCGATCAGCTATTAATGCGGAAAATCCATGATCGCTTTATTCAAGAATTTCCATTTATGGAGCTAGTCGAAAAGATTTCTCCTACGATGAGTTATTACAAGATCGGTACGTATTATCACGAAAGGCCAACAATTGGCATCGATGCTAGTCTACCGGAAATTTTCGTTTTGCCCCAAATTGACGAAGAGTGGGGCACCTATGCAAACCAAGAACCGGATGACTACAGTCAACAAATTAACGAACTTGATGCTAAAGTCATCACTGCAAAAGCCGAGATCGATCGTCTGGATGAAGAATTAAAAGAAGTGGATCGCCAAATCTCTGATCTGGATGACACTAAAGGATTCTTAAATCGGAAAAAAATTGATGAAGAAATCCAAGAACTAAAAAAACAAAAACAAGCATTATCGAATGAAAAATTAGGCTGGATGCCTTATCTTGAAGCACCTGAAAAAATCCAAAATCAAAAAGCTGCTTTACTTAACGAAGCAAAAGCGAATCAATTACGTGCAGCGATCGTTGAAAAAGAACAACGACAAATCAATCGCTACTTCGGTGGGATAGAAGGGTTCAGTCAAACCATCCATCATTTCCTAATGAATTACTTAGGAAATGTTGACCCACATAAAAACCCAGAAGTATCGATGCAAGAGGGAGGGGTAGAGGAATGAATGAGCATGAAGAGTTAGAAAAAAATGAAGAGCTGGAAGCACAATCGTTAGCAGAAACGACTGTGACGGAAGAAGCAATAGAAACAGATCCTGAAAACTCCAGCAAACACTCTGCTTCTGAAGATGATTTGCTTGATGAAAATGAACAGGTCACTTCTGAACAATTAGAGGCAATTGAATCCAGTCATCCACATGAAGCGAGGGAAAATCAAGTCTATTTAGAAACAAAAGAAAAAGACCATCAAGACATTGTTCTTTTGATTGAAACAGCAGAGGCAGAATTAGCGGATTTACGCTTACGGAAATATCTACTTGAATCGGACTTTTCACAATTATTAGATGCTTTTGAACGCTATATCTTAAAAGCAGAACCTATTTCCCCGATTGGTAAGACAAGTTTGATCGAATACTTTACTTATGAGTTGCTAAAACCTTTAAATGATATTGGTTTGAAATTCTCTAATACCACTTATGATACTTGGGAAACACGACATTTTTCGATCAACTATCGTTTGAATGAGTCCAATCAATTAGTATTTTCTTTTGTTCTTCCGACGATTGATCAACGATACCAAGTGGAATCACTCAACTTATTGGAAGTTTCACCAGAAACGATGGAAATCACGGTTCAGGATGACCGTGTGTTATCTTTGATTCGTTATTGGTCTGTTGAACGGGTATTCTCTGCTGGTCAACTGACTATTTTCAATCATAAGTTCAACCAAATATTAGCTCATGCACGTCACTTAGGTTTCTTAGTCAAGCAAACCTTACTAGATAACACCCAACCGTTACATCTGAATCTTCAAAGTCAATTTGAATTGACTGACCAGGTACTAGATGACATCTTTATCGTAGCGATGAAAAATCCTCAATATGATTTTGAAAAAATTGGAGAAGAAAAATACCAAGTTCTATTAGATAAAGGACAATCCATGATCATTTCCAAAAATCAGAAAAACCAAACAATGCTTGAAGTTTCTTCTGGGGAGTACCATCGATCAGTGATTGATTTCTTTATCAATTACGAATTTTTGGTTCCTTTGATGGTTCGAAAGGCTTAGACAGGATATAAACGTGTGGCAATCCTTAGAGAGATTGCCGCATGTTTTTTGTTCCGTCTGCAGGCAATAGATCACACGGTTCTTCCGAGAGATAGTTAACTGAGAAACTGTTGAGAAGAAAAGAAAGAAGGAAATAAGATGGAAAATTTTAAAAAGAGCGGGATGTTCTCTGTGATTGCCGCATTAGGTGCGAATATTTTAGTTGCAATCAGTAAATTTGTCGGTTATGCCATTAGTGGAAGTGCGGCAATGCTGAATGAAAGTATTCATAGTATCGTCGATTGCAGCAATCAAATCCTTTTGCTTTTTGGGGATAAACGAGCGAATAGAGGGCAAAGCGAGTTACACCAATTTGGCGAAGGTAGAGCAAAATATTTTTTTAGCACAATTGTGGCAACCATGCTCTTTTTTGGTGGGGGAGCTTTGGGAGTCATGGAAGCTTTTGAAAAATTGACCCATCCTGCGCATGAAGTTGATAACTCATTGATCGTTATCATTATTTTAATTTTTGGATTAGCCATTGAAGGAACGTCATTACGTATCGCTATGAAAGAAATCCATGAGTTGAATACCGAAAAGTTATCATTGATGAAATTTTTGAGAGAAAGTCGTCACAGTGAAATTTTGATCATCTTTACTGAAGATTTTTGTGCTGTGATCGGACTCATTCTTGCTTTAGTAGGAACAGTCTCGACGATGGTAACAGGAATTACGGCGTTTGATGCGATTAGCGGCCTATTGATCGGATTATTGTTGATGGGAGCTGCCATTTTCTTAGCAAAAGAATTTTATAGTTTGATTGTTGGTGAAAGTGTGACAACGAGTGACTTGATTAAAATCAAGCAAGCCTTTGAGCGTCCGGAAGTCTCTCGTTTGATCGATGTAAAGACCGTCCATCTGAGCCCAACTGAGGTATTGGTAGCTGCTAAAATCGATATCTTTGATCACCCAGAGAATGAATCGCATGCAATCATCAATAACATTGAAGAAACGATTCGGCAGTCTTTAAATGATAAAAAAGTTTATATTTATATTGAAACTGATAAATATGACCCTAATTATCGAAGATGAACATGCTGATTCTTCAGCAAAACAATGCTTTTATGTTCAATAAAAATAACTTGTTTATGATTTAAAATTTCAAGATTCAAGCTTAAAATGAGAAAAATATAATATTGTTTTTAGATAAAACGGCTACAATTTCGTTTTTTTATGTTACAATGAGTCCGCTGTTTATTTGTTGTAATTGAAGGAGACATTTTGATGAATAAAAAGAAAAGTGCGCCATGGATTCAGGCTTTGCACGCAGTAATGCCACTTTGCTTAAGTTATATACCAGTTGGGTTAGCTTGTGGTGTCTTATTGCAAAAAGTGGGTTTTGATCCAATCTTAACCGGTCTGTTGTCCATATTAGTATTTTCTGGTGGAGCGCAATTTTTAGTTGCTTCGATGCTAACAACTCAAGCATCTTTTGCAACGACACTTTTGATGGTATTTTTCTTGGAATTACGTTACACATTGTTAGGGTCGAGTCTTTCAGGTTTTATGAAGAAAGAAAAGAGACTATTCTTGGCGGTATTTTCACAATCGTTAAATGATGAAAATTATGCGGTTAATTATCTTAAATATTCAACTGATCCTACATGGAATAAGCGTAAAGCTTTATATGTAAATTGGTTTTCGATGGCTTCTTGGACAGGTAGTAACATGATTGGAAACATGTTTGGTTCTGTTATCCATGTAGATGCTGATCTCGTTCACTTTGCACTGACTGCGATGTTTATCTTCATGTTTGTCATGCAAATGAAAAATAAGCTGCTCATTTTTACAGGATTGTTTTCTGGTGTATTAGGCGTTACTTTCATGGTCATGTTCCAAAATACATTAGGTTTAATTGCTGCGACGGTGATCGCCTCTTTTGCAGGGTTTGCTTTAGAGAAAGCTTTCAAAAAAGAGAAGGCAAAAAAATTAAAACGATTAAAAAACCGTGGTAAACATGTCAATGAACCACTATTCAACTTCCCAGAACAGGAGAGTCAACATCATGACTAAGACGTATCTTATTCTTTTAGTACTTAGTTTATTCGTGGTGGCTTATGTGCCACGACTATTCCCGATGCTCTATTTTACCCATCGGAAAGTCCCTTCATGGTTTAGTGAATGGATGAAATATGTGCCAGTGGCGCTATTCGCAGCTTTAGCATTCAAGGATGTCTTTATTACCCATGAACATTTAGCCATTGCTTGGAATATCAAAATCTTAGCTATGGTTCTCGTAGTTGGCGTGGCGTATAAAACTCATTCTATGGCATTATCAGTAGTAACTGGACTTGCTTCAGTATTTTTGCTGTCGATGTTTTAAACAGTTCCAAAATTTTGCCTTCTCTTAGTTTTAGAGAATGGCTTTTTTTTTTGCCTTTTTTATTAAAATTTTAAGGATGATTTGTCCTTCTTTGAATTTTTGCTATAATGGGAAAGGTATTGATTTAAATATAGATAGTTGAGGAAAATTTAATGAATAAAAAATTGATGCAAGGAACATTTTGGTTAACCTTTGCTAATTTGCTTTGTAAGGTATTAGGTGTTGTTTACTTGATCCCATGGCTAAGTATGATGGGGAACAATCAAGAAGGAATGTTAGCGACCACTTTATACAATGTAGGTTATTTACCTTATGGCTTGTTCCTGATGCTGGGAACAGTTGGGTTTCCTAATGCGATTGCTAAAAAAGTCGCTGTAGCAACGAAAGAAAATGATGAACAGGGCTGTCGAACGATTTTTCGCAGTACCATCAATATCATGTTTGTCATTGGAATCATTTCTGCTGTGCTGATGTATCTTTTTGCCCCGATGCTTGCAGGAATCAGCCCAATTGCAAATGTAAATAATGGGATCTTAGCAATTCGTAGTTTGTGTCCGTCATTGATCGCCATTCCAGTTCTTAGTGCAATGAGAGGTTATTTTCAAGGGAAAAACAATCTGAGACCTTATGGGACCTCACTAATCATTGAACAAGCGGTTCGTGTCCTGGTCATTTTAGCAGGAACGTTTTACTTACGCGTCTTGACCGATGGAACGATTTTAGAAGCTGTTCTGATCAGTACAGTGGCATCCTTCTTTGGTGGGTTAGCAGCAATTATCCATATGTATTTCGTTGGAATAAAAAATGATTATTTCAAATTAAAAGATTTCTTGATCTCTAGTCGCTATTTCAAGCATGAAAATCGGGCAGAGTCGGTATCGATCATTCGTGAAACTTTACCTTTCATCTTTGTGGGATCTGTTATTACCATCGTGCAAATGATTGACCAAGTGACGATGAAGCCGTTGTTGCATTTTTTCAGACCTGAAATCACGAATCAACAATTGGAATTTTTATTTAGTCGAGCATCAGTTAATCCCAACAAGTTGACATTGATCTTGATTTCTATGGTTGGTACAGTCGCAATCAGCAGTTTGCCGATTTTAAGTACTTTGAGAAAAAAAGATCGTTTGCAAATTGAAAAGACAGTAGGAGATAGTTTTTCAATTGCTGTCTTGATTTTACTTCCTTCTCTTGCGGGGATGTCATTATTGGCGGGTCCATTGTATACCTTATTTTTTGGATATGATCCTGATAGTGTCGGCTATTTCCAATTTGCCTTACTCGCTTCATTATTCTTTTCATTGTTCACGATTCTTTCAACGATGTTACAATCACTTAGCCATCATATGATTGCGATTCGGCTGACCGTTGAAGCGATTATTTTGAAAATTGTCTTTCAAGTGATCGGATTAGCACTATTTGGCGGTTATGGTATGAGTTTTTCAAACACAATGGCTTTTGCGATCGTGTTTATCAGAGGTTATTTCTATATGTGTAAAGAGTATCGAATCGCACCTCTAGCTAAAATCAGATTTTTCTTTCTTAAAACATTCCGCTCAACCTTGTTGATGCTGGTTCTTTGTTCGATTGTATTTATCCTATTGAACCTCCAATTGACGATGACGTCGAAAGCCCATGCTGTTGTTTATTGTGTTGGCCTTGGTGGAATAGGTGGGCTGACATTTCTCTTTGCTCAATTTGGCAGAAATGGGCTCCAATTACTTAAAAACTTCCAGCATCGGCATCACTCAACCAAAAATTAGGAACAACATCCAGTTCATGATAATTTTTTAAAGCTACAGAAAGTGAGAGGGACGAGATTGTTTCTCTCACTTTTTGAGTGAGAGGTTCAAATGTCATCTTTCTTATGATATAGTTAAATAGACTGGTAAAATTCTTTGAAATGAGGAAATTAAATAAATGAAACTTGCAGTAGTTACTGACAGTACGGCTTATTTGCCTGAACGAATCCAAAATCATCCTGATTTGTTCGTTATTCCGATCCCTGTCATTTTGGATGGGAAAATCTACAATGAAGGAATAGACATAGAAGCTGACGAATACTATGGGCTTCTAAATAAAAGCAAAGACTTCCCGACCACTTCACAACCTGCAGTTGGAGAAGTACTGGCGCTTTACGAAGAACTGAAAAGAAAAGGATACGATACCATCTTAAGTATCCATTTATCCTCTGGGATCTCCGGCTTTGTCAACACATTACATGCTATGAAAAACGACATTGACGGTGTAAAAATCGTTCCCTATGATTCTAAGATCACGAGTATGCCAATGGGTCACATGGTAGAAGCTGCTCTAGATTTAAATCAAAAAGGTCAATCTCTTGAAGAAATTATCGCACATATCGATCGTATCCGAGATAATACGTATGCTTATCTCATCGTGGATGACTTGAACAACTTAGTACGCGGTGGACGCTTGACTAATGGGGCTGCATTGATAGGTGGATTGCTTAAAATCAAACCGATTTTGACTTTTTCAGAAGGAAAAATCGTTTTATTTGAAAAAATCCGTTCAAGTAAAAAAGCTTTCGCTCGTGCCGAAAAAGTCATCGGCATGCGAAATGAGGAAATTGCACCACCTGTTAAACTTTATGTGATTCATGCAAATAATTTGGAAGTTGCCATACAAGAAAAAGAAAAATTACAAAAGCAATACCCGCATGCTGACATTGAGATTGGTCATTTTGGTCCAGTGATTGGTAGTCACTTAGGTGAAAAAGCAATCGGGCTTGCCATCTCTGCGCAATAATTTAGATTATTCAATTCAATGCAAGCATCGTCTCTCATTCATTGGGATACGATGCTTTTTTTGCATTTTTTCTATATAAGGCGTATAATCCTTAAAAGTTTAGTAAATGAGTAAATCACTAGGTTAGTAATTTACTAAAAGAGAAAGGATGGATTTAGATGGAAATCCCAACAAATTTAAAACACAAACCTGTTATTGTCGTTGAAGACTATGATCAAGTTGATGGTAGAAATGCTTTGCATACGGATGCTAAAGGACTATCTTTAGGGTTAGCACAATGGAATGATCGTGGAAAAGTTGATATTTCAGGCAAGGTATGGCGCCATACGGGTGAAAAATGGTCACGCCAATCGGAAGAACTACCAATCACTCGGATCTTAGATCTAGCAATTTTAGCTGCGCAAGGGAGTTTGTATTTTCAAGATGCGTATCGCTATGAAAAATTTTATGATCCTGAAAATCCAGTTGTCGATATTATTGGACTTCAAGGAAATCGAATGACGGTTGAAGTGGATACCAAAAATCCTAAGATCGATGAAGATATTATGCTCTATTATGACACGTTACAAAAAGATGGCGAATTGATCGGAGAACGTTTCCGAATTTTGAAACGTCTATTAGATGATTTAGGGTATTAAGGAAAAAAGGAGTGAGGTACATTGGAAGATTTCTCACTGACAAAAGACCGTCAATTTTCAAGTGTTGAAAAACAAATGATTTGGCAAAAGCCAACGAGTCATCGAACCAGTCAAGAAGAACAAAGAATCGCAGCTGAAATCTTTGAAAACTGGAATGATCCTGAAATGAAGATCAGTAACATCTTGCTTGAAGGGGATGCTGGGTCAGGAAAAACGCAACTGGCTAAAGCTCTTTCGGCTGATTTAAAACTTCCTTATACGAAAATAACTTGTTTTGCGGATATGGATAAATCAGATGTCTTTGGTGCGCTATTGCCTATTGTTGAGTCTGACGTAGATGAAGATCAAGAATTGATTGATGCAATCAACCAAACAGAGACATTAGAGGCTGTCTTACGGTTAATCAAACATCATTATAATCTTAGTACAGAAATGGCTAAATCCAAACTGGCTGATTTCATCAAGCGGATGGAACATAATGAAAATAGTAACGTTCGCTATAAATATTATCCCTCTGAAATTGTTCGAGCGATCGAAAAAGGGTATTTGTTAGAAATCCAGGAGCCAACGGTGATCCGTGATGCTTCCGTATTAGTTGCTTTAAATTCCGCTCTTGAGCCAAATGGATTATTGAATTTACCCACGGGTGTCGTCGTCCGTCATCCAGATTGCGTCATCATCATCACAACCAATCGGAACTACCAAGGTAATCGTCCGTTGAATGAATCTTTGAGAGATCGGATGCAACATGCTGAGAAGATGGATTTACCTTCACTTGAAGTGATGGCTGAGCGAGCCTTAGGTAAGACAAAGATTCAACAACCTGAACTGCTCTTGAAATTAGCGGAGATCATTCGTTTATTAGATGATACTGCCAAAGCGAATGCCATCAAGGGAGTGGCTGGTATGCGTTCCTATTTTTATTGGGCAAATACTTGGAAACAAGGGCAAGATCTTTTCCAATCGATTTATCCTAAAGTTCTCTATAAATTGACCACTGTTCCAGAAGAATTGGAGATATTAACCCAAGCATTAGAACAAAGTGGGCTTCTTGAAGAACTTCGTGAATTATTACGGCAAATAAAGTGGGGACGTCTTTCAGAAGAAGCTTCAAGAAATCGAGGCAGAATCCTTAACGATGAAGAAGCTGATGAACGTAATATCGATCAACTAGCAGAAGAAACGTTGTCTTTAATGGAAAATGAGTCGCCTGAGATCGAAGAAGAAACTCCACCAGTGGAGAATGCTGAGATTGAAGAGGAAAAAAAGGCAGAGTCTTTTTCATTTGAACAAGAACGAAGTCAAGAAGTTTCAGGTCAGGGGCAACAGGAGCAACAAGCAGAAGATAATTCAGAAAAAATGTCTGCCTCTGATATGGAGGCTTACGACAAAGAAATCAAACGTGAGTTAACGAAAGAAGCACGACAAATAATGAAGGGGACGATGCACGAAAAAGAAGGACTGATCGTTCATCGACCAAAATTTGAACTCAAAGCACAAGAAGCAGAACAAATCAGACAACAAGTTTTACCGATCGTTGAAACATTAAGCCGTCAAATTTTAGATTTGTTGGAAAATGATGAATCAACGACTTATCAAAAAGGAAAATATGAAGGTCAACGGTTCAATGCGAGTCGTGTGGCCTATAATGACCTAGGTTATTTCGATAAGAAAAATCCACCCCACGAACAACCTTCATTGGCAGTGGCTTTAAGGATTGATGAATCTGGTTCAATGATTCGAGATGAACGAATCGAAGCTGCAAAAAAAGCAGCGATCGCCATCGCAGAATTTGCTAAACGTGTAAATATTCCTTTAATGATTTATGGAGATACAGCAGATGTCTCAACGAGAGAAAAGACCTCAATTTTTTCTTATAAAGAATTTAGTGATGATTTCCAATGGTTAGATGAAAAGTTAGTGACGATGAAACCACGACAAAACAATCGTGATGGTGCCAGTCTGAGACTAATCGCTAACAAACTAAGCCAAGAATCTGCCACGACTAAATTGCTGATCTCGATTAGTGATGGCCAGCCTAAAGCTTTACCAGACTATACTGGGAAGAAGGCAAGGGAAGATATCCAAAGCGTTCTGTCTGAATATGACCGTCAAGGCGTCATCTTTGTGGCTGCTGCGATTGGACAGGATCAAAAAGAAATCAAAGAGATATATGGGGAAAATCGTTTCATTGATATGACAGACATCAACGAGTTACCACAGCAATTGATCCAATTGATTGCTCGCTATTTGTAAATAGCTGAAAATAGCTGGTGTCACGTATAAGTCCATTCATCGACTAAGAGAGATTGTGACAGAAGTGTCTAGCTCTGAGAACAAGCCGAAGAATTCGAAAATAGTTCCTATTTTTGGATTTTCCGGCTTGTTTTTTTGTTAGAGCGACTGCTGGAACAACGGGAAGAGGTTATGAACGCATTGTAGCAAATGGTTAAATACCATTTAGTTTATCTATCAGACTCTTTTTGATCGTTAATCGACTGTTAAATTCTGACATTCTGCAAACAAGATAACGAAACAAAAAAGGAAACTGTTAAAGAGAAAACGATGTTATCGGTAACATCAACAAAAAATAGTGGCATTGTTTTATAATAGAGAAAAAGAGAAGGGAAGAAAACAATGACTCAAACAAAAGCTTGGTGGAAAGAAGCGGTCGGATATCAGATTTATCCTGCCAGTTTTATGGATAGTAATGGAGACGGCATTGGGGATCTCAATGGGATTCGTGAAAAGCTTCCTTATTTAAAAAAATTAGGGATTGATTTTATTTGGATCAATCCAGTTTACTCTTCGCCTTTTATTGATAACGGTTACGATATTAGTGACTACCAAAATATTTTAGAAAAATTTGGAACAATGGCCGAATTTGATCAATTACTGGCAGAAGCACATCTACAAGGAATCAAAATCATTATGGATCTAGTCATCAATCATACATCTGATCAACACGAGTGGTTTATTGAATCAAAGAAGTCACTGGATAATCCTTACCGAGATTACTATATATGGGTAGATGGAACACCTGAAAACGCTCCGAATGACTGGCAATCGATTTTTGGTGGCTCAGCTTGGGCATATGATGAACAGACGAAACAATATTATCTGCATGTCTTTGCTAAAGAGCAGCCTGATTTGAATTGGGAAAGCGAGAAATTAAAAAATGAACTTTTTTCTATGATTCGCTGGTGGTTAGATAAAGGAATAGATGGGTTTCGTTTAGATGCGATTTCCCATGTGAAAAAAGATGAATATTCTGTTAAAGCAACTGAAAACCCCTTTTCTCCTTTTCAAAATGTTTCCGGGATCGATGAACATTTAAATGAATTAAAAGATGTTTTTGATGACTATGACATTATGACTGTTGGCGAAGCTAGCGGGGTGTCGGCTGAAGAAGGTCCAGAATGGGTCGGCGCTGATGGGTATTTTGACATGATCTTTGAATTTGACCATATCTCGATTTGGAAGCACGAAAAAGAAGGGAAACTTGATGTTATCAATTTAAAAAGAGCGTTAAGTGCCTGGCAAACCGCTTTAGACGGTAAGGGTTGGAATGCACTTTATATGGAAAATCATGATACACCTCGTTCAGTTTCTGTTTTTGGTGATCCTGAACATTATTGGCAAAAATCAGCAAAAGCAGTCGCAATGATGTACTTTTTCCTGCAAGGCACGCCATTTATTTATCAAGGACAAGAAATCGGTATGACGAATATGCCGTTTACTGCCATCGAACAAATCGATGCCGTCGATTCAAGACGTCTTTATAACCAATTGCTAGAAGAAGGAAAATCTCCTGAGGAAGCTATAGATATCGTTGCTGATACAACAAGAGACAATAGCCGAACACCTATGCAGTGGGGATCAGAAAAATATGCCGGATTCTCAACAAACGAACCTTGGCTGATGGTAAATCCCAACTATCAAACACTTAACGTAGAAGAACAAGAAAACGATCCTTCGTCTATCCTATCTTTCTACAAACAAATGATCCGCATCCGTCGTGAAAATCAAGGATTGATCTATGGTTCATTCAAAGAATACCTCGCTGAACACGACCAACTCTATGTTTATGAACGATCATTTACCGATAAAAACTATCTGATTATGGTCAACCTTACGAGTGAAGTAGCGGAATATTCATTACCGAATGAAGTTGATGTTCCTTGGGAATTACTTCTCACGAATCAAGAAGAACGTGTATTTGAACGAGTGGGTAAGCTTGATCCTTATGAAGCAAAATTATTTGTAAACAGTAAAAAAAGAAACTAAAAAAAGTTTGTCTTGAGCTTTCTAATGAAGTCCAAGGCAAACTTTTTTGACATACTGTTCGATAAACATGGGATTATATCCTAGAAATAATATAAGTAATATGTAGATATTCCATAAGATTCGTCCTCTTTTTTCTATTATTCGAAAAAAGAGGTAAGTAATAAAAAAGATTATCATTTATGATAGTTGTATTAAGAAGTATGGCATTATAAATCTGTTTTGAAGTTATTAATTATTTAAGGAGGAAGATTTATGGGAAAAAATAATCAGAATGGTTGGGAATATGAAAAATTAATAAATTCTAGTGACATTGAAGAAGTTATAATCAAGTTTAATTATAAGAAACAGGTTATTAATTCAATAATTGTAACGATAGAAGACCAAAAAAAAGCAACTGACTTAGTGATAAGGTATACGAACAAAGATGGTTCTCCACAAGAATTAAAAGTGCCAATTCCTGAAAATGATTCTAAATGGATAGCTAACTATGTAAAAGTCAATAAGGAATACCAAAACAAACCGAGTAATTCGAGTAATTTTCGCAAAAAAATGCAACGCACTGAAACCTTATGTCGCTTATATGATAAAGCAGTTTCTTTTGTTGATAAAAATAAGGAACAGTATAAAAAAAGAGAAGGTTCTTTACCAGTTAAGAACCCAGACAGTAATGATCAAAGACCTATTACTCTTATTAAAAAGAGCAATGGTAAAGATCGCACAGTTGTTGTATACCCCTCAAATAGAAATTATCCCAATCTTAATGAAAAACTCTCTCAATATATTAAAAGTGAAGGCAAATTAAAAAGAGCTGAAACTCAAAAGAACAATGAAAAAACAACAATAAAAAAGTTGGTTGCCAATCTCAGCATCATAGGATGTACACTCCAAAAAAATGAACACCAAGAACATCTAAAGAACGAAGGTAATAGAATCGTTAACACGGTTGCACAAACCCATAGATAACAATTACCGAAACGTGTAATCATGATTTTTGAAGAAACAGAATTTTTTGAATTTAAAATGAATGGTTGACTGTTGAATAGTAGAATAAAATCATCTCTGTATGGAAGCTTAGTATATGATTATTTTTTAAGAGAACTTGAGTCTTAATTTCAGACCCAAGTGCTCTTAATGAAATCTCATAAGTGAAAATATAAAATAGAACAGTAAAAAAGTCTTAAACGAGATGGATTATCAATCAATGATGTATGAAGCAACGCCCTTTTTTGTAGCTAGCCTAAATCACTTCATACTCAGCTCGCGGACCACCAATGTATTTTGGACGTGAACGCAGAGCTGTAACATGCGCGGCTCCTAATGTTTGACTGCTTGGTCGAACAGGTACTTGAACGTGTTTGACATGCATACCAATGGAAGTATCACCGATATCGATCCCAGCTTGCGCTACCACATGTTCCACTTCTACTGGATCATCGAATTGGTCAAACGCTGCTACTGAACAAGCGCCACCAGCGTGTAAGGCTGGTACAACAGAAACAATTTCAAATTGTTTTTGCTCTGCTACGGAGCGTTCGACGACAAGGGCTCGATTAATGTGTTCACATCCTTGAACAGCTAAAGCGACTCCTAAAGGTTGCAATATTTCTCTAATCGTTTGGATAATCCACTGTCCAACTGGAGCACTTGAGTTTTTACCAATTTGTCCACCGACCACTTCACTGGTACTACATCCTAATACAAATAAATCGCCAGATTTTAAATTTGCTTCTGCTAATACCTCGTTGACCATTTTGGTTAATTCTTGTTTTAAAGATTCTTCTGTGATGCTCATTTTATTCTTCCTTTCATTACTTACTTTCTTTTTGTACTCTCGTTCGTTTTAGAGCTTGAGTGAGTGGTAAAGCCAATCCAACCCCTACAATATTTTGAAAAATATTTCCAGGAATAGAAGCTATCCCCGCAGGCCAATCATATAAAAACCAACCTGCTAAAAAGTAGCCACTAATCATCAGACAACTACCGATAAAAAGACCGACAAATCGACCTTTGCTTGTTTTTTCGGCAAAATAGCCACTGACCAATCCTTGCAAACCATGGATCAATAAGGAAAAAAGGGCCCATTGCGGATAACCTGACAGTAAATCGATGAATAAACCACTTGAGGCACCGACAACGAACCCACCAAATGGACCAAATAATAAAGCAGTGGTGTAGATGCCAGCTTCGCAGAGCGTGACAAAGCCGTTAGTTGCTGGTATTGGAACCAAAATTGTTAAAGATAATGCTACTGTTAAAGCGATCAGCATGGCATATATTGTTATTCGTTTCGTATTCAACGATTAAATCCCTCCTTTGATGTTACCGCCAGACCAGACACTGCCTGTTTGATCATTCATTTCAACACCGTTTAAAATACATTGATAAACGTAAGTTTTACTTCGTTGAATGGCTTGTGAGAGCGTATAGCCATGGACGAGATTCGCTGTAATAGCAGAAGAAAAGGTACATCCTGCGCCATTCACCGTTGATCGTGTTAATTTTTCCATTGTAAAAGTGGTTAGTCCGTCATGACTATACAAAACATCGATTGCTTCATCGCCATGGATCCCAGAGCCACCTTTAACAACGACCGCTTTGCTTCCTAAAGTATGAATAAATTTGGTTGTCTCTATCACTTCATTGATGCTTGAAATTTTTTTCTTTCCAGAAAGGAGAGCCGCTTCTTTAAGATTGGGCGTGACAAGATCAACAAGGGGGAAGAGTTCTTTCACTAAGCACTCAATATACTGTTGATTCGCTAATGAAGTAGTTTCTTTAAAAGCTAAAACCGGATCAAGAACGATTGGGATTTGAGGGTGCTTTTTTAAAAAATCTCGGACGATCATGATTGCTTCAAGAGAATGCAATAAGCCAATTTTGATACCCGCTAAGTCTGTCATCTTCTGGATCGAAGCAAGTTGCTGTTGCAACCACTTAGCAGGTAGATTTTCTAAGAGGAATGCGTTGTTTTCGTCTAACATGCCTACACAGGTGAGCGCGCTCATTCCAAAAAGTTGAAAATTCTCAAAAGTTTTCAAATCGGATTGAATTCCTCCACCGGCAAAAGGGTCAGAACCACCAATTGTAAGTATTTTTCTCATTGTTTTCCCTCCACGAAAAGAGTATAACGAAAGTTGTTAGAAAAGAAAACAGCCAATTGGCATATTTTTATGTCATCCAATTTTGCGTAGTCTTTAGATCACCAAAATTTATCTATCATCTGAATGAAACAAGTACACTGTATTGTTGGCAACTTAACAGCTAGAAGAAAACATAAGCTATGCATACTCAAATGAACAACTTCATTAGATATCATTATCAATAAATTGAATCTTTTTTTGTTATTCCTACATTTTTTACAACTGAAAATTTTTTAAACAAAAGAGAACACTGACGTTATACCTGTTAGGTAAGGGGATAACGTCAGTGTTCTGTTTATTATGCTTTTAATTCTTTTTCGATTTGTAGTCGACGGACTTTCATTGTCGCAGTCCGTGGGATATCTTCATAATCTCTGATAATCGGCGTATTCAATCGAGGTAACTCATGCACTTGTTTCCACCAACGATCCCAATCCATTTCGTGATTAGGAGCAAGAGCGATCAATGGTTGTGGCGCATTGTTTTTATCACGAACGATGACCACTTCCGATAGAAATTCTAATGAGTCTAACAAGAAATCTTCGATCGCTAAATTGCTATTGATTGTATCGATCAAATCCACTTGACGATCCTTTAAGAACAAATGCCCCTGTTCATCCATGCTGCCGTAATCACCGCTGTCCCACCAAGCACCATAAACATTTTCTTGGAAACGAGCATCTTCTTTATAATAAGTTAATGCACGACCTTTTGATAATAAATGGATGTGTCCATCTGTATTAGCAGGTAAGACGTTCCCATTTTCATCTGCGATCCGCGCTTTGGTTAAGTCGCCAAGTCCCACACCCATGTCTCTCGCATTACTCGTTTTTAAACTCTCTAATGTATGAGCTTTTAAAATCATCGGTCCGCATTCGCTTTGGCCATAAACTTGTAAGAAAACAGCTTCTTGATTAGGAGAAGTCCGTAAGAATGTTTCCATAGTAGAGTTGTTGATCGCATCAAAAGTGGAATGGTAATAACGAATACCAGCAAAAGCTTCTGGATATTCTTTCGCTGTAAAGCTCCACTGAACAAAGTTGTTTGGATGTGTTTCAAGTGCAATCGGTGGATTTTCTTTTAACATGGCCACAACGTTTTCCCCTTGAGCATCCGCTAACGGCATCATTGGAAAACCCATCGCCATCAATGAAGAAATACCAATATTGAAGCGAGAATGAACAGGAGAGATATGGAAAGCCACAAGTTTTTTCTCTGCGATCTTAGTAAAGACAGTTTTTTGCCATTTGGTGCGCCAGCCCATTGAATGAGCAGAATGACAAATCAATTTAGGAATACCTGTGGTTCCTGAAGTATGGGTCATATAAGAAATTTCATCGTTCCCCAATTGATTTTGTGCCACTGGTTCTGCTGGTTGAGTCAATAGTTTAGAAACTGCAATTTGTTTTTCTTTTGATCCATTTGAAATGCCAGCCACTCGTTCAGCCGTTTCATCATCAAAAAGGATAAATGGATCTTCTAAACGGTCGACAAAGACTTCTAAAGTGGGGGTAGGGAAGTGATAAGAGATCATTGCTGGTACCGCCCCAAGATAAGCCGTTGCTACAGCTAATAAATAAGTATCAAAAGCTGAACTTTTGTAGATCATGACCTTATCACCAAGTCCGACACCCAAATGAGCTAATTGATAGGCACGAGTCAAAACGAGTTGACAGGTATCTTTGTAAGTGCTTTTAAAACCAAGTTCCGGAAAAGCTGCTAAGGGTTGGTCAAAGATGATTGGTACATCTGGTGTAGCTTTCGCTGCTTCTTGAAAATTAGAAAAAAGATTTAGTGGGGAATAAGCGATTGTTTCCATAAGTCACACTCCGATTTCATTTAATAAACAAGTTGGTAAGCAAAGTAAGAAAAACTTGTGAATTAAATCATTTACTTTGCAAATTCAGCTATAATCTTAGCACAAACCCTAAATAAAAAACAGCTTTCTTTGTGAAAAAAAGAATTATATTTCGTTATTTCATTTTTTGATACTTGTTATTTCCTTGTAAGAGAACTCTAACATCTTTTGATGGACTTCTTCAAATGAATGTTCATTGATATAACGATTACCATAAAGGAAATTGACGATATCCAGATCATCAAAATAAAGGGAAACGTAGTACCCGTAAGTTTTACGACATAATTCTGGCGAAATATTTTTATATACAGTGATTTTACTTAGTATTTGGCGAATCGTCCGTGGAGAGATTTGCTGGTCATGAGATGAACGAAAAGCAAAAGAATCAGGTCCTGTCCCAGTATCAGTTATTGCTAAATAGTTTTTAATGAATGGCAGTGCTTCATTGGGAATTGGCGACTGATTAAGACGATTTTTTTTACGGCTAAGATGAATGATTTGTTTATTTAAGTCAATATCTTTTCTTTTTAATTCAACGACTTCATGGATCTTTAACCCGCAATATAAAAGAATAGCTGCGATCGCTAAATTTCTTGGTCGGTTCCTTATTTCAAAGCGTGCTTCTCGTGAAGAGTTAAAGCCATTCATAGGAATAAACAGATGCTCAAAGTCTTGAAACAAAGAGGCGTCTATGAATCGAGGCGCTGCAGCAGTAGTTTCAGGAAGCGTTTTTCCTAATAGAGATATTTCTTCAGTCAATAACCCTTTTTGATACAAAAACCGTAGAAAATGATTTAACGAATATTGTTTTCGCGAAAGACCATAATAGCTATTTTTAAATAACTGGTTTGTTTGTTGATCAGCTGTGGTCTGAAACGAACGAGTATGCTGATAGACTTTATCTAAAAAATTTAAATAGTCTTGTTTTTCAAGACGAAGAATAACTTCATCCGTGATCTCTTGATCTAAAGCTTCGTGAAGATAATCCGTGAATAAATGAAAATCTTTTGCATATTCATAACGACTGCTTAATGAAAGCTTTTTTTGATTTTCTTTTAAAAATTCTTGGAAAATAGGAGGAAGCTGTGCGATGCGTTGTTTTAACTTTTCTTGAATGTGTTTTCGTGTTTTTTGATCCATAAAAGAACCTCCTTTTTGTTCAAACTGGTGTTCTATTTTATTATTGTAGCTTATTTTTCGTTTTTCTTCTATTTCCTTTTACTGATATCTATTTATACCAACGTTTATTTGCTCATGATTCATATATATAGTAACATCGCCAACTATAAGAAAAACTGTAACCAATAAACAGAAAGACAATGATCTTGTAGTATGAACGAATTGTTTCATGAGTTTTGTTTAGTGACATTTTGTCACTGTTACGCTATACTTTTCGATAGTGACAAAATGTCACTATCGAAAAAGAGAAATGTAGGAGGGAAAGTAATGTTTTTAGCAATGAAAGAAATGAAATACGCAAAACTACGATACGGACTCATTATCGGTATCATGTTCTTGATTGCTTATGTCGTTTTCATGCTATCAGGTCTGGCAAGTGGATTAGCTGAAGAATTTAAAAAAGCAATTGATGATTGGGGTGCTCAAGAAATCGTTTTGTCCGAAGATGCTAATCAAGTGTTTGCAGCATCTCAATTGACAAGAGGCGACCTTGATCAAGTAAATGCGAAAGAAAAAGCCCCGATTGGCTTATTCAGTGGAGCAATCAAGGGCAAAAACAAAGAAAATGTGACAGTCTTTGGTACGACTAACGATGCCTTTTTATTACCTAAAATCACAGATGGTCGGATGTTTGATAAGAAAAATGAAATAATTATCTCCCAAAATCTGGCACAAGATCAATATAAGTTGGGAGATCAAATCAAAATCGGTAGCGATAACCAAGCATTTACAATCGTTGGAATTTTTCCTGCCACTTATTATACGGTCTCACCAGTCATCTATACAGATCTAGAAACTTGGACACAATTAAAATATGGAGCCCAACCGTTTGCTTCAGGTGACAAAAAGCCGATCAATGCGATCGTGACCAAACAATCAGCTGCAATTGATAAAGATGGCGCATCAAAAGATTTACAAAAACTGACGATTCCTGATTTTATTGAAAGTCTTCCAGGTTATTCTGCACAAAATATGACACTAAATGCAATGGTTTACTTCTTGTTTCTTGTCGTAGCAGCAGTAGTTGGCATTTTTATGTATGTCATCACTTTACAAAAAACGGAGATCTTTGGCGTAATGAAAGCTCAAGGGATTCGCAATTCATTTATTGCTAAATCGTTGATTGCACAGTCATTTGTTATTGGAGTCATTGGTGTCGCCTTAGCAGTTCTAGCTGCTTATCTAACTAGCTTATTTTTACCAAGTGCGATGCCATTCGCTATTTTTTGGACACAATGGTTGCTATATAGTGGGGTCTTACTCGTTGTAGCAGTTGTAGGCGGCGTCTTCTCAATACGCACGATCACAAAAGTGGACCCAATCACCGCCATAGGAGGGTAAAAAATGAAGAATATTTTAACGATGAAAAATATCGTCAAGACTTTTGGTAGTGGACATACCGAAGTGACTGCACTAAAAGGAATTAATTTTAATGTCAAACAAGGAGAATTTGTCAGCATCATCGGTCCCTCTGGTTCAGGAAAGAGTACTTTCTTAACCATTTCCGGTGGGCTACAAACACCTACTTCTGGAGAAATCGCCATTAATGGTCAGTCTTTTTCCGATTTATCTGAGAAAAAAAGAGCCGATTTACGTTTTAAAGAAATTGGGTTTATTTTACAAAGTTCTAATTTGATTCCATTTTTAAAGGTCAAAGAACAATTTTATTTAGTTGATCGAGTCAGCCATCAGAAACAAAACGAAACCGTCATTGATGACTTATTGAAATCATTAGATATTTATGATCTAAAAGAAAGCTATCCTCGAGATTTATCTGGTGGGGAAAGACAACGTGTAGCGATTGCTCGTGCGTTGTTCAATGACCCTAGTTTGATCTTAGCAGATGAGCCTACCGCTAGCTTAGATACAGATCATGCCTTTGAAGTAGTCAAGTTACTTGTCAAAGAAGCACATGAAAAGCAAAAAGCAACAGTCATGGTTACACATGATGCTCGGATGATCAAATGGAGCGATCGTGTCTACCGAATGAAAGATGGTGATTTGATCGAAGAAACGGAGGGATGGGATGCCTAAATCGACATTTCTTAATCTGCCGAATGAGAAGAAACAACGGCTTATTGAAATTTTACTTGAAAATTTTTCAGCTCGACATATTAGCCAAGTAAAAGTTGCAGATATTGTCGAAGATATGGCTATGTCAAGAGGGGCCTTTTATAAGTACTTCGAAGACTTGGAAGATGCCTATACCTACACAATCCAGTATTATTCGATTCAAATCCATCGAGATATTCTGAAATATATCAGTCAAAACAAGCAAGACTTTTTTCAAGGAATTGAAAATTACCTTGCGTGGTGTAGTGAACTGGAACAAAAAAGTAGTTATTGGCAGGCCATCCGCTTTTTAACGAGAAGTGATGATTTTACCAATCACCAAAGAACCAAGCCTTCTGCTGAATCAGGAAGATTAAAGGAATGGTTTAAGTTACTGAAGGCAAATGGTTTTCACATTACTTCGGAAGAAGAAGCAATTAGCTTTTTATATTTTGTCATGGATCTTGTGATCAATTCATTGACGGATTACATTGCGAATGACTGGACTACTGATGAGTTGTTGCAAGACTATCGTTACAAGGTAAAATGGCTGCAAAGAGGTTTGAACACCGAACGAAGTGAACCTTGAATCCACTCGATTCATTTGTTAGCCATTTCTTTTTAACGGGTAAGTAGTGTCCGTATTCAGTAAAACACTTCGATACTTCCTTATCTGATCATCGATAACCAAATAAAAACCTTCGATAGAAAGTTCTTATAGTTGAGAGCAACGATTTTTCCTTTTTGATTCTCCGTGATAGAATTTTTATTGTAAGAAAAGAAAAGGGATGACACAGATGAAGAAAATTATACTATTTGGTGATAGCATTGCTGCTGGATTGTACCAGGGGGAGGTCGTCCATGCATTGGACCATGCGTTATCAACGACCTTAAATGCTTTAGGACAAGCTGATTTTAAGATCATTAACTTAGGAAAAAGAGGCGATTCAACGACAAGCAGCCTTGAACGATTGTCTCAACTTCCCCAAGATGAACGTACAGCTGACTACGTCGTTCTTAATGTTGGCGTTAATGATGCAATCAATCAAAGAGATAACCAAGAAGCCTATCGAAAAAACTTGGAACAATTGATCAACTTTTTTAAACATAGCCAAGTGATTTTGATAGGGCCTAGTTACGTTGATGAAAAGATCAAAACCCAAACAATTCCTGAGATCTTAGTAGAGTATACTCAGATCGCAAAAGAAGTAGCAGATAAGAACAAAGTAAGTTTTATTGATTTTTATCATTATGAAAAATCTTTTGAGGACCCAACACTTTACTTGCAAGACGATGGGTTGCATCCTTCGAAGTTAGGCTATCACTTGCTAGGTGCTTTGATTGCACAATGTATCCAGCAAAAAGAACAAAAATAATCTACAGACCGAGTACCTCAATCTTTGCAGTACTCGGTCTGTAGATTTTTAGTTTCAAGTTTTATCATGACAAAAAGAATGAAGCGCGCTCTATTGGCTTTGACACAAGGTAATAAACAACTGTTTTCTAATGGCGATATTCCTTCAACATACCTTTTTGGATCAAGTCTTGTTTTTGTTTGAGATTCTGGATGTTTTCTTGATAGTTTTGTGCATACATCACGGAATAAAGAGTGTTTAAAACATAGTCGAAGGCAATTTGTGAGGAAAATGTTGCCACTTTAGCAAAATCTAATTCATCTTGCGTAACGATGAGTTTCATCGTTGCTTGTTTTGCCATTTCTGAATGTTCATTTCCAGTGATCAATACAGTTTTAGCACCCACATGGTTTAAATGCATCATAATTTTTTCATAATGGTGAATCCTTCCACTATAAGTTAGAAAGATGGCGCAATCCTTTTCTGTTAAATTGGCTGCATTCCAAGAAGAATCACTATACTCTTCAGCTAATATCAAAAATTTATTGATCTTGATTAGTTTATTTTGAAATTTGCGTGCTGTGATTTGAGAATCCCCTTTGGCAAAAATAAACATGCGATTCGCTTGATTCAATGCTGTGGCAATCGCATCAACTGACTGTTTCTCCAATTGGAGCTGTGCTTTTTTGATAGATTGGATCGACAAATCGGCCATTTTTTTAGCGATCGATTGACTATCATCTTTATCAGTAAAAGGAAAGTTTGGATCAATGATTTGATTGAACTGGGCTTTCATCTGATGGACTTCACGACCAAATTCAAAACGAAATTCTCTAAAACCAGAAAAACCCAATTTTTTACATAAGCGAATAATGGCTGAATGCGAAGTATACGTCGCTTTTGCCAATTCCTCGATCGTCATATAAACAGCTGTTTCTCTGTTTGCTTTGAGATAATCAGCAATTCTTTTTTCTGTTGTTGTAAATGCTTCTTGTCGTATCAATTGGTCTTCGATTAACATATGCTCACCTTCCTCATCCATCTTACTGAATATCCCTCTTTTTGACTACTATTTTTTGTGTAGGTTAAACATACCTGTCAATTATTCACTTAAAAGGATCACTTTCTTGAACATTTTTTTCTAACTGCGCTCAAATTAACTTTTAAAGGGACCGGTCATTTATACTGATAGTAGTTAAAAACAAAAATTGGAGGAAAACGTATGTTAACAATTGCCTATCTAGGAAATGGAAAAAGTACCAACCGCTATCATTTACCTTTTTCACGAAAACTAAAAGATAAGATCAAAATCAAAACGATCTTTTCACGTTCAGAACCCACTTGGGAAACATTTGAGGATATCCATTACACCAATCAATTGGAAGATCTATGGAACGATCCAGAAATCCAACTAGTTGTCATTACGACTCCGAGCCAATTTCATTATGAATATGCTAAATTAGCCTTAGAGCATGGAAAAAATGTCCTGGTTGAAAAACCGTTTGCTGAAACTTCGGCAGAAGCGAAAGAGTTATTTGAGCTAGCGAAACAAAAAGATTTATTTATCCAGTGTTATCAAAATCGTCGTTTTGATTCTGATTTCTTGACCGTACAAAAAGTGTTGGAAAGTGGAAAATTAGGCGATATTTTAGAAATTGAGATGCATTATGATTATTTCAGACCTGAAGTTCCTGAATCGGCAACGGAATTTTCAACAGTCAATAGTTATCTCTATGGTCATGCTTGTCACACAGTAGATCAAGTAATTTCTTACTTTGGCGAACCAGATGACATCCACTATGATGTGCGCCAATTATTAGGAAGGGGACGAATGAATGATTATTTCGATTTAGATTTTTATTATGGAACAATGAAAATCTCTGTCAAATCAAGCTATTTTCGTATTAAGGAACGCCCAAGTTTTGTGGTTTATGGGAAGAAAGGGATGTTTGTAAAACAGACAAAAGATCGACAAGAAGAGCATCTTAAACTATTTTATTTCCCAGACCATCAAGATTTTGGTATTGATTTACCAGAACACTACGGCACACTTACCTATATGGACCAAAATGGAAACTACCATGAGGAAAAAGTGATTTCTGAAGTAGGGGACTATAGTCGGGTCTATGAGGGAGTCTATGAAACGCTCATAAACGGAGCCGAAAAAGTAGTGAAAGACGAAGAAACACTTCTACAAATGAACATTTTAGAAACAGGGATCAAAGAGATCCAGGAAAAAGAAGCGCAAGCAAACAAATAAACCCTTCACTGTTTATGATCATTCTGAAGGATTAAGCAAAGATTGATGAGAAACAAAAAAACAAAACCATTAAAATATGATGGGGAGGACACCTCATGTTTTGACAGTTATTTTGTTCTTATGTACTATAAAATAAATAACTGTAAGGAGGAATTCTCATGACAAATTATAACGGCGAAAAAAGCAAACGTTTAAGAGGTTCGATGGCGCCTAAAACCGATGATGAAGTAGCATTAGCAGGGACAAATTCTGGTGAAACAGAAAACAAACAAGAATCGTTATCTGGCACAAACTCTGGCGAAGCCAAAGATGTCGCTTTATCTGGTTCTAATTCGGTTGAAGAGGAAGAACCAAAGAAACCGAATGCTTTTGAAAAAGAAGTGGAAAAATTAGCGGAAGAAGTAAAAGAAAAATTTGAAGAATTGACATCTAAAAAAGATACTAAAAAATAGATTTGTCAGTTGCTAGTGATCCTATGAAAAAGACAGCTTTTACGCTGTCTTTTTTTATCCAAAAAACTATTTTTCCGATTTTAGAAAAAAATGGTGTCTGCGCTTACCTTCTTTGTATTATGCTTTATTTATGAGAATAATTTTTTCTCAGCTAAACATTAGGAGGTAATATATGGAAAATTTTGGGTTACAGTTAATCAATTCGAGTGTGCTTGGACAAACCGATTTCATAAGTCTATTCACGACTTATTTATCAGATTATATGTATTTGTTCTTAGGTGGAGCCGTTCTATTTGTTATTTTGATGTTGTTATTAAGTAAAAAAATGTCCGATAAGCCTGCAAATAAAAGCGGATCTTCAAAAGGTGCTTCTAAGCAAAGCCAATATAAACGAATGAAATAGATCTTATTTTACTTTGAACAGATTGTTAGTTTACTAATAATCTGTTTTTTTGTTATAACTATAAAAAAATATTATAGTAACTATAAATATCATTATATTGAAAAATGTTTCAATCAGAACTATAATTTTCATGAAAATAACATATGAGATGAAAAGGAGCGTGTATCAACATGAGAAAAACCAGTAGAAAAGTAGTGATCGTTGGAACAGGCTTTGTGGGAACAAGTATTGCTTATGCCATGATCAATCAAGGAATTGCGAATGAATTAGTCTTGATCGATGTCAACCAAGAAAAAGCGGAAGGGGAAGCTTTAGACCTTTTAGATGGTATGGCATGGGGCGAAGAGAATGTTGCTGTTTGGTCAGGTGATTATAGCGAATGCAGCGATGCCGATTTAGTAGTAATCACAGCAGGTATCAACCAAAAACCAGGACAAACTCGTTTAGATTTAGTGAAAACAAATGCTGGAATTATGAAGGATATTGTTCGACAAATCATGGGAGCAGGATTCAACGGAATATTAGTTGTTGCTTCTAATCCAGTAGATATTTTGACTTGCATTGCGTGGAAAGAATCAGGGTTACCTTCTTCTCGAGTAATCGGAACAGGAACAACATTAGATACAACTCGTTTTAGAAAAGAAATTGCCTTGAAACTTTCTGTCGATCCTCGTAGCGTTCACGGCTATATTTTAGGTGAACACGGCGATTCTGAAGTAGCAGCTTGGTCCCATACAACAGTTGGCGGAAAACCAATCATGGAATTTGTCGAAAAAGATCATCGAATCGACGAAAAAGACTTAGATATCATTGCTGATAAAGTTAAAAATGCTGCCTATGAAATCATCGATCGAAAAAAAGCGACTTATTATGGAATTGGTATGAGTACAGCACGAATTGTCAAGGCTGTATTAAACAATGAACAAGCTGTATTACCAGTTTCTGCTTATTTATCTGGTCAATATGGAGTGAAAGATATCTTTACAGGTGTTCCATCCATCGTTGATGAAAAGGGTGTAAGAGAAGTTATTGAATTATCAATTACACCAGAAGAAGAACAAATGTTTAAACAATCTGTCAATGAATTAAGAAACGTATTAAACACCGTGAGATAATTGAATGAAAAAAAGGAGAATGAGCATTTTGCTCGTTCTCCTTTTTATTTTTGTTTTAGAAAAAATAGTTCTCTAGGAGAAAGTGAATTGTAATAAAATGGTAGCATATTAGGTAAAGTTTTTGGGAAATGCATTTGAAACAACAAGAAAAAAATGAAGGAGGTGATTGATTTAGAGCAGAATAAGATTATTTTTTTTAAATTAGATGCAATAAATATTCTTTCTTCACTTATGATTATTTTATTCTAGAAAAAGGAGATAAGTACTATAATGCCTATAGATAATGCTGAGTTGATAAAAAAAGAAATTGAATTACGTTCAAAAATTGCTGGGGCAAGTGCTAAAGAAAATTTTTATAGTACCATGAGAGTGAGGGTTGAGCCACTAAAAGGTATGGATAGATTTAATCCTTCTAAACGAACAGAATACCAAAATAAAAAAAATTTATTAAATTTATAGAAAAAAATACTCAAGAAGCATCGTCAAACAAGAAGGGTTATATACAACAATTGCAAGAGGTAGATAAACAACTTAAACAAGGAACTCTTCGGAATTTTGAACAAATAAGAGGAAAATCTAAAGAAGAAATTTCTATATTACCAGATTCTACTCATAATATGAATAGAACGCCTCGGGCATTTGAACAAATAAAGGGAGGCTCAAAATCATCTGTTCCATTGTCGCATTCTACCCCTAATATGGATAGACCACCAGCTTTGCCACCTAGAGTTGGAAGATAGACTTCATACATAAATAAGAAAAAAAGAAACGTATTAAACACCGTGAGATAATTGAATGAAAATAAAAAGGAGAATGAGCGTTTTGCTGCTCGTTGTCCTTTTTATTTTTGTTTTAGAAAAAATAATTTTCTAGTAGAAAGTGAATTGTAATAAAATGGTAGCATATTAGGTAACGTTTTTGGGAAATGTATTTGAAACAACAAGAAAAAATGAAGGAGGTAATTGATTAAAAGCGTGATCAGCTTAAAAAGAATAAAAGATGACTGGTAAAATTACTAAATAAACGAAAGGAGATAGTATATGGAAAAGCAGAATACTCAGGAGTCAAGAAGCGGATTAGAAGAATCTGCAGTTCAACAAGATATTCACTCTATACATACAGAGCAAACCGTATCTGATAGGCAACAAAATACTTTTGACAAAGATCAATCGGAGATGATATATGCAGAGCTGGTAGGCTTGCCTGAAGGAAAATTCAAACAGAAACCGGAAACAACTATTATTTATTCAACTATCATTCAGTCTCAATTAAGCTCTTCGGAGAAACAAGAAGATCAGTCTCAGCCTCTAAATAATAAAGGAGAGTCCCTTAAAAAGAATAATTTTGACATTGATGAAGATACTGGATGGGGCACCACTTTAAGTTCTGACGATTCACAAAATGATCGCCAACATGAACGAATTAGTAAGTCAACAAAAAATGACAATGATTCATTAGAGATACAATTTGAAAAAACACAACCTAATCCTCAAACTAACAGCAATTACAAATCTTTTTTTAATGAACTTATCCGCAAGGCAGCGGAAAAAAAGAGTGAACAAAATTTAGCTACATCGTCACATTTATCTGGACATCCTATTCCAGCACCACGTTATAGTAAACTAATTATTGTTGAGAACTCCGAAGGAAGGCTGCTTGGGGTGAATGAAAATACTGGATGGGGCACTTTTTTAGGTACTAAAATTCCTCAAAACAAAAAGCCTATTCCATTACCACGTACTAAAAAAAATGTACAGAAAAGTAAAAAAAATACTCCTGCACAGTGTACTTTTAAAGATCTAAAAGATAAAACGAGTAATATAAATCAAAATACTATTTCTTCTTCAAATGATTTGAATAATAGTAATAGGTCCCATGTAAGATAGATTTACTGCATAATCAAAAAATAACTACTCAGGTTTATAGCAGAGAATTGTACAAAAGAACTAACATCTCCTTATCGTTTTTTTTCGATTATAATTCAAGACATAAAAGGAAAGGAAGAAATTTAATGCCAAGAGAAAATATCTATACAGAAGATCCAACAATAAAAAAGAAAAATGCACAGTCTAAACAAGGAGTACCTGTTTAACTACATCAGGATATGGAGCCAGTTCCACCTTCGCCATTTCGAAGTAGTGTACTTCGAAATATGAAGCCAGCTCCAACTTTACCACCTCGGGCGTTTGAACAAATAAAAGATAGCGCTATGGGAGTCCCAAAACCACCTGCTCCATTGCCGCGTTCTACCCCTAATATGGATAGACCACCTAAAATTGAAAGATAGACTTGCTACATAAACAAAAAAAGAAGTTACTTTAGCATAATATATAGAAGCGAAGGGTATAAGAGGAATCATCGAATTATCAATTACACAGCTACACAGCAGAAGAAGAATTGGTTAAACAATCTGTCAATGAATTAAGAAACGTATTAAACACCGTGAGATAATTGAATGAAAAAAAGGAGAATGAGCGTTTTGCTCGTTTTCCTTTTTAATTTTTTTTAGAAAAAATAGTTCTTTAGTAGAAAGTGAATTGTAATAAAATGGTAGCATATTAGGTAAATTTTTTGGTAAATGCTTTGAAACAACAAGAAAAAATGAAGGAGGTGATTGATTTAGAGCAGAATCAGCTTAAAAAGAATAAAAGATGACTGGTAAAATTACTAAATAAATGAAAGGAGATAGTATATGGAAAAGCAGAATACTCAGGAGTTAAGAAGCATATCTGATGGGCAGAAAAATACTTTAGCCAAAGATCAATCGAAGATGATAGATGCAGAGCTAGCAGGCTTGCCTGAAGGAAAAGTTAAACAGAAACCGGTAAATAATATAGGGGAGTCCCTTAAAAAGAATAAGTTAGACATGGATGAAAATACGGGATGGGTCACCACAGAGAGATACTCTGAAAAAACACAACCTAATCCCCAAACTAACAGCCATTACAAATCTTTTTTAAATGAACTTATCCGCAAGTCAGCGGAAAGAAAGAGTGTACAAAATTTAGCAAATGGGGTAGAGACTGACAATATCTTGAGCAGCGGGAATTCTCAGTCCGTTATGATAAATAAATCTCTGTATCATTTGAATGGACGAGCAGGCATTATTACAAATGTCACGCCCGAGACAAGACACAATATTGATAAAACTACTGGATCTAATATCAATAGATAACCTGCATGGTCGGTTGATGAGACAAACAACATAGTGAATTTTTATTATGTTAAGGATCTACTTGGCATAATGTATACAATGTAATCGATTTTTAGTGATTCGCTACTTGTATAATAGTGGTGCACTGATCCCTACAGTGTACAATAGAGAAATGCTATATCAGAAATACAATACATTTTTTGTTTCATTTAGATCGGCAAGGATTTAATTTTATGTTAATTTTTCTAATTCAGGGGAAAAACAAGAAACCCCATTATTGGTTTTTCTTATTTAAAATTACAAATAAAAATAAAGGAAGAAAAAAATGAAAGAATTACAACCTACAAATCCTGTTAGCGAACAAGAATCTCAAACTACAAATCCTGTTAACGAACAAGATATCGAAGATCGTATAAATCAAGTTTTGCAACAAAATGGTGGGAATCGTCCAATAGTATCAAGAAATATTTTTTCTAGAAGTAAAAAAACATACTTAGATTTCTTAAACAAGATAGAATCGCTTGGAGATGACCCACACAGTCAACGTTTAATAATGTTGCTTGAAGAAATGAACGAAGTTAACAAAAATTTAAACAAAAATGACTTTAAAGGCCTGTTCCTTAGAGATCGAAAAGAAAATTACGAAAACTTTATTAAAGAAGCAGGATCAGATATTTCAGAAATATTATCTTCTCAAAAAAAAATTCAATATAAAGACGCTCTTAAAATAGCACTAGCAGGACTGTCTTCCCAAGATAACTCAAACCCAAAAAAAGAATTGTCTAAAGAAAATAAAGCGTGGGTAAAATTTTTTTCTCTATTCTATGAAACGCAACGTGTTTGGATAAATGGACCTGGTCCAATACAACCTGATCATGACGATAACATTAAAAAAATGCGAAATCAATCAAAAAAGTTTGACGAAATCAGAGCTATGAGGAAAGTCGAGAAACTTTCCGAAAACAAACAGGATAAAGTAATCAATAAAAACCCTTCCAAAGAAAAATCAGAAGGTTCTTTCGTAGAAAGATAGAATTCATACATAAACAATAAAAAATAAAGAAAGAGCGACTAATCTGTATGTCTAGTTGCTCTTTCTTTATTTTTTCTTTTACTCTTTTTATTATTTCTTCGGTAAAACTGTCAAATTAGATTTATTCTCTAAATTAAAGTTGTCAGATGGATTTTGTTTAATAATTCTTCATTGTACAGTTCAAAATCAAAGAAATCTCTCATTGAAATTCCTAATGACGCTTTATAGAACTAAAAACTGGGTAGAAAAACAAGTATCGGTGTCATTAGCGGTCTTAGCAGAGTGTTGGAATGATTCAGGTTGTTATGTCGCTGGTTTGATTGCTAACGGACGTAAACGCATGACAAAACAACACAAACAAATGATCGAGAATTATAAGAGCGCTGTTGATCTGATCGTTAGTAAGGAATGACTTGCATGAAATTGAAATGTAAAGATTATGATTGTAGTATGGAAAAATGTATCTCTTTGTGGAAAGATCAAAAGAGTGTCGTCCAGATTATGATTGTTTTATTGTAGAGAATGTCACATGTGAATATTGTGGAGTTTTTGTTTCTAATTTTGTAAATTATGGATATGGACTTTTGCAAATCATACTATATAGACAGATAAAAAATTAAATCGTGTTTAAATCTTGTCAAACACGATTTAATTGATATTTTATAATACAAAATAATTTTAAAATTTTGCAATGGTTCGAAAGAGTCATTTTTTTATCTTTTTAGTTTGATTTCGATTTGATGGGGGGTTAATTCACTTTGAATCTACTTTGTATAATATATATTATGTAAACTAAAATATAAAATTTTTATCTCTCTCCTTTAAAAAGCCACAAACCCTCTCTTCTTGCTATTTATTCTATTTCTTTTTACCAGATAGTATAAAAACGATTCTTTTCTTGTTCAACTAATCAGTTATATATATCTACGCATGCATAAACCATTTAGTATTAGAGCTATCCAGAAATCATTCACACCAAAAATAGATTTTGATGTGAATTTATCTATCCATATTTTGTTAGAGCGATGATTGATAGATGTATCCTAGAAAGTAGCGTTTTATCAGTCGATTAATATACCTTTAAAGTGTAAGAACGATTATATGGGGTTATAGACTGTTAAATAAAACTATGATTTATAGCAATCATTCATGCTATTTTAAGAATCCATTTACATCATTATTACGCAACAACTCAACTTAATCTTTAAAGAAATACTATAATCGAGGAACATTAGTTTTTTATCTGTCTATATTAGTATGGTTTGCTGATGCCAAAGTTAAACTAGGAGATGTTTGTGCATATCTTGCCTTAGCTTGTTCAATATTGTTTTCTAGTTTGTTTTCCAAAATTTGTTTTCTTTTAACTATATCAACTACTTTTCGAATCGATTCTAAACATTTTTCATCGACTCTTACGGCTTGATTTTCCCCACATTCTTTCGGTAAATTTTTTAGAAGTGCCACATCGTTCCATACAAAACTTCGATTAATTTCCTGCACTCCTTCAGCAATTAGGGTCGCCCGCCCCTTTTCATGATCAACCTTATATAGGTCATTGTTCCCAAAATATAGTAATGGCTCGTCTTTGTCATAACCGCTCTTGTTTTTAGCATCTAATGGATAATATACTACCGGTTCATTTTTACTCAGCCATTCCTGAAGTTTATGTTTTGAGTGATCAGTATGTTGTACCTCTCCATCATTTTGGTGATGTTCCTGGTCTTTATTGTTTAAAGAACCAACTATATTTATTAGTTCATTTTCTTTTTCTGTTGTCACCCATATAAACCGTGATTTTTTTCTATTAAACAGTTCTTCCAACCCAAATTTAATCAAGGTTGTTTCTTGATTCTGTTGTTTATTGTCTATGACTAGTTTTCTTGAACCGTCACTAAATTTAACGTTACTCGTAATCAATTTTCCATGACAATTTAGGTAGGACTTTTTTTTATTAACAATTTTCTGGCTTGAAATGATCTTATAAAGCTTCTCCTCTTTATGATCATAATATAATAACTGATTTTTCTCGGTATTTTTCGATTTTTTGGGCAGTTTCATGTGTAGTTGTTCATGAAAGTCGTTCTCGTCTCTCTGCTCAAATTGCTGATGAAACCTTAACCCATTCTCCTGTGTTAAATGTTTATGTTCTTGGATTAGATCAGCAGAAAATGCCAGAGATAAATATCGTTCCTCCGGTGATAATTTGTCGCTTTTCCTCATCGTCATATTCCCTCTCCTTTTATGGCCTTGTATAAAAGTTCGTTTATTTACAGTCGTACTAGTTTTCTTTGCGTTTTTCAAGTAATTACTGAAACAAACAGCTTTTATCCGCTTTCCATTCTATATCTACACTTCAGCTTAAATAAAACTTTTATTTCAAAATGACAAAACAAAAAGGTCAGCATTTTCAATTTTGTTATCTGCAAATCACCTATTCACCAGCGTGCAAGGTGCAATCGGTTAAGTTGAACAATCATTCGCTGATGAAGTCTATCCAAAGATTCATAAAAAAACATCAAAGGTAGTAGTACGCCTTTGATGTCCTTAAACTTGGTTAGAATATTCATTTTAGTAATGATCCCCACTTTAAGACTAAAACAAATAATAATCACTCGTTCTTTTTATTCAATAAATCCGAAGACTATAATCATTTTATCTAGACGGGTCATTAATTTTTTGTTGAGGTTGTGGTGCAGGACGTTTCATTCTCCGTCTATTTAGAGCAGTGAGATTAGTGGCACTTTGAGTAAAGTTACCATGTTTGATTAACGCTTGAGCGTGCGTCGTCGCATCTTCTAACGAACTTCCACCTTGACTAATGTTCTCTACTGATTTTGTCTTCGTCATTTCTGCGGATTTAGTGGCAGCATGGATATTGAGTTCGCTTTTAGTAATGCTAAGAGCTTCGGTTAATGCTTTTGCGCGGTTTGTCAAATCTTCTATCGTACTTCTACCTTGAACGATATTATTTGCTTGGTTTATCTTCGCTATTTCTACAAATTTAGCGGCAACGTCGGAGGATATACTCCACTTTGAGTTGTTTGGAACGTTGGATGCTATTACTTTATCCCCTGATTTGAGCTTGCCGTTGTAAATTTGGACATTTTTAGCAACCTGCATAGCACTTTTTTGTTTAGGATCAACTAAATATAAATCGTTATCTTTCAATAAAAGTATCTTCGTATCTTTATTTCTGTTTTCATGCTTCTTGAGGTTATATACGTTATCATAATCAGGGTCTGTAGGAAAATGTTTCCGAGCCTCTTCATGATAAGCAATTTTCTTTTCCAGTTCTCCTTTTGGTAACCATATCATTCCATTTGACAACTCGAATTTAGAGAATAAATCTATTTTCACAGTTGTCTTCGGGTCCATTAATGCAATATGTGTTGCATCAGGCCAATTATAGAGGTTTTCACCAGCAATCAAATAAGCGTTTACAACTTTCGCTTTACGATCATCAATCGTTTCAATCTTTAATTTATAAAGAAAATCTTTCATTTCCCCTTCTTTATAATAGAATAGATCTTGGGCTAGATGAGGAGTTGGATTTTTTGGTATTGGCAATGATGAAAAGGCTTTAGCATTCACCATCCGACCCGATCGACTCTTTATCTGCTGTTTCTCCTCCATAATTTTAAAACCTTTTAGCCGCTGATTAATCTTTTCTAAAGTTTCCCCATCCACGCACATCGTTGCCGTTTTATCTCTTTTTTTCTCATCTCTATCTTTAGTAAAATTCCTTTCAAAGAAATTATTGGCATAAGCATTTTCCACATTGGAAGATCGGAACAGAGTAACTCTCATCCCTTGACTATTTCTTTTGTAAAATGTCCCTTTTAGATGTTCTACGTTATCAGCGATGAGTTTCGACTTCCTATTCTCTGTGTCCAATTGATAGAGATTGCCTTTGTGTAACATTAATTGAACATTCACTATGAGATCGGAGGACGTTCGCTTCGGGATCCCTATCTTGAGACTGTCACCAATGTATGTTTCATCTGGTTCTGTTATTGTACGCGCTGCTTTTTCGGCTTCTTTTGCTTTTTCGTAACGCTCATTCTTTTGGATGATATCGTACACTACACGTGAATTAACAAATAACGTGTGAGTATCCTTTGAATCATTTTTCGTCATCTTAGCGGGTACAACTAAATTCTGGTAGCTGTTTTTCTCTTTGCTTCCTTGTGTCAATTCATTATCTTTAAACTCTACATCCTCAGCAATTACATAAGCTGTTCCTTTTCTTGTTATTTGGTCAAAATTTTCAATGAAATAGAGTTTTCCATTGTTCAAGCATAATAGTTGATCGCTTGGATCATTATCTAGAATCTCATCTAGATTTTCTATTGGTTTTTTTATCTTATTGGAGAACACAGAGTTATCAGTTGCACGTTCTGAAATACTATGTGCTACCAATAGACGATAGTTCACATCAATCTTATTATTTGTCGTTTGATTTTGATCTTCCCTGATTTGCTCTTCAGAAAAACTCAGCTGTTTATACAACTCCTGCTCATTCGTTAGCGTTGTACTCTCGCTTTGATTATTTGTTTTCGGCATAGTGATTGCACCTTCCTATTTATGTTATTTTTACATAAAAACTTGTTTGTTTAGTTCCTAAACTTTTTTAAGTTCTAAGCTGTAAAACATTTCTAAAAACTAATATTTTTGGCGCACTTTGATTTTATACTTATTACCTGTAAGAAATAATCCTTCAATAAATTTCAATAATTACCTAGATGTTCCAGGTCTTTCTCCGATTGAAGCGCATGAACGAGTGGGCATATTCTGCATCAGGAGTCCACTTTGAGTTTTTGAGCGTTTTTGCAACTCTACTACATTATTACCTAGTTGAGGAATGTTCTTCGATTGGTTTATTTTTGCTATTTCAAAAATTTTAGAAGCTTCGTATGAAGATATTGGCCATCTCATATTTTCATTATGCGATAAGTTGGATAAGAGTATTTTATTATCTGATTTGATCTTACCATCTTCAAGTTTGACATTAGCGGCAACCTTCATAGCCACCTTTGATCTATGATCAACTAAATACAAATTGGTATCTTTTAACAAAAGTGTATATACATCTTTGTTTCTATTTTTATGAGTCATCATTTTTTGGACTTCAATAAAATACGCCACATTCTTTTCTACTTCCCCTTTTTGTACCCACTCCAATCCGGAAGACACCTTTGGTACAGGAAATAAATTCAATTTTATATTTTTATTGATATCATTTAATGCAAGATGGCTTTTATGAAGTTGTTTATCAAGGTGTTTATTAGTAAGCAAATAAGCTTTTTGGACTTTCCCACGATCGTTAATCTCTAACTTATAAAGAGCCCTTTTGTCGTAATCGTAATAGATTGGGTCTTTATCGTTGTGAAGGTTTGGATCTTTTACTATAGTTAACTTCTTTAACGATGATATGCTATCAACATCCACCTCAGGCCAAGGTTTACTTTCTATCTGATCCTTCTTTTCCATATTTTTAAAATATTGTAATCGCTGATTGATGTTCTCTAAGGTATCTGCTCTTACATACGTCGTTTGAGTTGTTATTCTTTTTTGTTTAGTAAAAAATGATTTTATCAAACCTATATTGTGAGACTCTTTAAGATTATTATGGCTGAATAGCACCATTCTTAGCCCTTGATTATTTCTCTTAAAGATTATTCCATCTCGATATTCTACGTTATCTGCGAGTAGTTTTGACTGTTTATTTTGGCGGTCAATTTGATAGAGCTTATCTTCATGCAACATTAATTGAACTTTCATTTCCGGATCCCTAGTTCCATACTTGGGGATCCCTATCTTAAGACGCTCACCAATATATGTTGGATCTGGTTGTGCTACTGTACGAGCTATCCCCTGAGTTTCTTTTGCATTTTCGAAAATTTCATTATTCTTGATAATATTGTACACTAAACTTGGACTAGCAAGTAACGTGCGAGTACCATTTTTCTTACTTTTTGTCGTCTCAGCAAAACTAATTAAGGTTTGGTTGATGTTATGCTTAATGCTCGCTTGGAACAATCGCTTATTTCCATACCATACTTCCTCAGCAATTACATAAGCTTTTTTTTCTCCTTTTTGTGGGTCCAAATTTTCAATATAATAGAGTTTGCCTTTGTGTAAGCATAGTAGTTTATTCATTGGATTATCATCATAAATATTACGTATTTTTTCGCTTGGTATTTTTATATCATCGGGCAATTTAGAGAACTCATTTTGATGGTTTGAAATCATACCATCCAACAATATATGATCATTCACATCAATACGTTCACCTATTTTTTGTTGTTGATCTGTTTCGATTTCTTCTTCAGAAAAATTCAGATGTTCATACAGCTCCTGATCATTCGTTAACGTTGAACCCTCGATTTGATTATTTGTTTCCGGCATAATGATTGCACCTTCCTATTTATGTTATTTTTTGCATAAAAAATAATCATTTGTTTAGTTCTTAACCTTATTAAATATCTGGCATATAAGATTTTGTTGAAACAAAAGATTTTTTAATGCGCTTTTATTTTATAATTATTATTAGTGAGAAATAATCCATTAATTTCCATAAATAGAAATAAAAAGCACCACAAGAAATAACTTGTTATTCTCTAATTTTTTATGAATTGTCGTACCCACTTCTGCGAGCTTTAGCTGTTAACTTGTCTAAAACGACAATTTTCATTCTTAAACATCTAATGTTCAAATCTTATAATCACTAACAAATCAATAACCGACATATTCACTAATGTTATAAGTAAGTGAGCTTAATTCCTTGATAATAAACGGACTTAACCTAGCATTTCCAATAGAAAAAGATCTTAAAACACAAATATGTTCTAAGATCTTTAGTTATATATTTTACTAATTTATCATGATACTTTTATGATAAAGAAATTTCAAAGTGAATCATTATGCTCTATTATAGCTGTGAATGTGGTTTATTTCCGGTAATCAACCAAAATACTGATGCCATAATTGTGTCAATACAGGTAGAAAGTAAATGATTACTAGTGCTGCGATGACCATCAGTAATTGCTTACGTTGTTTCTTTCGTTTCAACAGACTACTTGTTTTGTGTAAAAAGTATGTGGCACTTTTCGCTCCAGCTGTTAGTGTTGATAGTAGCAGTGTAGGTGAGTAAGCCGTAGGGTCTTTCGTGATAGACAATAATTTCGTACCATATTCTGGATATTTTAATAATGCTTGATAAACAGCAACGATCGTGATCGTTCCCATCAAATAATTTAACAATGAATGAACTTTTTTCAAACGCTTAAACTCCTTATTTATAAATCGATGTTATTTTTGGATAAATAAATCAACACTTTTCGGAATAATTATTTTTCTTCTTTATTTTTTTCTCCTGATTTTTCCATCCACGGAAAAGAAAAACCAATCGAATAATCTGCTTTTAGTTCTAGTACCGCATCAAACTTCCCTTTTTTGCCAGTCAACCCTTTAACTACTTTACTAGTCTTACCTTTAAACAATAATTCCCGCATCATCGTTTTCGTCAGCTTCTTCTTTGCTATCGTTGGCCAAAGTTTAAAATCACAGGAAGCATTGGTACAAGTTGCTACTTTTGGATACAACATGACGATCCCTTGTTTACACTTTGGACATCTGCCTAGTTGATCATTTTTCTTCTCCAGCGCTTTGATTTGGCGCGTTCCAGTGATTTCTTCAGATAAATCGACTGAAGTCAGTTGTTTTGGCACGGATTCGAGTAAATGAAGGATGAATTTTTTGATATTTGCTAAAAAGACTTCGGGTGTGCCCTCATTGTTACCGATCTTTTTGAGGTATCCTTCCCACTGAGCAGTCATTTCCGCACTAGTCAACAAAGGTTCTTGAGCGACCGCTTTACAAAGAGTGATTCCTTTAGCCGTAACAATGATTTCATTTTTAGTGACCTCGATATAGTGACGTTGCTTTAGATTTTCAATAATATTGGCTCGAGTCGCTTCTGTTCCGATTCCCTCAACTTCTTTTAAGATTTCCTGTGCTTCTTCATCATCCAATGTTTTCCCTGCCGTTTTCATCGCAGTGATCAGTGTTCCCTCGTTGTATGGTTTTGGTGGTTGGGTTTCTTTTTGAATACTTTTCAGATCAACGCCGACCACCTGACCTTTTACCACATCTGGTAATACTTGGACTTCTTTCTGCTTGCTTTTGGTTGCTAAGATCATTTGCCACCCTTTTTTGATTGGGATTTTCCCTGTACTTTTTAAGCGAAGTTCTTGGACACCAGTATAAATCGTTGTTTCTTCATATACATAATTTTCGGCAAACATTGCCATAGTCGTTTTCGCTACTTGTAAATAGATGGCTTGTTGCAGACGTGATAATTGCGCAAAACGTTCCTTGGAAGGAATCGTTTTTGTTGGAATAATTGCATGGTGTTCTTGGACTTTTGTCGCATCAACATATCTTTTTTTCGACCATGTTTCAGGAGTCTCTACGCTGCTGATCCCTAAAAAATCTTTATAACGTACTAAGTTTTTCACCAAGTAGTGATGTTCATTTTCAGTAATGTAAGTAGAATCTGTCCGAGGATAGCTTAAAAATTTCTTTTCGTAGAGCCCTTGGGCAGCATCTAATGTCGCTTTGGCACTCACCTTCATCAATTGGTTCATTTTTGTCTGGAGACTAGATAAAGAAAATAAACGTGGACTACTTAGTTGTTTTTCTTTTTTAATGACCGATAAGATCTGTCCTGATTGCTTCCCAAGATGCGCGCCTGATTTTTCAATTGCTTGATGTAGTGCTTCGAGGGTTTTAAAATTCTGCTTGGGATCGATTTTCCCAGTAAACCGTCCATCATCACAACTGATCGTCGCTTCTACTTCAAAGTATGGTTCTTTTTTGAAGTTTTTAATTGTTTCTTGTAACTGATAGATCATATATAAGGTTGGCGTTTGGACACGTCCTAAAGAAAAGCTGCCATCGATCCCTTTTTGTTGCAGTAAGAGACTGTATAAGGGGCTCCCGTTCATCCCGATCAACCAATCCGCATTCTGTCTAGCTTTCGCTTCTTTATATTTAGGAAAATAGCTCTCGCCTGGACGAAGGTTTTTAAAGCCTTCATAAATCGCCTCTTTTTCCAGCGAATTGATCCACAAACGTTGATACTTTTTGCTTTTGGTGAAGGCTTGTGCTTGAATGATAATCGACCAAGCAATGGCTTCTCCTTCACGGTCTCCATCTGTCGCAATAATGATCGTATCCGCTGATTGTAATTCCTTTTTGACGATTGAAAATTGTGCTTGTTTTTCTTTCGGCACTTCATAGCGGAAGGTTTCTGGGAAAATTGGTAAGTTAGCTAAGGACCATTTACTCCAGCGTTCTTCATATGCACCAGGAGGGACCATGTCCACTAAGTGACCGAATCCATAAGTAATCGTTACTTCCCCACTAAACAACGGATCAACGATCTCATAATACCCTTCGTGACGTATTCGTTTCTTAAATGTTTCAGCATAAGCTTTTGCTTGGGAAGGTTTTTCAGCCAGTATAACAGTTTTCATTTTATCCCCTCCATGATTCTCAGTCTTAGAACAGACTTCTTTATTATGGAACAAACATTCGCATATGACAACCCAAAAACTATTTTTTCAAAAGAAAAAAACGACTGAAGACCCTTGTCTAACAGTCGTTTTATGAACTTAGCTTTTACAATTGGTGAAAATCCAAAGTGTTGAATCGTCCACCTATTAAAAATGGAGGACTTTTACCTAAACGAAGTGAAATAGATGATTACAGAGAGTAACTTCCTATTTCTTTTCTTCCATTTATTTACTTAAAAAATCACTGATTGCTGCGCGATTCGCGTTGTTGTCGATCACCAAAATACTTCCGGCATAACTGCTGTTTCCGAAGTTCCATGAACCTTCAACAGGCACACTTAAGCGATCTACACCACCGACACCTCGAGCAATCGACAAAAGATTTTTGATAATAAACAATGATGAAACATCCGTTGAGGTATAACCAATGGCTTTTCCGGCAGCGTAAGGGGCACGAATCAAGTTTAGGGGATTTTTTAGCTGACTAAAAATCGTATTCATGACTTGTTGTTGCCGTCTTACTCGACCAAAATCGCCTTCTTCGTCTTTTCTAAAACGTGCATACTGTAAAAGTGTATGACCATCCATTTTTTGGACACCTTTTTTGATATCGACACCATCCAGATTCAAATCTTTCTCTGCATCGATCTTGATACCATTCATAAACAATGCATCGACCACTTTTTCAAACGATTTAAAATCGACTTTTGCGTAATACTGGCAATCAAGTCCAAAATTTTCTTTGATGGTTTGACGTACCAGATCAGCACCGCCATAAGCATAAGCTGCATTGATCTTATTTTGACCAACTCCTGGAATTGTTACAAAACTATCACGCATAAATGAGATCAATTTTGGTTTATGAGCAGGTCCATCTAACTGTAACACCATGATCGTATCTGCACGACCAGCATCCTCACCTCTAGTGTCACTACCTAATATCAGAATATTATGTGCGCCACTCGAAGACTGTACACCATCAAATGATTCCGTTGTAACACTCGGCAAACTGGTATCATGTTCTGCCATGGATTTCCCGACAAAAAAGGAAATGACTGAAAATAAGAATAAACATAGGATAATGCCTAGAATGATTTTCCCCCATGAACGTTTCTTTTTTGGACGAACTTCTTTTGGCTCTTTCTTCCTCTTAAAAAAGCTTTTCTTCGTTTGATTAAATCCTTTTTTGTTTCCTGCTTTTGCATAGGAATAAGGGGTTTGATAGTCATTAGCTTGTCCTTCTCTGGAAGAATAAGAAGAATCCTGATCAGGTTGATAGATCCGAGTAGCTTCATCTCTTGAATCATTCAACGCTTTGTCCTTTTGACGTTCACGTCTAAAAAAACCGGTTGATTCTTTTTTTAATGGTTTTGCTTTTTTATGGATGTTCTTATAACGATCCATCCGACTCATTTTGTTTCCTCCCTGCTATCTGTACAAGTAAATAAAGGATACGCTATCTTCTTGATAAAAACAGCTATTTGAACCACAATTTAATAAAAAATAACGAAATGAGACAAGCCATTACACGTAAAGCTCGTCACACTTCTTGTTCTAATCGTTCTCGTATGTTCTGGACTGGCATTTCTCGATGTGTCCACAGTTCAAAAGCAATTGCTCCTTGATGAATCAACATACCTAAACCATTATAGGCTTTGATTCCCATTTTTTTGGCTTCTTGGATCAAACGTGTCTCACTAGGGGAGTAGATCAAGTCAAAGACGGCTAATTGCGAATGCAACAACTTTACATCAGCAATCGGTAATTGGTCTTTCTTGCTTCCCATTCCGATATCAGTTGCGTTGATCAATAGATTCGCCTGGCTCAAATCTAATGCCAGTTGACTTTCGTCCGCATAATCATGTAATCGGATGGGACAACCTGTTTTCTCAGAGACTTTCGCAAAATACTCTTTTAGTGGTAAAAAAGTGGCATTCAAACGTTTGTAAATCGTGATTTCTTGTGCGCCTTCTAGTGCCATTTGTACGACAATTGCTTTTGCTGCACCACCTGCTCCCAGAACAACGATTTTTTGATTTTTGATTGGATGCCCCGTTTCGTTGACGGAACGTACAAATCCCATACCATCTGTATTGTAGCCAATCAAACGTTGCTCCTGGTGAACGATTGTGTTGACCGCTCCGATCAATTCCGCTTCAGGGCTTAACTGATCAAGGTATGCCAAGACAGCCGTTTTATTCGGCATTGAAACATTTACGCCCAACATATCTAATGTGCGGATACTCTCAACGGCTTGTCTTAGGTTCGTTTGATCTACCTCAAAAGCCAGATAAACGGCATCAATACCCCAATGTGAAAATGCCAGATTGTGCATCAACGGTGAAAGACTATGAGAAGCAGGCTTTGCAAAAAAGCCTGTGAGTTTTGTTTTACCAGAGATCATCTTTTTCCTCCTTATAAAATAAAACAACCATCCAATCCTCGTAAACATGACACGAGACATCAGATGGTCGATTGTTTAGTTCTGTTTCTTGTGCTTTTTCTTATGTCTATGATTTATGATTGACGAGTCTTTCTAAGTTTAAAGGAGGTATGAGAAACTTGTCAACATGATTGTCAAACAAGCGGGGCCTCTTTCTCATTCATTTAAAACAAATCAATGTACTATAGGCATACTAGGCATAAAGTAGAAGGAAAAGCAGTCAGTAATCAAAAACTAATCTAACACTTCTTCAAAAAATTGTAATAGATCCGCTAGTGACAATTGCTCTTTTTCTTCTTTAGACAAATCTTTCACGATTCGTCCTTTTTGTAAAACGATCAGACGATTCCCATAATTCAAGGCATCTTCCATCCGGTGGGTGATCATCAAGCACGTCAAGTGTTGTTCAGTAATCCTGCGATTGGTTAATTGCATCAATGATTTGGCAGTTTTAGGATCGAGCGCTGCTGTATGTTCATCTAATAGCAGCAACTCAGGCGCTTCAATGGTCGCCATCAACAAACTCAATGCTTGGCGTTGCCCTCCTGATAATTCCCCAGCTGGCGTATCTAAATGCTGCTCCAACCCATTTCCAACTTCTTGACACAATTGATAAAATGTTTCTCTTTGGTTCTTTAGGTTACGGAGACGAAGGGGTCTTTTCTTTCCTCTTTTTTGAGCCAAAAGCAAGTTCTCTGCTACTGTCATCCTTGGAGCTGTGCCCATCTTAGGATCTTGGAACACCCGAGAAAGAAAAGAAGCCCGTTTTTCTTCTGTTTCTTTCGTGATATTCCGCTCTTTAAAAGCGATCGACCCTTGACTTAATTGTAATGTTCCTGCGATCGTGTTGAACAGCGTACTTTTTCCCGCACCATTTCCACCAAGGACCGTAATAAAATCGCCTTTATTGATTGTCAAATCAATTCCATCTAATAATACTTTTTCTTCATTCATGCCATTGCTAACGACTTTTTTTCCATTTTTAATTGTGATGATCGCTGTCATGGTCAAACCTCCTTTTCAAAACCGGTTTTAAGTTTCAATGCTTGTTTTAACTGAGGAATCATCAAACAGATGGCTAAAATAATAGCGGAGAAGAGTTTGAGATACGTTGTGTCAAACCCAAGTTTAATGACGATCAAGATCAATAATTGATAGATGATGCTTCCCACGACAATGGCAATCAAGCGTTCTGCTAACGTTAATTCGTGGAAAATCACTTCTCCAATAATGATAGAAGCTAGCCCGATCACGATGACACCAATTCCTTTATTGACATCGGCATACCCATCATTTTGTGCAATCAATGCACCTGATAAAGCAATAACACCATTTGAAAGAGTCAATCCTAAGATTTTCATTCGATCTGTTTTGATCCCTAAGGAACGAGCCATCGTTTCGTTGTCTCCTGTCGCGATATACCCTTGACCTAAATCGGTATTGAAAAAGAACAGTAAGACACCAATCAAGAGACTTAATGCAAGCAAGCCAAGTAACACGGTATCAAAATAGTCAGGTAAATGAAGACCATTGAACGTATCTTGTAAAATCGAATGATTCAATAAAGAAAGATTTGGTGTGCGCATCACGAATAAAATCACCGAGTTTAATCCAGACATGACTAAGATTCCGGCAAGGATCACTGGGATCTTTCCTTTGGTATACAACAGCCCCGTAACTAGTCCGGCAAGCATGCCTGCACCAACGCCAAGCAGTGTTGCTAAAACTGGTGAGATCCCATGAGTGATAGCTGTCACACAAACTGCTCCACCTAATGGAAATGATCCTTCAGTCGTCATATCAGGAAAATCCAAAATCCGATAAGTCATAAAGATTCCTAATCCTAAGATTGCCCATAACATCCCTTGTGAAATTGCTGATACGATCATTGTTCATCCCCCTCGTCTTTCGGTTCTTCTGAAACATTTTTAGCTTCTTGCTTTATAGAATCAGGAATCGTGATCCCTAATTTTTCCGCCTGTTTTTCATTGATGATGACATCTCCTTTATCAAAGACGTAAACAGGTGTCGTTGCTGGTTTTTCTTTTCCTAGTGCAAGCATCGCAGCCATTTTCCCACTTTGAACACCTAAATCATATTGATTGATCCCAATAGTTGCCAAGCCACCTTGTTCGACCATTGAATCAACTGAAGGGATCACTGGGATCTTCGCTTTATCGGCTTCTTTTACCACTGTCTGCATAGCATTAGCAATTGTATTGTCTAAAGGAACATAAATGAAATCCACTTGTTGACTCATCACTTGGACAGTTTGGGCGATTTCATTCGTAGAAGGTACAGCATATTTTACTGAAGTCAAACCTGCTTTTTGAATCGCTTTTTCTGCTTGGCTTACTTGGTATTTTGAATTATCTTCTGAAGAAGCGTATAAAATCCCGACTTTCTTCGCATTCGGCAACAATTCAGCGCCTAACTTGATTTGCGCTTCAACAGGAGGCTGATCAGATACGCCTGTGATGTTTCCACCTGGTTCTTTTAAAGACTTCACTAAGCCGGCACCAACTGGATCTGTGACCGCACCTAAGACTAATGGGATCGTATTCGTTACATTAGCTAAAGATTGAGCAGCCGGAGTAGCGATCCCTACCAAGACATCTGGGTCAGCTTGTACTAATTGTTGACTCATGGTAGCTAATTTACTTTGATCTGCTTGCCCGTTTTGAAAGGAGATCGTTAAATTTTTTCCTTCCTCAAGCCCTGATTGCTGTAGCCCATCTTTGATCCCACGGTAAATTTCATCTAATGCCGGATGGCTCACATATTGCAAAACCCCAACGGAAACAGTTTGATCCGTTTCTTTTGGTTTCGATTCAGTAGAAGCAGGCGTTATTTTTTCATAAATAAAGGTTCCTACTAAGTAAAGCATAATAAGTGCAACAACTGTGATCAAACGTTTATTTTTCATTTTTCTTCCCCCTCATTCCTTTAATCATTATTATTCAAGTCTGGTTTCTGACACGAACTGACAAAAAAAGACAATCACCCCAACGGTAATTGTCTTCTTACATACAAAAAACCGCATAGATCGAATCTATGCGGTAGTCAAATTTCTTGTCCAGCATAGATACAAATTTTAGATTTGTACTCTAAAAAGTTGTATCTACGGTCAAAGTTCGCCATCAATACAACTTATCTACGCCAGTTACGCCAAGCTTGATTTGTTCCTGCTAAAAATTGGTTTGATAAGTTCATTGTGGATCACCCTTTCCTTAATAATTAATCTAAGTCTAATCGAATTTAGCATGTTCGTCAACTGTTTTTTTATTCCGTCTTATTTCCAGCATTAAGATCTGTGCCCAGTTGAGTATTTGTCGAAGTCGTTTGCGCTTCTTTTCCAAGTTCTTCTTCTAATTTCTTGATATTCGCTAATGGCAAACGATTTAATTCGGGAATCAGCTGCGTAGGGAAATCACTTAACTGATTTGCGTTATAGACTAAGCGATTGGCTTCTTTGCCATTTTGGAAAAAGATTACCGTTAAATGCTCTTGCTTTAAATCGTAGCGTTGTTCTAATTCATTGACCTGATAAACCAATGGGTAAAAATAAATAGGGCGATTCAATTCCGCCATTTTTTTTGGATCATGAAAAATGTCCATTAATGCTTGATACATTTCTCCACTTGGCACACTGAACAAAACTGAAATAGCTTTACTTTCTTCAATTGTTTGCGATGCTTCATTGATATTCAAAGGTTTAAGCTTAGGAGAATTGATTTCTGCATAGACTAAGCTCTCCACCTGTGCTTCTCTAATATTTTTAGGAAAGACAAACATCGTGATCGTAATGACCAGTGAAACAAGGAATACGAACAATAAACGCATAAAATAGCGTTGTGGATGCGTATCGAAATCAGCCAAAAAATGATGGTATTTGACTTTGATGGTCTTACTTATCTCTTTCCACATAGCGATCACCTTCTTTTTCGTTTTCTTTTATTATACCTAAGTTTGAGGTAGATAGAAAAAAATACATTTAAAGAATATCGATTATTTTTCAATCCAGTATCTTTTTATGATCAAATCAGTTGATAACTACCTAGTAAATTGGTCTTTCTACGTTTTTTTCGTTATAATGAAACTACTTATGAAAAGAAATGAGGAATGAACCATGTCCTTTGATGGTGTCTTTACTCATGCAATGATCAATGAATTGCGTGAGACTCTATTATCTGGTCGGATTTCTAAAATCCACCAACCTTACGAAAATGAAGTCGTATTAGTGATTCGCTCACGTGGTAAAAATCAGCGTTTGCTCTTATCTGCACATCCTAGTTATGCTCGAATCCAGATCACTCAGATCGACTATCAAAATCCAGACACACCACCGAACTTTGTGATGATGTTACGCAAGCATCTTGATGGGGCAATTTTGGAGTCGATCGAACAAATCGAAAACGACCGAGTGATCCACTTTCATTTCACGAAACGAGACGAACTAGGAGATCTCCAAAATATCATTTTGATTGTGGAACTCATGGGTCGACATAGCACGATCATCTTAGTGAATAAAGAATCAGGAAAAATCTTAGATGCGATCAAGCATATTGGTAGTTCACAAAACACTTATCGTTCCCTTCTGCCTGGTGTAGACTATATTGCTCCACCTGAACAAAACCAGCTGAATCCCTTTAGTCAGGAAAAAGAAAAAGTCTTCCATCGGCTTTCTCAAATGGACTTGACACCAAAAGGAATCCAACAACAATTTCAAGGAATCGGTTTTGATACTGCGCAAGAATTGGTGGCTCGCTTAACAGAACGCCCCAATGAAAAAATGTTGGTATGGCAAGAATTCTTCACAGCAATCGACACCCAACGCTCCCCTAGCCTTTATGAAGTAGCGGAGAAAGAATATTTTACGCCGATCAACTATCGTTTCTTTGACTCAAATACGCAACAAAAAAAGATGTACCCGACTCTCAGTGCGTTATTAGATGCGTTTTACCAAGAAAAAGCGGAAAAAGACCGTGCCAAACAACAAGGTGGCGAGCTCATCCGCAAGATTGAAAACGAGCTTAAGCGAAACAGAAATAAACTGAAAAAACGGGAGCAGACCTTAAAAGATTCGGAAAATGCCGAAGATTATCGTCGAGATGGCGAACTATTAACTACTTTTATGGCTCAAGTACCTCGGGGCGCAAATGAAGTAACATTGCCTAATTATTATGAAGAAGATCGGCCAATCACAATCAAGCTTGATCCAGCATTAACGCCCAATCAAAATGCCCAAAAATATTTCCATCGCTACCAAAAACTAAAAAATGCCGTCAAATTGATTGGTAAACAGATCGAAGAAGCCAAAAATGAGATCGATTATTTAGAATCTGTCTTGTCTCAGTTAGAGATTGCTGGTCCTATGGATATCGAAGTGATCAAAGAAGAATTGACAGCAGAAGGTTATTTAAAAAAGAAATCTTCGAAAAAACAAAAACGCAAGAAACCTTCACAACCAGATCAATATCTTTCTACTGATGGTACGTTGATCTTGGTAGGGAAAAACAATCTTCAAAATGATCAACTTTCCTTAAAAACGGCGAAGAAAACAGACTATTGGCTCCACGCCAAAAATATTCCTGGCTCTCATGTCATTATCAAAAGTGACCAGCCATCTGATGAAACGATAACTGAAGCCGCTGAATTAGCTGCTTATTTCTCAAAATACCGTCATTCTGCCCAAGTACCCGTGGACTTGGTTCAAGTCAAGCATTTGCGCAAACCAAATGGCGCAAAACCAGGCTATGTGATCTATGAAAATCAAAAAACGATCATTGTTACTCCAGAAGAAGAAAAGATCAACAAGATGAAACAGATGACTAACTGATGTAATGCAATTTAATCTAGTCAACAGTATCGCATCTGGCCATCATCGATGAGTAAGCACTCCCCTTTTTATTCGCTAACATGACAAGTGCCCCTTCCAGAAAATATCGGATGATTTTTCTGGAACAGGCACTTGTTTCTATTATCTAGCTTTTCCCCTCAAGTTCCTTTTTTAAGACCATGATATTGCCTTTTTCAGTGGAGATGTTTATAGTGTTCGCCTTGTCTTTTGTCTGCTCTTTAAACTGATTAGTTATTTCCCCGAACGTGCTACTTAAATCAAAACGACTAACAACGTCTTGTGACTGCACCCACTTCACGTGACCACTAGCACTTTTCACTGTTGCTTCTAAAGGAATTTGCTGACTGACGATAACCGTCCCTGAATCATTTCCTACCGATAAACCACCAGTTAAATCCGTCAATACCAATTTCCCAGAGCCATTTTTTATCGATGTGTCTCCTGCTTGTTTTTCAATAATCGTAGTCCCTTTCATATTACGGGCAGTCAATCGTTGAATCGCTCCTGATGAAACAATATTTTTTCCTTCGATATTATTCAATTCCATTTTTTCACTCATCGTTGAGAGAACTTTTATTACCCCACTGTCAGTCACTACCCGGATTTTTCCTTGACCATCAGAAAGAATTGTTTTTCCAACTTTATTTTTTATAGCCAGCTCAGAGAAAAATTGATGGACACTAACATCGGAATAGTGGCTGTTTATTTGGATCATTTTACTATAAACATCTGTTATGCTTATTCGTCCTTTTTTCATCTTCAAGTTGATCTTTTCTGCATATGTATGATTTAATGTTACTTCTCCTTGTTCTAAATTAAAACGAAGGAATTTATGTTTGGTATTTTCCGGAAGATAAAAAATGATCTCAACTTTCCCCATGTTTTGTGACCAGTCAAAAAAACTCGGGTGTCCAATGGTCAAGTTCATTTTGCTGCTACTCATGCTGAATAGCTGTTTTTGATCTTGCTTTCTGATATGACCCTTGATTTCTACTTTCGCTGTTTCATTTTCGGATAGTTGGATTACACTAATATCTACTGGATATGTAGAAGACACATTCAACGATTCAATCGCATTTGCTTTAAGTTCTATGTCTCTTGTCAAAAATTGTCCTTGATAAACCCAGCTGTGGCTGAATACAAGTAATAGGTTACATAGAAAGCTAACTATTCCCACAAAATAAACTAGAAACAGACCTTTCCTTACCTGATCAGGTTTCTTTAATACAATGACGAAACATACCGAAAATAATGACGAAGCCACGGCTCCCCACATCATAACCTGTTCATAAATCAGATAGTATAGTACCATCATCAAAAAATAGAAACTAGTCACTAGCAATAAAATTTGGAACAAAAACAAGAATAACTTACCTAGTTTGATCATCCAACGTTTTAAGCAAGAATTACGCTTCATTTTATATTCACGTACCAGGTCTTCGCCAGCAATTATATCTTGCTTTGCTTTCATCGCTTTTTCTAAGCGTTGGTCCTCATAATAAGCTTCAGCAATTTCTTGCGGACTTCCCAGAGCTTTTAAAATCGCTTCACAAGATTCTCCTTCTGCCATCCTTACTTTGATTTCTCTTGAAAGATCTGCTTTTATTTCAAGAAAAGCTTCTTTATCTTTTTCTAAAAATAATCCTTCTAACGCTTCAAAAAAATCATTCATTTGCTCTCTCATCTTCCTCCTGTTTTAACAACGCCACATTTTCTACAAACACCATCCATTCCTTATTTAACTCAGCCAGATATTCTTTTCCCAGTGAAGTGATTTGGTAGTATTTGCGTGCAGGTCCTCCTTTTGATTCTTTAAGGTAGGTCACACAATACCCTTCTTTGACAAATCGTCTCAATATTGGATAAAGCGCTCCTTCTGTAAGCGGAATATTTTTATTGACCAATTGGGTAATTTCATAACCATATCGATCCTTATTTTTCAGTAAATAAAGAACGCATAATTCCAATACACCTTTTTTAAATTGATTTGATTTTCCCAATAACTTCACCTTCCATAATCCATGCTGCCATGTTTTCTTTTTCTCTATTTTGAGTCTACCTTATTTTTCCCCCCTAGAAAAGAAAAAGGTGGACAGGAAGTCTTGAGAACCTTGTGTTAGACTGATTCTCTAACGCATTCCCATTTATTCCCCGTACACCTTTTTTCCTGATCTACTTGTACTTGATTTTGAAATCTACTTTTGTTTTATCTGCATATTTCACTTTAAAAGCAAATTTTTTCAACCCTTTTTGATTCGCATCTAACTGTTCCATAATATGCGTTTTAATTTCTTCTTGACTGCTTGTTTTTGCATCTAGTCCTACAAACAGTGTTTCGACATAGGTCTGCGCTTTTGCATCCTGCAACTTAAGACCCGTTCGTTCATTTTTGACTTCTGCTTTGATTTTGCCATTTGACTTGACTTCATAATCTAGTTTGATTTTCTCTTTCTTATACTCGATTTCAATTTCAATTTCTTTTACCAATGTACGTAGCGCTGAATCGCCTGGTTTGTTGGTGTCTTCTTTTTCAGGTTCATCTTTTGGGACGGTTGGCTTGTCGACAAATCCAATTGTCCCAATGTTTATTGTGCTGTAATTAGGTTTGTTGATGACAACGACTTTCAATTGGATATTTTGGTTATTTGCCATACTTGTCAAAATACCTATTGCTTGATATGTACTTTGCGCCATTCTTTTAGTAATTCGTTGTGCTTCAGTCGAAGAATAGCCAAGAGCCAGCCAAACACGTTCTTTTTTCAATGAATCATACATGCGTTGAATGGACGCTTCTGTTGGTTCTAACACTATTCCCGTTACAGCTGTTAAGTCTGCTTTGGTAAAACTCATGATCTTCTCATACTGGTTTTCTGAAATTACTGTTGCAGCACAAACATCTGGTGAGCTTGCCAAAGTAGTGGCTCCAGTGGATAGAATGATTCCCGCTAATAATAAACCTGTCAATTTTTTCATTTTCATATGTATTCCTTCTTTCTGATATATGTAAGTATTTCTGTGTTGCACCACTAATATACAATGAATAGTACTTAGTGTCAAATAATAGTGAAAAAGTTAATCGTTAGCGTTTGGTTTATCTGTTGCTATCCTTGAACGGGTTCATCCAAGAAACTTCACTCTTGTCTTTCATGACAGCAAAAAAACGAGTAAGATGTCGAATGCCACCCTTACTCGTTTGTTAAAAACAGGCGTTTTGTTGATTTCTTCTCACTTTCTTTGTTCTTTTAAAAAGCTGGAATATTTGCGCCTTTCGAATTTTTCTTAATATACTCAGCGACTTCTTTCGTCGTCATTGCTTTTTTCAATACGTTGATTTTCTCGCTGTCTTTTTCCCCTTCTCTCGTTACCAATTGCAAAGCGTAATGTTTGCTAGCAGCTTCATCTTCCAGTAAAATCGCATCTTTGGTCGATAAGCCCGCTGGTTCTAAGTAAGCAGGGTAACAAAAGACCATCGCAATGTCCTTTTCATCATAGGCTTTTACTAGATTCAATAAATCGATTCGTTCAAATTGAAGATTTTTAGGATTGTCAACGATATCCGCCACTGTACCGTTGAACCCCATGTTATCCTTTAATTTGATAACACCATTTTTATTTAAGATCGCTAATGCTCGACCTTCATTTGTTGGATCGCTTGGAATACCGACTTTAGCATTTTTGGGCAATTGATCAGCATTCTTATAATTTTTGGAATAAAAGCCCCCCGCAAAATAATAAATGGGTTGAACGGCGACTAAATCTGCTTTTTTTTCTTGATTGAACATTGCCATAAACGGTTCATGCTGTGCAAAATTGGCATCTGCTTCATCATGTTGAACGGCATCATTATAAGCTACATTGTCACTTACTTCCATAATATCAATGGTGTAACCCTGTTTCTCCGCTTCTTTTTTGGCAATCTCCAAAATATCTTTTGATGACTCTAACTGAACAGCCACTTTGATTTCCTTTTTGTCTTTATCCGCTGAATGACCTCCACAAGCTGCTAAAGTTAAGATCGCAATCATTGCGAAACTAATCAAATAAAACTTCTTCATTCTTCTTCCTCCTATTTTCGTTTATCCAGTGTCTGAGCAACAAAGTTTCCCAGCATTTGTAAAATAAAGACTAAGACGATCATGATTACAATAGCGACATACATGACCCCATATTCATAGCGTTGATAACCGACACGAACAGCAAAATCACCAATTCCGCCACCACCAATGACTCCCATGACTGTCGAATAGGAAACCATACTGACAGTCGTCGTCGTATACGCCAAGACTAAACCACTTCTCGCTTCTACTAGTAAAAAATGCCAGATATATTGAAAGCGAGTCGTCCCTAATGAATTGGCCAATGCATAAGTTTCGTCAGAAACATCCAGCAAGACCTGTTCAACTAGCCGGGCAAAGATAGTGATCGCAATGATACTAAGTGGTACAGAAGCTGGTATAGGACCAAAGGCTTTGCCTAATACCGCGCGAGTTACTGGGATCAACGCAATCACAAATAATAGATAGGGAAAAGAGCGGATCACTGTGACTAAAAAATTCAAGGTCCAATAAATCCAAGGATAACGACCTCGAACTTTAGGATTCGTCAAAAACAACCCTAAACCTAGTGGCAATCCGCCAACCACACATACGCCCATCGAAATAGCCATCATGATGCCCGTTTCTTCGAGACTGGTCAGTAGCGCTGGCCAATACTCCATCATGCTTTGTGAATGAATCATTGCGCTAAGCTCCTTTTTATTTTTTCAAAATACGTCAAGTTTTCTTCCGTATAACGTTGTGGGTGATTTCTTAACTCGCCAATCAACTCGCCATTTTCCATGACCAAAATTCGTTGGCATAAGCTTTTCACTGTTTCTAATTCGTGACTAACAAAGAAAATTGTCGGCTGGAATTCTTCATGGACTTTATGCAATAAACGAATCACACTTTCCGTATTTTCTTCATCTAGTGAGCTTGTAGCTTCGTCACACAATAAAATTTCTGGGTCACGTGTCAACGCCCGAGCAATCGACACTCGTTGCTTTTCACCGCCAGATAGTTTTACTGGATATACAGCAGCTTTATGAGCCATCCCAACAAAATTTAATAAATAATCGATTTTTTCACGGTTCTTTTTCTTTTGCAGCTTCAATGGTAATGACACGTTTTCATACACCTTTAAGTTATCTAATAGATTATGGTTTTGGAAAATCATCCCCATTTTTTGTTTTTGCTGCCTTTTTTCTTTTTTGTTCAACTTTTGAACGGCCACACTATCGATTAGGATTTCCCCACTACTAGGTTCTTCCATTAAGTTCAACAAACGAAGTAACGTGGATTTACCAGACCCGCTTTTCCCAACGATTCCGATGATCTCACCTGGTTCGATTGTCAAATGAATATTCTTTACCGCTTGCGTGCCTTCATAGCTTTTAGTTACATTGATCAATTCAATCATCTGTTCCTCCAATGAAAAATAGTACACCTTATCAAACTGTTTGATAAAAATAGATAAATCAGCTTATTGGTTTTCTATTTAAATAAAAAACGCTTCCTAAATACTAACTGTTTCTATAATGGCGGAGTATTCGTAAAAAAGCAACTTTTTTACTCATCTTCTATCTGTTTTTTAACTGTATTAATAATGGTGTTTTATAAACCGATTTATCTGTATCTTTTAAGAACCCTCACTGTAACAAGCATGTATTCTATCTATTGCCATTAATCACCATAAGCTAACAACGTTGTTATTTCTTTTTTCAACAAATTCAGTTTATTTTTCATAAAAACGAAAAATAGGAGGAAAAGAAAAAGCGGTCAAACGATCGCTGTTGTCGATCGTTCAACCACTTTTTCAATGGCTCTATAATTTGAGAGCGGGACAATAGTTCTTTCTCAAAAAGAAAATAAGTTCGACTTTGATGGCTAGTGTCAAAATCGAACTTATTTTTTCTATTATGTACACTTTCCTCTCCATATATTTTCCTAATTTTCTTAAATTTAATGCCATCAGTGCCAAACCAATATCAATCGTTGCTCCTTGTTTTCCACGTAAATGGAAACGATGGAACGCCAAGTGAGTCTTTAGATGCCCGAACACTGGTTCGACCTCGATTTTCTCCTCTAAAAGCTTTTTTCTGCATTCTGCTTTGAAATAGCGCCCATTATTATTTACTTGAATTTTTCGCTTTTGTTCACTTTTCGCACGCGTACATTAACGACGGACTGGACAGTTCCGACAATCCTCACATTCATAGATTTTGAAATCTTGAATAAAGCCACCTTTATCTTTCGACTATCATTTTTGAACGGTATTGGACGATTCGCTGGGCAAATGTATTCATCTTGTTCTTCAAGGTAGTGCCAGTTTTCCACGTTAAATGGATTCTCCTTGTATTTCTTTTTGTTTTCTTTGTGATAACTTAGGATTTTTTTGATTAATCAATTAATCAACATGAAATAACAAAAGAATCTGAGACAGAATGAGGTTCATTCTGACCCAGATTTGATTTTACACCACTCATCAGTCCTTATTGACAAAGAGCCAAGGTTTACACACTTTTTGTAGACTATCTTGTCATAGATATAGTTGTATTTTGTGCAATAGGTTTCTCTGAATTATTTAAAACTATACTTTCTAGTTTTTTTGAAAGGTTCTGTTTCAATGATATGTCTCTTTTGTTTCTTTCTTTAGCAAAGTTAATATTGAGTTTATTATACTCATTAAGAAACTTTTTTGCTTCAAAAGGACTTATTTTCCCTTGGCCTTCAAGCGAATTTATATGATTTACCTCCTTAATTATTTCAGCTTGAATATGAAATTTTTCCGACTCTAATTTTGGAATTATGTTACGATTTATCTCATTAAGGTCTGCTTTTACGTCACTAATATTACGAGGATTTTCAAATTGAGTCCTATTCTGATTCTGTAATAGTAAAAGTAACTCTTTTTCTTGCCTACGGAAAGCATTGATTTGTTGAGTTCCCTCGTTGAACTGGGATATAAGTTTTTTACTTCTTATTAGAATACGTTCTGTTTCTTGTAGAGAAATAGTAGGTTGCTCTGTGCGTGATGTTGTCATAGTTGATTTACTTGTGCTCACAGAATGGGTTTTCTTTGATTCTATAGACTCTTGTAATTGATTTACCATGTCTTTACAATTGGATATAAGATAGTCGATATGCTTTTTATTTGTACTTAAAACTTTTATTTCTTTATAGCATTCTTTAAGCATTTTTTTGTTCTTTATTTTATGCTTTCTTAAATTTACCTTTTGCTGTGTCATTTTACCATATTCAATTACTATATCATTTCTTAGTTTACGGAATTTCGAGCAAAAATTTTGAACCCGCTGGAGATTCGTTTGTAATTGATTAACTTCTATAGAACTTTCAGTAGAAATTCCCTCTTTTAATTTTTTAAAATCTGTCTCTTCTTGCTTAATAAGATTCTTTATTTTTTTATGTAAAAATTTTTTAGCAGAATATGGCTGTCTTGAAACATCATCTTGTATTTTATCTAAATGTTTTAAGTTCCCCTTATTTCTGTGTTTTGAGTGTAGTTTTTTGTGTGAATAAGTTTTATCAGATAAACGGGTGGTTTCATTCCTGTTTTCTAAATCTAGTACTTTTCCTAATCCCCTCCCTTGATTTTGGTTGTCTAAACTAGGCAGTGCCCTTGCTCCGCCTATTCCACTTGCTATGCTTAAAGCATTAATAAAAGTAACTATCATTTTGTCTAATCTCATATGCCATCAATCTCCTTTTCATTTAATGATTTTCACTTATCCTACGGAAAATAAAAACTTATACAGAAAAAATTCTGTTTCAAAAGCCATAATGCACCGATCATCAAAAGTTAGACCAAAAATCTAACGTCTGAAACTTTAATTTGCCCAAAGTCTGTTCGAGTCTTTCTAATCAAACCAACTAGTCCTTCACATTCCTATTTTTGTACCCAACGATAGAGTGCACATAGAGACGCTTCACTTTTAATAGATATTTACCTTAGCTACTACATTTTTATCTAAAAGAGTTAATTCTTGGCTACTATCTGCCACAGTAGATGGTTCATTTATTGTAGAAGCATATCCAGAGATTGTGCTTTCAGATACGCTAATTCCAATAGTTAAAATATCTAAAGATAAGATAAACTTATTTTTCATTTTCTATTACCTCGAAATCCAAAAAACAGAAAGCGCTTTCTGAATAAATCATAACAGAGAAATCAAATTATATATATAAAAGTCATAAAAAATAGTTTTCATGTCATAATCGTTCATTTTTTCTGTATTGTCCTTTATTTATAAAAAATTATTTCCACATCCACAGTCAATAAGAACAACGAAATTCAATTCATTTTAGGATATAGATTAAGGTGTTGATATAAAAACTCGAAATTTTTTGCATACAAATAATTTACAATTGTTATTATATTTTATAAAGGTAATTTATAAATTTATTCATTGTTCATTTGTACAGGTTGATCGTATTTTACAAATCAATCAACTAGATAAATTACTATAAGGAGTAGCGAGAGATAATTTAGTGATAGATATCTAAAAAGATACCATGAAAAATTGGTTTAGTTAAACAATTACGGAGGAGTAAATATTAGCGATTATGACGTAAAACACATATTTTATGAAATTTTTTTACATAACTTAAAGTATATAATATATCAGAATAAGAAAACGTTTTTTTGTTGAAAGTGCTATCTAACACCTTTTAAGGAAACTTAAATAATGTGAAGAAAAAAATATTATTTGGTATTTATTTTGTCTCATTGTCTTTCAAAACACAAAAAAAATCTGAGACAGAATGAGGTTCATTCTGACCCAGATTTGATTTTACACCACTCATCAGCCCTTATTGACAAAGAGCTTTTTCAATTTGTTTTGATCTGACTTAGTAAAACGGTTAGACTTTCCATGAATTTTTGTGCAATTTCGCTTAATTGGCGCTTAGCAGAATAAATCACATACAATTCATTTTGGGGACTATTTGCCAATGGAATCAAACGTAAATACTCTTTGATCTCACCAATGACCAGCCCAGAACCTGAAGCATAAGCATCTGTTTCTAACAAGATATTCATCAATGTTCCCCGATCACTCGTATAGATCACCGTTTCTTGATCAGGACTTTCAATCAAGTCTTCATAAAAATAAGGAAAATTATTGCCATCTTGTGTAAATCTCACTTGCGGATAAGGAAGTAATTCTTCTTTAAAGATTTCTTTCTTTTCACTAAGCGGATGTCCTTGACGTAAAAAAATGTGCGTTTGAAATTCTCCTAATGAATGGGCAACTAGCTCCCCTTGCTCTAAGTAGCGCTTGATCCCCGCTTGATTGTGTTCATTCATATAAAGAATCCCAATCTCACTATGTTGATCCTTCACTTCTTCAATCACATTAGCAGTCGTTGTTTCAATGATTCGAAACTGTTTGATCTCACTTTTGAAAGAAGAGATCAACTTTGCTGTTAAAGGACCTAAGAAATCATAATGTTGCGAAGCAATTGAAAAGCTTTCACGCTTCTCATTCGTCAAATAATAATTTTCTAATGACTCTAACTGTAAGAGAATCCGTTCCGCTCTTTTTAAAAACTCTTGTCCTTCCTCGGTCAGATACGCCCCTCGATTCGTTCGAGTGAACAGCGTGATCCCTAACTCGGTTTCTAATTCTTTGATTCCTGCGGAAAGACTTGGTTGTGCGACATAGAGTTTTTTAGCTGCTTCTCTGAAACTCCCATTGTTCGCTACAGCAATTACATATTTTAATTGTTGGAAGTTCACTGATGATCCCTCACAAAATAACTGATTGGACGATTTTTCAACGGTTGGAGCGGACGGTTGTTTGGTTGTGCATACTGTCCTTTAAAAGGAATCAAGAAATCTTTATTTAGTTTTTGCACTTGATCCATGACAAACCATTGGATTGGTCCACTCGTTGGTGGCGTAGTTAAAGAGCCGACATAATGGTAATGGCTTTTTTGTTCAGGAAAAAGAACCAATGGATTGGTCCAATGTTCATGTTTTTCTACATCCCAACTATCGCCGTTGTCCCGATCATACAACCAACCTTCATCCGTCGTTAGCTGAAACATCACACCAACAACTAAATTTTCTTTTTTGGCATTCATATGAACAAAGTGGAACTCGATATCTTCTTGATTCCCATTGATCAGATGTTCAGAAGGCATATGAAAATGGATATCTGTGAGATAATATTTCTGACCTTTAAATTCGACATAACTAAGCTGATCATAAGGAACCAAGTGGATCGTATTTTTAAATTCTTTATCTGTAAACCGTTGCTTCTGATAATGAAAAGCAATGGTATCTGATTGATCCTTCGCTGGTTCACAAGTGGTCAATGGAATGGGCGACTGCAATTCAAACGCCGCACCTTTAGCAAACCAGTCGCATAATTCAGCCCAATGTTCTGGTCCTCTTTCTCCCGTATATCCCCATTCAACATCCATATTCTTTTTCACTTTTATTCCTCCTGCATCTTTGCAAAATTTTCTATTGTTGACTGTTTTTAACGATCGTGGAAACAGTCGCTAAAAAGTCTTCTTTCCCATAAAATTCTTGATTCAGTAATTCAGGGAAAATCTCGTTGAAGAAATACTTGACAGAAGGACGATGCTCAAACCCTTTGATCGTAGTTACCGCTTCAATAAACATCTCTTTATATACTTTTTCTGGATTGTTCTTGATGATCTCTTCAAATGATTCATACAATAGATCGACTTTATCAGAGATTGCTAATAACTCACCTTCCACTGTGTCATCTTTTCCTTCAAACAATCGCCGGCGGTATACTTCTTGAAACTCTTCCGGAATCTCTTGGTTGATGAACTCATCCGTCATCTTTTCTTCAACTGTTTGTAACATTCCCCGTAACTCTTTATTTGCATACTTGACCGGTGTTTTGATATCCCCGATAAAACGTTCTGTGTAATCGTGATTTAACGCTTTTTCATAAAGTAATTTCCAATCGATCGCTTGACCATGAACCTCTTCAATGTCACCTAAGACTTGAGCAATCGAAGCCACTCGATAAGAATGAGCGGCTACCGTATGTTCAGTAAATTTAAAGAACCCTGGCGCTCGTGTAATTTTTTCCAAATTATTCAAACCTAAAATAAATTCATTCAATCCCATAAAATAGCCTCCCTTTTACTTTTCCGATGATTTTATCATTAAATAACTATCTTTCGCAAACATCCCGTTTGTAAATCAACGAAAAATTAATTTTTTTGATGAGAATCATGCCATTCTTGCTATAAAAAAATAGAAACCAGAAAAACAACTCTAGTTTCCATCAAAATAATCATAAGATTCAAAACCAACTCTGTGTAAGCTCCTCGCCTTAAAAACGACAAGCGAAGCACAGCAACTATTAGTTCAGAAACATTCAAAACAACATAGCTCTAAAACCTCGCAGAAATTTTTTTCTTACGAAATTTCGTAATCGCGCTACTCGTCCATAGCAAAACTTTCGTCTTGGATGCTTCCTTTGTTTCATTCAGTTGTTTTGTTTGATCCTAGTATACCATGGATTTTGTTCAACGAAAGCCCTTTTTCATGAGTCCTTTGTTTTTGTTCCATCTTCGTTTTCTTCGTTACTGTTTTAACCAGTCCGCTGGATTCTTTTTCCATTCTTTTAACAAGGCTAATTCCGCTTCATCAATATATTTTTCGGCTAACGCTGTTTCGATCAAGACAGAATAATTCGTGAGAGTAAATAGTGGTAACTCTGCTTTGGCAAAATTTTCTTCACCTGCTGGTAGTTCATACGTAAAGATCGCTGCTACACCTAATACATTAGCGCCTTCTCTTTTGGCTGCTTCCGTTGCTTCTAAAACGCTTTGGCCTGTCGAGATCAAGTCTTCGATCACAACCATTTTTTGACCTTCAAAAATCCGTCCTTCGATTTGATTGCCTTTACCGTGATCTTTCGCTTTACTACGGATATAAACCATAGGCAAGTCCAAGATTTCTGCCACCCATGCCGCATGGGGGATTCCTGCTGTTGCTGTACCAGCAATGACTTCCACGTCAGGGAATGCTTGTTTGATTTTTTCTGCTAACCCTTGAGCAATTGCTTTTCTGACTTTTGGATAACTCATCGTGATGCGGTTGTCACAATAAATCGGGCTTTTTAGTCCACTTGCCCACGTGAATGGTTCATTTGGGCTTAAGAAAACCGCTTCAATAGCTAACAAATCTTTGGCAATGTTCTTTTCAATCGTATTCAAATTGATCGACTCCATTCTTCTTTGATTGTTTGATAGGCTTGGTAGGGATCTTTCGCTTGAGTGATTGGTCGTCCAACCACGATAAACGTTGAACCAATTCCTCGAGCTTGGGCAGGCGTGACGATCCTCGTTTGATCACCTGCGACGCTTCCTTCTGGTCTGATACCCGGAGAAAGACAAATGAAATCTTGACGGGTGGCTGCTTTGATGCCACTCACTTCTAAGGCAGAAGAAACAACGCCATCCAGTCCAGCAGCTTCGGCACATTTCGCATAATGGATCACACTTTCTTCTAAGGGAACTTGGATCAATTGATCATGATGCATATCCGCTTCACTCGTTGAAGTAAGCTGAGTGATCGCTAACAACAATGGGCGTTTTTTGCCAACAGGCGTTCCTTCTTCTAGCCCACGTAGTGCCGCTTGCATCATTTTGATTCCGCCAGCTGCATGGACACAAGTGATATCCACGCCTAGTTTTGCTAACCCACGCATGGCTTTTTCCACCGTATTAGGGATATCATGAAGTTTCAAGTCTAAAAATACTTCATGTCCGGCATCTTTCAACCAACGAACAATAATCGGTCCTTCCTGATAAAATAATTCCATTCCGATTTTTACAAATAATTTTTCCTCTTCAGGGAATAGTTGCATAAATTGTTCCACTTCTTGCCACGTCGAAAAGTCTAAAGCAATAATTGGTCGTTGGTTCATTTCATTCGTTCCTCTCTTACTTCTTTGATTAGTTGTTGGAGGGATTCGATCCCTAATTCTGCCATTCGTACAGGTAGTTCTTCAATCAGTTTCGGACAAATGTACGGATCCGTAAAATTAGCTGTTCCTACTGCCACGGCACTGGCTCCTGCCATGAACATCTCTAAGACATCGTCAACGGTTTGGACACCGCCCATACCAATGATCGGTAACTCGGAAACAGCGGCGACTTGATGGATCAAGCGAATCGCCACTGGTTTGATCGCAGGACCAGAAAGACCGCCTGTCTGGTTGGCTAAAATAGGTTGACGTGTTTTCAGATCAATCCGCATACCAAGTAGTGTATTGATCATCGTAAAGCCATCTGCCCCACCGCTTTCGATTGCTTGTGCGATAGGTACAATATCCGTCACATTAGGGGAAAGTTTCACATAAACTGGTACACTTGCAACCTTTTTGACAGCTTGTGTCAATTGAAAGGCAACGTCTGGGTCTGTCCCAAAGGCAATGCCGCCATGTTTGACATTCGGGCAAGAAATATTCAACTCGATCGCTTTGACATTCGGCGCTTCTCCAATTTTACGACAAACCTCGACATAGTCTTCTTCACAGGCACCAGCGACATTCGCAATGATAGGTAAATCTGGATAGACAGCTAATTCTGGTAACAGTTCATTCATGACAACTTCCAGACCGGGATTTTGCAATCCGATCGCATTCAACATACCGGAGGGTGTTTCCGCCACACGTGGGGTGGGATTACCAAACCTTGCATGCGGCGTTGTCGCCTTGACCATGATCGACCCTAATTGATTCAAATCGTAATATTTCCCATATTCTTTTCCAAATCCAAAGCATCCACTGGCTGGCATGATCGGATTTTTCAATTCCAAACCTGGGAGCTTAACTGCTAAGGGATTACTCATAAGACAACCTCTCCTACTTTAAAAATTGGCCCCTCGTCACAAACCTTGACACTTTTTGTTCCAGTTTCATCATCCGGTCGATGACAAACGCACGCATAACAAGCACCGATACCGCAAGCCATTCGTGATTCTAAGGACAATTGGACATTTGGATGATCCACAAAAAGTTGTTCGACTGTTTTTAAGAGACCATTTGCACCACAAGCAAAGACAGCTTTTGGTTGCTTATGAGTACTCATTAGCAGATTCCCGACGTTTCCATGGATCCCATAAGTACCATCATCCGTCGCTACTCTGGTTTCACCTAATTCATGAAACTTTGCTTCATGGTACATGACTTCTTTTGATGCAAATCCTAAAAAATTATTCACTTTTATGCCACGTGTAGTCAGTTGTTTGGCTAATTCATATAAAGGCGGAATACCAATACCTCCCCCTACGATGAACACTTCCTCTCCTGCGGACAATCCAGTTAGGTCAAAACCATTGCCTAATGGCCCTAAAACGTCTAAAGAATCGCCAGCCTTCAACGTAGAAAATTCTTTCGTTCCTTCACCTTCGATTCGATAGATGATCTGGCAAGTGTAGTTTTGTTGATCAATCGAATGGATACTGATGGGGCGGCGTAAAAGCAAATCTGCTCTAGGTACTCGAATATGCAAAAACTGCCCAGGTATTAACATTTCTTTGACCAATTCTCCTTTTAAAGTCAATTCATAAATACGTGGTGCTAGTTGTGTTTGTTGAATGATTGTCATGACTTCTTGCTTCATATCTGCTCTCCTCTTTGGGATTTTTCATTGCCAAACATCTCGACAAAAGTGATCCTTTCAACCGATGTCAGTAACAAGGCGAACGAAAATGATCACTTTTATCTCTGTTTAGGTGCCTACAAGCTATTTTAACTATTACTTAATCGTTATAGGAACTGTCACTTTAGAACATGCTGATCAAATCGCTTGTGTCGAAAAAGCTCGAGACTCCATTACCCGAATGATCGCATCCGCTGTATCTAATGAAGTAAATAAAGGAATACCATGTTCAACTGCTTCTCGGCGAATGATAAATCCGTCTTTCGAGGCATTTCCTCGATCTTTATCGATGGTATTAACAACGACCTGTGCTTTTCCTTCTCGAATCAACTCAACAACATTTTTTTCCGTTGCTTTTTCAGAGATTTTAGCAACAGGCGTGACGATCAGCCCATTTTTTTCAAAATAAGCTGCCGTATGCTTGGTAGCTAATAGGCTGTAACCAATTTCTGAAAAACGTTTAGCTAGCGCTAACGCTTCTTCTTTATTTTCATCAGCGATCGTGAACAAGACGGCACCATAATCTGGCAGGCGTAGACCTGATGCTTCAAACGCTTTGTATAATGCTTTATCTAAGTTTTGATCAGAGCCCATGACTTCTCCAGTAGATTTCATTTCAGGACCTAAGTAGGTATCCACTTGTTGCAATTTAGTAAACGAGAACACAGGAGCTTTCACATGGACAGCGTTTGATTCTGGATATAAGCCATTCGTAAAGCCTAAGTCACTTAACTTTTCACCTAAGATCGCTTTTGTGGCGATTTGAGCCATCGGTATTCCTGTAACTTTACTTAAAAACGGAACCGTTCGACTTGCACGAGGATTGACTTCGATCACGTAAACTTGATTGTCGTGGATCACGAATTGGATATTCATCATACCGATACAGTTTAAACCACGAGCTAAGCGAATCGTATAGTCTTCAATGGTTTGTTTGATCTCTGCTGAGAGTGCTTGTGGCGGATAAACAGCCATGGAATCCCCCGAATGGACCCCTGCACGTTCAATGTGTTCCATGATTCCAGGGATTAGAACTGTTTCCCCATCACAAATGGCATCTACTTCACATTCACTTCCAAGCAAATAACGGTCAATCAAAACAGGATGTTCTGGGGAAGCTTTCACTGCATGTTCCATATAATCTTCCAAATCTTGTTGATTTTCAACGATTTCCATTGCTCGACCGCCCAAGACATAACTTGGTCTGACAAGAACAGGATAACCGATTTTTGAAGCGATTCCTACTGCTTCTTCTTTACTAGTTGCAGTATCACCTAGTGGTTGAGGTACTTCCAGGCTTCTTAACGCTTGTTCAAATAAATCACGGTTTTCAGCTCGATCTAGATCTTCAATTGTAGTACCTAAAATTTTGACGCCCGCTTGAACTAACGGCTCCGCTAAATTGATAGCTGTCTGACCACCAAACTGGACGATTACCCCAATCGGTTGTTCAAGTTCAATGACATTCATCACATCTTCAAAAGTCAATGGTTCAAAGTACAGTTTATCAGAGATCGAGAAATCGGTTGAAACTGTTTCTGGATTGCTATTCATGATAATGGCTTCATAACCTGCTTGTTGGATCGCTTTAACTGAATGGACCGTTGCATAGTCAAACTCGACCCCTTGACCGATTCGAATGGGTCCAGAGCCTAAGACAAGAACAGAATCTTTTTCGGATCGTTCACTTTCATTTTCAACTTCGTATGAGCTGTAAAAATAAGGCGTCTGTGAAGCAAATTCAGCCGCACACGTATCGACCATTTTGTATACGGGTTTGATGTCGGATTTTTCACGGAGCTCTCTGATCTGCTTTGCTTCAGTTTTCCACAGTTCAGCAATCTTTTGATCCGTAAACCCGTTTTGTTTCACAGTGCGTAAGACGTTTTCATCCTGCGGGTGTTCCAACAGTTCAGTTTCTAGTTCAACGATATGGAGCAACTTGTCTAAAAAGAACAAATCGATCTTTGTCAACTCCGCCAATTCTTCAATTGGATAGCCGCGGCGAATCGCCTCTGCGACATAGAATAAGCGATCATCTTGGGCACGGACGACTTTTTCGATCAGTTCACTATCATCGATCATGTTTAGTTCTGGTAGTTCCAAATGGTGTGTCCCGATCTCTAAAGAGCGGACAGCTTTTAATAGGGATTCTTCAATGTTACGACCAATCGCCATTACTTCGCCAGTTGCTTTCATTTGAGTTCCTAAAACTCGTTCCCCATTCTCAAATTTATCGAATGGCCAACGAGGAATCTTAGCAACGACGTAGTCCAAAGCTGGTTCAAATTCTGCATAAGTCGTTCCAGTTACCGGATTCTTCATTTCATCAAGTGTTAGACCTAAAGCGATCTTAGCCGCTAATTTTGCAATCGGGTAACCAGTTGCTTTACTTGCTAAAGCAGAAGAGCGTGAAACACGTGGGTTAACTTCGATCACATAATAATTGAAGCTATGTGGATCAAGTGCAAGTTGGACATTGCAGCCGCCTTCGATTTTCAATGCACGAATAATCGCTAATGATGCATCACGCAACAGCTGGTATTCATGATCTGAAAGGGTCTGACTTGGGGCGAAGACGATCGAATCGCCTGTGTGGATACCCACTGGGTCAAAATTTTCCATGTTACAAACAACAATGGCATTATCAGCCGAGTCACGCATAACTTCGTATTCAATTTCTTTGAATCCTGCAATACTACGTTCGATCAAACATTGGGTCACTGGAGAAAGGCTCAGACCATTTTCTGCGATCACTCGAAGTTCTTCTTCATTTTTACACATTCCACCACCCGTTCCACCTAATGTGAAAGCGGGACGAACGATGATTGGATAGCCAATTTTATTAGCAAATTCGACTGCTTCTTCAACAGTTGTGACGATTTCAGATTCGGGGATTGGTTGATTCAGTTCTTCCATCAACTTTTTAAATAAATCACGATCCTCTGCTTGATCGATAGCAGATAATTTTGTTCCTAACAGCTCAATGCCTAGTTCATCTAAAATACCAGATTCTGCTAGTTCCATTGCCATGTTCAATCCCGTTTGTCCGCCTAAAGTCGGTAACAAAGCATCAGGACGTTCTTTTCGCAAGATCCTTGAAACAAATTCTAGTGTGATCGGTTCGATATACACTTGATCGGCAATTTCTTGATCAGTCATGATCGTTGCGGGATTGGAATTTACTAAAACGACCTCATATCCTTCTTCTTTCAAAGCAAGGCAAGCTTGGGTTCCGGCATAGTCAAATTCCGCCGCTTGACCAATGATGATCGGACCTGATCCAATCACCATAATTTTTTTGATATCTGTACGTTTTGGCATGTTTATTTCTCCTCTCCTGCATCCATCATTTCCATAAATTCATCAAATAAATGAAGCGCATCATGTGGACCGGGAGCTGCATCAGGATGGAATTGGACGCTAAACGCTGGATAATGGCGATGTCTAATTCCTTCCACAGTCCCATCATTTACTTCTACATGGGTGATCAGCAACTGATCTGGATCAACTGTTTTTTCATCCACAGCATAGCCGTGATTTTGAGAAGTAAAATCGATCCTTCCAGTCGCGATTTCTCGGACAGGATGATTCAAGCCACGATGACCAAATTTCATTTTATAGGTATCCGCACCATTAGCTAAGGCAAACAATTGATGCCCTAAACAGATCCCGAAAATTGGTATTTTCCCTTGGATTTCTCGAATCATTTCAATAGCTTCTGGTACGTCTTTTGGATCTCCTGGTCCATTCGTCAGCATGACGCCATCTGGTGATAGGGAAAGAATTGTTTTTGCATCCGTATTATAAGGTAATACGGTTAAATTGCAGTTTCTTTTACTTAGTTCACGCAAAATACTATGTTTCAAACCAAAATCAATGACAGCCACATTTTTTCCAGTTCCAGGACTTGGATATGGTTTACTCGTTGAGACTTGTTGCACTTGGTTTGTAGCTAAAACGGTCGCTTTCAATTGGTCATAAGCATGTTCAAAGGAATCACCAGCATCCACGATACTCGCTTTCATCGTTCCAACTTGACGAATTTTTCGTGTCAATGCCCGAGTATCAACCCCTGAAATTCCAGGGATACCTTTTCGTTTCAAAAACTCGTCCAATGTCATTTGACTCCGCCAATTAGAAGCCACTCTCGCATGTTCTTTGACGACTACGCCCTTGCAAGTTGGTGCGATGGATTCATAATCATCACGGTTGACACCGTAATTTCCCACCATCGGATACGTAAAGGTAATGATTTGCCCATTGAAACTTTGGTCTGTGATCGTTTCTTGATAGCCTGTCATGCTGGTAGTAAACACGATCTCGCCAAACACATTATTATTCGCTCCAAATGCTTTTCCTTTAAAAACTGTCCCATCTTCTAAAATCAATAATCGTTCCATTTGCTTCACTCCCCTTTGTGCCACGCCAATTTTCCATCAACGAATGTTCCTAATGTTTCGCCCTTGACGTTCCATCCAATAAAAGGTGTGTTTTCGCCTTTTGATAAGAAATCTTTCTTATCGATTGTACTTGAGTGTTCAATATCGAAAATAGCTACGTCAGCTGGTGCCCCAACTGTCAATGTCCCAACCTCTAACTGGAAGATTTCCGCTGGCTTGGTAGCCATCCAGTTGATCACTTGTTCGAGTGTGAAACGATTGGTTTCAACAAAGTGCGTATAAATCAGTTGGAAAGCTGTCTCACTTCCTACGATCCCAAATGGTGATTCTAAGAAACTTTTGCTTTTTTCTTCTAATCCGTGTGGCGCATGGTCAGTCGCAATACAATCAATCGTTCCATCAAGAAGTCCTTCGATCAATGCTTCTCGATCTTCCTTTCCTCTTAATGGGGGATTCATTTTCCAAAAGCCGAAGTCTTCGGGGATATCTTCATCAATCAAGATCAAATGATGGGGAGAAACCTCTGCTGTAACGTGGATACCCGCTTTTTTGGCATCACGAATGACCCGCACGCTTTCCTTGGTAGAAACGTGACAGACGTGATAGTGCACACCTGTTGCTTCAGCTAAAAGGAGATCCCGTGCGATTTGTGAGGATTCAGTTACACTTAAAATACCTGGCAAACCTAGTTCTTTTGCTTTATCACCAGCATGCATCACTCCACCGAATAGTAATGATTCATCTTCCGTATGTGCTACCAGTGCTTTGTTATTTTTTGCTGCTTCTTTCATGGCTTGATACATCGTTCCTGCGGTCTGAACACCCACGCCATCATTCGTAAATGCAAAAGCTCCTGCTTTAATCATCGCTTCTTGATCCACTAAGACTTCACTTCGAAGATTTTCAGTGATCGGTGCATATTGCAAGACTTTGACCACTGCATCTCGTTTGATCAAGTCATAGACCTGTTCTAATTTTTCCGGGGTATCAGGTACAGGGTTCAGATTAGGCATGGCACAAACAGTTGTAAAGCCGCCTCTTGCTGCTGCTTTAGTACCAGCTGCAATCGTCTCCTTGTATGTAAATCCTGGCTCTCTTAAATGGACATGGACGTCCACTAAACCAGGTGTGATCAGTTGTCCTTTGGCATCAAACACTTCATCAAATTCAGCCTCGGAAAATCCTTCGCCGATTGCTTTGATTTTTCCGTTATCGATCCAAATTTCTGCAGGTGTTGTTTCATTCTTTCGTGTATTGATTTGACCGTTTTTAATGAGTGTTTTCATCTTTTCTTCCTCCTAGCTTTACGCTTTTCCGTTTAGTACTGCTTCTAAGATCGCCATTCTAACAAAGACGCCATTGCTCATTTGCTGTACGATTCGTGATTGTAGTCCTTCCACAAGGGAGTCAGCTAATTCGACATCACGATTGACTGGCGCTGGGTGCATGATGATCGCATGCTTTTGTAATTTCTTCGCACGTTCGACTGTTAATCCATACTCTTGGTGATAGGCTTCTTTTGAAAAACTTTCTTTCCCATCATGACGTTCATGTTGTACGCGAAGCATCATCATGACATCCACTTGTTCTAATAATTCATCTAATGGCAGGTAGTGCCCATAGACTTCAAATTCTTCATCGTACCATTCGCGTGGACCTGAAAAGAAGACTTGTGCTCCTAATCGTTTCAGCATTTGCATGTTTGATTTTGCTACTCGTGAGTGTGTGATATCCCCGACGATCGCTACTTTCAATCCCTCAAAGTAACCAAATTCTTCGTAGATCGTCATCAAATCAAGTAAGCATTGTGTTGGATGTTGGCCACTTCCGTCACCACCATTGATAATCGAGCATTGGATCGTTTTACTTTGGATCAATTCATCATAGTAATTTTCATCTCCATGGCGGATTACTGCAACATCCACACCGAGCGCAGACATCGTCAAGACCGTATCATAAAGGGTTTCCCCTTTTTGTACAGAACTCGTACTCGCTTCAAATTCAATCACTTCTAAGCCTAGTTTCTTTTCGGCTACATCGAAGCTCTTATGCGTACGAGTACTATTTTCAAAAAACAGATTCGTCGCAAAATATTGCGGTTTTTGTGGTGTCCAGTTTGCTCCTTGTTTAAACTCTTGACCTCGTCGGATCAAGCCCATGACTTCTTGATCCGTTAAAGCTTCCACTGTCAATAAATGTTTTAAACTAATGCGTTCTGATTTGATGATCATGATAGTTCCTCCTTATTTTTCTTCGCTACGTGAAGTTTCGGGTAAGATAAGATTCAGAATGATACCAAGTACAGTTGCTAAAGCCATTGCTGATAACGTGAAGGTGCCTACTTCAAAAACCAAGCCGCCGATTCCGACCACTAAGATCACTGAAGCAATCAACAGATTTTTCTTTTTATCAAAATCGATTTTATTTTCGATCAAAATCTTCATTCCACTCGCTGCGATCACTCCGAACAAGATAAAGCTGATTCCGGAAATTACGGGTCCGGGGATACTTAAGATCAAAGCGCTTAATTTGCCCACAAATCCTAAAATCACAGCGAAGACTGCTGCACCACCGATGACGAATACGCTGTGTACACGAGTGATTGCTAACACACCGATATTTTCTCCATAACTTGTAACTGGAGGGCCACCGACGAAAGCTGCGACGATCTGTGCTAAGCCATCTCCCATCAAGGTTTTGTGTAAACCTGGCTCTTCAAAGAAATTACGTTTGGTTAATTTATTCAAGACCATCAAGTGCCCAATGTGTTCCGTCATTGTGACGAATGCGATAGGTGCCATCGTCGTAATTGCCCCTAAGTAAAGCTTCGGCTCATATTGAACAAATGGAATCTCGAAGTTTGGTAAAGCGAACCAAGCAGCATCAACGATCGGCTTTGTATCGACTATTCCAAAGAGTAAAGCAACGAGGTAGCCGCAAATGATCCCTAATAAAATTGGAATAAGTCCTAAAAATCCTTTCAGCCACATATTGAAGAAAATTGTCAAGGCTAATGTGATCAGTGCCACGGCAATATATTTAAAATCATAGTTGCCTTGGTTGTACATTGCGTTCGTTGCAGCATTCGCTGCTAACCCTAGACCGATTACCATGATCACGGGACCAACGACAATCGGTGGTAAAATTTTGTCCAACCATGCTGAACCGATCTTTTTGATGATCCATGCGACGATCAAGTAAACAAGACCAGTTGTTACTGCTCCTTGAGCGATTGCAGGATATCCATCCGTCTTCATCAGCATTTGCATAGCTGCGATAAAGGCAAAGCTACTACCTAAGTAGGCTGGAATCTTTCCTTTAGTAGTAAAAAGATAAACTAATGTTCCTAATCCTGAGCTGACTAAGGCAATCCCTGGATCGATCCCCACTAAAATCGGCACAAGTACAGTAGCACCAAACATCGTAAAGAGATGTTGTAAACTTAAGCCGATCCAATGTCCTGTTTTTGGGCGATCGTGGATATCTAAAACCGCATCGTGATTATGGAATTTTTTTTGTTCTGACATATCAATTGCTCCTCTATTCTTCCTCTTTCAAAATCATGATTCGATCTTTGCCGTCAAGTTCTTGCATTTCGACTAAGATTTCTTCTGTTTTTGCTGTGGGAATGTTTTTCCCAACATAGTCTGCTCGAATCGGTAACTCCCGATGTCCCCTGTCTACTAAGACAGCCAGAGAAATTTTTCTAGGACGACCATAGTCCATTACTGCGTCCATCGCTGCTCGAATCGTTCGTCCAGTGTAAAGGACGTCATCGATCAAAATCACTTCTTTTCCTTCTAGTGAAACGGGAATATCTGAAGAATGAAGTTCTGCTTCAGCTGGTGTTTCTTTTTTATCATCACGATACAATGTGATGTCCAGCTCTCCGACCGGAACTTCGATGCCTTCTAGTTGCTTCAAACGATCGGCAACTCTTGATGCGATGTAAATGCCTCTTGTTTTTATCCCAATTAAGACAACATCTTGAATCGTCTGATTTCTTTCAATGATTTCATAAGTGATACGTGTCAATGCCCGCTTCATGGTTACTTGATCCACAACTTCTTTTGCTTGCATGTTTGTTTCCTCCTTTTTTATACACAAAAAAACTCCTGCCCTAAGAGGACAGGAGGAATGTCTAGACTGAGTGTACATTTAGATACACTGATAGTTATACTACGTCATTGAGTAATCGATGTTATGGCGCACCATAGCTCTCTTACCCACACCCTTCTTAGCCTCACGGGACTAAACTTAAAGGAACTGATATGAAGTTTTTATGCTTTCGTTGTTAAATACTATACCGTTATCTAAATCAAAATGCAACACTTTTCCTTAGTTTTTCTAAAGTTTTTTCAAAGATTGTTGGAAGTGGTGCTTCAAAGACCATTTCCTGACCTGTGATTGGATGGGTAAAGCCTAAGAGCTTCGCATGAAGAAATTGCCCATTTCCTTTCAATGTCTTACTTGGTCCGTAAACTGGGTCTCCAGCTAAAGGATAGCCTATATATTTCATATGCACACGGATCTGATGGGTCCTACCTGTTTCTAACGTCAACTCCACCAACGTAAAATCATTGAATCGTTCCAAGACATTAAAATGGGTCACAGCTGGTTTGCCATCTTCTCTGACTGCCTGCATTTTACGGTTCACTTTTGATCGGCCGATCGGTGCATTGATCGTTCCTTTTTCATGAGGAATCACTCCATGGACTAACGCTACGTATTTACGTAAAGAAGTTTTATCTTTTAATTGCTTGGCCAAAGATTCATGTGCTAAATCATTTTTCGCTACCATCAACAAACCTGAAGTATCTTTATCGATTCGATGAACGATCCCTGGACGGATCACACCATTGATCGACGAAAGGTCTTTTACATGATACATTAAAGCATTGACCATCGTACCATTCGGATGACCTGCTGAAGGATGGACGACCATGCCTTGTGGTTTGTTGACAACAGCAACCGCTTCGTCTTCATAAACGATTTCTAATGGAATGTCTTCTGCTTCAATTGAAAGGGTCTCTGGTTCTGGCACAGCGATCACGATTTCATCATTTTTCTTCACTTTATAATTTGCTTTCACCACTTGTCCGTTGACCGAAACGGCACCATCTTTGAGCCAAAGCTGGATTTGTGAACGACTATAATCGTTGAATAAACCTGTGAGTACTTTATCAATCCGTCCTGTTTCTGTTTGAATCGTTGCGTTTAATTCTGTCATTTTTTCCCTTGTTCCTTTTCATCTAAAATAATGTATATCAAAATAAGAATCACACCACAAACAAGTGTCATATCAGCTACATTGAAGATCGGAAAATTCATAAAATCTGTTTGGAACATATCGACGACATATCCCAGTCTTACACGATCAATAAAATTCCCAATAGCTCCTGCTAAAATAAAACTTAACCCTGTCAGCAACCATCGATTGCCCTGTTTACGATTCTTGACCATCAATGTCACGACAACAATGACAGCAATCACTGTGATTATGACGAAAAACCACATCTTCCCTTCAAGCATACTCCAAGCTGCCCCAGTATTGCGTATATGATTCAACGATAAGACACCTGGAATCAATGTCTTCGTTTCGCCTAAAGATAAATCATTGACGATCCACCATTTGACCCACTGATCAAGAGCCACTAATAATCCACTGATCATAAAATAAATTGCTAACAAAAAATCATTCCTTTTCTATTTGTTGATAAATATCTCTAGGTCTAATGATCCCCAGTAAGTTGCCGTCAGGATGACCATCTTTGGTAATCAGGACTGCTTCTAGAGTTCCTTGTTCCCGAAACATTGTTTCCACTTCATAAACATAAGTATGTTCAGCTACAAAACGATAATTCGTATATTTGCCATCACTAAAAATCAAATCAGCCGCTTTTTTATCTGTTAAATCAATGGTCCCTTTTTGACTTTCCTTTGCTAGCCAAAAACCAATGACCCGCAATGTCACAAGCGCTACGAATTTCCCTTTATTATACAAAGGAAACTGTGAGTATCGTTTTTTGGCAACCGTTCCTAACAAATCAAGTAAAGGAAGATCTCGTTCAAAACCTGTGACATGTTTCGCAAAGCGAGGTAAAACCTTTGCTGGACGAATCAAGTCTTCTTCAATCTGCTGGATCTTATTGACTGCCCAATCATTGGGTTCAGCAATCACAAAGTCCACAGCAATCCGATCGTGAACAATGGCATTTCGTAACTGCGCCAGCTGAAGCAAATCTTCTTCATATTGACGAATCACTGCTTTTTTGCGTTGGGCAAGTCGCCGAACTAACTCAGTAAATCCCATATTGCGGGCGTTACCCATTTCATCTCTCATCCATTTTTCGATCCGATTAAAACTACTTAAAAAAATATCAGAGTTTGCCATCTTTCTCCTCCTTGATTACATAGGCTTGGTTTTTGATGAAAAAAAAGAAGCCAATCATTACAAGTACCACGAACATACTATAAATTAGATTGTGTAACCACAATGCGCTTAATCCACTTCCTAAAAATAACAAGGGATAAATCTGCAACAATAAGAGATTCATTGTAATGACGTATCCTTTGGACGGATGCGTTATTGTATACATTGGACTTTTTAACCAATAAAACGAAACTTGCATTGTAAAAGGTGCTTCTAACTTAAGTAAAACCGATTGATTATGATTCAATTGTCCTTTTTTCTTTCCATTGATCCGCAGTTGGATCGGACTACCCATGCCATAAAAACCTGTTCGTCTTGTCACTCGTACGTCCATAACGCCCCTCCTCCTGATGCTTTCTTAGTATACCGTAAAATACCCGAACAAGAAAGTAGATGTCTCAAAGTGTTTGAGTTCCCTATATTTAACTAATTTATAGACATTTTTTGCTCAAATGCAGCGAGTACAGCAAAAGTAGCCAACCAGCAAAACTATTAGAAATCTGTTGTAACATCGTTTTCACTCCTTATATATCCATTAAAGATGTTCGATCGAAAATAAAAGGATGACACAACTATCCGTAATGAATAATTGTGTCATCCTTTTTTACTGTTTAGAAGTATTTTTTTCAATCTCACTTTTTGTAAATCTCCACTTGCTTTAACTACTTTATCGTTCATTGCTTTGCAACAACTAAGTAAAGAATAAAAAAAGAAATATACCCACACCATTATAAAAAACATGGGTCAATATGGAGTACCACACATTAGAAGTTTTTATATAAACGAATCCAAATAGAACGCCGCAGAAAAAAAGGTTGAAATTTCCTCCGTGTACGATTGAAAACAAGAATGAAGAGATTATGAGGAGAGAAGTCTTTGTTTTCCTGTCAGAATGTAAGCTGATTAGACTAAATCTAAAAATCATTTCTTCTAAAAATACACCGTACGTTGTAGCACTTATTATATATTTTTTCAATTCACTATTAGCTAAAGAATTTAGGGGTAAGCTATTTGTATCAGACAAAGCAGTATTAATGACAATAATACTAACGATACAAAAGACTGCTATAAATATGAGTTTCAGCCATTGTATTTCTACTAATGATTGATAGAGAAGCTGGTGGAACAACACCAAAAACATAAAACTTAGAATCAACGGAAACCAAGAAATCCAATCAAATATGAAATCATATTTAATTGGGATCCCTATATTTGGGATCATAAAATAAATAATAAAGTAACTCAAGCAAAGAATGAATTTCCAATGTTTCTTAGTATTCCTATGTATCATATTGCTACATAATCAATATATTGTGTATTTGCTGTAGCAGTTTGAGTACGAATATATTTATTGTCTACTTTACGATAAACTCGGTAAGTTACCGTTATTCTTGCATTTTGACGATACTTCTTGAATTTTCCGTTTACTGAGTATTCGTTCCCGATTTTAATATTCATTCCGAAGATCGTTGCACCAATTGATAATGTGGTTTTTCTATTGTGGGTTTCTGTACCCGAATATGTACGATTTCCTTTAGAAATACGCCAACTTTGAGGTTGTGACCAAGTTTTTGTCTGAATCGATGGTTCGTCTAATACATAGTACTCATCATCACTACAAATTGCTATGCCAGAACTATTCGTTTCATCGGCTAATACTGGAACACACGGAGTTACAGCAGTTCCTAAAGTCAAAAGTGACGTAGACACCAAAATTGTTCTAAATAAATACTTTTTCAAAAATTTGCACTCCTATTTTAGTATTAAAGAAAACGTTTTCTTCACAATGATTATAAATCATTTTATTTTAGACATATGATTGCTATCATAAAAAGCTGTTTTGAACTCAAAATCATCCGTGAAACCGCCATTATTTCCTTGTTGACTAACACAATATGTATAAAAACAAGTCAGCCCTTGTATGAACATATACAATAGCTGACTTTATACTTTTTTTTGATCGAAAGGGAGCCTTTACCTAATTTTAGGTATTTACTCGTTTTTTGTGTATTCTCACTAAACATTTTTGATAGATGGCTTTTTTATGAAGCACCCTATCCTCTTTCTTTTTTAGAATAATCCCAGTACTTCCCCATCACTGGTAACATCCATATTCAATGCAGCTGGTTTTTTGGGAAGTCCCGGCATAGTCATGACATCACCTGTTAGCGCAACGATAAACCCAGCCCCTAATTTGGGAACGAACTCTCTGATGGTAATCGTAAATCCTTCAGGAGCGCCTAGAAGTGTCGGATCGTCAGAAAATGAATATTGGGTTTTCGCCATACAAATTGGCAGTTTATCCCAACCATTAAGGACAAACTCATCGATTTGTTTTTTTGCTTTTTTACTAAAACTGACACCTTTTCCACCATAAATCTCTTGGACGATCGTTGCCACTTTTTCTTCAATAGTCGCTGTCGGTTGATACAGAGGCTGATAATCTGCTTGCTGACTATCAATCGCACGAACGACCGCTTTGGCAAGTTCAATTCCACCGTCTGCGCCATGCTCCCAAACACTTGCTCGTTTTACGATCACCCCTTGATTTTCGCAAAGACGTTCTAACAAAGTAAATTCAGCTTCCGTATCTGTCACGAACTCGTTGATCGCAATAATTACTGGGATATGGTATTTCTCCATATTGTGGATATGACGTTTTAAATTACTGAATCCTTTTTCCAATGCTGCTAAATTTTCCGTTTTCAACTCTTCTTTAGTTGCACCGCCATGCATTTTCAATGCACGAACTGTTGCTACGATCACGATCGCATCAGGCGCCTTTTTCAAATTCGGAACTTTGATATCTAGGAATTTTTCTCCACCTAGATCTGCACCAAATCCAGCTTCAGTCACCACATACTCCCCTAATTTAAGAGCTGTTTGGGTAGCTAAAACACTATTACACCCGTGAGCAATATTGGCAAAAGGACCGCCATGAACAAATGCTGGCGTGCCATAAATCGTTTGTACTAAGTTTGGTTTGATTGCTTCTTTTAATAGCAGTGCCAATGCGCCTTCTGCTTTGAGATCACCAGCTGTCACTGGCTTTTGATCAAAGGTATAACCGACAACAATTCGAGCTAAACGAGCTTTTAAATCATCGATGTCTGTTGCTAAGCATAAAATCGCCATGATTTCACTTGCTACGGTGATGTCAAAGCCATCTTCTCTCGGCACACCTTGAATCGGACCGCCCAAGCCAACAATCACTTTTCGCAGTTCGCGATCATTCAAATCGACGACACGTTTCCAGATCACACGACGTGAATCGATTCTCAGTTCATTCCCTTGATGGATATGATTGTCCAAAAGTGCAGACAATGCATTATTAGCAGACGTAATCGCATGCATATCGCCAGTAAAGTGTAAATTGATATCTTCCATTGGTAATACTTGTGCGTAGCCTCCGCCGGCAGCACCACCCTTGATTCCCATGACTGGACCAAGGGAAGGTTCTCTTAACGCAATCACTGCTTTTTTACCAATTTGATTCAATGCGTCCCCAAGACCTACCGTGATGGTCGATTTACCTTCTCCAGCTGGTGTAGGATTGATGGATGTAACTAAAATCAAGTGACCATCTGGTTTTTTCTTTAATTTCTTGATGGTGGAAAAATTGATTTTCGCTTTATATTTTCCGTAAAGCTCCAGGTCATCTTGTTGGATATCCAATTTTTCCGCAATTTCAATAATCGGTTTTAACTCTGTTTCTTGTGATATTTGTAGATCGCTCTTCATCAAATTACCCCTTTACACGAACTTTATACCCAAAACAAAAGAATTTGTTCAGTTATATCTATTATACCTTTTTTTATTTTAAAACAAAATAGGCAAGATTGCTTTTTTAATTTAATTGACGTATATATAAATACTCTTTATAATGTTAGTTATGATCAGACTTTAGAAAGGTCGTGAGAGCTTTGACCACAGGAACTGTGAAATGGTTTGACAACAAAAAAGGATATGGATTTATTAGTTATGATGAAACAGAAGAAATATTCGTCCATTTTACTGCAATTGAAGAAGAAGGTTTCAAAACCCTTGAAGAAAATCAATCTGTAGAATTTGAAATAATCGAAGGAAACCGTGGGGCACAAGCCGCTCATGTCAAAAAAATGATCTTATAAGAAAGTTTCAACAATGAGTAACTTCTCTTCAAAACAGAAGAGATTGCATCAAAAATATTCAATTTAAAGAAAGACCGATACTCCGCAAAATATTCTTTGCAAAGTATCGGCTTTTTTATAATTTTATAATTGCTTGAACGATAGAAAATCAACTTATGCTGCGTCTCTTCCATACAGTACAACGTTCACTAATATTACAAAATCTCACTTTTCAATAAAAAGATACATATTTCTGTTTGTTTTCTAATCCTATCGAAAGAAGGTTATCTCGAATTTATCAGATGATTTGAAAAAAACTGCTCGACTGTATTGAAAACTTGATTTCTAGCGTTTGCTTTAATATTTTTTACAAATTTCTTTTCTTTTTTCTTCGCTATTATTTCTTCTCGTTGTATCTATGCATCCTTCTCACTTATTTCCGAGTGAATGATGTCTTTCGCATCAGATTGTTTTCTTTTCAACATTAATTGCCATTTTAAAAGAATCTTTCTAAATCGAGACAACGGATTTAAAGAATCGACAATCCGAGCAAGGGCTTGATTGTTATATAGCCTTGGTTGATAATCTTTTTTGATTGCTTTTATACCATTTTTTTACCGAGCTTTTCTAATAACTAGTTTCAACAATCACTTTCACTATTTATGATTCGTTCATTTATGTATCTTCTTGAACTAGTTCCTGAAGTTATTTCCTGCGAATCAAGCCCAGCCATGATATTTTTTAAGTCCTGAAGGTTATAACCCTGTGTTTTGCTGTTTTCTTTTAAAAATTGTCAACCATTTATCACTCCTAATTGCTCAAAACACTGAATCCAACGATTGACATTAAAACTATGTGAACCCATAGAAAGATTCATCTCGTTGAGGTGATAGATGTCTGTTGACTCCTGGAGTAGCCCTTCTGCTGATTCGCAAAATTTCTTGAAATTTGCGCATTTTTCCAACTCGCTTGATTTGTTGCACGGACAGATAGCGAACGTATTTCTTGTTTATTGTTCGAACTACCTTGTTTCACTCTTGATGTCTGTGCTTTTTTCATCTGTGTTCTTTTGCCATTTTCCTTTCTTTTATTTAGCTTTTCCAAGTGCATTCTCCGTAGTTTTGTACCTCTCGTTTTCCATATTCCTTTTATCTTTCTACCGTTCCTCCGCCATAGTCTCACTATCTTCCTACCGTTTCTCCGCCATAGTCTCGATAGCTTCGCACCTCTTTTTCTTCGTATTTCTTTTATCTTCCAAATTCGGTTGAGATCTTCTAACATTTTTTTTATTTCCACGTCCGTTTTTCTCCTTATACTTTTTCTGTAAGTTTTATTATAAATAAGAAAAAATGTTATCTTACTTCTTTTTTTCCTTTAAAAAATATTTAGTGCAAATTTTTTATAATATCCTTTATGTTATTAAGTTATATATCCCTTGGTTGAATGGACAGGTGTCCATTACTTTATCGAAAGTTGCTGGTCGAACATCATATCATCCATTATTCTAAGGTCAAGTTCATACAAACGTCAGCAAGACACAATCAAGCCGAAGAATCTCACCCTGATCATAAAATGATCTTCGGATTCTTCGGCTTGTTTTCTCAGAGGTTATATATAGTTATGTTTTTCTCGCAGCTATTTTATATCTGCTAAATCAATTGGTTTAAACAAGTAAAATCAATCAGCTAGTTGTATTTACTTGGTTGTTAGTGCTTTGTTGCTCTTTACCTTCAGAATAGTAGGACAAAAAAGCTGTCTGACTTTTTTTGCGCATCAGATAGAAGGTTGGCTCAGCCTTCCCTACATATTTAATCTTTACGCCTCTTTTGACCGGTGTTACAGAGTCAATATCTTGTAGCGGGATATTTTGGTCCTTCCAAAAAGCAGCATATTTAATTTTGATTGCATGGTTTTTCAAAATAAATGACCGACGATACCCAAGAAAAAGAAAAATTAAAAATAGCCCCATCACTAAGTTACTTTTCCAATAGGGTCTAGTGTTTTCAAGTGATAAAATCAAACTAAAAAATAAAATGATCAAAGATAAAGACCAATAGATGATCGTCTGCGCCCATTCCGGCTGCCAGCGAATTATTTTTTTCATTCTTTAACCTCGCATCTATTTGTAATGGTATAATTATAGCATAACACTATTTTTATAAAAAGGAGAGCTTCCTTATTATGATCAAAGTATACATTGATGCTTCCACAAAAGGCAATCCAGGACCTAGTGGTGGAGGCATTTTAATTATCCATGAAAATAAACAAGAACAGCTTACCGTCCCACTTTCGGATGGCTCCAATCATCAAGCTGAATTCGAAGTCTTTTTAAAAACTTTAGAAATTTTAAAGGAAAAAGGCTGGGTCAATGAAACAATTCTCTGTTATTCCGATAGCAAAGTACTTGTTTCTACAATCGACAAAAACCACACGAACAACGAAAGTTTCTCTTCCCTTCTATATGAGATCCAACAATTACTCGCTCAGTTCCATTTACTCATCTTACAATGGATTCCCGAGAGTAAGAATAAAGGGGCGGATAATCTGGCACGCCAAGCGCTTCAAAAACAATTAAATCCATAAAAAAAAAGACTTTTTAGCTACTTACTAAAAAGTCTTTTTAAAGTTTCTGATTTAATAGAGAAGATAATTGTGATCAAAAGTAATATCGAGTTCAAAAGAACCAACCTTTTTCTCAATAGCTTGACGAATCTTTTCTTCTAAAACATCATCTGGTAACTTGAAATTCTGAGGAACTACAATATCGAATTGCAACTCTTTCCCTTTACGTATGATCCGTAAATCGTGCAACCTCAACTCTTCCCCCAACTCTTTGATAATTTGTCTCAAATGTTTCAATATCTTACGGTATTGTTCATTATGGATTGCTACCGGATCTAGATGACAAACTAAATCTACATCCAAAGTCTTTTTAAAGTCTTTTTCGATAATATCAATGATTTTATGTGCTTCATTCAAGTTTAAACTGTCGTCAACTTCAATATGAACAGAAGCAAACTTTTTATTTGGTCCATAATTATGAACCAACAGATCATGAAAACCTAAAATCGATTTATAAGAACTTAATTGTTTTTCCATTGTTTTGATTTCTTCAGCTGTTGGACGGCTACCTAGTAATTCATAGACAAAATCACGTAACATCATGATTCCACTAAAAATAATGTACCCGGCTAAGACAAAACCAACATAGCCATCAATACGCCAGCCAGTGAATCTTTCGATACCTGCAGATACTAAAACAGCTAACGTCGTGAATACATCATTGTAACTATCTTTGGCTGTCGCTTTTAGTGCTTCTGACTGAATTGTTTTTGAAAATCTAGTGTACATACGTCCTTGTAAAAGTTTTAACAGAATCGAAAATATCAGGACAAGAAACACGATCGGTGTCAGGACTAAATGTTCCGGCCGAAAAATTTTCCGTATAGAAGCGTCCAAAAATTGAAACCCTACATACGTAATGATGATTGAAACAAATAAGCCACTGATATATTCAAATCGTTCATGTCCAAATGGATGTTCTTGGTCTGCGGGTTTTGCAGCAATCTTAAACCCAACAAGCGTCAAAATGGATGAAGCTGTATCGGATAAACTATTGATAGCATCCGCCATGATCGAAACACTGCCAGAAAAAAGGCCGATCATAAACTTCGCAACAAACAATAACATATTTGAGATAAGACCTAAGATTCCAGCTATAATACCTTTTTTGGTACGTTCTTGCCCACTAATCGTTTTTTGTTCTTTTGACACTTTTTCGCTTCCTTTATTCTTTATTCTGGTTTGAGTGGCGTTGCAGCAAACAGCGCTTTAGCAATCAGTGGCGTAATGATTCCGGCACCTATCGCTTCCGGAATCCCATTGATTGCGGCAACTCCTGCCAAAGTTTTAAATAATAGATCCGCATCTACGCCATACGCATCAGCAGTTGCCCCAGTATAAAACAGTCCCATAAACCCTAGAACTAAAAGTGTATTCACGAGTGAGCCAAATACTCCTGCTAAAACCGAGCCAACGACTACAGAATGATAACGTTGATAAATCCAGTGAAAAATGATTCCTGCAACTAAGCCAACTAACACTCTAGGAACAACTGAAATGATCGGATTGGTAAAGACGAGGGTATCAAATGGGGTCGTAGGCATGGCGTAAGCACGAATGATCGTGGCGATCCCCCAAAACAAACCAATGACCATGCCGTCTTTCGGTCCTAATACAACCGCAGCAACGATAACTGTTATGTGAATAATCGTCAAACTAATAAATCCTAAAGGAATAAACCCTAACCATGGAACCATTGCTTGAACGATAATGATTGCTAATAAAATCGCTCGTAAAACTAAACGAAAAGTTTTATTTTTACTATTCAATTTTACCCCCTCCTTTTTATTCTAATCGTAAAAGGTTTTGCTTTTTTGTCAATTAATTACTCTCAAAGAAAATGCTGATTGGTTGCATTCAGTTCTCATAAAATAAACCGAATTTGTCAACGGGATTTCCGTTTCAAACAAATTCGGTAGAACTTTTCTTTAACAAATAGGAGGATTCAATACTCCTTGAACAAAAAAGGTCGTTCTTGAGCCCTTTAGCATGTATGAAAATAAATAGTATTATCGGTGCTTCCTTAAGCAATAAGCGATCAGTGTTTAAACTATGAAAAGCTGTTTAAAAAATGACCGCTTACTCGCTTCAATGAAAGCATTCTATTCCCCATTATTTGCTAAAACAAGGTCAAGTATTTGCTCCTTGAAATAAGTTTTTTCTCTCCCAAACATAAAATACCGTTTCAAAAGGAGGTTATTATCATCTGAGCTATTCGACGCTCTCCCATTTTATTTGGAAAAGTATTTAAAGTTGATTATTGATTAGACAACCATGTTTTAGCTTCTGATAAAGCATCTGGGATACCAGCAGGGTTTTTCCCACCTGCTTGCGCCATATCAGGGCGACCACCACCGCCACCACCAACTTTTGGTGCGATTGCTTTGATCAAGTCACCAGCTTTTAGCCCAGCATCATTTGCTTCTTTCGTCATAGCGACTAACAAACTAACTTTTCCGTCTTGTTCATTTGCCAAAACAAGAATATCGGAAATGTTTTTTTGTTTCCATTGGTCTGCTAATTGACGTAATTGGTTCATATCTTTTACTTTTACTTGTGCAGTAATCATTGAATGACCACTAACTGTTTCCACATTTTTAAAGACATCGCCTGCTTGTTGGTTCGCTAGTTTACTTGCTAATTGTTCATTTTCTTTTTGTAGTTCTTTTAGTTGTTGTTGTAATTGTTCTGTTTTTGATACAACCTCTTTTAATTGAGGTGATTTGACAATTGTGGCAACTTCTTTTAATTGTTTTTCTTCTGCTTCCAATAACTCATAAGCTTCTTTACTTGTTACAGCTTCGATCCGACGAACACCGGCACCGATTCCTGATTCAGAAACGATTTTAAAGATTCCAATATTTTCAGTATTTGCTACATGGGTTCCACCACAAAGTTCGATAGACCATCCACCAATGTTCACTACACGGACTTCTTGACCATATTTTTCACCAAATAAAGCCATAGCCCCCATATTCTTAGCGGTATCGATATCTGTTTCGATGGTTTCTACTGGGATTGCTTCCCATATCTTCTCATTAACGATTCGTTCCATTTTTACTAATTCATCAGCTGTGATTTGTCCAAAATGAGTAAAGTCAAAGCGTAAATGTCCAGGAGCAACTAAAGAACCAGCTTGGTTTGCATGTTCCCCTAAAACTTCTTTTAAAGCTTTATGCAATAAGTGAGTCGCCGTATGGTTCTTAATGATGCGATTTCTCATCGGTACATCGATCAACAAGTGGTAAACTTCGCCTTCAGTCAATGTTGAAAGCACTTCTACGGTGTGCATAAATTGTCCATTCGGTGCTTTTTGAACGTCAACAACTGTCGCAACCGTTTCTCCAGAGGCATTGATGATCCAACCTTGATCAGCCACTTGTCCACCCATTTCTGCATAAAATGGTGTTTGATCAAAAATCAATTGACCTTGTCCAGCAGACAATTCACTCACTAGTTCTTCATCTTTGATAATCACCAATAGTTTGCTGTCTGATTCAACTTGATCATAGCCAATAAATTTACTATCCACTTTGATATCTGTTAATAGGGCAGATTGGACACCCATTGATTTTTCTGTGCTACGAGCAGCACGCGCACGCTGTCTTTGTGCTTCCATTTCTTTTTCAAAGCCTTCATGATCGACTTTCAAGCCTTCATCTTCTGCCACTTCTTCGGTCAACTCCACTGGGAAACCGTAAGTATCATACAATTTGAAGATATCTTTTCCAGCAAGTGTTGTTCCATTTGTTTTTTTAACTTCAGCGATCACTTGATTCAAGATTTCAAGACCTTCATTGATCGTTTCATTGAAACGTTCTTCTTCGGTACGTACTACTTTTTCAATAAATTCTTTTTGTTGAAGGACTTCTGGATAATAGCTAACCATGATTTCGCCTACTACTGGAACAAGATCATATAAGAAAGCTTTTTCGATCCCTAATTTTTTCCCGTGCATCACTGCTCGGCGTAATAAACGACGAAGAACATAGCCACGACCTTCATTTGAAGGAAGCGCCCCATCTCCAATCGCAAAAGATAATGCTCGGATATGATCCGCAATTACTTTATAAGAAATGTCGGTTGTCGGGTTTTCCCCATATTTTACTTGGTTACTTAGTTTTTCTACCGCATGAATGATCGGTAAGAACAAGTCTGTTTCGAAGTTTGTTGGTGCATCTTGAACGATCGAAACCATCCGTTCCAGCCCCATGCCCGTATCAATGTTTTTATGTGGTAAAGGTTCAAATGTATGATCTGGTTTATGGTTGAACTCAGAAAATACTAGATTCCAAATTTCTAAATAGCGTTCGTTTTCTCCACCAGGATAGTTTTCTGGATCATCTTCTGCAACATCATTGTATGCTTCGCCTCGATCATAGAAGATTTCTGTATCAGGACCACAAGGACCCGCACCAATATCCCAGAAATTATCTTCAACATCTACAATGTGATCAAGTGGCAAGCCGACTTCTTCATGCCAGATTCGTTTTGCTTCTGTGTCTTTTGGATAAACGGTAACATATAATTTTTCGGGATCAAATGCCATCCATTCAGGACTTGTTAAAAATTCCCATGCCCAATGGATTGCTTCATTTTTGAAATAATCACCAATAGAAAAATTCCCAAGCATTTCAAACATTGTGTGGTGACGTGCTGTCTTCCCTACATTTTCAATATCATTCGTACGAATTGATTTTTGAGCGTTTGTGATGCGTGGATTTTCTGGTACGACAGAGCCGTCAAAATATTTTTTTAACGTAGCAACCCCTGAGTTGATCCATAAAAGCGTTGGATCGTTGACCGGAATTAATGATGCGCTAGGTTCAATCGTGTGTCCTTTTGATTGGAAGAAATCTAAAAACATTTGTCGAACTTGTGCACTACTTAATTGTTTCATTTTATTACCTTCTTTCTTTATTTTAAACGACAAAAAAACACCCTCACAGCCAAGGACGAAAACTCGCGGTACCACCTTGGTTGCAATGATGTTCGATCATTACCTCTTGAACTCGATAACGCTGAGTAGCGTTGATATTTCTATCAATAAAAAAGGGAGCAATTTGTTTTTTTGACTATTCTTTTTTCAGCCTGGAAAGAATTTTCTGTAAGTCAGACTTAAACAAACCATGTCCTTTTCGTACTTTACAAGTATACGTATTCTATTTTATTCTGTCAACCGCTCTTTTCCTTCAACTCTTATTTCTTTCTAGAATATTTTTTGTTAAGCTTGAATTACGCCTATTAATCAAAAGGAGAATCGATGATGCAAGTTTATTTTGGAAACAAGTCCTGGATCAGAGGGGCGAGTTTTTATCTTCGTTATCAGGTATTTGTTCTGGAACAAGGCATTTTGCCAGAATTAGAATTTGACGAAACGGACACTTCTGATAACTACTTTTTGTTAATGGAAAACAATGTTCCAATTGCAACATTACGTTATCAAAAAAAATCGTCCACTTGTCTTAACCCCGATCGTTTTTGCGTCGCCAAAAATTATCGCCAACAAGGTTTCGGTCGTCAGCTGTTGTCCTTAGCTGAACAGAAAGCGAAAAAAGAAGGCTTGCTATCAAGTTACCTAGTAGCAGAAATGACTGCCCTTAGTTTCTATCAGCAACAAGATTACGAGACTTGTACAGATCCTTTTATCGAGGATGGGATTACCTGCGTAGGGATGCAAAAAGAATTGATTTAAGATCTATTATCACTAGATTATCTGCTAATTGAACACTTAAAAACAGACCAAAGGAATGCAGAAGACATGCAATCCTTTGGTCTTTGAGCGTGAAGTCATGACGTCTCTTTTAAAGGGTCTGGTCATTGACTTACTTATTGGAGTTTTTCTTATTTTTTCTTGCAGTTCTAGTTTGTTGTCTGCGTTCGATTTTACGGTCTTTTTTGTTCTTTTCAGCAATTGCCCAATCGATTTTCTTTTTATATCCAGGTTTGATTTTTTTCTTTTTCTTTTTCACTAAGCCGATCAATGTAGGATCCAGTGTATCTTTGGATTTTTCCCGTTTCGTCCGACGATTGCGGTCATAAGTCTTGATGATTTCATCATTTTTGATTTCCATCGGTTCAAATGTGACACCAATTTTTTCAATACTGTCAATCGTTTGTTCATCACTTGGTGAGTACAAAGTGATCGCAGTTCCTTTTAAACCATTACGTCCAGTCCGACCTACTCGATGGATAAAGAAGTCAAGGTCTTCAGGAATTTCTGCATTGATCACATGAGAAACCCCTTCAATATCGATGCCACGTGCCGCTAGATCTGTCGCAACCACGTATTGATATTCTAAGTTTTGAACTTGGCGCATCACCCGTTTTCGTTCTCTTGGAGTGATATCTCCATGGATTTTGGCTACTTTTAAGCCTTGATTTTTCAAATAATCAGCAATTTCATCCACGTGTTGTTTCGTATTTGCAAAGACAATTGCAAGGTAAGGATGACCAATTGTTAACAATTGGTAGATCATTCGATTTTTATCTTTCCCTTTAGTAGAGATCAGCCAATTCTCGATATCTTCTGAAATAACTGCTTTCGGTTTGATTTCTTCAATGATTGGATTTTCCATGTATTTACGTAAAAATGGTCGTAATTTTTCAGGAATCGTCGCTGAGAAAACTAAAAATTGCAGTTTTTCAGGCAAGCGACTAGCAATTTGATCCACTTCATGCAAGAAGCCCATGTCCAGTGTCATATCTGCTTCATCTACAACAAATGCAAATGCTGTATGGATTTTTAATGCTTGTTCATTCATCATATCCAAGATTCTACCTGGCGTTCCCACTACGATCTGTGGTTGTTGATGTTTCAAGCGGCTCAATTGGCGTTGCTTATCCGTTCCACCTACAAAATTCGTCACTCGGATCTCTGGATCGGAAAATTTAGCGATCTGACTAGCAGCATCATAAATTTGAGTAGCTAGTTCACGACTTGGTGCAGTGATTACTACTTGTACTTCGGCTTTTTCCGCATTGATTTTTTGAAATAAAGGCAATAAAAATGTATGCGTTTTGCCCGAACCAGTTTGTGATTGACCAATGATATTTTTTCCTTTAGCGATCAAAGGAATCAAACGCTCTTGTACTTCAGTTGGTTGAGCAAAACCTTTTTCTGCTAACGCCTCATTTATATATGGTTTAAAATGAAATTGTTCAAAATTACTCATTTAAGTAAGCACCTCTTCTCTTTCTTTTTTACACGACTTTCGCATTATACCACATCCTCAAGCAATTTGCTTGATCCTTTTCAAAGTCGCTCACGATCCACTAGTTCCCTTTTGGTTGAATGGTACTAATCGTATGTGTTTGACTGGCTTTTTCATAGAACAGCACTCTTTTCTTACGAAGGAATGACAAGAAAAGATTCAGCATGAAGATAAACTGTGCAAATGCAACACCCAACACAATAAAAATCCCGCTTACCTGTAATACACCTGTCGTATGGTCAGTGATATGTTGGATCGTCTGACTAAGCCAAGCTAACCCATAAAATAAAAAGTAAAGATACCCATAACGGATAAACAGGGCTTTAAAAGAAAGTCGTTTTCCGTTATCCGAAACCACACGAATGCGTACGATTTTTTTACCTAAAGTGAGACCGTTTGTTACATATGGTATGACCATGAAATAAAGCAAGACTTCTAAAAATACCCACCAACTACTTGAAGTGATATCACCTATTTTCAAAGACAATTGAAGAGTCACAGCAATCAGCACGGATAAAACCGATAAGAAAGCCCAATCAATGAAATAGGCAACTAATCGTCTCGTTAGAGAAACTGTTTTCCCTTTTTCGTATGACACTTCATCCATTCTTGCTCTCGTAGGCAACATGAAGGTAAAGATTGGTGTCATAATGTACCCTAACGTTCCTCCGATCGTATTCGTCAATAAGTCATTGACATCAAATAGCCGATAAGGTCGAGGATAAATAAAATACAACCCACTTAACTGTGTCAATTCAAAAAATAAGGAAAGACAAAAACTTGCAATGATGGTTTTCACAAAAGATAATCGAAAATAATATCTTAAATAGATCCCGAAAGGTAATAAAAGCAAAACATTAAATACCGGTTCTAAAAAAACGCTTTGTCGCATCGCTGGTAAATACGTACTTGGATCAGATAAAACCAAGACGGTATTCTCTCGGAAATGGACCCATGATGCAAATAAATGTAATTCCATTTTAGGTCCGGTCATTTGAGCAACGGCTTCCTTTGAAGGCAACGGTAAAATGATCAAAAAATAAGCACATAACAAATAAAAAACAAACGAATATAAGATAACCGCTCTCGAAAAAATAAACGTTCCATACTTTCGATATTCATAAATGAAAAAAACCGAAGAAATCGCTAATGCCAAAAATGGAAAAACAATAAGTGCAAAGCGAATCGGTTCAATATAACTAGCCATAAACATCCCCCTTTTTCATCTTAACTAACGGTTTCATCTTATCAGTACTCTTGTAAACTATGCAAGTTATGGGGTAATTATTTTCAAATTTATATTAATTGAAGTATCATTAACAAAAGGAGGCGATTAGCGTGCTTAATATTTATTTTGTGTTTGGCGTACCCGCTTTTTTATTGATTCTCTATCTCATTTTTGCGTATATACGTAAAAAAACGACCATCCGCTATCTTGGATTTATCTTGTTAATTATTGCTAGTTTCATGCTCGTGTTTAACTTACAGACATGGCAACAAGCACTACTTGAAATGGAGCAAGCTTCCTCTCGATCTTTATCAGATCAATTAGGTTATCCGATCTACTTGATTTGGATTCCCATTACTGTTGCTGGTTTTCTCGTCTTATTAAACCTTTTTCGTGCTTGGCGCCGACTAAAACAGTTAAGAAAAAAAACAGGATAAAAACGTGCATTCTCTTGTAGCTGGTTGGAAAAGTTAGCATTGCTTAACTTGACACGCTACAACAGAATGCATGTTTAACTATCATTTATATGTTAAACTACAGGATATTTATTTTTCAAATATAAATAAACAGGGATTCCGACTAATGTCAAAGCGATTCCGCTAAATGCTAAAAGTGTTTGTGTCAGTAACGTACTAACCACGATAAAAGCACCACCAAGAATGGCGATTAGCGGAATGATTGGGTATAGCGGAACTTTATAAGGCCTTTCAAGTTTTGGAGCTGTTTTTCTCAATATAATTACACCTACAAATACCATCGTATAAAAAATCCAAATCACAAAAACAAGCATATCCGTCAGCATATCAAATCCACCGACCATCATCATACCGATCGCAATCACTAGTTCCAAAACACCAGCAACCACTGGAATCTTCGTTCGATCGTTCAATTTTCCTAAGTGGTGACTGAAAGGTAACCGTTTTTCTTGGGCCATCACATAGGGCAGGCGCATCCCAGTAAGTGTATAGCCATTGATTGTTCCATAGACTGAAATCAAAATCCCGACAGTTACAAGTTTCCCACCTACGCCACCAAAAATCATGGTAGCCACTTCGCTAGCAGCATTACTGTTGCCACTGATTCCTCCAATCGAAGCTGTTTTTAAAAAGACGGTATTAACGAATAAATAAACAACCATAATCCCGATGATTCCTATAGAAATAGTTTTCGGTAAATCTTTTGCCGGTTTTTTTAATTCTCCTGCAATGTTTCCAACGTGAATCCAACCATCATAAGCAAACATTGTCGCTAACAAGCCCGCACCTAATGCTGAAAACAATGGCAGATCTTTTCCTGATTCTATGGGAAACAGCTGAAACTCTACTCCACCGCTGCGAAATAAGCCAAACAAGACGATGACTGCCAGTGGGATCAATTTACAGATTAAGGTAATGGATTGAAAAGTTCCACCAACTTTTGATCCTAAAAAATTGATCAGCATGATCGTCACAGCGGCTATAATAGCGATAGGGACAATCCATTGCTGTTCTAAGGCAAATAAGTTCACAAATTGTGTCCCAAAGATGATTGATAGTGCCGCTACATTTGCAGGAAAGTAAATCACAACTTGTGCCCAACCTAACAAAAAAGCAGCCGTTTGACCATAGGTTCGTTCGATATATTTGACCATACCACCTGTTTCGGGGATCGCTGCGGCAAGTTCTGCACCAGTTAAACCTGCACAGACGGAGATGATACCTCCCAAAAACCAAGAAAGCATATGTAAACTAACTGATCCTGTAACTTCTGCGACACTCGCTGCTTTAAAGAATACTCCCGCTCCAATCACTGTTCCCATCACAGTCGATAAAGCAGTAAAAAAGCCCATCGTTCGCTTTAGTTCGACTTTGTTTTTTTCAACCGATACTTGGTTACGTTCCATCGCTTATCCTCCCTTTATCGTAAACTCCCCACCACTCGATCGGAAGTTTACGATAAACTATAGTAATTAGACTGTTGCTGTCAATTTCTCTTGCAACTTGGTCAACATATCTTGAGTCATTTTATCTAGGTCGTAACGTGGTTGAAAGCCCCATTCTTTTTGCGCACAACTAATATCTAATGAATTTGGCCAAGAGTCTGCGATCGATTGTCGCACTGGATCAACTGCATAGTCCATTTCAAAATCAGGAAACACTTTTTTGATTGACGCTTTGATTTCTTCTGGTTCAAAAGACATCGCAGAGATATTGAATGCATTGCGATGAACTAAATTTTTAGGATCAGCATTCATCAACTGAACAATCGCCTCAATGGCATCTGGCATGTACATCATGTCCATAGCTGTACCACGATCAATAAAGCACGTGTATTTTCCTTCTTTGATAGCTGAATAATAAATATCCACTGCATAGTCCGTCGTCCCACCACCAGGTAAAGTTTTATAAGAAATCAATCCTGGGAAGCGTACACCTCGTGTATCTACGCCATACTTTGTATAATAGTAGTCACACAAAAGCTCGCCTGCGACTTTTGTCACGCCATACATTGTTGTTGGTCGTTGGAGTGTATCTTGAGGAGTCTCATCTTTTGGTGTATTAGGTCCAAAAGCGCCGATTGAACTTGGCGTGAAGAATTTTAACTTAAATTCTCTTGCGACTTCCAGCGCATTGACTAACCCAACCATATTGAGGTCCCAAGCGAACTTTGGTTTTGCTTCAGCGACAGCTGATAAAAGCGCTGCTAAATGAATCAAAGTATCTACTTGATATTTTTCGACTAACGCTCGCATTTTTTCGTAATCCATGACGTCTAAAATTTCAAATAGTTCCCCATCTTCTAGCTTTTCAGGCATACGAATATCCGTTGCGATAACATTTTCATTACCCAAATCTTTCCTTAAACGTAAAACTAATTCCGATCCGATTTGTCCAAGGCAGCCAGTAACTAATACTTTTTTCATACAAACTCTCCTTTTTAGTTCATTTTCACTATCTATTAAAAATAAATGCTACCTACATTCCATCGACCATTCCTCGACGATCAAAATATAAAAAAAAGTAAATTTTTTGATTTTCACAGAAATACAACCGAAACGCTCTATCCTGTGATCGTCTTTCTCTTAGATTTCAGGCGAGATCGTTTCTACTAAATCAAATGATGCCCATTTCATTTCCGACTTTTTGGTAAATCGCTACAGCATGATCAAGCATTTCTTTGGTATGAGCTGCAGTTGGCATATTACGAACACGACCTGTTCCCAATGGTACGGTTGGATAAACGATTGGTTTCACATATAGTCCATTTTCAATCAACTTTTTAGAAAATTGTTGTGTTAGACTCTCATCGCCAAGTATCACTGGAGTGATTGGTGTTTCCGACACGCCGATGTCATACCCGATTTTTTTCAGTTCTTCTTTGAAATAAATGGCATTTTCCCAAACTTTTTCGACTAATTCTGGATGATCTTGCATCAGTTGAATCGATGCTAGAGCAGCGCCAGCAGCACCTGGTGTAAGTGATGTTGAAAACAAGAAAGGACGTCCTCGTGATTTTAACCAGTCGATCAACGATTTAGATCCTGCGACATAGCCACCAACGACACCGATTGCTTTAGACAATGTACCCATTTGCATGTCAATTTTCTGTTGGAGACCAAAATGCTTCACTGTGCCGGCTCCTTTTCCCATCACTCCAGAACCATGGGCATCATCCACATAAGTAATCAACCCGTATTTTTCGGCAATTGGGATCATATCGGGTAAATTAGCTACATCGCCATCCATTGAAAAAACACCATCTGTGATATACATGATTTTGTTATATTTCCCACTATTTACCGCTTCTTTTGCTTTTTCTTCTAGATCGTTCATATCTTGATGCTTAACACGAATGATTTTGGCACCAGAGAGGCGACATCCATCGATGATCGACGCATGATTCAATTCATCTGATAAGATCGCATCCTCCTTAGTCATAATGGCTGAAATAGCTCCCATATTACAATTGAAGCCTGATTGAAAAGCAATCGCTGCTTCTGTACCTTTAAATTCTGCAATTTTATTCTCTAATTCTTGATGGATACGTAATGTGCCATTAATTGTTCGGACAGCACCTGCGCCGACACCATAGCGATTCGTTGCGTCGATACACGCTTGTTTCAGCTCCACTCGATCAGCAAACCCCAAATAATTATTCGATGCTAGATTGATCAAATTTTTCCCTGCTACCTCAATGATTGCATCATTTGCACCTTCAAGGATATCAATCGTGTTGTATAGTCCCTTTTCCTTCAATAAAGCCAGTTCCTGTTCTAAATAAGTTGACAATACTTCAGAAGACATGTCTCCACCCCCATTTTTCTAACCTTCAAGGTTGAGGAACGAATATGCAGCCTTTCATTCCTGTTTATAAGTATACCTTTTCTGATAACGCTTACACAAATTATGAGAGTTATTTAACTGAGTATTTTCTTACATAACAAATCAATCGGTACTCCACTAACGAAATATTTTTTTACTTATTTTAGTAACTGTCGTTATTTTTAAGAGGATCACCTCTAGCTAATATCAACCCTTAACTTAATCAACTTTCCAATAAATATTCCATATATTCTGAATTTTCCGCCATTAGTTATTCTTGTTTTTTGTTATGAAATAAAAAAACGAATATTCTATTTGTATATTAAATTCTTTTAATGTTTGCTTCTCTAGCTATATATTACTTGGTCCAAGGCGCTTACCTGTAGCTATTTTAAGAAGTCTTTCTCCCAACACAAAAAACGTTCCCTATAGTCGTCAGTTACTACTCATGACCACAAGAAGAGACTGAGACAAACCTTGCCTCAGTCTCTTCTGGTCTCTCTAAAAACGGATAAACGGCGTTCAAGAAGCAACTCCTCAACAATAAGCGATGATTTTCTAAAATATGAGGAGCTATTTTAAAAAATCCTCTCTTATTCGCTCGGAGCTAAACGCTTCTTTCACAGCCTCTTGCTAAACGGTGTTCAAAGAGCTGACCTTCGGCGATAAGTCAAAAAATCTCAAAACATGGGGAGCTGTTTCGAGATTTTCATCCTTAATGCTCCTGCGATTACTCGTCGCAGTTTTTACTTGGTGAGCGCTCAGGTCAAAACACTCTTTTCACGACCTCTTGTTCACGGTGAGACAAAAGTAGCATCTTCGGAAAATTTGCCGAAATTTACCAAAAATTTGAGAAGCACCAAGTAGGTAACAATCAACATCAAAAACTAGTTTTTGTGTTTCTTGTCAATTTTCGGAAATTCCTTCTTATTTCTTGATGCTACACACTTTTGTCTCAACCTCCTGTTGCCAACCAGCTTTCGGGAGTAAAATCAGGGTCTCCTACTGACCATTCATTGAAGAATTCATCAATAAATTCCCGCATAAAGGCTTCTCGTCGTTTTGCTTCCTTTATACCGTATGGGGTGTTCATCCTATCTGGTAATAAGAACAATTTTTCGTAAAAATGATTGATCACAGTGGACCCTTTGCGATAATCTTTTTTATTTTGATAAGTGATTGGTTGCCGACTTTCATCAAAAATGGGATGACCATGTCCACCACCAAAATAAGCCGTACGTAAAATACCAATTGCTCCTAAGGCTTCAAGACGATCTGCATCTTGAACAATTTTTCCTTCAATAGGTAATGCCATCCCTTCACCTGACAATCCTTTTGAAAAAGACAGGTTATCAATAATCAAAAAGATTGATTCAATGGTTGCATCTGATAACTCTAAATGTTGCAAAAATTGATGTAACTCTGCTTTTGCTTTCGTTTCATCGGCTACTACTTTATCATCGATCGTATCATGCAAATAAGCAGAAGCAAGGGTAATCAATGGATCAGCTTGCGGTTCAGTTGCTAAAATTTTCTCTGCTAATTTAACGACTCGTACCGTATGATCAATCCCGTGTCCAGTTTGATCCATTGCTAATTGCTTGAAACTGTAATCAGCAATTTCCTGCAGTTTCTCCATTTATTTTCCTTCTTTCTCGCTACTGAATTCAGCTACTTGATAGACCGAAAAATAGATTTTTTTCATGTAATCGATCAAATATTGCGGATTTAGCACCTCACCGGTTGCATCCTGAATCAATTGCGTTGGTTTTCTAGATGCACCATATTGATGGATCTTTTCTTTCATCCATTCTTTGATTGGTCGATAATCATCGGATGCTAACACTTCATCGATCGAAAGCTCTTTTTCTAATGCGTGAAGCAGTTGCGCAGCATACATATATCCTAAAGCATAAGATGGGAAGTAACCAAAACTAGCTCCTGACCAGTGGACATCTTGCAAGATTCCTTCTAAATCATTCGCAGGTCGTACTCCTAGATATTCTTCATACTTTTGATTCCAAATAGTTGGTAACTGAGCCACGTCTACGCCTTCATTGAAAATCATTTTCTCAATTTCATAACGAATAATGATATGCAATGGATAGGTTAAACTATCTGCTTCAATTCGAATCAAGCTTGCTTGGGTTTGTTTCAGCGAGCGATAAAAGTCAGTAAATGAAATATCATCGAATGTTCCTTCTGCACATTGTTGGAAAAATGGATATTGTTTTTCCCAGAAACTTCGATTGCTACCAATGATGATCTCATTGAACAGTGATTGAGATTCGTGGATTCCCATCGAAGTACCTTGGTAAATCGGAGTATAAGCAAATTTTTCGTCAATATCTTGCTCATACATTCCATGACCAGCTTCATGGATCACGCCAAAGACTGCCATTTTAAAGTCATGTTCATTCCAACGAGTCGTAATACGTGCATCATTATGATTGATCCCGATCATAAAAGGATGGATTGTGTCATCTAAACGTCCTCTTGAGAAATCATAACCTAACTGTTCAATCACGCCTGTGACAAACCTTTTTTGTTGGGCTTTAGTCATTTTTCGAGAAAGAAAAGAGGTATCTGGTTCATGACCTTTTTCTGCTAAGGTTTTTCTAATTTCCATGATCCCTTCTTTTACTTGTTGGAAAACACGATCTAAGATTTCAACAGACATCCCTGGTTCATATTGGTTGAGTAACACATCATAATCAGTTGCTTCGTCTTTTTTCCAATAGGGGATCAACTGTTTTGTTAACTCAATATTTTTAGTCAATGCTTCTTGAAAATCCGCAAAATTTTTCGTTTCACGAGATTGCTGCCATTGCACCTGTGCGGTAGAAGTTGCTGCTGTCAATGCAGTCATCAATTCTTCAGGAACTTTATATTCAAGTTCATAGTCTTCTTTGACCTTCTCGAACACGATTTTTCCCGTTTCAGATAATTCATTGGGATGTTCAGAAAAATATTGGATGGCTTCTTTGATCTTAGGTCCAATTTTCTTTGAGAAATAAAGACTATAAAGATAACTATTGACTTCACTACGATCCTCACTCGCTTTTTCTGGCATACCTGTTTGGATATCCCAATCTAAAATGCCCAAGGTTTGTTGCAAGAGATTGATTTCTTTTAGTTCTTTCATAAATTCTTTTTCATTCATCATTTATTCCTCCATCCATCCCATATAATTTTAAATCGTTTTGTCTTTTCTTGGTGGCCGCGTTCCCCAGTATTGGAAGAGATCAGTCCGTAAAGCTCCGTTATACAGTTTACGTTTTTTAGTAGCTTTTTGCCCATAATACTCTTCAAAAGTAAGATCACTTGTCAAAATGTATTTACTCCATGTCTTTAATGGACGGAAAACATCGCCCATTTCTTCATACAAGCGACGAACCGTTTCTTCTTCACCTAAACGCTCTCCATAAGGCGGATTCGCGACGATTACGCCGTATTCTTTATCCGTTTTGAAATCTTTGACTGCTTGTTGTTTAAACGTGATTGAAGAGCCTAAGCCAATTTCTTCCGCATTCGCTTTAGCAATTTCGATCATCCGCCCATTGATATCAGAACCTGTGATATCGAGTTCAATATCATAGTCTGCTTGCTCTTCTGCCAATGCTCGAACATTTTCCATAACATCTTTACTAAACCAATCCCATGATTCACAAGCAAATTCACGATTAAATCCTGGTGCAATGTTGTGTCCAATCAAGGCAGCTTCGATGCAGATCGTACCAGAACCACACACTGGATCATAAAACGGACGATCTTTTCGCCAATTTGTCAACATCACTAAAGCGGCTGCCATGTTTTCTTTCAACGGTGCGCCACCTTTTTCCAAACGATATCCCCGTTTGAACAAACTAGGACCAGTTGTGTCTAGTGTGATCATGACATGATCTTTTAGTAAAGCGACTTCTAATTGAAAATGTGCGCCTGTCTCCGTTAATGGAACAGATGCTGGACGGTGATAATACTTACGCAATCGTTCAACGATCGCTTTTTTAGTGATTGCCTGACAATCAGGTGTACTATAAAGCTTAGACTTGATTGATTTTCCTGCAACCGGAAATTCAGCATCTAAAGGTAGAAAGTCTTCCCAAGGTAATGCTTTAACTTTCTCAAATAGTTCATCAAAGGTAAACGCATCAAATTCCCCAACAACGATCTTTACCCTGTCAGCTGTTCGTAACCATAAATTTGCTGTAGCGATCGTTTCCATCGTTCCTTTGAAACGTGCCCGTCCATTTTCAACTTGACAATCAATGCCTAAGTCACGTAGTTCTTTTCCAACAAGGGCTTCTAACCCACTTGCAGCCGTTGCCACAAGATTAAATTCTCTAGTCGTATCCATACTTATCTCCTTATAAGAAAAGCTGAACGTGGTCGTCCAGCTTTTTGCAAAATCAAACCGAAAAATAAATCAGTATTTTTTTCATACTTGTCTCTAAATTGCCATTCTTCACTCGTTCATTTTTGTGTTCCTGAACAAACAAGCCATTTATTGAATGGTATAAATCAGTGGTGACACTCTAATGTTAAAAAAAACCTTCACAACATGGTTGGAAGGTATTCCCTGTTATATTGCGGTTTTCTGTAAGCCATGTTCTGTACACTACTTTTCCAGGGAGAAAAAGCAATGTGGTAACCATCTATCTGCAGTTAACCTGCCTTTTTGTCTCGTTCTTAATTCCCAACAAAAAGCGCCCCTACCATTGTTTGGGTTGCTCGCTCGAGGGGTTTACCGCGTTCCACCGAATAAGTTTCCCTATCCGCTTCGTCACTGTGGCACTTTCAAGGATACTTAAGCATAGTTAAAAACCTTAGCTTGTTTTCCTGCCGTTACTCTAATAGAGCACCTTAGCTTATTGTTTCGCTAAGCACGAACACTACAGGCATCACAGCCTGTGCGAGCATGGACTTTCCTCAGCCTGATCATGTCAGACCGCGATTACCCAAAAACCGCAATGTATCATCAATCTTAGAATTGACGTGTCTTTTCGTTACCATCGTCACTTGCATTTGTGTAGTTGTTTGGGTTAGGTTGGGAAACATTCACTGTTGATGATTGTTGATCCAATTTTTTTCCAAATACTTCACGTTCAAGATTTGACAAACGTTTCAAGATATCGAAATTTGTGACTGCTGCACTTTTCGGTGTTTCAACTTGTTGAACACGCGTTTGTGCTGCTCCTTGTGTTTTTGATAATTGTGCTACTTTGGCACTTAATTTATCATTTTCTTCTTGTAAAGCAAGGAGTTTTTTGCTGTAAGTTTCATAATCTTTGATGATATTGTCTAAGAATTCATCCACTTCGATGGGATCATAGCCACGCATCTTTGTTTTGAATTCTTGTTGTAAAATGTCTTTAGGACTATAAACCAATTCCGCCATATTTACACCTCTAGTTTTCATTTACATAATAACAGTTTCTACCTATATCATTGTATCGGAAATAACTTGATAAATCAAACACTATCTGAATTATTCACTGAAATTTTGTAAATCATCCATACTGACTAGCCGAATTTCATAAGAATGATCCTGTTGATAGGTTTGCGCCTCTTTCAGAAAATACTGGGTTTTCCCTGGAAACTCAGGATCATAAATTAATAGACAGCCATCGGTATGGTCAAGTAAAAAACGCGTGTGGTTTCTTAATTGGCTAGGCGACTGATAGGCTTGATGGCTAACTGCTTCAACGTAGTCTGCTAACTGTTCTGCCATTCTTAACTTTTCTTGATTATTCTCATTCCAATTATTTCCAAACTCTTTGAATGGATAGATGATCCCCAACTTTAACTCAGGGTATTCCTGCTTTAATTCAGCAACTACTTCCGTGACCCATGTTTCTATACCCAAGTTTCCACTAGTAAGAACCCATTCAAGTCCTTCTTCGACTAATTGCTGTATCTCTTTTTTTAAGACTTTTTTAATAACCGTTATTTTAGGGTCATTTTCCTTAAAAACCCCAAGTTCAAAACTTCGATAACCGGAAATATACATCACTTTTAATCGGTCCATTTGAGTTTCCTTTTCTTTCTTGATTCTTTTTTGCTATAATGTTGGCTAGGAGTGTGATTAAAATGGTTTTACGCTATCCAAACGGCCAACCCTATCATAAGAATGCCTCTTTAAAGGAAAAAGTTCAAGAAAAAAGAGAATCAGCCATTGAATTTGGCAATCGAGGGATGCGTTTTGAAGAAGCAATTAACGAAAGTAACCAGTATTACTTAGCGCACCAAGTAGCTGTTATCCATAAAAAACCAACCCCCATTCAAATTGTTAAAGTAGATTATCCTCGACGTAGCGCCGCTGTTATTAAGGAAGCTTATTTCTCACAGGCCTCCACAACAGATTATAACGGTGTATATCGAGGTTTCTATTTGGATTTTGAAGCGAAAGAAACAAAGAATAAGACATCTTTTCCCTTCAAAAATTTCCATGCGCATCAAATTGACCATATGGAAGCTTGTCTAAAGCAACAAGGAATTTGTTTTGTCCTATTATGGTTTTCTACGTTGAAGCGTTGCTTTTATTTAGATAGTACTTATCTGATCGATTATTGGCATGCGCAAAATGATCAGGGGAAAAAGTCGCTTCCGCTTTCATTGATCGAAAAAATAGGGATCGAGATCCAAACAGGTTTTTCGCCACGTATCCCTTATCTAAAAGCGGTAGATCAATACTTATCAACATTAACTATCGAAGGAGATCGCAAGAATGGCAAATGAGCAAACAAGAACTTCCAGACGAAACAGTCCCTCTTCTTCTAAAAAGACGAGTCAAACAAGAAATAAAACTTCTGGCAAAGGTTCCGGGCATAAGAAGCGTGGGCTTTTCATCCGTATCATCTTGATTTTATTTTCTTTGATTTGTATCGCTTTCCTAGCCGGTGTCGGATTATTTTGGTTTTATGCAAAAGATGCTCCAAAATTAACGGACACTGCATTAGATGCGACTGTTTCTTCTAAACTTTACACACAAAATGGCGAATTATTTGAAGATTTAGGAGCAGAAAAAAGAGAAAAGATTACCGCAAACGAATTGCCGAAAACGTTAGAAAACGCCATCGTTTCTGTTGAAGATCGTCGTTTCTATAAACATATCGGGATCGACCCAGTTCGGATCGTCGGCTCTGCACTTTCTAACTTTACTTCTGGAGGACTTCAAGGTGGTAGTACATTGACCCAACAATTGATTAAGCTCTCCTACTTCTCTACCAACGCTTCAGATCAAACCTTGAAACGAAAAGCACAAGAAGCTTGGTTAGCTGTAAAATTAGAACAACAAAAATCAAAACAAGAAATATTGACTTACTATGTGAACAAAGTCTATATGTCCAACGGATTATACGGAATGGAAACGGCAGCAGAAAATTATTTTGGTAAAAGATTACCAGAACTTTCATTACCACAGACTGCTTTGTTAGCTGGAATGCCACAAGCGCCTTCTGCCTATGACCCATACCAATATCCAGAACAAGCCAAAAAACGGCGAGATACTGTTTTATATACCATGTTACAAAACAAGAAAATCTCTCAATCAGAATATGATGCTGCAGTGAATACACCAATCGATGATGGTCTTCAAGAGATGAAAAAAGAAGATGATAATTCAAAAATCGTTGATAATTATGTCAAAGAAGTCATCAATGAAGTTCAAGAAAAAACGGATAAAAATGTATTTACTGATGGATTGGATATCTATACTAACTTAGATCTAGACGCACAAAAACATCTTTATGATATTGTCAACACTGATGACTATGTCAACTATCCTGATGATGAAATGCAAGTTGCTTCTACGTTGATCGATGTCAATACTGGTCAAGTAAAAGCACAAATTGGCGGTCGCCATATTGCAGAAGATGTCACACTAGGTATGAACTTAGCTGTTAATACTTCTCGTGACTTCGGTTCGACAATGAAACCAGTCACAGATTATGGCCCAGCTTTTGAATATCTAAAATACTCTACAGGAAAAACGATCAGTGATGCTCCTTATAACTATGAAGGAACCTCAACACCAGTAGGCAACTGGGATAACCGTTTTATGGGGACGATCACCTTAAGACAAGCCTTGTATCTTTCCAGGAACGTTCCAGCTGTCAAATTGTTCAATGAAGTCGGCGCAGATAAAGTCAGCACCTTTTTAAAAGATCTTGGAATCGAATATAGTACGATCCATCAATCAAATGCGATTTCAAGTAACACAGAAAAACAAGACGGCACAAAATATGGCGCTTCTTCCTTGAAAATGGCGGCTGCCTATGCTGCTTTCGCTAACGGAGGAACGTATTATAAACCACAATATGTCAATAAGATCGTCTTCCAAGACGGCACAGAAGAAACGTTCGATCCCGATGGTAATACAGCTATGTCTCCAGAAACAGCCTATATGGTCACAGATATTTTAAAAGATACATTAACAAAAGGAACTGGGACGAATGCGTTGATTCCTGGATTATACCAAGCTGGAAAAACCGGGACTTCCAACTATACGGATGATGAGTACGCAAAATTAGGAACTTCTAGCGGTGTGTATCCTGATATTTTATTTGCTGGTTATACACCAAACTACGCCATCTCAGTATGGACCGGTTATAACAACAAAATGACACCTGTCACCTCTGCTTCGTCTCATGTTGCTTCTGATGTTTATCGAGAATTAATGAAATATGTATCATCCAGCGTCACAAATAGCGATTGGCAAATGCCTAGCGGACTGGTAAGATCTGGCGGTGAATTATACTTTACCGATCAACTCAAGAAAACACCAAGTACGACGATCCCTTCAACAACGGTGCCATCTTCATCAGTGACACTGGTACCTGAAAGTTCGACACCGGTATCTTCTTCGTCGGAATCGACAGAAACTTCAACAACTGAGTCATCTGCCGAATCTTCGACATCGGTAGATAGTTCAAGTGACAAAAATGATTCAAGTAGTTCAGCTGAAACGCCAGAAAATAGCAGCAGTAGTCAAAGCTCTTCATCTTCGGCAACTCCTGAGTCATCCACGACACCACCAGCGCAAACACCTCCGGAGAACAATGCACAGTCCGGACAGTCCTCTAGTCGTTCAACGTCTTCTGGCACATAACAAAAAAGGAAGTTGAGAAAAACCTCAACTTCCTTTTTTTATCTTTTGTTTTACGTTCAATGTTTTTTCTTTCATTCTGTTTTTTCCATCTTGACACATGTCTAACAAGGGGCAAACTTCACACCGTGGACTTCTTGCCGTGCAATGATAACGACCAAAAAATATTAAAGTGTGGTGAGTCTTGACCCATAATTCTTTTGGTACTTTGCGCATCAGCGTTTCTTCTACTTCCAACACTGAGGCATTCAACTTACAAATCCTTAAACGTTTTGTTACTCTCTCGACATGAGTATCCACAGCAATTGCTGGTATACCAAAAGCATCACCTAAAACGACATTCGCTGTCTTTCGTCCAACTCCTGGAAGAGAAATCAATTCTTCTCTAGTTTGAGGAACTTGACCTGAAAAGCGATCCATCAATTGTTGGGCACATGCTTTGATATTTTTTGCTTTATTGCGGTAAAGACCAATCGTTTTGATCTTAGGGATAATGTCATCAATCGGAGCCGCAGCCAACTTTTCAGGAGTTGGAAAAGCTTCAAAAAGAGCTGGGGTCGCTTTATTAACTGAGACATCGGTTGCTTGAGCACTGAGTATGACAGCAATCAACAGTTCATAAGGGTTTCGATGTTTTAATTCACCATGTGCTTCTGGGAACATGTCGTACATTTTTGTCAAGGCTTCCATTGTTTTTTGTTTACTTAACATATTATTCCTCCAGCCAATTTTTCAACGTAACTTTTGGCAAGGCTTCTGGTTGTGCGTTAGTGGTTTCCACTTCTTTTTGTAACATTTGTTGTTTTCGTCTTTTTTGATCTTCTTCTACTTGTTGCTTCGTCTTTAAATTTTTACGTTCCCAAGACAACAAGATTCGATCCACATAGTTAAAACTATACGCTTGATTCAAAACAGCCTCACGTAAAGCAAGTTTCAGAATTTCCGGTTGATAATGATCTTCTTCTAACCATTGACCGATCCGTTGAAATTCGATGGCTGACAATGGGCGACCAAATTCCTGTTCAAATAACTGATAAACAGACTGCACCATTTTTTCTTGACTTAAATCAGCTTGTTTTTGATTTTGACTTTCCAAAAAATTCCCTAAAATTTCATATATAGGATATAGATTGTAACGATCAGCTTGCTTACCATCAATTGTTGCTGTTTCAATTTTAATAAACCCATTACTGATCAAGTGATTTAAAATTTGATAGATACGCTCTTGTTTGACACCCATATCCAACGCAATCGAGTGTAAATCTGGGAAAAAGTCTCCTTCGAGTTGCGCCCTTTGCAATTGCAAAATAAATAAAAACTCTTCTGCTTGTAATCCGATACGATGATAATTTTTTAACAACAAGTTCGATATCGTTGTTTGTCCTGCTTTTAAGTAATTTTCTAAGTTCAACATGATTTTTCCCTCACTTCAAATCCAGTATACGGAAAAAGCTTGTTCGAGGCAAGGTAGCTTTCCTTTACTTCTATATGTTTTTTATTTTTTGTTTCACTTTTTCACTTTTCGGAATAAATAAGCTATTCGCTCTATCAAGGAACATGTGCCGTCGCAAAAAAGCCAGGTTTCCCAATCATCAGGCGATTGAAAAACCTGAACTTTTTTTAAATGATTAGAGAACTGCTTATTTATCTTCTTCCGTTTGCAAGACGTAAGGTTCTCCTTCATAAGTATACTCCGTATTGATTGTTCCATCGTTTTCATCTGAATAAACGCGACGACTGAATGGGAAACGATGGGAATTGCCATCTTTCGCTACTTCCCCACTCATTAGATAATAATCCTCTTGTGTTTCATTCAATTGGTTGATTACTTGATCAGCTAATTGATCGACATTGATCGTTTCATCTTTTGCTTCTTTTTTATAATCATCCAGAAATGCTGCTTGTTGTACAAAATATTCTTTTTCCATTATTTGATTGCTCCTTCGTTATCGTTTGACATGATTTTCATCATCCTATATTTATTTTGTCAGAAAACGAATTGAAAGACAACTTATAGCTTTTATGTCTAAGAATTAAAAGAATACTTTATCTCAAAATAATATTAAATTTTGTCTACTTTGTTATCTATGTGCTTATTTAGACCTAAATTTTTTCAAACTACTTCCTCACTTATCCCCTTACAAACCTAGGCATATTAAAAAGACGCTATTTTTTAAATATAGAAAACAGTAATTTTTCAAATTATTTCATTCAATTGATAGACTTGACTATCTATATACTTTCACTTGGATTTGACATCCATTTTACTGTAATAATCAATACAATCGTTTTTTTTGTTATTACTGACGCTCAGATTTTTATCATCTGATGTCAGTTGTTTTCTTGTATGTAATTCATTTTTCACACTAGCATTTATACTAGCATTTCTTGTTAAATGATGAAGATTCTTACGGATATTTTCTTCATCAAGTATTCCTTTTAAAATCTCCCCCAAGTTTGGTAATTGCCTTTTTGACGAGGTGAACACCTTAAAATTATCAAACGATTGACTTTTTTTGAAAGTAAGCGGCGAACTTGAGTCGTTGATTATACTATTGGTAAAACTTGCTGTAAATTCTCCCTGAGAATATTCCAAAAAATAATAGGGGTTTTCAGCAATTCTTTTTTCTCGTTGTTCTTTAAGCTCTAAATAAACGTTATATAGATGAGTCAACGCACTGACTTGTTTTTTATTAAATCTCGCTTCTTTTATAAAAGCTTCAAGTAACATCTTACGATTATCTCTGGTATTTCCTACCTTTGGCTTAATTGTTCTACTTTTTAATTCTACTGGTAGTTTTTTTAACCCAGTAGCTATTGTCTCTTGAAAAATAGATTTCTGACTGTTGTAGAGAACGACTCTAAAAGTCCCAAAAAGTTCTTTAACCGTACAATTTGCCATTCCATTATATCCCCTCATACTAAGGTTGAGGTATGTAGGGTCTATTTTTTCTTCGCCTAATTGCTGAATAACTTTTGCTGTATTGCAACGACTATCTTTGTGATGTTCAAATTTTGTCTGGAAAATGATTTTACTTAAAGTACTTAATTTTTCTGGAAGAATCGTTGTGAATACACCTGATGGACGATCACTGTTCGTATCTTCCAATTTATCAATCATCGCTACTAAATAATGTCCTTCTTTTCTATAAAGGATTAATCCAAATACATGATCCTGAATTTTTTTAGTGATATATGCTGGAAAAATTATAAAATCTGTTGGATCATCTTTTTTCATGTTTTCCATCATTTGCTGTAACTCTTTGGGATTTTTCATTTCATAAAATTTAATCGTTCTTTTCAAGGAATCAATGATTGCTGGTTTTTTCTCTCGGTCAATCAATGCTTCCTGTTCATCATTTTCAAGCATTTTAATAAAAGTTGAGAATAACAATTGATAATTTTTTTTTCCTTCTTCACCGACTGCTTTAAAATCTCCTGCATCAGCCAACCCATAAGCGAGTGCCAACAACATATAAGATCGTTCAAACAAGTTCATAACATCACTCCTGATTAGAATAGTTGAATTTTATCATATAAAAAAGAAACAAAAGAATCTCTTTTTCTTATTATTAGAAAAAAAGATTCTTTTGTTTCGATAATACCCGTTGATACCTTTATGTAAAAAAAAGAGTCCAAGACGAAAATTCGTCTTAGACTCGTTGATAGCTATAAAGCGAATAAACAATGTTTAACTATTCGCTGATTGCTTATTGCGCAGTTTCGATTTCGCCCAATGCAGCTTGTGCCAATAGGTTCAAGTAGTTCCATGGACGGTCAAAATGAGGTTGGAAGAAGAAATCAGATAGCGCTAGATCTTCAACGGTCATTTTATTTTGAACAGCCAGTGACATCGTATTTGCTGATTGAGTGATATCATATTTCGACATGAATTGGGCACCGACAATGCGGTTTGTCCCTTTTTCATAAACCAATTCCATCATCACTTTTTCATTTGTCGGCATGAATTCTGGACGATAATTGTCTTCAAAGACCGTTGCTTGGACTTCTAAATTATTCATAGGTGCGCTCTCTTTTGTCACCCCTGTTGAACCAATCGTCCAACCAAATAGGTAAAGTCCAGACGTCCCTTGCGTTCCACGATACGCCATTTTATGTTCAGTCAAGTTATTTCCTACTAACAATCCTTGACGAACTGCGTTAGTTGCCAAAGGAATATAATTTTGGGTACCACTTGGGTTATAACTTACTACAGCAGAATCCCCTGCAGCAAAGATATCTGGATCACTTGTTTGCATGTATTCATTAACTTTGATGGCTCCATTAGGTAACGTATCAACTTTTCCATCAACTAATGTCGTATTTGGTCTAAAACCAACACATAAGATGACCATGTCCGCGTCAAAAGTTTCTTTAGCAGTTGCTACTTGTTTCACTTTACCCTCTTCATCCGCAATAAACTCAGAAACATTTTCACCTAATGCTAGAGTAACTCCACGGTCGACAAGTTCTTTTTCTAATACATCTGTGAATGGTTTATCAAGATATTTATTTAAAATACGATCTAAACCATCAATCAATGTAACTTGTTTACCAGATTCAACAAAAGCTTCGACTAATTCGATACCGATATAACCGCCACCTACGATGACCACCCGTTTGGCATCTTCTGCTTGTGCAATAATTTCATTTGCTTGGTTATAGTTTTTACATAACAAAATATTTTTTGATTCAATTCCTTTGATTGGCGGAATGATTGGCCAAGAGCCAGTAGTCATTACCAATTTATCATAAGAAACTGTTTCAACTTCACCAGTTTTTAGATCTTTGGCTGTCACAGTTTTCTTTTCAGTATCCACGTCAGTTACATCATGTTCCATTTTTACAGTTGCACCTAAAGAATGTAGTTCTTCAGGATTAGAATAGAATAAACCGGCTGGGTCTTTTACTACACCACCCACGTATAATGCGATCCCACATGATAAAAAGGAAATATTATCATTTCGCTCGTACACAGTAACATCCGCTTCTGGGTGATTTTTTAAGATACTTTTAACAGCTGCTGTACCCGCATGCGTGCAGCCAATTACTACAACTTTCATATGTGAATCCCTCCGATTAACGATTTGTCCTTCGACAAGTTTAAATATAGCAAAAATAAAACGGATACAACAGTTTAATGCTTGTGAATTCACAAATTCAACCTTGTTGTTTTCTGTTCATTCTCCTGCGCAATTGCTGATTACTCCACGCTTTACTTGTGAAAACAAAAACATACACTATAACCTTTGTGAAAGAAAGAGAAAAAAATAAAAAAAAGTCAGTGATTTGTTTATCAAACTGACTAATTTTTTATTTTTTTATATTTTTATCAATAATTTCAGCAAACTAAATCGCTTGTTCTTTTTGACACTCAGGACAGCGACCATGTAATTCCAAACGATGCTCATTGATCTCAAAGTTCGTCAATCGACCAGCTGCCATTTCGATGTCCGCTAAATCAGGATAATGAAAATCGACGATCTTTCCACAATTTTCGCATATCACATGATAGTGACGTTTTGAACTAAAATCGAATCGACTAGATGAATCCCCAAATTTCATCTCTTGTACAAAGCCAATTGAAGTAAACAATCTTAAATTGTTATAAACTGTTGCCACACTCATATTTGGAAAACGATCTTCCAGAGCACGATAAATTTCGTCAGCAGTTGGATGTGAATGATGTTCAATCAGATACTCTAAAACTGCATACCTCTGAGGTGTGATCCGTATATTTTCCTTTTTCAATTTTTCGATTGTTTCTTCAACTAATAGTTTATTCTCCATTTTTAACACCCCGCGTTGTTATTCTCGTCCTATCATACTATTTTTACTTTTTAAAATCTACTTTTCATGAAAAGAAATTTCAAATTAATCATAATATTGCGAAAAAAGACGCAATTAAGGAAAAAATCTCCTTAATTACGTCTAAATGTTGTGGTAAGAATTCTTTACATTTCTTGATAAAGCGCTGTTGACAAATAACGTTCTCCGTTATCTGGGACAACCGCTAAGACTTTTTTCCCTTTACCTAACACTTTCGCCTCTGCCAAAGCAGCAGCAATCGCTGCGCCTGATGAAATGCCTACTAAGATTCCTTCTTTTTTTCCAACTTCTCTAGCAGTGGCTAACGCTTGATCCCCTGTTACAGAAACTACCCGATCATAGACGCTCGTATCCAAAGTATCTGGCACAAACCCTGTCCCAATTCCTTGAATTTTATGTGGTCCTGCTTCTTTCCCTTCTAAAATCGCTGATTCGGCTGGTTCAACTCCAATGATTTCAATTGCTGGATAGACTCGCTTCAACTCTTTACCAGCACCAGAAATCGTTCCTCCAGTGCCAATCCCTGCTACAAAAGCATCTAACCCATTCACACCAAACGCCTCTTGAATCTCATGTCCAGTTGTTTTCTCATGGATAGAAGGATTGGCTGGATTTTCAAACTGAAGCGGCAAGAAGTAGTCATTTTCCGCTGCTAAACGTTTCGCTTCTTTGATTGAGCCACTGATTCCATCCTTACCTGGCGTGAGCAGTAATTCAGCACCATAACCTTTCATCAATAAGCGTCGTTCGATACTCATCGTTTCTGGCATCACGATGATCACTTTATACCCTTTAGCTACCCCAACCATGGCTAATCCGATCCCTGTATTTCCCGAAGTCGGCTCGATGATTGTGTCTCCTGGCTTAAGAAGGCCATCCCGTTCTGCTTTTTCAATCATACTTAATGCAATCCGGTCTTTTACGCTACCACCAGGATTAAAAAATTCCAATTTCACATAAACTTCCGCTGAATCTTCTGGAACCAAATGATTAAGCTTAACGATCGGTGTCTGACCAATCAATTCTGTAATCGAATGATAAATTTGTGTCATTTTAAGTTCCTCCTTAATATTTTCTTCTATTCAATGATAATACAACTAAGAAACTTCTGGCGAATAATTCGCCTTTTCAACGTAAAAAAACAGGAAAGCTGCGAAGAGCCTTTCCCGTTTTTATCACTTAATTTAACTAAACGTTTATTTCTTGTCCGACTAATAAGGAATAGTTAGACATCGTCATCCCATTTTTAGCCATTAAGTCGTCAACTGACAAACCAAATTTCTGTGCGATATCCCATAAAGTATCGCCTGAAACCACTTTATAGGTCTGGCTACCACTTGATGAAGAGGTAGTTGACGTAGTAGTCGTTGTGGTAGTACTTGTCGTCGTTGTGGTACCAGAAGAAGGCGTATCAAATCGGGTTAAATTATACGTATTAATCAATGAGTTCAATTTTGCTCCGTAACCCGGATCTGTTGCATAACGACCAGTTAGATATGCTGTCGCATCATAAAAACTCGTGGTATTACTTTTCCAGACACCAGCATAATGATAGTCTCCAGTTGAAAAACTAGTTGAACGCAAAACGTTGGCATGATCTTGCAGAGATTCCCAATAAGAAGAATATTTACGGAAAGGTTCATTCATCGTGACCCATTGTCCATTAAGATATTCCTTTGTAGCCATATAAACGACTTGACCACTATAACTTCCTTTAACTCCGAATAAATTATAGTTTGGCGCACTTGCCAGGCTAGATGTGCCATAAGCACTTTCTAATAAAGCTTGGGCAATCATGACCGATGCATATAAATCATTGTTTGCAGCCACTTCAGAAGCTGCCCAACCGATTTGATTGATGAAAGCTTGTGGATCTGCAGTCGTTTGTGTGACCTGCTCATCTGCTCGTACATTTTGCGGTGCTGCTGTAACCATCATTGGCCCCACTAAAAGAGTTGTCCCCATCAAAGGAGCAATCGCTTTTTTATTGATCACCATGGTTCTTTTATTCTTTTGGTGTCGGGCACTGCGGGTTTTCAGCTCTTGCATTCGAATTCCTCCTCAAAAAAATAAAAAACTCTTGATAAAGTTTCCATCTTTAAACAATCTTAATTAATTAAATTATACTTTTAATTTATGGGAAACTCAAATCAATCTTTACTATTTTTCTTTTTGTAACACGAACGTAATGTTAAAGAAACATTAAGTAATATTAAACACGAATCATTATTCTAATTTTCTACTACAAAAAAAGAACATCTGAAAATAGTCTCCTTTTTCAGATGTTCTTAAACGTTTGTCGTAAAACTTCTTTAACTCATTTTATAATTGGTTGAAAGTTGCTACAACATTTTCCACAGTGAAACCAAATTCTTCAAGAATTTTATTTCCTGGAGCAGAAGCACCAAAATGATCGATCGTGATAGTTGTTCCTTCTGTCCCAACATAGCGTTCCCAACCAAATGAAGCTGCTGCTTCAATAGCTACTCGTTTTGTTACGGCTTTTGGTAAGACGCTTTCTTTGTATTCTGCAGATTGTTTTTCAAATAAATCGAAACTTGGCATTGAAACGACTGAAACATCTTTTCCAGCTGCTGCCAATTCTTTTTGTGCTTTGACTGCTAGATCCACTTCAGAACCAGTCGCGATCAAGATACCTTCTGGTGTTTCTCCTTGAGCTGGTGATAGTACATAAGCTCCTTTTTTCACCATTTCGTCTGCCACTTCTTTCGTTGATGGCAGAACTGGAAGATTTTGACGACTTAAAACCAAGATCGTTGGTGTATCAGTCGATTCCATTGCTACTTTCCAAGCAGCGCGTGTTTCATTCCCATCGGCTGGACGAATCACGTGAACACCTGGCATACATCTTACAGACGCTAATTGTTCGATTGGCTCATGCGTTGGTCCATCTTCACCAACCGCCACTGAATCATGTGTCAACACGTAGATGACCGGTGTATTTTGAATAGCTGCTAAACGGACTGCTGGACGTAAGTAATCAACGAAAACAAAGAATGTGCCGCCATAGATACGAGTTCCGCCATGAAGCTGGATACCGTTCATCGCAGCTGCCATCGCAAACTCACGAACGCCAAACCAAATATTACGACCTTCATAATGTTCTGGAGTAAAGTCTTTGTCCGCAGTGACCATCGTATTATTCGAACCTGATAAGTCCGCTGATCCGCCCCAGAAACTTGGGATTGCTTTTGATAACTCTTGAATCACTTCTTTGCTTGAAACCCGGCTAGCTTGACTTTCGCCTACTTCATAAGAAGGTAATTCAGCATCCCAGTCAGCTGGAAGTTTTCCAGCAAACGCATCTTCAAATTGTTGAGCTAATTCTGGATAAGCATGTTTATAGTTTTCAAACATTTCTTTCCATTCATTTTCAGCTTTTTGCCCTTCTTCAACCATTGTTTGGTGGAATCTTTCAGCTACTTCTTCTGGAACTGTGAAATCAGGATACTCCCAACCATACACTCCTTTAGCCATTTTAATTCCATCATCGCCAATTGGTGCCCCATGGACAGCAGAAGTTCCTTCTTTAGGAGCTCCGTAGCCGATCACTGTTTTGACTTCGATCAATGTTGGTTTTTCAGTTTCAGCTTTTGCTTCTTCGATCGCTTGATTGATGGCTTCTAAATCATTTCCATCTTTAACCAAAATATGTTGCCAGCCATAAGCTTCATAACGAGCTCCTACATTTTCAGTGAAAGCTTTTGAAGTAGGACCATCTAATGAAATATCATTTGAATCATACAATACGATCAATTTACCTAATTTCATGTGAGCAGCCATTGAACTTGCTTCTTGCGAAACGCCTTCCATCAAGTCGCCGTCGCCACAAAGAGAATAAGTATAGTGATCTACCACTTTGAAGTTTTCTCTGTTATAGGTTGCTGCCAAGTGAGCTTCTGCCATTGCCATACCTACAGCCATAGCGATTCCTTGTCCTAACGGTCCAGTTGTTGCTTCTACTCCGTCAGTATGATTGACCTCTGGATGTCCAGGTGTTTTTGAATCCCATTGACGGAATTGTTTTAAGTCATCGATTGTGACTTGATAACCTGATAAATGTAGTAAGCTGTATAACATTGCCGAACCATGTCCTGCGGATAAGACAAAACGGTCACGGTCAACCCAATTTTTTGAAGTCGTTGGGTTCACTTTCAAATGTTTCGTCCAGAGTGCATATGCCATTGGGGCTGCCCCCATTGGTAACCCTGGGTGTCCAGAATTTGCCTTTTGAACTGCTTCAATACTTAATGTACGGATCGTGTTAACGCCAAGTTGGTCGATTTTGTCGAACAAAATAACCCCTCCTATTAATTTAGGTTTTTTTTACCTTTATTTCTTACTTACTAATTTTATTAGATACGTCTAGAAAAAGCAATGTTTTTTAGTAATTATTACTGAAACTTATTTCCTCGACGATGTAAGCCTTTTTCACGTTGGATTTCTTTCAATTTTTCTGGAGTGACATCGTTACCTTCTGGATCAACGATTTTCATCCCTTCGATATGGTGTCGCATCCCAGAACGAAAAGCAGACAGATACTCTTCTCTTAACGCCAATTGTTCTTTTTCTTCGTCAGCTGTTAAGCCTTCTGTTTTCTTTTTTTGGGCCAGTTCGTTGATGCGGGTAATTTTTTCCGGTGATAACATAGCAAGTCCTCCTTTTTACTCTACTTCATATTATATAAAAATCACGAAAAAAACAACTAGTATAAAATATTTTAAATACGAACATTTGTTTGAAAGAAGTAGTTTTATGTGGTACTATTTAATTATTAATTGAAAGAAGGTGTACTCTGTGGCCCGACAAACCGAAACCAGACAAATCGAAGTCTTACGATATATCCACGAGCAAGTTTCCCAAAAAGGCTACCCACCAACTGTTCGGGAGATCGGAGAAGCGGTTCAGCTTTCTTCTACCTCCACAGTTCACGGTCATCTTGCACGATTGGAAAAAAAAGGATTTATTCAACGTGACCCTACGAAACCACGTGCAATCGAATTAACAAAACAAGGATTAGCCAAAATAGGGGTAAAACCTTCCACGATTCCAGTGCTTGGTGTGGTCACTGCAGGTGAACCGATTTTAGCAGTTGAAGATGCGTCCGATTTCTTTCCGATCCCTCCTAACCTTTCTTCTGAAGATGGAAGCTTGTTCATGTTGACGATCCGCGGAGAAAGTATGATCAATGCAGGGATTTTAGACGGAGATAATGTAATTGTCCGTAAACAAGAAACTGCCCAAAACGGGGATATCGTGATTGCAATGACCGCAGAAGATGAAGCGACTTGTAAACGATTCTATAAAGAAAAAAATCATTTTCGTTTACAACCGGAAAACGATCTTCTTGAACCGATCATTTTAGATCAAGTCTCTATTTTAGGTCGAGTCGTTGGGCTCTACCGCAGTCATATCTATTAAAGACGATTTTTTTGACTAGACTTAAGTGAAGGTCTTACTCGCATACTCATTTATTTGCAGTAACTGCTATATCTATCAATAAAGACTGAAAAACCCGGGGCAAAGTGTCTCGGGTTCTTTAATGGGCATTAAGATGGATAAACGGTGATTAAGTGTCCATAAACGGCCTGATTTTTTTCTCTTGTGCTTTCCTCACTCCTTAAATAAAATGCACCGATTTCCTACTTTTTTGTCGATCTTTGTCGTATTTCCATTTCGATTTTTTTCATTTGGTACCACTACAATCGTCATTTACCTACCATGATCTGTGGCATGATTTAGATCAAATACCGCTAACTACTTTGAATACGGTGAATAAGCAAATGACCCGTGCTGGTTTAAAAAAATTCTGAGTATTACACACATAGATTTCGATCTTTTTTGTTCTTTCCTCTTTACAAAACGAACAAAAGTTCGTATACTAATTATACGAACTTTTGTTCGCATAAAATAATGAGGTGAGAAATCATGAAATCAATGAGACGTCTTGGCTTAGTATTAATGGTATTATTTTTAGGCATTATTATTGGTAATTTTGGTATGCGTACAGCATTGTTGATCTTTGTTCCGTTGTTTGCTTTATGGTTTATGTTGTGGGATGAAAAGAAATACCGTCAGTCTGAACGGCGTCGGATTCATGATGACACTTTTTATCCAGACTCCTATTATCGATCGAGACACTCTTGATCTTGACCCATAAAGAATCCTGAATAACGAAATAAAAAAAAACACATATGTAAGAGTCAGAAAACGGCTCATGCACAAAAAAGTAGTCGATTGTTCCCCCCATCAAAAAACAATTGACTACTTTTAAAAATACACCTGCACAAACTAAAAATAGTGAGCAAGCGTACTTGGGATTGCTTGACAAAAAAGAGAGTGGGACAATTAGTCAGAAAAAATCTGATTAACGTCCCACTTCTTTTTACATTTATTTTTAATGTTTATTAAGCAAAAAATCGTTTAATATTCCATCAAGGTGATCATATCATATCCTTCGATTTTTTCACGACCATCTAAGTCCATTAGTTCGATCAAGAAAGCACAGCCAACAACGACACCGCCCAATTTTTCTACTAATTCGATGGTTGCTTTGATCGTTCCCCCTGTAGCTAATAGGTCATCACAAATCAAAACTCTTTGTCCAGGTTGGATCGCATCTTTATGGAGTGTCAATGTATCTGTACCGTATTCCAGTCCGTAAGTTACTTCGATCGTTTCACGAGGCAACTTCCCTTTTTTACGTACAGGCGCAAATCCAACTCCTAATTCGTAAGCTACAGGACAGCCAACGATGAATCCTCGCGCTTCTGGTCCTACAACCATATCGATTCTTTTTTCTTTCGCATAATCTACGATCTGTTTCGTTGCTTCTCTGTAGGCATCTCCATCAGCCATAAGGGGCGAGATGTCACGAAAAATAATTCCTTTTGCTGGATAATCAGGAATACTTGCAATATATTTTTTTAAATCCACCATTTGTCTCCTCCTAGGTTGTTAACCTTTTTTTAATAGAGGGAATATCACTTAACAATAAGAATTCCTCTACTTTGATTTTTTTTATTCGTTGCTGATAACGCACGCTATCAGTCAACGGATGACTTTTGGGATTAGCGATCTTTTGCAAAACGCCATCTTCTATTGTAACAAATTTCAATTCAAAAAACACCTGAATCATAAAAATTAATAATTTTTGTGGTATTTTTAGATATTGAGCAATTGAGCCTAATTTATAGCGAATATCTATTTTTTCTTGTGTATGGATTAGTTTGAACAATTTGGCATATTGTTCTCTTGATCCAACTCCATTCAAATAAGCTTCTTCATAAGAAATCCCTAATAAGTACATTCGATCGAAAGAACCAAAGGCAAGGATTTCTTTTAATATTTCTAAATCATTTGGACAATCAACTACCAGCAAGGAATGATATGAATTATCGTGGATCAACTGCTTGATATGTTCCACACTTTCGAACACGTGGACATTGTCTGTAGCCAGTCCAGAGATTTCTTTTAAAGAAGAGCGATCAAACGCAAGATACAATGTTTGTGGATCAACCTTCGTTAACTGACGGTATCTCTTTGAACGCCAATCAAAAATTTGAAATCCATCAACAACAAAGTCTGATACCAGCAATTGCGGTTTTTTCCGACCGTTCCATTCATTGATAGCTAATTTCCCAACGATATCCACTGGATTATTTAACAGCTCAGCTTCTTGGTCGCCAAAACCAAATGCTACCGCATCTAACGGACTAGCTTCTTCCATCAATGTTAACTTCAAATGTTGCTGACTCGTACCAATTCTTTTCACATTTTCAGCCAAGATTTGGCGAAACAGAAAGTGAGGTACCGCATTGTCTGTACCATATGGCGCAAGTAACTTTAATTCATTAAGCAATTCAATGGTTACATCTTTGGGTGTAAGGACTTCGTCGATCGGTAGAGCTGCGCCTTTTGTCAAATCTATTTTTTGTTCGGAAACATACTGATTCATTCGTTTTTGTAATTCTTGAAGATTATCACTAGGCATCGTTAACCCTACAGCAGCATGGTGTCCTCCAAAGAAAGTAAATAAGTCACGCATCGCATCTAACATTTCATATAGATTCAGGGCTTCGACACTTCGGCCAGATCCTTTCGCTGTACCATCTTCTTTGATCGTTAAGACGATCGTCGGTTTACCAGTGGCATTCATCAGCTTACCAGCTACGATCCCCAACACTCCCTCATGCCACCCAGGATGGGCAAGAAGGTGGATCTGATTCGTTTCATCAATCATTTCCAATGCTTCTTGGGTAATTTTTTCAACGACTGCTTTTCTTTCTTCATTGATCGTGTTGAGTTTTTTGGCATACGTGAGTGCCGCTTCCTCATCAAAGGTAGCTAGCATCTCGACAGCTGGATTAGGATCACCCATTCGGCCAATCGCGTTGAGCCGAGGGGCAATTGAAAAGCCGATGGTCGTTTCATCTGCTTCTTTCATGGAGACGCCACTTTCATTAAATAAAGCTTGTAAACCGATCCGTTCGGTTTCTTTGATCGTATCTAACCCTAAAGCAACAAGTGTGCGATTTTCGCCTGTCATTGATACCAAGTCTGCAATCGTTCCAATCGCCACTAAATCTAAAAATTCAGCAGGAGGTTCTTCTAATAATGCTGTTGCCACTTTAAAAGCTACTCCGACACCTGCTAGATCAGGAAACGGATAATTCCCTTGTGGATGTCGTGGATGCACGATAGCGTAGGCTTCAGGTAATTCACTGGGCATTTCATGGTGATCTGTGATGATTACATCAACACCTGCTTGTTGCGCATAAGCTACGGCATCGTGACCAGCTACACCATTGTCCACTGTAATGATCAATTGCGCACCTGCATCAATTTTTTCTTGATAAACGGCTTTGTTTGGTCCATAGCCATGGATAAAACGATTGGGTAAAAATGTTTCGACATTGGCGCCGAGTAGCTCCAATGTTTCTTTCATCACTGTCGTACTTGTAATCCCATCTGCATCGTAGTCACCATAAACGACTATTTTTTCACCATTGATCACCGCTTCTTGGATTCGACTGATGGCTTTATCCATGTCATGCATTAAGTAAGGATCATGCAATTCTTGATGTTTGGGATTCAAAAATTCTTTTACTTTCTCTACATCACGATAGCCTCGTTGCCAAAGTAATTTGCCAATAAAAGGCGATAGATTCTCTTGCTTTATACTTTGAAGAAACATTTCAGTCGGTTCTGATTCACTTAATTGCCAATCATAATTTGCTTGTCTCACTTGCTCACCCCTAACCTAGTTATTATAGCAAACGAAAAGTTTAAAAAAAAGAAGAAAGATAGCCACAAACACATTAAAATGGTCTTCAAAAAGTCGTTACTCACTTTTTGAAGACCATTTGACAAACCCGAAACTCAGCCTTTAACTTCTCAGCCAAATATGACAATGGTTCCTGCCATCTTTTATTTTGGTCTCGTTCATGAAACTTTAGTCAAAATAATTATAGCTTTGCTTTGCTGAAATTTTCTGCGTATCAGATGTTGACGACTGTGCTTGTTGTAGTTGTTTTTTCGTTGCTTGTAATTCTGCCTGATAAGCAGCTTCTAATTCTGCTCGTTCATTTCGGAATGTTCGTTGTTGTTCTTCCTTTGCTTCAGCAATTTTTTTATCAAGATTTTCTTGATAATCTGATAGTTCCTGCTTTAATTGTTTGATTTGTTTTTTCTGTTGCCATAAAGTGGTTGATGCAGTAACAAAAACAATCAATGCACCAATAATCGCCGAACCAATGATAACTAAAATCAATGGTGCAGAAAATGAAGCAATCCCAAAGTTAACAGGAACATTTCTGTTGTTTAATACAGCAAATACGACAATGATCAAGACAAGCAAAAATCCAATAATCACACTACTTTGTTTTTTCATACTCTTTCACCTACTTTTTATTAAAAATCCCACTTGCGAGGTAGTCGCCAATAGTCGGAAAGAGAGTGTAAAATTTAGCCGCTATTTCAAGAAGGACAGGACGATTCACTTCACGCTTTGGATGTTCCATTGTTCGTACAATTGTTTTTGCTAGTTTCTCCGGTTCTAAAACAAGTTGACTAACTTTTTCTAAATAACTGCCGGTAGGATCAGCTTTATCAAAAAATTCAGTAGCAACCGGTCCTGGATTCACCGTAGTGACTGCCACTCCAAGTGGTCTTAATTCTAATCGTAAGGCATTAGAAAAGCCTAAGACAGCAAATTTTGTTGCTGAATAGATCGTTGATTTCGCCGTCGCCATTTTCCCAGCCATTGAAGCGATATTGATGATATGTCCTTGCCTTCTTTCAGCCATATCAATCGCAAATTTTTGGGTTAAGACCATCATACCTAGTACATTTACTTCAAACATATCGTAAGCTTTTCCTAAATCGAAAGTTAAAAAATCTTCAAAAATGCCAAAGCCGGCATTATTGACTAACACATCTACACGTCCGACTGTTTGCATCACTTGTTCATAGAGCCGATCGACGCTGTCAGGATCACTCACATCTACTGGAAAAGCATAGGCTTCCTTTCCGCTTAATCTCTGACATTCTGCTTTAACCTCATCAATCAATTGGCTGCGTCGAGCACAAGCAATGACGATAGCACCTTTTTTTGCAGCTTCATAACAGATTTGAGCGCCCAATCCACCAGAACTACCGGTAACTAAGACAACTTTATTTTCTAAATTCATTCTTTTCCTCCTCACGAAATGGAATATCGACAGTATCAAAATCTTTCATGATCCTTGTATTTGCAAAGACCTCACGTGCCTCTTCTTCTAGCTCTTGCGCAGCTTTTCCTAAATAGCGCGCACTGATATGGGTTAATAACAAACTTTTCGCTGCTGCTTCTTTAGCTACTTCAGCCGCTTGATAAGTCGTCGAATGGAAGTAGTTCTTTGCCAACTTGGCTTCATTTTTGTTAAACGTACTTTCATGAACCAAAACATCACAGTCTTGGGCTAATACGATTGAATTTGCTGTCTTCCTCGTATCACCTAAAATCGTAAAGATCCGCCCTTTTTTGTCTGGTCCCACAAACTGCTTCCCGTCCACAACCCTTCCATCAGGTAATTGAACAGATTCTCCTTTTTTCAACTTTCCATATATTGGTCCAGCCGGAATATTCAATTCTTGTAATTTTTCAACTTGAAGCTCTCCTTTATGGTCATGTTCCACAACCCGAAAGCCATAGCTGGCAATTCCATGATCTAATTTTTTAGTATAGACAGAAAAATGCTGATCTTGAAAAATCGGCTGATCTTCAACTAACTCGATGAATTTCAACGGATAGCCTAAACGTGTTTGCGAAACAGCTAACGAAGTTTTGACAAATGTTTCGATTCCTTTTGGTCCGTAGATTTCCAGGGGCGTATCTCCCCCTTGGAATGAACGACTGCTTAACAAGCCTGGCAACCCAAAGATATGGTCACCATGTAAGTGAGTAATAAATATCTTTTCAATCTTTCTTGGACGAATGTTGGTACGTAAGATTTGCATTTGCGTTCCTTCACCACAGTCAAATAACCAGACTTCATTTCTTTCATCCAAAAGTTTTAATGCAATACTGGTAACGTTTCGATGTTTGGCAGGTACCCCTGCACCAGTTCCTAAAAATTGTAATTCCATAATCTACCTGACTTTCTTTAAACTCACTATTAATTTTATGGGAAATGTGTCGGATAATCAACCGAAAGTCCGTATTGCTTCCTAAATAATTGCATTTTTATTGGTACTAAAAAAAGAAAAACGCCTTTTTCACGCGTTTCTCTTTCTTTATTCTGTTCGTCTCTTTATTGAGGATGTTTGTCTTTCCACGATTTCCGTGCCGTTTCTTGTGTTTGTTTTTCGACTTCTTTGGCAGCGTGGACGTCTTCTTCGACCTCTTCATAATCTAAGCGAGTAATTTCGCCACCTAAATCCATCATGACTAATTGGTTCAAAGGACGATTATCTTCTTCTTCAGCAATCAAAATCAAACCGGTTGCTCCTTCGCCAATTTTATTGCCCACAAAATCAAAAACTGTCTGAGCATCTTGGATTTCTTTGGCATCCTGCGTAGCACCGATCATCCCGCCAGCAAACCAGCCTAAAAGAATCCCTAGTGGGCCCCCCAAGACACCGACTAACATTCCGATTAAACCACCTTTTGAAGATTTATTGTTTCCAGTAAAATCCAAAAAATCCTCTATTTTGAATTGATGCGTTCCATTAGGATCATGACTAATCACTGCCATTTGTTCACCCTTGATGGCACGAGAAGCGTGTAATCGTTTGATTTCAGAAAATGCTTGGTAAGCTTGACTCTCTACAGGGAAATTCAAAATAATCACTCGTTTGCTCATAAAAACACTCCTCTATTCATTTTCTTTATTCTAACTTTTATTTTAAAAAAACAAAAGGAAAAACCCTTTAATAAATAACACATAAGAAATATAAATTTTTCCTATTAAAAAATCTTTCTGAATACTATTGGTGATAGCTTAAAAATTTTTACCAAAAGACAAATCCTACCATTGCTTAAACCAAAAAAGCGCCAAACCATTTTTCTGGTTTGACGCTTTGTTGTTATTGAGTGTTAACATGGGCTCTTTTCATGAGCATACGTAATCTTATTCGACAAACTCAAATTCAAATTCACCAATTCTCACTAAATCGCCATCTTTTGCTCCACGGGCACGTAAAGCTTCGTCAACGCCCATTCCTCTCAACTGACGAGCAAAACGCATAACAGTTTCATCGTGATCGAAATTCGTCATTTGGAATAGTTTCTCAATTTTTTCTCCTGATAAGATCCAAGTAGCATCAGGATCGCGATCGATTTTAAATTCTGGCCCTTCTGGATTGAATCCATATTGAACTGTTTCTTCTTCGATTTCTTCATCATATAACGGAAACTCTGGTGTTACTTCTAGAAGATCCGCTGTCGCATTCAGCAATGGATCAATGCCTTTTCTTGTTACCCCTGAAACTGGAAAAATCGGCATATCGTCTGCAAATTCATCTGTTTTTTCTTTATTAAGCTGCTCTTTGAATTTTTTCAAATTTTCTTCTGCGTTTGGCATGTCCATTTTATTGGCTACAATTATTTGAGGTCGTTCCAATAAACGAAGATTATAAGTAGACAATTCATGGTTGATCGCCAAATAGTCTTCGTAAGGATCTCTGCCTTCCATCCCGCTCATATCAATCACATGTAAAATAACACGAGTACGTTCGATATGACGTAAAAACTGCGTTCCTAAGCCAACACCTTGAGAAGCTCCTTCAATCAATCCAGGAAGGTCCGCTGCTGCAAAACTGCGTCCATCGCTAGTTGTTACCATACCAAGATTTGGTACTAATGTCGTGAAATGGTACGCGCCGATTTTAGGACGAGCAGAAGAAATAACTGAAAGCAGCGTTGATTTACCTACAGATGGAAAGCCAACCAGCCCAACATCAGCCAAGACTTTTAGTTCTAATTCGATTCTGCGTTCTTGACCTGGTTCGCCGTTTTCTGCAATTTCTGGTGCTGGGTTTCGTGGAGAAGCAAAGCGGATGTTTCCTCGTCCCCCTCGACCGCCTTTAGCAACGACTAAGGTTTGACCATTTTCAATCAAATCGCCTAACAAAGCCCCTGTTTCAGCATCACGGACAGTCGTTCCTTGAGGGACTTTCACATAAGTATCTTCTGAGCCACGGCCGTGCATCCCTTTACTCATTCCGTTTTCTCCTGGCTGTGCTTTAAAATGGCGATTGAAACGAAAATCCATTAATGTACGTAAACCTTCATCAACAATCAAAATGACGTCACCGCCACGACCGCCGTCACCACCAGCAGGTCCTCCATCAGGTACATATTTTTCTCTGCGAAAAGCGACCATTCCGTCGCCGCCTTTACCGGCCTTCACATCGATGGTTACTTGATCTAAAAACATGGACATCTTTAAGTCCTCCTATTTTAATTATCTATTATTCATTTGACTGCCTGAATTTCCACAATAAACAAAAGTCTTATTTATTTTATCGGTCAAAAGCTATTTTGTCTATCGTTTCAATTAAACTTTCCAGGTTTTGTTCATTTTTTCTATTCTACTTAAGGAAATTGTTTCAAAGATCTCCTAGTACTTGACATCTCTCAGACCATTTTATCACTTTACTTTTGTAAGTATCTTTTTTTGACAAATTTTGTGAACAGGAGGAAAATGACAGTGTATTAATCAAGGATGCGAAGTTTGCACCCTCAATATCACTAAAGGAGGAACTTTTGATTATGACAGTAAAAGTAGGTATTAACGGATTTGGACGTATTGGACGTTTAGCTTTCCGCCGAATCAAAGAAGTATCTGATGATATTGAAGTCGTAGCAATCAATGACTTAACTAGCCCAACCATGTTGGCACAGTTGCTACAATTTGATTCAACTCATGGAACCTATCCCGGTACAGTTACTGCAACAGAAGACTCAATCGTAGTAGATGGTGAAGAAACGCGTGTCTATGCTGAACCAGATGCAAGTAAAATCCCTTGGGTTAAAGAAAACGGGGTCGATATCGTACTGGAATGTACTGGTTTTTATACTTCGGAAGAAAAAGCACAAGCCCATTTGAACGCTGGGGTAAAACGTGTAGTGATCTCTGCTCCTGCTGGTGCAATGAAAACTATCGTATACAATGTAAATGATGATACGTTAGATGCTAATGATAAAATCATTTCGGCAGGCTCTTGTACGACAAACTGTTTAGCACCGATGGCTTATTTCTTAAATAATGAATTTGGTATCGAAGTGGGGACTATGACTACCGTTCATGCTTATACTTCTACACAAATGTTATTAGACGGACCAGTAAAAGGTGGAAATTTACGGGCAGCTCGATCAGCAGCTGACAACACGATCCCTCACTCAACAGGTGCGGCAAAAGCAATTGGCTTAGTTATTCCAGAGCTTCAAGGGAAATTGCAAGGTCACGCACAACGAGTACCTGTAGTGGATGGTTCATTAACAGAACTAGTTTCCATTTTAAAAACAAAAGTGACCGCTGAACAAGTGAACGAAGCGATCAAGAAACATACTGAAGACAATCCATCATTTGGTTACGATGATCGTCAAATCGTCTCCGGTGACGTAATCGGTACCACCCAAGGTTCGATTTTCGATCCAACTCAAACAGAAGTCACAACGGCTGGCGATTACCAACTCGTAAAAACCGTTGCTTGGTATGACAATGAATATGGCTTCACTTGTCAAATGATCCGTTTGTTGGAAAAATTTGCTAATCTTTAATCGCCAAAAGATCACACGTTTTCAAAGATAGAAAATAGAGACCGTTTGAACGACTCGTTGAGTGGTTCAAACGGTCTCTTTGTCTAGTTCTTCTAAACTGGTTCAAAAAGAACGAGTGATGGTAAACCTTATCATCTCTCTTGATCAAAGATAGAATTTTTATAAACGTCCCTTATTTGCGAATTACTAGCTCGTGTTTTTTTCACTTTCTTTTGAGCAAAGTGTTCTGGATAAGCTATTTTCAATGCTCTTTCTTCTCCTAAATTATTCGCTAACTCTGTATTTTTTCCACTCAATTTCTCAAGATCATTAATATAAACATAACGCCCTAACTGCATTGTACTTGAAAAAATAGCAAAATCTACTGCGGCAGAAAAATGATGAAATCCCTGTTTTGATTTTAAATAAGCACTTTGATCAATGATATAATCCGTAACTTTTCCTCCATTGCTAATTAAAGATAAATCCCTTTGAAGGATAAAGTCACTTTTGTTCTTATCGTTGCTCTTATTGAGTGCTTGTGCTAGTTCTGATAGGTTAGATTTAGAAATTTCAAATTCATGTACACAAGGTAACAGACCATTTACTTGCGTTCTTTTTTGATAGTAACCTGTGGGATCAACCACTGAAACGATAAAGTTCCCGAAAGTATTTTTCCGTATCACACAACCAAGATTCTGTTTTTCATGAGGACCCTTGTCCTTCAACTTGATCTGAATATCATGAGAAGTAACTAGAAAAGAAGTTGGATCGCCTGGCATTAATCGAGAGAGTTCTTGTACAATCGAATTTTTTTCTAACTGATAATACTTACTATATTGAAGTGAACGGCTAATTGCTGCCACTTCATTTGGCAGAACAATCCCTCTTGACTGTTTTAATTGTTCTTCTGCTTTCTCAAATATTCCTTTTGGTTCCCGCAGCTCAGCTAGGTAAATCCCTCTGTCTTCTACTTCTACTGAATCTTGTCTAGACAGCGATTTTCTTTGTTGAGAAGTTGTGAGTATTGTATCTTCAATTTTTGTTTTCCAATTCTTATCCATATTTTCCACTTGTTCAGTTTTATTATGTACAATAACCATCGAATGAAGAAGATCTTCCGAATATTGTAATTGGTTCATCCTCTTAAGTGCTGCGTAATGAAACTCATTCATCAAACGTTTATGATTATTTTGTTGAGTTGCTGGTGTAAGATTGAAGTAATCCATTTGGGGCTTCGTTTGTTCATCAATGGCCTTAACCTTCTGACCTTGTATTTGACCGCTCTTTTGAACATCCTCATGAATTTGATCAATAGCATTCCCATAAAAAATGTAGTCAACAGTGTAATATAGTTGCGGAAGTAAGAAATGAAATTTTTTTGAATGTGATATATTCTTTGCCGTTTCTTTTATTTCTTGTTTATTCCTAAGATTCTCAAATTTATCCACTAGTGTAGTCATATTCTCATGGCTAGAGTGTAATGGCGTGCCCAATAGATTGGCTAACTCTTTGGTTTTGTCTTGATCGACTGCGTATTTGCGAATCGTGAGCTCTTGGTCATTCGAGGCTACCAATGTAACGAGATATTTATTTTTTTGATTTTGGATAATTGCTCCTGTTAAACTAGTATATACAGGCTCGTTTTCTGTTGTGTCCTTAATCAACTCTTTTTCCTCTTTATGTAACGGTCTCCCACTTAGGAGTGGTAATATGAGAAAACGAGCTTCATCTCCACTTAAGTGTAAAAGTTCCTGTTCTATTTTTTGTGTCTCTTGGATAGCATCGCTACTCCGTTCGAATGAATCGTACATTGTAAACTGACCTTTTTCTTCAGCTAAACTTGTTATGTTAGGATCGTCACTCACATTGATCATATGACTCCAATTTTTCAAATACTCTTTAAACATCGCTTTCGTCTCATTCAAATCAGGAATATGCCGAATATCTCCAACTGGAAGATCAAAAAATTGTTCATACATTTTGAAATTCCCAAATTTGTCTTGCTTATTTACTTCAATCGAAGGTTTTTTTTTGAACAAACGTTTTGTACGGTTCACAATTGAATGTTTAGTGTCTTTAGAGGATATTGAATTGACTAATAATCGTGCGCGCAAAGCTTGTTCTAGTTCTAGTTTATTTGCCAGTGGCATTTTTTCGCTCCCTTTCTTGAGATCATTTTTTATAATAAAAATCGTTTCGTACGATTGATTCGCTTTTTTTCATGAAACGATTTTATATCCGTTTTTATGTCAAAAAGGCTCCTAAATTCATTTTCTCTATTTTCATTCTTCACAATGTATTTTTCGATAATGACAGAAAGGTTCCTCTTTGCCTATTCTTGATTTTCGTTCGTTTTTTTGTCTGATTTATGTAAAATTCTCAACCATATATGTAAGCAGTCACCCATATTTCTATTGTGAACGGATGACTGCCGGTAAATAAAAAGAATGAGTTCTCTCTATTAGAATCCTAAAATTATTTTTGTATTAGCTATTAGCAAACAACTCATTGGACATATTTTGCTAAAAACTCTTTGACGGTTTGCTGATACTTTTCTGGGTCTGCCTGATACGCTTTTGCGTGTTCGGCTCCCTTGACCACGTATTTTTCTTTTGGTCCCTTAGTTGCAGCATATACTTTTGCTAACATATTATAGGGAACGAATGTATCCGCATCACCATGGATAAATAACATTGGTTTCGTATTTTTAGTTAATTGATCAACGGCACTTGCTTCCCCAAAAAAATACCCTGCTCGAATTTTTGTAATCAAGCTAGTCACTTGGATCAATGGAAAAGAAGGTAAATTGAACATATCTTTTAGTTGATATGCAAGTTCTTCATCAACTGACGAATACCCACAGTCTTCGATGATCGCTTTCACGTTATTTGGTAGCTTCTCACCGCTCGTCATCATCACAGTTGCAGCACCCATACTTACTCCATAAAGCACGATTTGTTGCGACTGCCCTGTTTCTGCTATGATTTTATCGATCCATTGGACGTAATCTTTTCGCTCTGGCCAACCGAATCCGATATAATCCCCTTCACTACGCCCGTGGCCTCGAGCATCTGGAACTAACACATTGTAGCCTAAATCATGAAACATTTTTGCATAATTTGCCATTGTTTCTGCATTCCCCATATAACCATGGGCAACAATAACTGTTTTATCACTTTTCTTTTCTGCTGGCAGATAGATCGCAGACAATTTCAAATGATCTGTTGATGTTAGATGCCAGTAAGTGCGATTCTCTTTCTGATTGAACCACTTTGTCGCCTCGTTTTCTTTTGTTGTTTGAGAAGTTCCCGGCGTATCGTTTTCTAAAAAATCCTTTTCTGATGGGACAACTGCATAATTATAAAAATAGTTGCCTGCAAATAATAGAACCACTATCACGACAATAGCAATTCCGATTACTATTTTTGTCAAAAGTTTCATCGCTTTCCTTCCTTATTCCATTATTAATACTAATTCTTGATTAAGTATAAACAAAGAAGTTATTCGATGCAATCCTTCCAAGAGTAAATATAAAGCTCCACATCACCCATTTCTCTTCAAATTTCATTATAAATGGTTGTAAAAAAAACATCTTCACACAACTAATCTATCAAGATCAGTCTTGTTATCTCAGAGACATAACATCTTGACAAATTATTTAGACTAATCAATTTTTCAATCATTTTTACAAAAAAACTTCAAAACCAGTAGAATTAACCGGCTTTGAAGTTTCCCCGATGGTTCTTAGCTTTTAAACAAAAATAGTTTAAAAGTTAGGAACCATTATTTTTTATTTTCGATCATTTTAAAACTTGACCACGGTTTTAAGAAGTCTAATAAGAACAATTCATCTTCTGAAATACGTCCGACTACATTCACACGACCGTCATTTTTCATCTCTTTTAGCGCAATTTGAGTTTCACCTTTGTATTGGTCATACCCCACATTATCAATCAAGACATCCCCGCGAGACATGTCCCGGGTATTATGTGGTGGGAATGGTTTATCTTTATAGTAGATTCGTGTCATTGTTGATCGAAGGATATATTCTGAACGATCACCACGATAGCTGTGGAGATTATCAAACAAACAAATCCGTTCATCTTCGGTGATATCTTCTTCAACATCTACTTTCAACGTTGGATAATCTGCATTAAATGCTTCTGCCATCGCTTTTAGTTCTTCCTCGCTTGCATAAGCATTACCGATAGAAATATCATCGATCAAACCCGTAAGCATCAAGTGCTTGACTTGTGTAGAAATCTCTAAGTTTCGATGATCTTCAAGCGAACACAAACCGTCTTGCGTTGGCCATGGTCCGAAATCAGCGGTTTGAGAATTGACGAATGCCATTGTATTCAAATTATAATTTCTAAATTTTTCTGAGCAATACACAAAATGATCATAACTCAAACCAGAATAGCGATGAGGGTAAAAATTATGAGACCCTAACAAATTATTAGTATTCGGAGAATAACTCATGATGTTGTCAACATAACTAGTTCCAGAACTCATATTGATCTCAATCTTAATACCGTATGGATTACGTGTCATTTTTGCTTCTTCAGCTCCCGTAAACCCGATATCTAAACGGATGCCGTACGCTCCCATCTTATGGAAAAAGGAAAGATCATCGTAGGATATCCCTAATTGTTCAAATAATGCTGGATTGATATCTACCATAACTTCCATTCCTAATTGGTTCGCATATTCCACAACTTTAGAAAAATCAGCTAAAACCTTCTCTTTGTCATCTTCTATTTGTAATAAGCTAGTAAATACACGTTTGAATCCATATTTATGTGCTAAATCCAAATATGCTTTGTCCTTTTTGAACGTTGAACGTTCCGGATAAATCGAAATACCTAATTTCCCCATCAGTTGAATCCTCCCAAAATCTTTTTTGTATCCACTTACATTATAACAAAAGCGCTTTAAATGGTCTACACCTTTGAGAAAAGTGATCATAAACGAAGAAATTATGAGAAAAAGAATAGGTAAATTGATCATTATTTGTTATCATTATAGATAACAAACTGATTATCTTTGAAAGGAACCAAAAATGAAAACAAAAAAACTTCTTTTAAGTATGGGATTGGTTGCAACCCTACTATTTGCAGCAGGGTGTAATCAAAGTGAACCAAAAACAAACACTTCTGAAACAACAAGTTCAACAGAAAAAACAACGGAAAGCAGTACAAAAGAAAGTGTCGATTTAAACGCACTCCCTCTTCCTCAATTGAGCAATGAGGTCGCTGCCAATGAAGATCTGGTTGAGATGGTCACATCAAAAGGGACAATCAAAATGAAATTATTCCCTGAATTGGCCCCTAAAGCAGTTGAGAATTTTATGACACATGCTAAAGATGGCTATTACGATGGCTTGACTTTCCACCGAGTGATCAAAGATTTCATGATCCAAGGAGGCGATCCTAAAGGGGATGGTACTGGCGGTGAAAGTATTTGGGGCAAAGGATTTGAAACTGAAATATCTAACCAGCTTTACAACATCCGCGGAGCTTTATCCATGGCACGTGCCCAAGATCCTAACAGTAATGGGAGCCAATTTTTTATCGTCCAAAACTCAGATGATATGCATGACGGACTATTAAAAGATGATTACCCTCAAGCAATCATCAATGCGTATAAAAATGGTGGCTATCCTAGTTTAGATGGTGAATATACGGTCTTTGGACAAGTCATCGAAGGAATGGACGTTGTAGATAAAATCGCAGAGGTTGAAACAGATGCCTCAGATAAACCAAAAGAAGCGGTTAAAATTGAAAAAATCAATATTTTACAAGAAGCGAAAGAATCATAAGACGAATCATTAAGTAAAAGCCGAAGAATAACGAAAGGTACTCCATTGCCCTTCGCTGTTCTTCGGCTTTTACTGATAACTGGGTCCTTGTAAATTCTGCTTTTATAAAAAAAGCCGCTTTACCCAATTAAGCATCTTTGTTCACAATAAAAGTAAACTCACACTCACAAACTTTTTTATCCTCGACATAAGCCGCAGATAAAGCGGTCCCTACTGCACCCTTCATTTTTGTGATTTCAAAATGACATTTCATCACGTCACCAGGAACCACTTTCTGGCGAAATTTCGCTTTGTTAATCCCACCGATATACGCTCTTTTGCCTAAAAATTCTTCTGATTTTAAAATCAGAATCGATCCAGCTTGCGCTAAGGTTTCTAGAATCAATGCACCAGGCATTACTGGATTATCAGGAAAGTGTCCTTGGAAGAAATCTTCATTGATCGTTACATTTTTCGTTGCGACGATTTTCTTTCCTGGTTCTAAGGTATCGACATAATCGATATAGCATATTGGATAACGATTGGGAATCAAGTCCATTACTTCAGTAGCTGATAATACGTAAGACATAATATACTCCTTCTTTTGGCTAATTGCCTTGATTATTACTTTGATTATCAAAGTATCATATTCTTAAATTTTTAGCAATCTTTTTTTATTATTAAAAAAAATAGTTTGACAATCAAAGCATTTTGACTAATAATAGAAAATCAAGAGGTTATTATTTTGCAATTATTGTTTATTATACAACCTATTAAATCTTTTTAAGATCAAAGGAGTGTCAATATGTCTTTTTTAGAAGGAAAGAAAATCGTCATTATGGGCGTCGCAAATAAGCGTAGTATTGCTTGGGGTTGTGCCGAAGCAATGATGAAACAAGGTGCTGAGATCATCTATACTTATCAAAATGAACGCATGAAAAAATCATTGCTTAAATTAGTCGGCGAAGATGCCTTTACGGTGGAATGTGATGTATCAAGTGATGAAAGTATTGAAAAAGCAATGGATGCAATCGGCGAATATGCTGGAGAAATCCACGGCCTAGTACACGCGATCGCATACGCAAACAAAGAAGAATTATCAGGAAACGTATCCGATATCTCACGTGATGGCTATCAATTAGCGCAAGATATCAGTAGCTATTCATTAATCGCTGTAACAAAATATGCACAAAAGTATCTAGCACATAACAGCGGAATTGTAAGCATGTCTTATTTAGGATCAGAACGCGCTATTCCTAACTACAACATGATGGGAATTGCAAAAGCATCTTTAGAAGCAGCCATCCGTTACTTAGCTGCAGAACTATCTCCTAAAGGCATTCGTGTCAACGGTATTTCAGCTGGGGCGATCAAAACATTAGCGGTTACTGGCGTGAAAGATTACCAAAAATTGATCCAATTATCTGAATCACGTACACCAGATCAACAAGGTGTGACGATCGAAGAAGTCGGGAATGCCTGTGCCTTTTTAATTAGCCCATTATCAAGCGGAATGATTGGCGACATCGTTTATGTAGATAAAGGCGTCCACTTATCTTAAGAGAACCCTATTTACTTTAGTCATCCCATTTAAAACAACACGAATCGCTTTTTATTTAAGTAAGATAACGGAAAAATTCGTTTAACACTAACGAACTCACCGGTTTCAAATAAACTTTAAACGACGACCTACTATTGATAGGCTTATCAATAGTAGGTCGTCGTATTTTGATTGATCCCTAAAAAAATATGAGACCCAGACAATGATACGCATGAAATATGCCTATCTAGATTATTGTGACAGATTACAAGCCATTTGATTGTTAAAATATAAATAGTTTATATTTTAATATGAGTGAAATTGTATTTTCTATTTGGTGATGGACAAACTCTTCTAAAGTAGTATGTGGCAAGAAAGCTTGTAGAACTAATTTTATAAAAAAACTAGGACAGATCGTCTTTATCTGTCCTAGAAATCGTAGCATCTCTTTTTTATTAGATTATACTGTTGTTTATTCTACTACTTCGATCCAACCCTCAGGCGCTTCTACATCGCCAAACTGGATCCCTGTCAATTCATCATACAATCGTTTAGTTACAGGACCAACTTCTGTTTCGCTATGGAAAACATGTAAGTTATTTTGATAATAGATCCCTCCGATCGGTGAGATGACCGCTGCTGTGCCACACGCTCCTGCTTCGGCAAATTGGTCTAATTGATCAATAAAGATATCCCCTTCGACAGCAGTTAAGCCTAAACGCTCTTCAGCCAATTGTAAGAGTGAATATTTCGTGATACTTGGTAAAATCGATGGCGATTGCGGTGTGATAAATTGCCCATCTTTAGTAATACCAAAGAAATTCGCTGCACCGACTTCTTCAATTTTCGTGTGAGTAGCAGGATCTAAATACACGCAGTCTGAATAATCTAATTCCTTCGCTTGTGTACCTGGCAACAGACTAGCTGCATAGTTCCCTCCTACTTTTGCTGCCCCTGTTCCATTAGGTGCTGCCCGGTCGTACTCTGATACGATAAAGTTCGTTGGTTTCAAACCACCTTTAAAGTAAGCACCAACTGGTGTACAGAAAACGACAAATAAGTACTCTGGCGCTGGGTGCACACCAATGTTTTCACCGACACCAATCAGAAAAGGACGTAAGTATAATGTTGCGCCTGTCCCATAAGGTGGTACAAATGCTTCGTTCGCTTTGACTACATCTTTCACAGCATCAATGAACATTTTTTCTGGTACCATCGGCATCAATAATCGTCTAGCACTTTGATTCAAACGACGGCTGTTTTGATCTGGTCGAAAAAGATTGATCTTGCCATCTTTTCTTCGGTAAGCTTTTAATCCTTCAAAGCATTGTTGTCCATAATGAAGCGCTGGAGAACCTTCATGGATTGTTAAATAGTTGTCTTCCGTCAATTCTCCTTTTTCCCATTGACCATCTTTCCACTTTGCAACGTAACGCCAAGGAGTTTTGATATATGAGAAACCTAAATTATTCCAATCCAATTGCATATTCATTCCACCTATCTTTGTTTTGTGAATATTTTAGCACTATCCTTGAGGTTTGTCATTTTATTTTTTGGAAAATTTCTGAAATTTGAAACAGTTTTGCTGATTTTCTTTTTCCCTCGTTCTTGTTACAATACAGTAGTGAGTATATATTTTAGAAAAGGGGATCTTATGTTTTTACAACTAGCGACAACAGCAACCACTTCCACAGGTGAAACATTAACTGACCAAGCAGTCCACCAAGTGAATGCTTTTCAACGTTTCTGGAATACGATCGATTGGGATGCAATTTTTGCAACCTTCATCCAAAAAGGACTTTATTTAGTTTTTTTAATTCTTTTATTTGCCATACTCAACCGTGTCGGAAAATATTTAATTGATAAATCTTTTAAACAATATTCTAAGAAATCGGTTTTGAATGAAAGTCGTTTAAAAACGTTACACAGTCTGTTAAATACGATTTTCCAATACACGATGGGTTTTTTCTTTATTTATGCGATTTTATCCGTCATTGGTGTTCCGATTGGTTCATTGTTGGCAGGAGCGGGAATTGCTGGGGTAGCAATTGGATTGGGCGCACAAGGCTTTATGAGTGATGTGATTACTGGCTTTTTCATTATTATGGAACAACAAATGGATGTCGGAGATTATGTAAAATTAGCAAATCTGTCAATTGAAGGAACAGTGGCTTCTGTCGGTATTCGGACGTTACAGCTAAAGGCTGTAGACGGTACGGTTCACTTTATTCCCAATCGAAACATCACGACTATCAGCAACCTATCCAGAGCGAATATGCAAGTTCTACTTGATATTCGCATCGTGCCGGAAGAAGGCTATGATTCTATCTACGAAATCATCGATCGTGTAAATCAACGATTAGCTGAAAAATACCAAGACGACTTACAAACTGAACCAACAATTTTTGGATTAGTCGATTTAGGGAACAGTAATTTTGCGATTCGAACCATTTGTTATGCCTTGAATGGAAAACAATTTGTTTTGAAAGAAGAATTTTTGAGTTCTTATGTAAAAGAATTGACAACAGCAGGATTTACCATTCCTAACAGCCCGATCAGCTTGAAATAAAAAAGATTGAGACGATTCCTTACGCTTTCCATTAAATGACCTTAATGGAGAAATAAGTGTAATCAGTCTCAATCTTTTTTGCTTTAATCGTTAACTAACGATGTCTAACTTTTCTTTTAATTCTTCGACTTTAGGCGAAACAATGTTTCGTCGTTCCAATTCATGCACCATATAGTTGACTGCCTTTAGTAGTTCTTTTCGAGTAATGATCCCTTTAAAAACTTTGTCTTCTGTAACAACCGGTAGAAAAGGTGAATCAACTAATAAATGGAGAACTTCTTCTAGTTCCCAATTTTCATCGATCGTTGCAACATTCGTTTCCATTACATCTGCAACGGTTAGTCCTTCTAATGGGTCCATGCTGATCGTTTGTAGATCGATCATTTTATTGACGACATCAGATAAGCTAACTAATCCCACAAAACGGTCATCTTTTCCTAGTACAGGGATCTTCGTATAACCTACTTTCGATAAAACAAGCAAACCATGTGATAATGGATGTTGATACATGACATTCGCTACATTTTCAGCTGAGATCAAAAAAGTCTCTCGATTTTGTAGCAATAACTCTCTTACAATCGGTCCAATCATTGGAGGGCCTCCATTTCAATTTCATTTCAACATAATTATTTTACCGAAAACGGATGCAAAATTCATATAAAAAATCGAGATTTTAGTAAAAATTAGAGATTTTTTGCTTACAAGGAAAAAGTGAAAGCCAGTTCCTCGACAGGTTGATGCGCTCGATTATAATATTGAACATTGACTTGTTCTCCACTGTGTTCAATCAAGGCATAAGAAGGGATTTGGATCGGTCCTCGTGGTTGCGAAATGCTTCCAGGATTCAAATACAAGACCCCTTCTACTACCTCACAACCAATTTGATGCGTATGACCAAAAAAGACCATTGTTGCTTGGTTGGCTTGCGCTTCAAGCGCTAATTGAGTAAGACCAAAACGAACATTTGCCAAATGTCCATGAGTGATAAATATTTTATCTTTCCCAGTATCAACCCACTCTTTTTCAACAAATCCCGGTCCGAAATCACAATTTCCCTTGACTACATGGAAGTGCGTCCACAATTGATCTTCTGGAGATAATTCTGAATCGCCACAGTGAAAGAAGAAATCCACTTTCGTTTGATAACGAGCAACTAGATTAGCTAAGATTTCCCGATCACCATGGTTATCACTGACAACTAAATATTTCATTTGTTTTCACCTTCCAACCAGCTTTGCCATACTTGGCTCAATTTTTTCATTGCTTGTGCCCGGTGGCTGACTTGGTTTTTTTCTTCACTTGACATTTCGGCTGCAGTTTCAGTTGAACCGTCAGGAATAAATAGTGGATCATACCCAAAGCCGTTGTCTCCTCTTGGGATTCTTCCTACTTTTCCTGGCCATTGCGCTTCCACCACTAGACTTTCTTTATCCGGTGCAGCAAAAACCAAGGTGCAATGAAATTGCGTCGTTCTTTTCTCATCTGGAATCTCCGTCATCTCATAAAGTAATTTCGCATTGTTTCCTGCGTCACTTTTGTGTTCACCGGCAAATCGTGCAGAGTAGATTCCTGGCATGCCACCTAAAGCATCTACTTTCAAACCAGAGTCATCAGCTAATACAGGTTGATTCAACAAATAAGCAATCGTTTCCGCCTTCAGACGAGCATTTTCCTCAAACGTTGAACCAGTTTCTTCTACATCAGGTAATTCAGGATAGTCAAACAATGTTTTGACTTCATAACCAGCTTTGCCAAACATCGCTTTAAATTCTTCTGCTTTCCCAGCATTTTTGGTAGCAATAACGATCGTCTTCAAATCGTCCTCTCTTTCTGCTCGTTGCTCGAACAAGACATTTTTTTGTTCAAGAATCAATTGCTCAATCGCTGTTTTTCCATAAAAGAGCAGATCGTTTAATTGTTCTCCATCAAAGGTTGCTTCTTCCCCAGTTCCTTGAATCTCGACAAATTTGCCAGATTCAGTCATGACTAGATTCATATCGACTAGCGCTGCAGCATCTTCTTCATAATCTAAATCTGCCACACATGTCTGATCGGGTAAAATCCCAACACTGATAGCAGCTAAATGTTCAATAACTGGATCTTCACGTAAAACTTTTGTTTGAAGTAACTTTTCGACTGCTAATTTTAACGCAATAAAAGCTCCTGTGATGCTAGCCGTTCTTGTCCCACCATCTGCTTGCAAAACATCGCAATCAATGATAATACTACGTTCGCCTAACTTTTTCAGATCAACGACCGCTCTTAACGAACGACCAATCAACCGTTGGATTTCCATTGTGCGTCCTGAAAGTTTTCCTTTGCTGCTTTCTCTTCGATTTCTAGTATGAGTCGCACGTGGCAACATGCTATATTCTGCTGTTACCCAACCAGTTCCTGTTTCTCTTAAAAATGGCGGAACGTTTTCTTCAATCGTAGCAGAACAATTGACGATCGTATCACCAAAGTGAATCATAACAGAACCTTCTGGATGTTTAAAAACATTTGTTTCAATCTTTATTTTTCTTAACTGCTGAGGTTGTCTTCCATCGTGACGCATCTGTTATTTTCCTCCTAATTCAATATGCTCAACATTCAACTGATCGAGCATCAACCAATCTTGTGCAATCTCTTTAAAAAGCTTAGCTGAACCAGTCGTATAGAATTGGCATAACGTCCGCCCCTCATTGACTGAATTGCTGATTTCAAAATAGTCCAGCAACATCGAAACTTCCCCGACAGTCTCTGCACCTGAATCGATTAATGTTACACTTTCTCCCATAACGTTTTGGATAATCGGACGTAACAAAGGGTAATGGGTACAACCCAATACTAATGTATCGATTTTCTTAGTAACCAATGGCGCTAGTGTCTGGGCAACGATTTTTTTTGCCACTGACGAATGATATTCATTACTTTCCACTACCGAAACGAATTTTGGACAAGCCAAACTAGTCACGGCAAGTTCAGGTACCTTCGTTTTCAGCGCTGTTTCATAAGCACGACTTTTGATCGTTCCGAGGGTTCCGATAATCCCTACTTGTTTATTTCTTGTTTGTTTAACAGCTGCTCTTGTCCCAGGTAAGATCACACCAATGACTGGAATAGGAAGTGCCGCCTTGATTTCTTCTAAAGCAACCGCAGTAGCAGTATTACAGGCAATCACTAACATTTTGATGTTTTGTTCCACCAAATGATTCGTCATTTCCCAAGTAAATTCGATCACTTGTTCTGCCGGTCTAGGACCATAGGGGCAACGGGCAGTATCTCCAACATATAAGATATTTTCATTTGGTAATTGTTTCAATGCTTCTTTGACCACCGTCAATCCACCAACACCTGAATCAATAAAACCAATCGGGCGATTATCAGTCAATAGTATCATCCTTTTTCTCAATAAATTCTATCTTCCTTATTGTGGACTTTTTAAGGTGATTTTTCAAGTACTACCTTTGTACTTCTATCCATAAAGCTTGAATAGCTCACACAGTCGATCTAAAGAATCACTAGTTTGACTTAATGATCTTAAGTTAGTTGTTTTTAGCAGATGAAGATTGCTCTTTATCTACACTTATCATGAATGATTGCGATTCGTTTTAGAGATACTAGAAGAGACTGAGACAAGTTTTGTCCCAGTCTCTGAGCAATTATGGTTTATCGACTAACTTCAGCTGATCCTTGAGATAAAGAATTCATTTGTTTTATATTTTTGTTTGGTTTTGGTAGAGTATTTTGTTCCGATCCTCGATTACTTAGTCTTTGATTCAATGGTAATGGAACTTGATCTATTGGATTTGGGTTTGTTCTATCTAGTTCGGGAAGCTTACTTAGCAAAGTTGTTTTTCCATTGATTATTTCATTAAGCTCTTTTTTATCTTCGTTAGTGAGAGTAAGCATATAAGGTATATTGCGTCTATTTATTTCATTAAGTTTTCTGCTACCAATAAATTCCGCCATCGTAGATAGCATTTTGGGTTCTACCTTTTGGTTCTCTTTAAGTGCTAATGCAGTGTTCATTGCTCGAGATAACAAAAGCGCGTTGTCATCCACTACTTCAGCTATAGTCTTCCCATTTATTTTAATGTCTGCTTCATTTTCTTGTTTTTTATCTGTTTGTTGTTTCGCTCTTTCTCTGATTATATCCCGAAGTGCTTCTTTTTCTTCTATTCTCATGACAAGATTATCAGAAAGTGTATCCATATACTTTTCATCAAGATAACTATTCTCAATGGTAATTGCTATTTCATGTAAATCCTTTGGAGAGGTAGTTTTATTCTCTGAAAGTTGATAATTTACTTTTATTGTTTCAGCCAATAGGGAGACTATCTTATTCTGTACCACAGCATTTAATAGATTAATCCGGGCTGGTGCTTTTGGTAAAGTTCCTGGTTTTGGCGACGTATTTGGTTCCAAGCCTGGAGTATTCTCACTTTGATTTAGTAGAGTTCTTAAATTTGGTTTTGGTGATGTCTGTAGTGGATTCTTTGGTTTTGAATCTAAATTGTTTAGTCCTTGACTTAATGTTGAACTTAGGTTCATTTTAGCTGGTTCTTGTGAAATTTCGAGTTCCTTATTTAGCAATTTTGATTTTTCATTTGTTATTTCACTAAGCTCTTCTTTATCTTCTTTAGTCAAAGTAAGCATATAAGGCATATTCCGTCTATTTATTTCATTAAGTTTTCTGCTATCAATAAATTCCGCCATCATAGATAGTATTTCTGGTTCTACCTTTTTGTTCTCTTTAAGTTCTAATGCAGTGTTCATTGCTCGAGATAACAAAAGTGCGTTGTCATCTAGTACTTCAGCTATAGTCTTCCCATTTATTTTAATGTCCGCCTCATTTTCTTGTTTTTTTTCTGTTTGTTGTTTCGCTCTTTCTCTGATTATATCTCGAAGTGCTTTTTTATCTTCTCTTCCCATGTCAAGAGCTTTCGGAACCGTTTCCATATACTTCTCATCAAGATAACTATTCTCAATGATAATTGCTATTTCATGTAAATCCTTTGGAGAGATAGTTTTATTCTCTGAAAGTTGGTAAGCTACTTTTATTTCTTCAGCCAATAGGGATACGATTTTATCATTTATTACACTATTTGAGAATATATTCAGAAGCTTGTCTTTGTCTGCTTTTGCCAAGGTAAGCGTACGCATGAGCTCCAGTTTCTGTTCTATATTAAAGTTTAAATACACAACCTCATTTGCTATTCTATGTAGTTTATTCGAGGTTGCAGGTCGATTCTCTGAAAGCTGATGCTTATTTGTAATAGTAGTAGCAACAGCATTTACATTCTGCTGAAATAATTGTTCTGATTCTGTTGATTTTTTTTTGACATTATTACGTCTTTCATTCGCAATATGTTTTGCTATTTCCTTTAGATCATATAGGGCGGTAGGTTGGTATTTTTTTATAATAGCTATATTAGCAACTTTCTTTTGTTCTTCGTATATAGATAGAAGAGTGTCTCTATCTTTTTCTGGTATTTTAAGTTCGAGAATGACCTCTCTTTTCTGTTCATCAGTAAGATCTAAATTCGCAATCTTTTTTGCTGTTTTATTTAGTTTTTCTGGGGAGTTAGATTGATCCTCTGAAAGTTCATATTTAGTTGTAATAGCTAGAGGAGCAACTTTCTTAATTACTTGTATTTTTTTTAGTTCTTTGTATATTGTCCGAAGAGTGTCTCTATCTTCTGTTTCTATTTCAAGTAGATGAATAATTTCCTTTTCCTTTTCCTGTACTTTACTAAGATTTAAATCTATAAGCTCATTTGCTATTGCCTTTAGTTTCTCTTGAGGGGTCGTTTTTTCAACTGAAAGTTGATATTTACTTGAAATATCTATAGCTTTAGTAACTATTTTCCAATTCAATTTCTCCTCAAATTTGTTTAAGTACATTTCTCGAAGAGTGTCTTGATCTTTTTCTGGTATTTCAAGTATTCTAATAACTTCTCTTTTCTGTTCATCACTAAGATCTAATTTCGTAATCTTTTTTGCTATTGTATTTAGTTTCTCTTGAGGAGTCGTTTTTTCAACTGAAAGTTGATATTTACTTGAAATAGCTGTAGCAATTCTTTCCCCATTCAAGTTCTTTTCTAATTCGTTCGAGTACATTTCTCGGAGAGTGGTTTTATTTTTTTCTGGTATTTTAAGTTTGAGAATAACCTCTCTTTTCTGTTCATCACTAAGATTTAATTTCGTAATCTCTTTTGCTATTGTATTTAGTTTCTCTTGAGGAGTCGTTTTTTCAACTGAAAGTTGATATTTACTTGAAATAGCTGTAGCAATTCTTTCCCCATTCAAGTTCTTCTCTAATTCGTTCGTATACATCTTTCGAAGAGTGTCTTTATCTTTTTTTGGTATTTCAAGTTCGAGAATAACCTCTCTTTTCTGTTCATCACTAAGATCTAAATCCATAATCGTTTTTGCTATTGCCTTTAAATTATTCTGGGAGTTAGGTTGATCCTCTGAAAGTTTATATATGTTTGTAAAAGCTATAGTAACAGCTTTTACGTTAGCGTCTTTCTGACTTTCTTGTATTTTTTTTAATTCTTTGTATATTGTCCGAAGGGTGTCTCTGTCTTTTGTTTCTATTTCAAGCAGGTAAATAATCTCATGTTCCTGTAATGTACTAAGATTTCGATTTATAAGCTCATTTGCTATTGCCTTTAATTTCTCTTGAGGAGTAGTTTTTTCAACTGAAAGTTCATATGTATTTGTAATAGCTAGAGTAGCAGCTTTTATTTCAGCGTCTTTCTGACTTTCTTGTGTTTGCAATAAGTCTCGTTTTTCTCTGTATATTTCCTCAAGAGTAGCTCGATCTTCTTTTGAGATTTCAAGTTTAGCAATAACCTCCCTTTCCTGTTCTTCACCAAGATTTAAATCCAGGATCTCAGTTGCTATTGTCTCTAGTTTCTCTTTGGGGACAGATTGGTTCTCTAAAAGTTGATATTTATTTGTAATAGCTAGAGTAGCATTATTTATTACCTGCGTTATTAATTCATTCACCTTGGGAATTTGATCATTTAGAAGCTCATATACATCATCTCTATTTATAATATGTAGATCGGAAATAAAGTTATAACACGTACTAGGTTTCAAAGGAAGATAATAGAATTTATCAAGGTCTTCAATTAGTGCAGCTTTTGTTTTTTCCGATAAAGGCGTGTTTGAATTAAGGTTATGTTGTTCATTAAGATAGTCAATAAAAAAGGTTCTATCTATGCTTTCCATTTCAATAGTTCTTTGTTGTAACAGGTTTTTCTCTTCTGGAATCAATGGAAGATCGGAGATGTTTCCTTCGCTTGAAGTTGGATCACCTTTAGAAAGATCTTTATCTAATGCTACTAGTGTTTCCGTATTAGTAGATTGCTTTTTCTCTTCCATTAGTTCATATGCAAGAGCAGGCTGATCTTTGGGCTGTGCTATTCTATTTCTTGGTTGTAACAGGTTTTTCTCTTCTGGAATCAACGGAAGAAGTAAAAGGATTCCTTCGGTTGAATCTGGATCATATTTAGAAAGTTCTTTACCTAATGCTACTAATGTTTTCACATTAGTATGTTGATTTTTTAGTTTATACATTTTGGTTAATCTATAAGCAAGATTAGGCTGATTTTCGGGTTTTACTATTCTATTTCTTGGTTGTAACAGTTTTTTCTCTTCTGGAATCAGCGGAAGATGTAAGAGGATTCCTTTGGTTGAATCTGAATCATATTTAGAAAGTTCTCTATCTAATTTTGCGAATGTCACCGGATCAGTACATTCCATTTTTAGGTTATACTTATCGGTTAATCTATCAGCAAGTTCAAGTCGATCTTCGGGTTTTACTATTCTATTTCTTGGTTGTAACAGGTTTTTCTCTTCTGGGATCAGCGGAAGATGTAAGAGGATTCCTTCGGTTGAATCTGGATCATATCTAGAAAGATCTTTTCCTAATGCTACGAATGTTTTTAGATTAGTATGTTGATGTTTTAGTTTATACTTTTTGGTTATTCTATAAGCAAGTTCAAGCTGATCTTCGGGCTGTACTATTCTATTTCTTGGTTTTAACTGTTTTTTCTCTTCTGGAATCAATGGAAGATGTAAGAGGATTCCTTCGGTTGAATCTGGATCATATTTAGAAAGATCTTTTCCTAATGCTGCCATTGTTTTCAGATTAGTATGTTTATTTTTTAGTTTATACTTATCGATTAATCTATCAGCAAGTTCAAGCTGATCTTCGGGCTGTACTATTCTATTTCTTGGTTGTAACAGGTCTTTCTCTTCTGGAATCAGTGGAAGATGTAACAGGATTCCTTCGATTGTAGCTAGATCATATCTAGAAAGTTCTCTACCTAATTTTGCGAATTTCTCCGGATTAGTACGTTCCATTTTTAGTTCGTACTTATTGGTTAGTCTAGAAGCATGACTTTGCTGATCTTCAGGCTGTACTATTCTATTTCTTGGTTGAAACAGGTTTTTCTTTTCTGGAGTCAATGGAAGATAGAAGAGGATTCCTTCGATTGTAGCTGGGTCATATTTAGAAAGATCTTTTCCTAATGCTACTAGTGCTTTCATATCATCAGATTTATTTTTCTCAAGTTTATACTTATTAGTTAGTTCATAAGCAAGTGAAGGCTGATCTTCGGCTTGTACAATTACTTTTTTTCCGTTTTTTTTATTTAGTTTCAACCTATCCTTTAGTCTATAAAAAATACCACGCTGATTTTTGGACTGTACGCTTACTTTCTCTTTATTTTTTTTATTTAGTTTTTCCATGTTGTTTTCTCCTTTGCACTTTTATATACTGCTTTATAAATTTATCAGAAAAAAAAGGACATCAAAAACTTTTATTCCCAAATAAAGAAATTCTTGGAATTTAATACCATGGTATTTGTTCAAATTTTAGAATATTATTTTTAATTTCTGAAAATAATTAGTCAAGAATAGTGTTTTCAAAAAGATTATGCATGAATAAAGTTTTATTTGAGTCCACTTATACATAACTATTTCTTTCATAATTTTTTTCTGAATATATTTGCGTAACCACGTGTAGTGATTTGAAAAAAATAGTATTCCTGTATAAAAATATAGAAATACGTAATTTATGAATTTAATTCAATGACATCATGAAAAATAGAAACTTTTTGATTAATTAACGAACAAATGTGAGAAAACAAAAAAATCTGAGAAAGAACGGGGTGCTTTCTTGCCCAGATTTGATTTTGCATCACTCATCAGTACTTATTGACGAAGAGATGAAAAATATTAACCATCCCTAAAACAGCAAGAGCCGAACAATCCCTTTTCAGAAAATGATTCGGCTTGAGCAATTATGGTTCATCGACTAAATTCATCTAAACCTTTAGATAAGTGAATCGTTGGGTTTAGTGGAGTCTGTGGTTTCGAGCTTAGACTGTTTACTCTTTTTAAAGGATTATCTTTTGATGCATTTGGTTTTAGCGATATCGGTGGTTCCGATCCTAGATTATCCTCACTTTTCTTTAGTAGAGATCTTAATTTTGATTTTAATGACGTCTGTAGTGGCGTAGTGGGTTTTGATTCAAGATTATTTAGTCCCTGACTTAATGTTGAGCCCAGGTTCGTTTTAGCTGATTCTTGTAAAGTTTCTACCTGGTTTAGCAACGTTGTTTTTTTATTTATTAATTCATTAAGTTTATCTCTATCTATTTCTGGTATTTCAAGTTCGAAAATAACCTCTCTTTTCTGTTGCTTATTAAGATTTAAATTCAAAATCTCATTTGCTATTGCATCTAGTTTTTTTGGGGGATTAGGTTGGTCCTCTGAAAGTTGATAGTTGGTTATAATAGTTAGAGTTGCATCATCTACTCCATGATAAAAGAACACTTCATCGTCTGTCTTATTTTTTTGTATTTTTAACAAGTCTTGTCTTTCTCTGTACATTGTCTTAAGAGCGACTCTATCCTCTTTTGATATTTCAAGTACTCTAATAACCACCCTTTTTTGTTGCTCACTAAGATTTAAATCTATAATCTCATTTACCATTTTCTCTAGTTTATCTCGGAAGGTAGGTCGGTCATTCGAAAGTTGATATTTATTTGTAATAGCTATAGTAGCATCATTTATTCCCTTAAAAAAAAATGGTGCTGCTTCGGCAAAATTTCTTCTGACAATTTGCTTCTTATTTTTATGAATCAATTGTGCCCTATCGTCACTATACCCATCTTGTGTCCGCCCATTCACTCTAGAGTCTGTCTTACTTTCTTGTTTTTTTGGCAATATCTCAAGTTTTCTGTATATTTTCCAAAAAGCTTCTCTATCAGCTTCTGGTATTTCAAGACCATTAATAACCTCTCTTTTTTGTTCATCACTAAGGTTTAAATCTATAATCTCTTTTGCTATTGCCTTTAGTTTCCTAGGATGAGTAGCTTGATCTTCTGAAAGTTGATATTTATTTGTAATATAAGTAACTGAATCATGTACTAGCTGATTAAATAACTGTAATGCTTTAGCCCCTCTTATTATAACTTCTAACTTATTTTGGGGTGGTGTTGGCCATCTCTGTAATTCTTTAAATATTTCCAGAAGAACATCTTTATATTCGCTTTGTATTCCAAGATAGATAATAACCTCTTTCTTCTGTTCCTCGCTTAATTTTAAATTTAAAATCTCTTTTGCTATTTTCCTTAACTCCTCTTCGGAGACAAATAGTTGAAATTTATTTATAATGCCTATAACTGCATCACCTATTTGCTGATAAAATGATACTTTATCTTCACCTTTTGTGTTCTCATCTATTTTAGCATCTGTCTTACTTTCTTGCGCTGTTAAAAAGTCTTGTCTTTCTCTATATATTGTTTGAAGAGTGGCTCGATCTTCTTCTGATATTTTAAGCTCGAAAATAACCTCTCTTTTGTATTCTTCACTAAGATTTAAATCCATAATTTCCTTTACTATTGCCTTTAGTTTCTCTTCAGGGACAGATTGGTTCTCTGAAAGCTGATATTTATTGATAATAGCTATAGTAGCATGAATAGCAGCATTGTTTGCTTGCTGATAAAATAACTGTCCTGCTTTCATCAAATTTATTTTGTATATTTTCCAAAGAGTGGCACTATCTTCTGTTTGTAGTCCAAGTTGGAAAATAACCTCCTCTTTTTGTTCCCCACTAAGATTTAAATCCATTATCTCATCTGCTATTGCCTTTAGTTTATTTTCGGGGATAGATAGCTGATATTTATTTATGATAGCTATAGCTGCATCATCTACTTGCTGATAAAATAATATTTCATCGTCATCTTTTGTAATCTCTTTTAAATTAGCATCTGTCTTACTTTCCTGTGTTTTCAATGTGTCTTGTTTTTTTCTGTATATTTTCCGAAGAGTGGCTCGATCTTCTTTTAATAGTTCAAGTTTAGCTATAACCGCCCTTTTCATTTCCTCATCAAGATTTAAATCCATGACCTCATTTGCTATTGCCTCTAGTTTTTCTTCGGAGACAGTGTGGTTCTCTAAAAGTTGGTATTTATTTGTAATAGCTATAGTAGCATCATCTGTTAGCTGCGCTATTAATTCATTCACCTTTAGAAATTGATCATCTTTAAGCCTAGTTAATTCCCTTCTAGTTATATTCAGATCGAAAATAAAGTTATGACACGTACTAGTTTTTAAAGGAATATAATAGAATTTATCAAGGTCTTCAATTAGTGCAGCTTTCGTTTCTTCCGACAAAGGCATGTTTGAATTAAGTCTATGTTTTTCATTAAGATAGTTAATAAAAAAGGTTCTATTATTACTATTTATTTCTATATTTCTTTGTTTTAACAGATTTTTCTCTTCTAGAAGAGATTTTAGATAGGAGGGAATTTCTTCAGTTGAAGCTTGATGATCTTTAGAAAGATCTTTATCCAATGCTGCTGATGTTTCCAGATCAGTACGTTTCTTTTTCGTAAATTTATACTTATTGAATAGTCTATAAAAAAAACCACGCTGATCTTGGGACTGTATGCTAACTTTCTCTTCATTGTTTTTATTTATATTCTGTTCCTTGTCTGGCATGCTGTTTTCTCCTTTGAGATTTTATATACGCTTTATAAATTTATCAGAAAAAAAAGGACATCAAAAACTTTTATTTCTAAACAAAGAAATTCTTGGGATTTAATACTATTGCATTTATTCAAAATCTAGATTATCGTTTTTAATCTCTGGGAATATTTGATCATAAATAGTATTCTCAAAGGATTTTCTACATCAACAGAATTTTATTTAGGTACTGCTATACCTAACTATTTCTTTAAAAATAATTTTTTGAATATTTGGCATCCACGTGCGGTGATTTGCAAAAATAGTATTACTTTATAAAAAGCAGAAGAACATGTAGCCTGCAAATTCAAATCAATATCAACATGAAAATTAGAAGCTTTTTGATCAAATTATGAGACAAAGTGAAAGAACAAAAAAGCTGAGATAGAATGAGGTACATTCTGACCCAGATTTGATTTTGCGCAACTTATCAGTTCTTATTGACCAAAAACCTTTTTTTAACAGATATTCAAACTAATCAAAAAAAAACGAAAATCAGAATAACTGCTTTTCGTTTTTTCAGCTTGTTCATACGAATACTTTGACCGCACGCTCAAGTTAATTTTTGAACTGTTACACTCTTACTTGAATGTTGCTAAATTGAACACTATCTGATCGTTAGGTGATAATTTAATATCATTTGCTCCTTTTTCCGCCATTTTGCCGTTGATTGTGAACGTCCAATATAATCCTTTATCTTTGTCTTGTGCATGCCCATCAATTGCCGTCACAAAACCATTGTCTTCTTTCACTGAAAACTGTTTTTTTAGTAATTCCAGCAAGGTCTGATTTGGTTGGTAAGTAACGTTTTTTGCCGATAGTTCTTTTCCCTCTTCTTGCAAAGTGATGGTCACTTTTTTTGTAGTGGCTTGTGATTGAGCGCTTGATTGTTCTGTCGTGGTAGGTGATTGACAACCAGTCATAACGATCATACTTGATAAAGCAGCTAATAATACTATGAATTTCTTCAAAAAAAACACTCCTATTTATTAATTTGTAAAAAGAATTTACTTAAGTTATCACTTTAACCATTATAGATATGATTCTTAGACAGTTAGATTTTAATTCAAACAGTAAGGTCTGATAAATAATTAATGGAATACTTTTTCAGCTCGCTCATAGAATGGTTCTTTAATATGATAAACCACATTGACATAACGTGCCAAGACAAAAAAGAGATCCGATAACCGATTAATCAGTTTATAACTCATTTGATTCGTTTCTGTTTCTTCCAAAATCAATTGAGTGATTTCACGTTCCGCTCTTCGGGTCACTGTTCGGGCAAGATGGAAATGCCCTGCTACTGGATGTCCACCAGGCAAGATAAATTTGTCGATCACCGGTAGTTTTTCTTGATAAAAATCAATCATTTCTTCCATTTTCTCCAAATCTTTTTTAGTCACGATCCGTTCTTTGACTTCCGTTGGTGTGGCAAAATCTGTTCCGATATCAAATAGTAATCGTTGAAGTTGGATTAATTGTTCGATCAAAAGCGCAAATTTATCAGGATCTAATTCTGCAACGATCGTTCCTACCCAAGAATTGATTTCATCCACACTTCCATAAGCTCTAACACGAGAAGCTGACTTAGCTAGCCGTTGCCCTCCGATAATACTAGTCATCCCAGCATCACCACTTTTAGTATAGATTTTCATGGTACCATGCTCCTTTTTAACCTTATAATCCACACTTTAGTTGTACTTTACAATGGGTGCAAGTACTGCAACCTCCGATTTCTTCAATTGTACCTTCATGACAAATCGGACAGCGCTCTTCACTCGTTGCTGAGTCGTTTGAAGCTTCTGTTAGCAAAACATCTGAGTGTACCTCTGATGTTACTAGCTCATCGGTAAAACTATTTTCTTCCGCTGATAAAGTCAGGACTTGTGAATCTCGGCTACCGTCAACATATACCGTACCGCCTTTTGCCCCACCTTGATAAAGTCGTTCGTAAATATCAGCTACTTCTTTAACACGATATCCCTTAGGTGCGTTGACTGTTTTGGAAATGGAGCTATCAACCCATCGTTGGATCGTACATTGGACATCCACGTGAGCTTCTGGTGAAAGCTCCATTGCTGAGACAAAGTATTCCGGTAACTCTGAGGCATCTGCCTCTGGATGTTTCGCTAGATATTCGTCAACGATTTCAGCGTGTACTTCAATGAATTTTCCTAAGCGACCGCTTCTAAAGTAGGAAAAAGAGAAATAAGGTTCCAATCCCGTGGAAACACCAGTCATCGTACCTGTCGAGCCAGTTGGTGCAACGGTTAATAAGTGTGAATTACGGATTCCATAAGTTAAGACACCTTGCCTAATATGTTCTGGCATCTTTTTCATATACCCAGAATGGATAAAACGCTCACGTAATTGTCGTGTTTCTTCTTCGTTCTTACCAACTAAATAAGGAAAACTTCCTTTTTCTTTTGCCAATTCGATCGACGTTTGATAAGCTGTAACGGCAATCGTTTCAAACAATTGATCGACTAACGCATTTCCTTCTTTAGAGCCATACGTTTTGCCGCAATAGATCAATAAGTCGGCTAAGCCCATCACCCCTAAACCAATACGACGTTCCCCTTTTGCTTGTTGCTCATTCTTGTCAAAAAAATAAGGGGTCGCATCAATAACATTATCTTGGAAACGTACACTGGTTCTAACCACTTCTGCAACTTTTTGAAAATCGATTTCTTGGTGCTCATCTACCATATTCGCTAAATTGATAGCTGCAAGATTACATACCGCATACGGTGTCAATGGCTGTTCTCCACAAGGATTTGTTGCAACGACTTTTTGTCCATAGGCAGCAGCATTAGTCATCTCATTGGCGTTATCAATAAAAAAGATCCCTGGTTCCGCAGAATAAGTAGCACAGTAAGTGATCAATTCCCAAAGCTCTCTGGCTCGAATTGTTTGATGAACTTTCACTTTACGTCCTGTCGCTTCCCACTCACGAACATCACCGATTTCAGCCCAATGTTGATCATAATCAGCCATTTCTACTTCTGTATACTCGTCAATAGCAGGAAAACGCAAATCATAGGTCTTATCTTGTGCGACAGCTGCCATGAATTCCTTTGTCAGACAGATTGAAATATTCGCCCCTGTTAAGAAGTCAGGATCTTTGACACTATAACTTCCACCCATTTTTAATTTTTGCTTAGCCTCTTTGATGAAAGCATGTTCTGCAAATTGCAAAAGCCCCTCTTCCTTAACCAAGACTTCAAATAGCTCCCTTTCTTCTTGAGTTAAAGGAGAAAAAGCTAGTTTCTCGCTTGCTAATTGTTTGATTAGGGGATTTTGACTTGTAGTTATCAACTGTTGCAGGATCAACGGATTCTGGATTTTTGAAATAATAAATTCAAAAATATCTGGGTGCCAATCATTGAGCATGATCATTTGCGCCCCTCTGCGACTTCCTCCTTGCTCGACTAAATGGGTGAGATTAGCTAAATCATTGAGCCAAGAAACAGCACCAGAAGATTTTCCATTTACGCCATGTACGACAGCCGATTTTGGTCTCAAGGTTGAGCCGTTCGTTCCTACTCCACCACCACGACTCATGATTTCCATGACTTCTTCTCGGTGTTTTGCTAAACCAGAACGAGAATCTTGAATAAATGGCATGACAAAACAATTAAAGTATGTGACTTCTGATTGCGTACCAGCACCATATAACACCCTTCCTGCAGGAATCAAATTTTGTTCAGTCAATTGTTTGTAAAAATCTTCAAAAAATTCAGCTTTTCTATCGCCCTCGACTTGACTAATTCCGAAAGCAACTCGAGCAGCAATTTGTTCATAATACAGCTCTAAAGGTTTTTCAACTTCACTTTTGTTTCTTTTAACGAATCCACGAGCTATTTCTTCAGGATCAGTCAAAGAGGAGCGAAATTCCTCTTCCACTTCGATCGTTAAATCGTCTCCAGAGTGCTGAATGATCGTTCCAATTCCACGAGCCGGGTATTGTGGATCCGCATGTACCGTCAAGACGACTAGATCACCTATGGTTAACGTCTGATTATGTGGATCTTTGTAAGTATATCGATCCAACATGACCAAGCGTGAAATCCCTTCAAATGTCAGTTTCATTTGTGGATCAATAGGTTTGACCTCTGGATAATTCCGTATATCCTGATTAAGTTTTTCTATATATTTTTTTGAATAAATTCCCATTCCATCGCCACCTTATCATAAAAAACACTATATATAGTGTCTGTTAATTATTATCACACTACATCATGTGTTTTTCAATCTTGTAATAAAAAAAATTTATGATATAATGAGAACTATTATCAGTGAAGGAGCAGCCTCAAAAGATGAACACATTTAAACAAAAACCTTACTTTACGATTCACAAATTTGCTTATTTGTCATTATTAATTGCTGCCTGTGTCGTAGGCAGACTTTTTTTTGCTTGGTTACCAAATATTCAACCTATGACAGCCATTCTTTTACTACTTGCGGCATTTGGTTCTTTAACAGATGCTTTAATCGTCTCCATATTGAGCTTATTCATCACTAATCTATATTTAGGATTAGGGACTTGGACAATCAGTCAAATGCTCGCCTTCAGCGGGATTGTTTTGTTTTTTCATTGGATGAATCAGTTACCTATAGTCGCTAAGCATGTGACTATTCAAGCAATTTTGAGCTTTATTTGTGGATTAATTTACGGTTTGATTGTTTCACGAATTGAAACTTTCATCTATCAACTTCCCTCTTTTTGGGCTTACTATTTTCAAGGACTTCCTTTTGATCTCGCCCATGGTATAGGTAATTTCTTTTTTTATTTGATTCTCTTTCCCGTATTTCAACGGATACTATTTCCGCTATACAGTAAGACGCTTGATGACAGATATAAAAAATAAATGACGTGAGAATCCTTATTTTATCAGCCCTCTGATTATTTTTGTCTAACTTTTTTTGGGGGTATAGAATCAGAAGTGATTCTTCTGTCCCAGTTTTAAATTTGCCATAAAAAGTGGGATATTAATCAATTTTTTTCTGATTAATATCCCACACTCATTTATTATGTAATCATTTTTAGAGTTTATTGATTATTATCTATGTAACGGGTTATCCTGCTTATGCTGTAGGTCTTGAGATACAGCTGCTCTTTCTGGGGATGAGTTTTCTTCTTTAGATACTCTATTTAATTTTTCTTTAAGATCTTCTCCTCTATCTTTGTTCTCTGGAACTTCAGAACTATTTCTAACATTATTCCCTCCCTCATACTTCCCCATTTCTTCTTCTACTCTCTGTCGGCTTATGGATGGACTTTTTGTCAACTCATTTTTAAGATACCTCAATACACTACTTCCAGTAATGTCTCTATTATTCACAACTGTTTTTATCGCTCGCTCAACCGCTTTATCCTCTTTTTTTCTATTTTTACCCTTAAATTTCTTCAATTCTTCTTCTGCTCTCTCTTTACTTATGAATGGATTATGCTCAAATCCATATGTGAGATACTTAAATATTTGGGAATGATCTTGAGTCCTGTCTGCATCCTTCATAACTGTTTTTATCTCTTGTTTAACCGCTTTATCCTCTTTTTTTCTATATAACTTCTTCAATTCTTCTTCTGCTCTCTCTTTACTTATGAATGGACTATTCTTAAATTCATATGTGAGATACTTAAATATTTGGGAATGATCTTGAATCCTGTCTGCATCCTTCATAACTTTTTTTATCACTTGTTTAACCGCTTTATCCTCTTTTTTCCTAACTTTACTCTCAAACTTCTTCAATTCTTTTGCTCTCTTTTTACTTATGAATGGACTATTCTCTTTTTCTTTAGTTGTACTCGGATTTAATTCAGTTGGTTCCTGTTGAATAGTTTTTGTCTTTTCCTGTTCCTTGTTTGGCATATTATCTTCTCCTTTAAAATTTTATATACTGCTTCATCAATTTATCAGAAAAAAAGAATACATAATAAACTTTTATTTCCGAGAAAAGAAATTTTTGTAATTTAATACCATTTAATTGATTAAAATTCTAGGTTACTACTTTTAGTTTCTGAGAGTACAAGGTCAAGTATAGTATTTTCAAAGAATTATGCATCAAAAAATTGTATTTGAGTAGTCCTATACATAACAGTTCCTTTCATAATATTTCATTGATTCTTTAATCCTATTTTTGATTTAGCTATAAAAATCGGATCGTTCATCCAATTTTTTCTGATTAACGACCCGAGCTCATATACTATGTAATTTGGGCTCTATATTTTTTGATGTTGGTGAAATTTACCAACATCTTTTTCATGATGTAAAAACATAGAAAAGACACCCTGAAATCCTTTAGAATTAATTTGACGAACCAATTCATAGGATAATTCAAGATGTCTTGTACTCAGCTTATCAAAGATCCCCTAAATATTCTAGACCTAACTATCTATTTTGAGGTAAATTGTTAAACCAAAGAAAGATATAAAGAGAAATTTTGCTTGATTTACAAAGGTACTCTTCAATACACGCCCGAAGAGTGTCCACATTATTCAACATATAGGAAGAACTTTTTTAAACCACCGAGTGAAGGAAACCAATGCACGACTTAAAAGTACTTCTCAATACCAACGTGGGCTTGGTAGAAAAATGAAACGTTATTGGAAACTCCTACAAAAAGAAGAAGCAAAGTTGAACTATGAAAAACGGGTTTGGTGTTCCAGTTTCAAAGATTACTTAACTGAAAGTGAGATTGTCGACCGATTGTTAGCTACTTGTCCCGATCTACGACAAGGCTATCAGTTATACCAAGATGTTCTTTATGAGTAAAGAAAAGAGATCATTCACTATTTGAGGACTGTTTATCCAGAGAAGTCAGCCAGTTACCTGAAACTTATGCGATAACTTTGCGAACATTTAGAAAGTTTCTGCCACAGATCCAAAATGTCCTCCGCTACAGTTATTCAAACGGACCACTAGAATGTTTAAACAACCATATTAAAGTATTAAAACACAATACTTATTGTTTTCGAAATTTTTATAATTTCAAACGACGGATCACAATTCGACACGATAAAACTATTTTAACCAAATAAAAAGAACTGAACTGGGACAATAGTCAGAAAAAAAATCTGATTATTGCCCCATTTTTTTGATTTTAAGGTACACAAAAAGCACGCAACCTTGTGAGATTAAAGTAACCCAACCCAATCAAAAAGGAGCATGCTTTTATGTTTAAAAATTATACCATCAATCAAACAACTTTACCACTAGATGTAGAACAATAATATATTCCAGAAACGGATGTTGCCTTTAAATAATAATTGGTGCTATTTCAAAGCAGAATGCAGGAAAAAGTGTCTAAAATAAGAAAAATCAGCCTGATTTTCTTTTTGAAAAGTATTATTGTCCCAATCTCGTCCAAATTATTCTAAGATTTCTCTTTACCAACATCATTTGATAAAGAGCCAGCAATTATTGTTCATCGACTAAATTCATCTGACTTTTTAGGTAAATGATTATTTTGTTGTACATTTTGGTCTAGTAGAGTTTTTGGTTTTAAATCTGAATTATTTAGTCTTCCACTCAATGAAACTTGATTTGTTGAGTTTAGGTTTGTTTTAGCTGGTTCTTGTGAAGTTCCGTGCGCCCTGTTCAGCAACGCTGTTTTTTCTTTCATTATTTTGATAAGGTTATTTTTATCTTCTTTAGTAATCAAAATCTCATCAACTAAATTGCGTTGAGAGAGTTTATCAAGGCTACTGTTAACAATAAATTCGGCCATCATAGATAGCGTTTCCGGGTCTACCTTTTTGTTCGCTTTAAGTCCCAATGCTGCGTTCATTGCATCAGATAACAATATCATGTTTTCAGTCTGCACTTGATCTATAGTCTTCCCATTTATTTTAGTGTCTGTCTTATTTTCTTGTAATTTTTTGGGTTGCTGTTTCAGGCTTTCGCTGATCATATCTCGAAGTGTTTTTTCATCTTCTATTCGCATGCCAAGAGCTTCAGGAACTTTTTTCATATAATTTTGATCAAGTACACTATTCTCAATGGTAACGGCTATTTCATGTAAAACCTTTGGAGCTGTAAATTGACTCTTTGAAAGTTGATAATCGCTTTTTATTATTTTAATCAGCAGGGATACTGCCTTATCATTTATTGCATTACTTTGGAATATATTCCGAAGTTTGTCTCTATCTGATTTTGACATAGGAAGCGTACTTATAAGCTCTTGTTTCTGGTCTATATTAAGGTCTAAATCCACCACTTCATTTGCTATTGTATGTAGTTTTTCTGGAGCTGTCGGTTGATTCTTTGAAAGTTGATAATGTCTTTTTGCTGATTCAGCCAACATGGATACTAGCTTATCCTGTGCCGTAGCATTTATTGAATTACTTTGAACAGATACTTTTGGTTTTGGTGGAATCGGTGGTGGAGTCTTTTGTTGTACATTTTGGTTTAGTAGAGTTTCTGGTTTTAAATCTGAATTATTTAGTCTTTCACTTAATGAAACTTGATCTGTTGCTTTTACCTTAAAATATTCTTTTTCATCATAGTTATATTCACTCTTAAACTTCTCAATTTCTTTTTCTCGTCTCTCTCGGCTTATTCTTGGTCTATTCTCCAACTCATCTATGAATTGCTTTAATATGGTGGGGTTAAGTTTAGTAAAGTGTCTATTCTTCATAAAACTTGCTATCGCTTGCTTAACCGCTTCATTTTCTTTTCTTTCTTCAATTAATTTTTCCACTCTTGACGTTTGATTTCCTATAAGTTCCTTAACGTCCTGTTCAGCGATTATTTTTAGATCATGAATAAATGCTATACACGTATCAGGAGTCAAGGGATTAAACTTAAATTTATTAAGGTCTCCAATTAGTGCATCTTTTGTTTCCTTCGGCAAACGTGTATCTGAGTGAATCTTATGCCTTGTCTTAAGGTAGTCAATATAAAAAGTTTTATTTTGGCTAGTTACTTCTATTGTATTTTGGGTCTCTATTAGGTTGTTTGGTTGTATGAGTTTGCTCTCATCTGGATGAAGTGGAAGTCGTTGGATGACCCCTTCTGCTACATCATCTTTAAGTTCAGAAAGAAATTCACCTATTGCTGCTAATGTTTCCGAACTAACAGGTTCACCCTCCTCAAGCTTACACTCTTCGATTAGTTGAAAAGCTATAGTAGCATGATTATACAAAGTATTTCGAGGTCGTTCGCTTTCATTATTTGCAATTTTTTGATTTGTTTCTTTTTTCTGTTCCATGTTTGGCATGTTATTCTCTCCTTTAAAATTTTATGTACTGCTTCATCAATTTATCAGAAAAAAAAATACATAAGAAAACTTTTATTTCCAAGAAAAGAAAATTTTGCAATTTAATACCATTTAATTGATTAAAATTCTAGGTTATTACTTTTAATTTCTGAGAATACAAGGTCAAGAATAGTATTTTCAAAGAAAAATGCATCATGAAATTATATTTGAGTATTCCTATACATAACAATTCCTTTCATAATATTTCATTGATTTTTTAATCCCAGTTTTAATTTAGCCATAAAAAGTGGGATATTAATCAGATCAATATCCCACACTCATTTATTATGTAATTATTCTTAGAGTTTATTGATCACTATCTTTGAAATTGATCCTTTTTGTTTAGATATGCCTGTGACTTTGGTAGTACAGATGTTTTTAATTGCTCAATTCTTTTTTTCGTAAGTCTTCCTTGCTCGGATTTTCCTTGCTCACGTTTTCTTTTATTAAGGCTTCTTTGTTCTGAGCTTCCTTTTTCAAGAAATTCTTTTACACTCATCTTGAAATATTCCTGTCTTTCATTTGGTTTACTTGGAGACTTATATTCATTTTTTAATTTCTCAATTTCTATTTTTTGCCTCTTTTTGCTTATGTATTCAGATTTTTTCAACTCGTCTTGAAATTGCACCATTAGTGTTGGGGGAATTTCAGTATAGTGTCTGTTCATCTTAAATCTTTCTTTCACTTGATCAACCGCTATATCTTCTCTTGCCTTTTTTATTGATTTTTCTATCTTGGGCGTTTGCTTCTTTAAGAGTGTCTGAACATCTCTTCTAGCGATCACATCTAAATCATAAATAAAGGAAGTAAACCTGTTAAGGTCCAAAGAATCGAAATAGAATTTATCAAGGTCTTGAATTAGTGCATGTTTTGTTTCTTTCGACAAAACTGCTTTTTTGCTTAAATCATACTTTTGATTAAGGTAGTTAATATAAAAGGTTTTATTTTTATCATCCACTACTATTCTATCATCACTATTCATTTGGATGTTCCTTTGTCGTAACAGTTTTTTCTCTTCTGGAAGAAGCGGAAGATAGGAGATAATCCCTTCTGCAGAATCTCTCTTATAGTTAGAAAGAATTTTACCTAATGTTGCTAACTTTTCCGAACTATTAGCTTCTCCCCTCACAAGCTTATGATCCTTGATTAGTTGAAGAGCAATAGCATATTGACTTCCTGTCCGTATTACTGCTATTTTTTGTTTATCATTTGGCATGTTATTCTCTCCTTTAAAAGTTATATACTACCTTGTTAAACTATCAGAAAAAAGGAGTATCTAAGTAACTTTTATTTCTGCAGAAAGAATTTTTTGGCATCTGATATCACTAGACATGTTGTTTTTCGAGTTACTATCCGATAACCATTCTGTCAAAAAGCAGTCATCACCCACTTATAGAGAATGGATGATGCCTGCCTATACTAGATTAAAATTGAAGATTCTTAATTTATCCACTTCTGTTTGTCACAAATTGTTGATTGAATGATCTATCGACCACTAGAACATCGTACTTCTACTTCACGCGAGCTCCCCTTTTTTGCTTTAGCAGTCGTTCAGAACAGCTGGTTTTCTAACCGACCAATTTGTTCATTCATTTTTGACATTTTCCTAAATAAACGAACTCTTACACAAAAAATGTACTAAATTTCTAGAAAATCTTACAGAAACTTCTTTCTTTTTACCATTTCCTGTTTGTCACAAGCAATGGATCATTCGTATACAATTAGTCCAATTACATTCGATAATAGACAATGATTGCTAGTCCGATACCTGATAAAATCAGTCCCCAAAATAGTTGTCCGAACATACTGGTATCTCCCAATAGCCAACGAACGAAAAATAATTTTCTTCCAAAACAAAAAATTAACACACCTATGATAAAAATAATACATCCCGTAGAAAATATCGGGTTTGCTTGAAAAGCATTTATAATCTCTTCCATCTAACAACATCTCTTTCTCTATCTATCCATTATAGTTACCACAAACTCTGTTAGGCATTCTCTCATTTCAATACGTTTACCTAACGACACTTAGTATACTTCCTACTGTCAAGACAGTCCATATTTTTAAATGAACTGAACGAACAAAACTGTAAGCTATGTTTTTAAGCTGATCTTTGTCTACGACTACTTTCTCTCACAATATCGTTGAAGAGAAAAACGATCTAAGTTTTACATTGACGAATCAAATAAAAATACTCGCTGAACAATTTTCATTGAACAACGAGCATGCTAAGTTTTTGACTAATAGCTGTACTTTCTTTTTTCTAAATAGGAAGAAAGTAAGGATAAAGCATAGCAGACAGCAAAATACATCAATGTCATTGCCACAAACATTGGCAATACATAATTGGTATTTTGTCCGTAAACAATTCGTGCTTGGTGAGTCAATTCAGGTAAGGAAATGATCACTGCTAATGATGTATCCTTGATCAATGAAATCAGCTGACTCACGATTGCTGGGATCATTGATTTAAATCCTTGGGGTAAAACGACGATTCTCATCGTTTCTACATAAGACAATCCTGTGGAAAGACCAGCCTCCATTTGTCCTTTAGGAACGGCATTCAACCCTGCTCGAAAAATTTCTGATAACATAGCCGATTCAAAAATCGTCAATGCTGCTACGGCTGACCAAAAAATATTCATTTGGATACCGATTTGTGGTAAGGCAAAATACGTAAAGAAAATGATTAATAACAATGGAAGATTTCTGATAATATCAATTAGTATTCCTAGTATTTTTGAAAGATAAGGTATATTGGCAAAACGAACCACACCACAAATCCCGCCAATCAAAAAACTAAAGATGATTGAAAATAATGAAACCTCCACAGTCACTTTTAATCCTTCTAATAAGAAGCGGATATTCATCCATGAAAAAGCACCACTAAAATCCATTTTGTTCTCCCCTTCCTATGAACGAACTGCCCATTTTTTCTCTAAATATGTCATCAAGTAAGACAAAGGTAATGTAATTACTAAGTAAAAAAGACCCACGATGATATAGGTATCAAAAGTGTTGAAAGTTTCACTGGCAATTAAGTCCCCTTGATACATTAAATCTAACCCAGCAACGATAGCTAAAATCGATGAATTTTTTACTAAATTAATAAATTGGTTTCCTAATGGTGGTACGACGATCTTGAAAGCCTGCGGCAAAATAATAAACCGCATCGTTTGCGCATAGGTCAAACCAGCTGATAATCCCGCTTCTGTTTGCCCTTTTGGCACTGTTTGAATCCCTGAACGAACGGTTTCTGCAATAAATGCCGAAGTATAGATCGTCAAACCGATCGTCCCTGCTTGAAAGCCGTCAAAACTAATCCAATAGATCGGAAGGACGACATAAAAGAACATCACAATAATCAACAATGGGATATTTCGAAAAAATTCCACGTACGCTTTAGCTAGTCCACTGATCACTTTGTTCGTTGACAATTGAAAAATTGCCATCAGTGTTCCAATAATCAAACTAAATAATAAAGCTAACACACTTGAATAGATAGTGATTTTAAACCCTTCTAAGAAGGTTGATCCATATGTTTGCAGCAACTCAGCCATTCTTTCCCCTCCTTAATTCACTTTTCCTTGGGTGGTATCTGGGAACCATTTTTGGTAAATCTGATCATATGTGCCGTTAGCAATGAGTTCTTTTAACGCTTGATTTACGGCATCCAAAAATTCTGTTTGTCCTTTATTGATCGCAATTCCATAAGGTTCATTGGTAAACGTCCCACCTGCTAAAGTATAGTCAGGGTTCTCGTCAGCCATTCCCAACAAAATGGCATTATCGGTCGTCATAGCATCTCCTTGTCCTGATTGTAAAGCAGTAAACGCTTCGGCATAGTTTTCTAGTTCAAGAATTTTTGCATCTGGAGCATGTTCTCGGATATTTACTGCAGAAGTTGATCCTTTGACTGCAAGCACAGTTGTTTCAGCATTTAAGTCATCTACGCTTTTAATCGGGCTTCCTTTTTTGACTAATAAAGATTGTCCGGCATCAAAATAAACATCAGAAAAATCAACTTGCTTTTTTCGTTCATCTGTAATGGTCATTGTCGCAATAATCGCATCAATATTTCCATTTTTTAATAGCGGAATCCGTGTTTTAGAGGTAACTTCCACAAATTCTGCTTTCCCATCCTTTCCAAGAATCTCTTGCGTAATCGCTTTAGCGATATCGATATCAAATCCTTGAACCGTACTACTTTTGATATCCATCATCCCAAATAAGCGAGTATCGTATTTTACACCCCACGTTATGGTGTTGTTTTGCTTACTTCGTTCCAGAATATTTTCTTCAGCGACACTTTTTCCTTTGCAGCCTGCTAATATCAAAAAGACCAGACCCAAAAGGAAAAGCAAACGAATCATTGTTTTCTTACGCATTTTATTCCTCCTATCAATGATTGATTACTTTACTAATAAATTGTTGTGCCCGAGGTTCTTTAGGGTTCTCAAAGAAGTCTTTTACATTGCGGCTATCTTCTAATACTTGGCCATCCGCCATGAAAATAACCCGATCTGCTACTTCTTTTGCAAATCCCATTTCATGGGTCACGACGATCATTGACATCCCATCACGAGCTAATTTTTTCATCACATCAAGTACATCCCCGATCATTTCCGGATCTAAAGCAGATGTAGGCTCGTCAAATAACAGCATTTCCGGATTCATCGCCAAACCTCTGGCAATTGCCACACGCTGTTGTTGTCCTCCAGATAACATAGATGGATAAGAATCTTTTTTGTCGAGCATGTTGACTTTTTCTAAGAATTTTTCCGCGTTTTTCACTGCACTTGCTTGATCTTGCTTTAATACTTTAATCGGTGCAAGTGTAATGTTTTCTAAAACGGTTTTATTAGGATATAGATTAAAATGCTGAAAAACCATTCCAACATTTTTTCTGACTTCGGTCAATTTTGTTTTTTTGTCCTGAAGGTCGATATCATTGATTAACAATCTTCCAGAAGAGATCGTTTCTAATCCATTGATACATCGTAACATTGTACTTTTACCTGAACCTGAAGGACCAATGACAACGACGACTTCCCCTTTCTCAAACTCGAGGTTTATGTTTTTCAAAGCATGGAATTTGCCGTAGTATTTTTCCACGTTATCAAATTTAATCATTGCCATATCATTACACTCCCATTATTATTTAGTAAGAAAATATTTAAAGATATATAATAGAACATATTATATCTGAAACTTACGTATTTTGTAAAGTTTCTTTGAAACTTTCTTTCGTTATTTTTCTCCTTTGCTTCTTACATCTGCTATTTTTCTGCATTTTGTTCGTCTTTTGATTTAGAACGGTTGTTTCTTCCTCCAAAAAACGGTAAGATATTAAGTGCTTAGTCTTACAAATCGTAAAGAGGTGTTTTTTTTGAAAAATATTATTCTAACAGGTGATCGCCCGACTGGCAAGTTACATTTAGGGCATTATGTAGGATCACTCAAAACACGGGTAGAAATGCAAAAAGATGAAAACAATCAACTTTTTGTAATGATTGCAGATATGCAAGCCCTAACCGATAACGCTAAAAACCCTGAGAAGGTTTCTTCAAATGTACTTGAAGTTGCTTTAGACTATTTAGCTGTTGGATTAGATCCTACGAAATCAACGCTTTTTATCCAATCGCAAATACCAGAATTAGCTGAATTGACTATGTACTATTTAAACCTAGTCAGCGTCGGGCGTGTCCGTCGTAATCCTACAGTTAAAACAGAAATCGAACAGAAAAAATTTGGTGAAGGTGTCCCAACTGGATTCTTTATTTATCCTGTATCGCAAGCTGCTGATATCACAGCTTTCAAAGCGAATTTAGTTCCTGTTGGTGAAGATCAAAAACCAATGCTTGAACAAACACAAGAAATAGTTCAAAGTTTCAACCACACGTATGGCGACGTCTTAGTGGAACCAAAAGGCGTTTTCCCACCAAAAGGAATGGGCCGTTTGCCTGGCATCGATGGGAATGGAAAAATGAGCAAGTCATTGGGTAATGGCATCTATATTTCTGATCCTGCTGATGTGGTCAAGAAAAAAGTAATGAGTATGTACACAGACCCAAATCACATCCACGTGGAAGATCCAGGTCAAGTCGAAGGCAATATGGTGTTCACTTATCTTGATGTGTTTGGAAAAGACAAAAATGCGATTGAAGAAATGAAAGCTCATTATCGTCGTGGTGGTCTAGGTGATGTGAAAATCAAACGCTATTTGATTGATGTTTTGGAAGAAGAGTTTGCTCCAATTCGTGCTAGAAGAGAAGAATTAGCGAAAGATCCAGCTGCTGTGATGGCGATCCTAAGAGACGGTAGTGAAGCAGCTGCGAAAGTCGCTGCTCAAACTCTAGCAGAAGTCAAAACTGCAATGGGAATCAATTATTTTAACTGATTGGCTTGTTAATGAATAAAAAAGACGTCCTCATTCTTTGTGAGGGCGTCTTTTTTTACAGTTTAACGAATATTTGCACCAACTGTTTCACTTAGTGCTTTTTCGATCTTAGTCATTGATCGGTTAATTTCTTCATCTGTCATTGTTGCTTCAGGATTCTCGAATGTCAGACTGTAAGCCATTGACTTATGTCCTTCCTCGATATTTTTTCCTTGATACACATCAAACAATTGGATGTCTGTTAAGAACTTACCTGCAGCAGACTGGATAACCGTTACGATTTCTTGATTGGTTACTGTTTCTGCAACTAACATCGCAATGTCACGAGAAACGGAAGGGAATTTTGTCACCGCATGGAAAGTCATCCCTTTTTGAGCAGCTTCGATCACTGAGCTCAAGTCAAATTCTGCAACATAGGTTTCTGGAACATCGTATTCTTTAGCTGTATTCGGATGAACCTGTCCAACAAATCCAATCACTGTTTCACCTAAATAGATTTCCGCTGTTCTTCCTGGATGCATGTCTTTCAAACTATCAGTCGCTTGATAAGAAATGTCTGTTGCTATTCCTAATTGTTCAAACAAGTTTTCTAAAAGACCTTTGATCGTATAGAAGTCAACTACTTCTGCTTGAGTTTGCCAACCTTTATCCTGCCAAGTACCTGTCAATGCAAGAGCAACATGTTTCACTTCCTGCGGCAAATGAGTCAATGGATCGTTTTCTTGATAGAAGACTCTTCCGACTTCATAAAAAGCGACATCACTATTTTTTCTAGCTACGTTATAGTTCACATTATCCAGTAACCCACTGATCAAGTTCATTCGTAAGACAGAACGGTCTTCGCTCATTGGCCAATCAAGACGTGTAACTAAGGAATCTTTGATTGTAAATTGACGAGATTTTTCTTCCGTTGTCAAAGCATAGCTGATGGCTTCATGTAAACCACTGTCTTCAAGTAATGTACGGATCTTGCGTGTTGTTGATTGCTCTTGGGTCAAACTTCCTGCAACAGTCTCTCCACTTGGTAATCTGGAAGGCAAGCGATCATAGCCATAGATACGAGCAACTTCTTCAATAATATCCGCTTCAATCTTGATATCCCAGCGACGAGGAGGAACAGTAACGGTGAACGTTTCCCCTTCACTTTGATAGCCAAAGCCAAGTGCTTCAAAAATCTCATTTACTTCCTTAACTGTTAAGTCAGTTCCTAGATAATGATTGATTCGTGAGAGAGTGATCGTTACTGTTACATCTTCTACTTGATAAGTCGAACCAGCAACCGCACCTTGAAGAACCTCACCGCCTGCTAACGAAACGATCATTGCAGCAGCAACGTCACATGCTTCAGCAACTGTTGCTTGATTGATTCCTTTTTCAAAACGAGCAGAAGATTCACTTCTTAAATTGAATTGTTTCGCTGTTCGACGGATCGAAATTGGATCAAACAAAGCTGCTTCTAGAGCAACCGTAGTCGTTGTCTCAGTGATTTCAGAATCCAAGCCGCCCATCACACCTGCTAAAGCGACTGGTTGTTCTCCATTAGTGATCACGAGATTTTCGGGTGTTAGCTCACGTGTTTCGCCATCTAACGTAACGATTTTTTCTGTTGCTTTTGCCTGACGAACGACGATTTCTTGTGATCCCAGCCGATCATAATCAAACGCATGTAATGGTTGTCCAAACAACAGTAAGATGTAGTTTGTGATATCTACTACGTTGTTGATTGGTCGAATCCCTTCGTTCATCAAGATATTTTGTAACCATTGTGGACTAGATTGGATTTTTACGCCCTCAATGATTCGAATTTGATAAGCAGGCACAGCTTCTGGATCTTCGACTGTCACCTTGATTTTGTCTTTTGCCGGACGTGCTGCTTCTACTAATTCTTCCTCTGCAAAATGAGGTGTTTGACGATAAATCGCCCCCACTTCATATGCTACTCCTCGCATAGATAAAGCATCTGCGCGGTTCGGTGTAATCGATAACTCGATAATTGAATCGTCCATGTCTAAATAAGAAAAGACGGGCTCTCCATTGACTGCCTCTTGTGGAAGATAGTAGATTCCTTCAGCATATTCTTTGGGAACAACACTATCTGGATAGCCAATTTCTTGTAAGGCACAAATCATTCCATTAGAAACTTGACCACGCATTTTCCCTTTTTTGATTTTTACATTCCCTGCGATCCGTGAATTAGGTAAAGCAACGATGACTTTGATCCCTGCCTTCACGTTAGGTGCGCCACAAACGATCTGTGAAAGTTCTTCTTCACCGATATCCACTTGGCAAATCGATAAATGATCGGAATCAGGATGTGGCACACATTCCTTGACTTCGCCGACTACGATTTTTTTTAAGCCTTCTTCAGGAACCGTGATTCCTTCCACTTCGATCCCAGTCACTGACATTTTATCAGCTAGTTCTTTTGGCGTAACTGCTGACAAATCAAGATATTTATTTAACCATTTATAAGAAACTAACATGCTTTTTACTCCCCTTTGAACTGACTTAAGAAACGCAAGTCATTTTGATAGAAATTACGAATATCATTGACACCGTAACGTAGCATTGCTACTCGATCTGGGCCAAGGCCAAAAGCAAAACCAGAGTATTTTTCCGGATCGATTCCTGACATTTTCAATACATTTGGATGAACCATCCCAGCTCCTAAGATTTCAATCCAACCGGTGTGCTTGCAGACATTACAGCCAGCGCCACCACATTTGAAACAGCTGACATCCACTTCAACAGAAGGTTCAGTAAACGGGAAATAACTAGGACGTAGTCGAATTTCACGTTCTTCACCAAACATCTTCTTCATTACGACTTCTAAAGTGCCTTTTAAGTCACCCATCGTAATATTTTCATCGATCACTAATCCTTCGATTTGATGGAATTGGTGGCTATGAGTAGCATCATCCGTATCACGACGGAATACTTTCCCAGGTGAGATCATTCGAAGTGCACCTTTTGAAAAGTCATGTTTTTCCATCGTACGTGCTTGTACTGGTGAGGTATGCGTACGAATCAAGATCTCTTCTGAAATATAAAAAGTATCTTGCATATCACGAGCTGGGTGGTCTTTTGGTAAGTTCATTCGCTCAAAATTATAATGATCAGACTCCACCTCATACCCTTCAACAATTTGGTAGCCCATTCCGACAAAGATGTCTTCGATTTCTTCCATGATTTGTGTCAAAATGTGGCGGTTTCCTTGTTTGACTTGTCGTCCTGGCAAGGTCACATCAATTGTTTCTTTGCTTAAAGCTGTTGCAAGTGCCGCTTCTTCTAACGCTTGCTTTTTACGTTCAATTTCTGCTGTCAACAGATCACGAATCTCATTGGCAAAACTACCAACTTTCGGACGTTCTTCAGGACTTAGATCCTTCATTCCCCGTAAAACTTCGGTGATTGGTCCTTTTTTTCCTAAAGTTTCTACACGAATTTGATTTAATTCTTTTAAATCGCGTGCTGTCGCTATTTTAACGATTGTGGCTTCTTTCAAGCTTTCTAATTGGGCTTGTAGAGACATTCCCTATTTCCTCCTTCAAATTCAAATACAAAAAAGACCTCATTCCTACAAAGGAACGAGGTCTTCGCGTTACCATCCTAATTTACGGTCAAAACCGTACACTTATTTTTTTAACGACATTTGCCGGTCTGAATAAATCAGACGAACTCAGAAAGTGAACTTCATTTTTCAAACTCAGGATCTGCTTACAGTCTATGACAGATCTCCCTGGACTGGTTTAGCCAAACTACTCTTTTTCGTCAACGTTCTTTAGCTATTCATCTAATGCCAGTTTACAAGATTTCACTTCCAAAATCAACTGCATTCTTCTTCTGTCACCCATTTTTCACTCCAAACCTGTAACTGAACAATGGCCTTTTGAAGATCCGCTCCTTTTTCAGTTAACATATATTCTGAACGGCTGGACTCTTTACATGAGAAGTTTCTGGCGATAATTTTTTCTTTTTCAAGTTCTTTTAATCGTTCAACTAAAACCCGATCACTCACCATAGGTATTTTAGCTGCGAGATCAACAAAGCGTTGCGGACCATTTTCAAGCAATACATCAATAATCAGCCCATTCCATTTTTTACCTAAAATCGAAAAGGTCTTTTCAAATTTAGGACATAAAGTGAACTCTGTCTGTGTTAGCTCCATTTTACTCACCTCTTTGCTAAGAGTATAGCATATTACTTACAAAGTGTAAGTCCTAGTTGCTCAATTATTATTATTTATTAATATTTATTATTTTCTTTGCACTTAATAAGACAAGAAAGACATCTGTGACAGGCTTTTCTAATGATTCTGTCAACGCCTGTTGATAGAGATTCAATTGCCCACGATATTTTTGAATGACAGCATCAATCGCTGTTTCATCGTTGCGATCTAAAATGAAATCCGTCTTAAAGTCATATAATTGAATCGTCGTGGATAAATCGATATAACCATCGACAATCCCATGGATCAGCAATTCATCTTCTTCATTTGGGTATTGTTCAAAGACCCGTTCTGCAGGTAATAACATCGAAAACGGTTGTTCCCGTTTGACATGCGCTTTTTGCTTGATCAATTCTTTTCCTAGCTCGGTTTCAAAAAACCAAAGAATAGCAGAAAAATCAATTTTTTTGGCTACCTTTTGATCCACTAAACGCTTTTTGACTAATTCATCTAGCAATGCTTGGATCGACTCAGTAGTCGGCATTTCTAATGGCAGCAATTGCAATAAATAGTGTGTTGCAGTTCCGATTGCCGCAGCTGAAACCTGTTGCGTTTTTTGTAAGAAACGTGGTTCAGCCAATGTATCTTGCGTATAACGGAATTGGCGGTTTAACCCTCTTGTTTCATTACTTTCCCAGACAAGTTTAGCATCAAGCGTATCATCTGGATCTTCAAACAAACGTTTAATTTCAGAGACCGATTGATAACTTGTGGTTTGCGTTGACTCTTTGAAAGGATAACGATAATCGAGTCGTGCTTTCAGAGCAGGTGATAGTGGTGTTTGATCCACGTCATTATTTTCAGCAGCATCGTTTTCTTGCGCTATTAAACGTTGCCTTTTTTCAAGCAGAGATTGTTGATTCATCCAAGTAATCGCAAATTGGCTATCAGAGTGTTTTAATTCTGAAAGAATGGTTGCTTCGGCAAAATAGTTTTGCATCAATGGATGACGCATCAAACTAAGACCGATCCAGCTCATCAAGCTGCTATTCCCTTTTAATCGAGTCGTTGGCTCTAAGACTAATTTGGTTTGTTCAGAAGCTTCTGACCAATTCTTCAAGGTATCTTCTTTATTTTTATACGAGCCGATAATAAATAATTTTTGTTCCGCACGGGTCAAACCAACGTAGAGTTTACGCATCTCCTCTGACAATAACTTATTTTGTTTGGCTGATTTGATTGCTTGGTAAGGCAAGGTATCATACAACACCCGAGTATCAGGGTCCATATAACGAATCCCCGCACCTAGTTTTTCTTCAAAAGCATATCGCTTTTTTAAATCTTGCAAATTGAATTGTTTGGTCATATCTAATAAAAAGACAATAGGAAATTCTAAGCCTTTACTTGCGTGAATTGTCATGACCCGAACAGCATTATCGCTGGAGGAAATCACCGGCTCCGCTAAATCTTTGTCTTTTTCCTGCATCTTTTCGATGAAGCGAACGAATTGATACAACCCTCTAAACGAACTTTGTTCATACGCTTTCGCACGATCAGCTAAGGCATAAAGGTTTGCTTGTCTTTGGGCACCGGCTGGTAAACCTGCTACATATTCTAAATAACCGGTTTGTAAATAGATCTCCCACAGCAAGTCAGTGATTGAAGACCGCCGAGCCAGTTCCCGCCACAATTCGAGTTGGTCATTGAAATGGCGCAATTTATCAGCTAATTCATTCTGATTTGCTGTTTGGTAAGCCAGCACCGCATCATAATAGGTATGCGTTCGATCAGCTAAACGGATCTGTGCCAGTTCTGGTTCAATCAGTCCTACGATCGGTGAACGTAAAACGGCTGCCAATGGAATATCTTGATATGGATTATCAATCAATTGGAGTAAAGAAATCATCGTACGCAACTCCGTAGATTGAAAATAATTTTGGGCATCGTTCATTTCTAAAGGAATATCCAATGTTTTAAAGATCTCTAATATCGTCAGATTATTCTTCTTTGTAGGTGTTAAAAGTACGATATCTTTATATTCGACTGGACGATTCTGTTTCATTTTTTTATCATAGATCAGGAATTTTTCATCAATCAGTTCGCGGATTTTTAAGCCCGTCATAAAGAGTTCACCTTCTGTTTTGTCCTCCAGATTCTCATCAATTGGAAAGTCGCTGTTTGGCTCTTCTTCTTTTTCGTAAATCAATAGTTCTGGTTCAAAGCGATCGACTTCGGGGAAATCAGGAAATCCTAATCGTAATTGTGCAGCATCATCATAAGCGATTTGTCCCACAACAGGGTCCATCAATTGTTGGAACACTAGATTGGTAAATGACAGGACTTCCTTTCGGGAACGAAAGTTTTCTGCCAAAATGATCCGTCTTCCACCCTCAGCTGTTGCAAATGCTTCATATTTTTCAATAAACAAACTAGGATCAGCTAGTCGAAAAGAATAAATCGACTGTTTGACATCCCCAACCATGAATAAATTGCCATTTGTCGGATCAGGCTGTCTAAGCCAATAAAGGATAGCTTCTTGCAACTGGTTGATATCTTGGTATTCATCGACCATTACTTCTTTGAATTGCTTACGATAAAGCTTTGATGCTTCACTTGGAAGCCATGACTCTTCTGTTTGGGTCGTCAAGATTCGCAAAGCAAGATGTTCTAAATCATTGAAATCTACTACTCCCTTTTCTCTTTTTCGTTGGCTAAAGCCATCCATGAAACGTTTGGTGACATTCGTCAACTCTTCCACTAGGACAGCAGCTTTTTTCGTCCGTTCGGTCAATTGTTCAGGAGAAATCGGAAAATATGTTTTTCCAATTTTCTGAATGATTTTTTTCGCCTGATCTCTTAAATTTTTAACTTCGGCTGAACGTTCTTTCAGCTCTGCTTTGCGACTGCTTTTAAAAGTAGTAAAAGTCAATGTTTCTAAACCCGTATAGGCTTCCGGCAATTGATCTTGTAATAAGTGATCATAAATGCGTTGGACTTGTTCTTTTTCTCCTGCAACTTGTTCCAACATTTTTTCCAGACCTTCTTCTTGCGCTAATCCAACCATTTCTTCATAAAGTTGCACACTTTGTGCCATATCTTTAAGTAGAAGTGGTCGCAATTGTTCTTGGTACAATGGTGAATGAGCTAATCCATCATCTAAACGATAGTTATCCACTAATTGATCTAACCAACGTTTGGGATCAGGATTCGCTCGCGCAAATTCATAAAGAGAGAAAACCAGATTGGTCAATCCATCATCTGAACGATCATTTGAAAAATTCATTGTTAATTGGAAAAACTCTTCCCGATCTTCGCTATAACAAGCCTCGCGTAATTCATCCCAAACATCTTCTTTCATTAAGATCGTTTCTGTCTCATCCGTTAACATCCGAAAAACTGGATCAATATCGATCAAGTAGTAGAATCGGCGGATAACCGTTAAACAAAAAGCATGTAAAGTAGAAATATTAGCACTCGGCAATAAAATCAGCTGTTTCGTGAAATGTTGTTGGCGTGCCGGATCGCTTTCACTATTGACTGCTTCTTGTAAAGCTTCTTGGATCCGTTCTTTCATTTCTTTCGCTGCCGCTTCTGTAAACGTCACGATCAAAAGTTCATCAATATTGAACCCCATTTTTAGTTTTTCGATTACTCGACGGACAAGCACTGTGGTTTTTCCAGAACCAGCGGAAGCTGATACCAGCAAGTTATCTCCCTGATCAAAAATGGCTTGCCATTGTTCGTCAGTGAATCGTTCGTTTTCTGGTCTCAAAGGAATTTTGGTCATTCTTCCTCACTCCTTTTTTCTATTCTTCGCAGGGCTTCTTCCTTGTATAATTTTTCTAAACGGTGATAATTGTTTTCTTGCAACATCACATCAAACGTACAAACACTTCTAAAAGGACACATTTGACAAGCAAGCCGCTCCTTGTCTTTGTAAGCTGGATTAAGTTTGATCTCCCCTGACGTGATTTTATCCCCTGCTAAACGCATATTCGCACGATTATGCGCCATAAAAAGTTGGAGTTCCTGTTCTGTATAGAATTTTTCTTTACTAAAACTTCCCTTTTGATAGACATCTTTCGCATTTTTCTTGATCGGATAAATCAAAGAGTTCTCTTTTGCTTCCAGTGAATGATCTAATACTTCCAATAACTCAGGTTCATCGACAAAGATGCCGTCATAACTGAATTTTTTCAATGTCTCTTTTTCAATTTCATTTGCTTCAGACAAAATCGGATTATGGACATGTAAATAATAGGAACCAGCCGGTCGAACCAATGCTTTTCCAGTCAATTTGACAGCATCCATCAACGCCACGTCTAGATAAGTCAACAGTTGCATAGCCATCCCGTAGTAAGCTTCAGTGACATCAAAGGAACGTCCACTTGATTTATAATCGACAACACTAAGCCAGGTATCCGCTTGTTCAACAGCAACATCCACACGATCAATCTTCCCACGAACATGTAGTTTCCCTCCATTATTCAGTGGTAATTCCAACCCTGGGATACCTTGAGCGCCCGCAATTTGGCCAAACAATATTTCTGTTTGAAGGGGCTTCATCCCTGTATTTTTACTTTGCTTTTGTAATGCCCAAGCTACTTTTTGGATCGTTTGTCCTAACTGATAACGAATATAGTTCATTCGAGCTGAACTATCTAAAATTTCAAAGCGTAACTCGCCAAAGACGTCTTGCAAGACTTTTTCAGTAAACTCTTTACGTTGTGTATCGGTCATTTCTACTAGCGATATCTGATTTGAAAATAGTAATTTAAAGAAACGATCTAGTGATTCATGATAAAAATCACCTGTAGCAGCCGGCGTTAAACCATAGACCATTCGTTCTTTCAGTTTCAAACCAAATTGGACAAAATATTTATATTCACAATTATAGAAATTTTCTAATCTGGAAATAGAGGTATAAATATCTTTACCATAGAGTTCCTCTGCCATCTTTTTAGGTAATGACACCGGGACATTCAGATGTTCTTGACTTTCAAAAATGCGCAATGCAAAATTTCGCCATTGTGATTGCAAGATCTGCTCTCTTAGTTGGCGCCAATACACCGGAACTTTTTTCTTCTCTTCCTTTGCTAAACGATAGATATGATTGATTGTATTGATCCCACTACGATACGTACCGATATAACAACTCGGATCGCTGTCTAAAACCAAATGCTCTTTTCTTTCAGCTGGGATCATCAAGTATTCCATGATTCGTTTCAAATAAGGAGAGATTTTCAACGTGTTTGTATCATAACTTTGAGCGTAACTGAGGTATAGACGCTGAGTGGCTGAAGCAAACACCAAGTAGGCTTGCAATGGTTCAAAAGACAAGTTCTCTTTTGCGGGATCAAATAAAAATTTCTCTTCCGCTAAACGAGCATTCAACGTTTCCCTTTCCTCACTAGAAAGCAAGCCTTTCGTTTCGTGCCGATCAGGAAATACTTGATCATTCAAGCCAATGGCAAACGTGACTTTCGCCTGGTTTGATCGTACCAGTTCCAAGCGGTTGATGCGTACTTGGTCGATTGCTGTAGGAATCTTCCCGTAACTTAAATTTTCTAACCCGCTGGTAATGATTTCCTGAAACAAATGCCAGTCAAATTCAGATTCCCCATAAATGAGCGAATACTCGTCCAGTAAATCAATCAACGCCCCCCATGTTTGCTCATGGTTTCGGGCTGCTGCTAAATTGCCTCGTTCAATTTCTTGATTTCGCCAAAAAACTAATTGTTGTTGTACGCCACTGTTCACCAAAAAACGATAAAAGACCGTCGCGCCTTCTTGTCCATTTTTACATTTTTTTATCTTGTCAAAAAATGTTGGGACTTTCTCTTTGAAGAAGTGCCGAATATCATTCGAGCGTTTTTCTAATTCTTGAACATCTTCCAGTTGTTCTGCTTCAAAATCGTAAGACACGAACTGCCAATCTTTTTCTCTCGTCCAGTATGAACCTTGATAGTTATAAGCAAGTGCTACATTTTCTGTGACATCTAATTTTGCTCGGAACTGATTTCTTTGCTCACGCCAACTGGCTAAGTCTAGTGTATCATCCGCTTCACAAATGAATAATTCAGTTTTGAAAAAACGCATGATATCATTCAAACGATAGGCATATCGATCTAAAGCGAATAAACTATTGATCCATTCGATCAATGGATGATTCTCCATCAACTGCTCTTCATCAATATAAAAAGGAATCGCCATTTCTTTGAAAACAGGTTGTAGCAAGTTACCATAAAACGCCATATCTTTCGTTAACACTTGAATGTCACGATAGCGATAATTTTCCTCGCTGACCAAACGACGGATCTCCACAGCTAGTTGTCTGACTTCTTCGGTGGCGTTCTCTGCTTCCCAAATTCTCAACGCCTCTTGTTGCCCAACCTTCAGCGGCTGGCTTTTTTTGTTGCTAGAAGTTTCTTCCCACATTTTTTGCAAGTGCATGAGTGCAAGCGGTCTTTCATGTTCTGGGGCAAATTTTTCCACTAAAACCGGCACTCTTCGTTCTTTGGCACTGTTGATCAGTTGGAAATAGAGCTTTCCTGTTTCATGAAACAATGTCAACACTTCAGGCATATCCGTGATATAAGGACGATCAAGAAGCAAATCAATCACTAGCTGTCCCTTTTCCATCATGACCTGTAACAATTGATATTCTTGCGCATTGACTCGAGTGAAACCACTAACGATAAATTTCACCTTGGACATGTCTTGCGTTTGCAGATAATTTGCCAAAATGGTCAAAGCATCTTCAGATTGCAGCGCACGTTGGACTAATTCTTCTTCAAAAGCTGTAAAAATCAATTGAAGATCTTTCATTTTCAACTGTTGATTTTCAGCTTTTACCGTATCCGCTAGTTCTGAAAAGACAAGATCTTCAGGTGAAATATTTCCAATACGTAATTCATTGTGCAGTTCTTGCAACTGGCGAATAAACCCTTTTTTATTGATTTCTCCCCGAAAAATCGTTAAATTTTCTTCATTTTTTTCTAGGATCTGTCGCAAGATCATTGCCGAACCAGATTCTGAAAGTTCATTACCAGACAATAACGTTGTTTGCTGCAACAAATACCACGCTAAACGATAAAAACTAAAGACTTGGACATTCGTTGTACTAAATGAAGTTTTGCCACTTCTTTGACGCAGCTCTGTCAAGATTTCTTGTTCTTGTTCAAATTTATTATAGTTAGGTACAAGGAAAAATACCTGGTGTATGCTATCTTTTGCTAACCATTCGACTGATTCATCAATCAACGCTGTACGGTGGTCTTTTCGGGCTGTCCCGAGAATAAATTGTAAAGACATTTTCCCTCTCCTTATTCCTTAGATTCATTCCTCATTCATTATACCAAAAACAACTGAACATTTGTTCTTTCTCCTATTTTTTTAGAAATTATTGTTTGCGCTTATAGAGATTATTTTACCAAATCCTCTCAAAAAAAGTTTAAGACTACTTCTTGCGATTCACATCCATCAATCGCTATCCTTTACTTATTTCTTATACTTATCCATATAAAAAAAGCACCAAAGCTAGTTATTTCCACTAACTTTGGTGCTTTCTTTTATAACTTCATTTGGTTTAATGAATGGAACCCATCAATTTTTTGATTGGTTCTTTGATCATAAACAATACAACTGCTCCGACGATTGCTACGACACCGACAATCCCGAAATAAGCAGATTCAGTACCTGGTGTATAGAAACGCGCGATTTGTGCATTGATCGCTTGTGAAGAAGCATCTGCCAAGAACCAGATAGCAATGGTTTGTGATTCAAAAGCTTTAGGTGCTAATTTTGTTGTCGCAGACAAGCCAACTGGTGATAAACATAATTCAGCGATTACGACAATGAAGAAGCTGCCAATCAACCACATTGGACTTACTTTACTATCTGTGCCATAAAGCATGCCTGGTAACATCATTAATAAGAAAGATAACCCAGCAAATAATAATCCTAGTGAAAATTTCACTACGGTTGATGGTTGTCGTTTTCCTAATCTCGTCCACAATGTAACGAATACTGGTGTCAAGACGAAGATGAAAATCGGATTCAATGATTGGTACCAACTAGCTGGAATATTCATACCGAACAATGTTGATTGTGTCCGTTCTTGTGCAAACAGAGCCAAGATGGAAGATCCTTGTTCTTGTAACGACCAGAAAATGATTGCTGCTAAAAATAATGGGATATACGCCCATACTTTTGGTTTTTCCTCTGCTGTAACATTTTTAGCTGTTAACATTTTAACAAAATAGTATAACGGTAAAAGAATACCTAAAACACTAATTGAATTGACAAAGAAATCAATGGTTAAATGTCCAGTGACTTGTGCGCCACCAAAGATTGCTACAATCACAACTAAAGCAATGACTAAGTTACGAATGAATTTTTTACGCTCTGCTGCTGTTAATGGGTTAGGAGCAACTGTTCCTATACCATCCAACGTTTTACGTCCTTGGATCACGTATTGTAACAGTCCAAAGAACATTCCGATTGCAGCTAATGAGAAGCCAAGATGGTAGTTGTATTCTTGTCCGATCGTTCCTACGATGATCGGTGCTAACATCGCACCTAAGTTGATCCCCATATAAAAAATAGAGAAGCCGGCATCTCGTCTTAAATCAGTTTTTGAATAAAGATGTCCAACCATTCCGGAAACATTTGGTTTCAAAAAGGCTGTCCCAAAGATAATCAAAGCCATTGAGACGAATAAAGTGGAAACACCAAATGGCAATGCTAAGACGATATGTCCAAGCATAATAAATATTCCACCGAAGAAAACAGTTCTTTTTGCACCTAGTACCCGGTCTGAAACCCAACCACCGATGATACTAGACATATAAATCAGTGAACCATAAATTGACATAATTGCTAATGCTGTTGCGGTAGGTAATCCAAGTCCACCGTTTGCTACAGTATCGTACATGTAGTAAAGCAACAGCGCACGCATACCATAATAACTAAATCGTTCCCACATCTCTGTGAAGAACAATGTTGACAACCCCTTCGGCTGACCGAAGAAGCCCTTGTCTTGTTGATTTTCCATAATCCATACCCCAATTCTTTAAATTTTCAGAAAATACTATAAATATTCACTGAAAAATTTAACTAAAAAACTTATTTAAGAAATATATACTTATTTTCTATAAAAACGAATAAAATTTAATGGGAAAATGATAATAAAAAATAAACAGATATTTAATAATTATATATTGCTATTTTAAAATGATCGAGTTTTACTTAGTTTAACAACAATGGAAACGTTAACTAAAATAACCTCTATTATTTTAATATTCATTAAAAAATTTACTTATTTTTTGTGAGCATATTATTTCACTTACTTTTTGTAAGGTGATATACTTCGTTTGTACTCATAAAATATGCAGATCGCAACTAAAGGAGATTTCACCATGACAACATTTACAACAACTTTGCAAAACCGTCGTTCTATCTATGATTTAGGACGTAACGTAACACTATCAAATGAAGAATTAACAGCTTTGATCAAAGAAGCAATCAAAGAAAGTCCAACTGCATTTAATGCACAATCAACACGAGCAGTCATTCTTTTTGGAGATGCTCACGAAAAATTATGGGAAATGACCGAAGAAGCTCTTCGCCCATTGACACCTGCTGAAGCTTTTCCAAATACGCAAAATAAATTAGCTGGCTTCAAAAAAGGCTATGGAACAGTCTTGTTCTTTAAAGATACAGATATCATCAAAAATCTCCAAGAACAATTTACATTATATGCTGACAACTTCCCAGATTGGTCAGAACAATCAAATGGGATTGCTACAGCAAATACATGGGTAGCCTTAACAGAACAAGGTTTAGGAGCTAACTTGCAACATTACCATCCAGTAATTGACGAAGCTGTCGCTAAAGAATGGAACATCCCATCTAATTGGAAACTACGTTCTCAATTAGTGTTTGGCTCACCAGAAACACCAGCTGGAGAAAAAGAATATATGAACGACGAAGATCGTTTCCGTGTATTTAACTAAAACCTCTATGTAATAACCAACTTTTAGCCCAATACTTTAATGGTTGTGAATAGCGTGCTTTAACTTGAACAATAAGTGCACATTTTTAAAATAGCTTTTCAACTCCTTAAAAGTGTCTGCTTATGGTTTAATGTTCACTCTGTGATACCATTTCTATCTATATTAAACTACTAAAGATAAAGAGCTCGGGGCGAAGGTCGCCCTGAGCTCTTTATCAATTTTCTTTTATCCTACCTTTAACCAGAAGGACTTGTTACATTAATTACATAAAAATCTTAAAATAGTCTATTCATGCGTTCTATTAGACTTGCCTATTAATAAATTCTATCAAATTTCACTAAAAAATTTAGAGATACCTTTAATGATCTTAAAAAATTAGAAAATATGGAGACTGGGACAAAAGTTGTCTCAGTCTCTTCTAGTATCTCTAAAACGAATAAAATGAGTTTTTGTGTTTCTTGTCAATTTCCGGAAATTCCTTCTTATTTCTTGATACTAAACACTTTTGTCTCAACCTCTTCCTGATGGCTTTGTTACGATTATCATCTTTTTCTATTATTTTGAATGAATTAATTTATAACAAGCATATAAGTTTTTCAACACCCAGGTTTTATTTTCGTAAACGAGATATTTTGCAGCCCACTGAGGCTTGTATTTTTCTTTGTATTTCCTTAACCCTTTGAATGAATACAAATACTGAGTATTATTATAGACGCTGTAAATAAACGTATTCTCTAAATTAATTGTGTTTTTATAAGTAGAAGAGAACGGAGCCATTCCTAAATTGAATTTTTGATAACCTTGTTCCTTAGCCCATAGGATGGAATATAAATAAAGAGCATCCATCATTGCCACTTCTTCACTGATAGACCAACGGATCAAGTCGACTGAAATGGTCTCATTAGTATAAGTTGGCATCATGGAAACAAAGCCAACAATTTTTTGTTCTTGATTTCTTATAATACCAACTGCTGCACAATTTAAATATTCCTTCTCAAATCGTCCGACAGAAAAAGTCATCTCATTTTTTGACCTTAACCATTGATCAGATACTTCTTTCAATTCTGACAACAGTTCACGATCATGGGATAACTGTGATGTTGGTGAAAATTCCGAAGAAATTGAGCCCACGCTTTCTGATGACTCTGAAACAATTGTCGGTTCGATGATTTCAAACGTATACCCTAGTTTTTCCATTTGGTTTAATGTTGCTCTAAACCCTCTCTTCTTCTTCCCTGATAGTGAAAACTCAGATAAATCAATGACTGCTTCTTCTCCTAACTTGAAAAATTTGCAATTTAGATCATTATAAAAACTAAGGTACTGTGTGGAAGCTTGATAAAAAACAATTCGTTTGCCTAATTGATTCGCTTTAGACACTAAAGTTTTCAAAAAAGGAAAAATGGCTTCTTGTTTACCAACTGGATCACCTAAAATAAAGAGATAATGGTTATTTTCTTGATAAATCACTGCAACATCTTCCCACCACGCAACTCGGTTTTCCTTTAAAAAACCTAAATGAGCTAAGTGATTTCCACCATTTTGTTCTAAGAAATTTCGATATTCAGCATCATCTAATAGCTTTAAATCAAGCTTTAATGATTTCCTTTTTCTTCTTCGGTGTATAACTGACCATAGCCCAGAAAGTAAAAGCAATAATAGTGTCGTTCCACTCAGAATAAAGAATGATTGTCTAGGCAATATCGGAAAAATTTCAGTTAGACTATCAAATACATAGAGACACGCTAAAGTCCAAATCAATTTTTCTAAAACACTTTGTTTGATGACTTCGACCTCTAACCATCTCCTATAAAAAAGAGTATCTACAAATAATACCGTTGTTAATAAGAGGGCTGTCAAACTTTGGTCTTCCCAAAAAAGATAAAACTGACAAAGTGCTAATAACATCAGTTTGAAACGCAACATTTCCCAAGTATCAATCGCCCCTTTATAAATCCCTACAACATCTGTCAGTAATAAAATGCTCAGACATACGTAAATTGGCGCAATAAAAAAAGCCGACTTCATTCCCATATATGCATATTCAAAAAATAAAATGCATGAATCAAATAAAAATGTTAATGAACAAAATAGAAAAATGGTTGTGCTGAGCGTTCTTCCAATTTGCTTCATCTGTGCTTGCGTAATCGAAAATACTACTGTCGTAAATTCCTTCGTAAGAATCGTAAATTGATTATTGCTGATTTTTTGACTAATCAGCATTTGAACTTCACTCACACTGAACAATAAACCAAACAATAGTGGAATGAAGTAATACGCTAAACGATACAGAATCAGCGCCATCAATACTGCTTCTTTATCTATCTGCAGCTCCTGTGTAGCGCCTAAAAGGAAAATGACATCAAACGCACCAAAACCACCTGGTACCATACTAATAATTCCAGCAATCGTTGCTAAAATAAAAATACTTTCCATATCAACGAATTGAACCTGCAAGTTAAGAAAACGAAACGCGACGTACATCACAATACCAGAAGTGAGATAATCAATCGTTGATACGATCGTGAATTGTAAACCTAACCATCTCGCAGCTGGAAGTGGCGGTTTGATACTAATGTAGCCGATATATAGAGGCAACAAACAAGCACTGACAATTAAACCAATCTTGATCGTATCATTTCCCTCTAATAAATGACTTTCTGGAAAAACATTTAGCAGCACCATTGCAGATAATACACCCACACCAGAAATAGATGAGATCAATAATAGCGAAATCGCTTTTTTTAGTTGGTTTACTCTGCTTTGGTCAATATAGTTTTTATAGAAATTATAACGTACGCTGGCACCAAAAATTCCACCAAATCCCAAAACTGCATTGAATGAATTGGCAATCCAGCTGATTTTTAATAGTTTTATTTTAGAAATTTTCATCGTCTTCAATTTTCGGATCAATGCAAAGTCGTAGAGACAAAGAATAAAAATGCCTAAAGCACCTACTAAAAACAAACTGAAAATTTTTAAGATAGATTCATTACTAATTGTTTGTAACACTTTGCTTAACCTAATGGTAGAAAGTTCACTATTTATTTTTAAAACAGAGATCGAAAAAATGAATAGTGAGAATATAATTTTGAAAAAATTGAGTTTTATCCTCTTCATTAAAATTAAAAGTCCTTTCATTATAATAGAGCTAATATATATCAAATTAGTGAAACAATTTTTTTAATGTTATTATAAAAGTGATCGCAACGATTCAAAAATAAATAAACAAACTCTTTCTCATACGAAGAATCATTTTGAAATGCTGTATAATCTAGCGTCTGCAAGGCAAAGAAAAAAGAGACCGAGCTAATACTAGCCTCAGTCTCTTATTATATATGCGACTCCGAAATAGGTTCATCCCATATATCGCTCACTATCGTTCTTTGTTCTTATTCTAAAGTAACTTACTCTTGATCAGAATCGATCATAATATCAATTTCGGCATCATCATTTAAATGCTGTGCTAAAAAAGTGACCAACTCTTCCATTGATACAGAAAATTTCAGCATGGGGCCACGCCAACCGTTACGAAAGAAATTCATTTTTATGATGGAAGATCCTTCCGGTTGATACAAAACGATTTTATTGATCTCAGAAAAAGGAACACCTTTTTTATCAAAGCTATTTAGAACAAGCCCATCTTCTGTTATACCACGACTATCTAGCAAAAAGCTGATGAAAATTAGCGCTGACAAGACCCCTTTTGCCAATTCATCTGCAGTTGGTTGACTAACCAGCGTAAACCAAAGAACTAAGATTGCCAGAAAAGGCACGACTAAGTAAACCCAGCGATTTCTAACCGTTCGATAGACGATTTCTCGACGTACCAACCATAAAAACAAACACATAACAAAGACAAATAAAAATAATAGTAAAGTAAATATACTAATCATCTAACTACACCTCTTTTCTCTTTCCAAATACTCGAAAAAGAAATAAAAATTACAAGCAAAAGGACATACAGTACCGATTTCGTTACTGTACGTCCAAAATCATTTCTTCTTATTCAAATGTTTCGTATTTTGCAACAACCATACTTGCTTTTTCTTCTAATAACTCTTGATCTTCCATTGCGCATTGAGCAACTTTGACTACGGCACAATTCGTCATTTTTGAAACAACTTCTCCGATAACTGCTTTTGTAAACCCAATCGGTTTACATGAATATTGCTCTCCTAAATTAATCATTTCTTCCGTCATCAAAATCCTCCTAAACTACCAAGCTCTTTTATAAGGTAACTGTTTTTTTCAAACAGTAATTGCTCTTTCAAATAAACATCATCTAAAAACATTTGTTATTTGACCTGCGATTTATTTCGACCTTACTGGCATTATAGCGTACTGTTTTCGTTTTCACAATTAAAAACTATCAATAAATCGAAACATTTTTTTCAATTTAAAAAAAATTATTCGGCTATTGATCCTGTGATTTTTCAGGACTTTTGTCTTCTTATTTTAACTTTGGAAAACAACATGTCAAATTTTTTATTTTATTTTTAAAAAAAAGCATTATAATATGTAAATATCAGAAAAAAGGGGAATTATTATGAAAAGATTCATTGGTAAAAAAATATTATTCGTGGCAGTCCTATTATTCGTTATTTTTTCTGCCACCACTTATTTTCACCATTCACACAATGTTGGAAAGGATACTGAAAAAGTGAGTAGTTATGCTAAAAAACAAGTTTTACTTGATGTCCCCTTGGAAAGCCAATTCACCGAGCCAGCGTTAGGAAATGGCTGTGAAGTCACTTCACTGTCCATGCTGCTTTCTTATTATGGTTACGAGACTTCTAAAAATCAGTTAGCTCAACAATTGAATTACGTTCCTGTTTTTAATGCTGATGGTACACATGGCGATCCTAATGAAGGGTTTGTTGGGGACATCAGCGGTGGAGATTGGGCAATGGGCGTCTATGTCCCGCCTATCGCTTCGTTGGCACAGACAATCGTAAAAACAGATTATCATACTCTTCCAAAAACCGATGCAACAATCAATGACATTAAGAAAGCTTTACAACAAGGAAAGCCTGTGTGGGCCTCCGTTACTTTAGATTTCCAAGTGCCTACTGATACTGATTTCGTTACTTGGCAAACAAACAATGGGCAAGTAAAAGTGACACCATTAAACCATGCCTGTGTAGTTACTGGTTATGATAATGACAATATTTATGTAAATGATCCTTATGGAGAAAAAAATAGACCCGTAGCAATCAAAGATTTTGAGGCAATTTTCACCTCAATGGGTGGTCAAATGTTGACTTTAGAGAAAAGCTAGTATTTTTATAAAAAATACATTATACTCTAGCTAAATATGATGGAAAGGATTGAGGGAAATGGAAAAAATTCATAAAAAAATAGATCCTAATGAAATTCCGATTATTTTCGTTCGTGATGTAAATGGCCATACACCAACCAAAGTTTCCGTCAAGGAATGGACGGATCGCTATAGCCCAGTTTCACTCAATGAGTTACAGATCAAACTTTATCGTCAAGCATTAGCCTATTATTCTGAGAAAGATTATGCAAAAGCGATTGATTTATTGAAATTTTTAATCTCACAAACAAACTATACACATTTTGAATACATCGAACGTTTGGCAACGATCTATCGAATCATCGATGCTCCACTAAAAGAATTTCAGTTACTTTCTAATACATTATCAATTGCCAATTTAATCCCACTTCCATCTGGTTTAATCAAGAAGTTAGAAAGACGAATGATCACTGTCAAAAAAATGCTGGATAAAGAGTAATCTCTTGCATTTTCTTTGTGTCGTGCTATGATCAAATTGTTTGATTGGGATGTAGCCAAACTGGTAAGGCACTTGACTCTGAATCAAGCAATTGCAGGTTCGAACCCTACCATCCCAATAAAAAAACCAATCAGAAAACTGAGTTTCTGATTGGTTTTTTTATATTCTCTTTAAGTTTACATAATAAAATTATATTTATCCAATGATAGCTAATGCTTTTTTAGGTACTTCTTTTTTGTCAACTTCTTCATATGACTCGACGTGAGCGCCTTTATTAATGATCTTTAAATAATGTCCTTCTTTTAAAATAGATAAACCTGTAAATTCAATCGTTCGTTTATGTCCCTCCTGATCGGCAGCTTTTTGGATATAAGTCGCTGTTCCATATGAATTGACTTCATCTGGTTTTTTCGTCTTAACGTATACCTCTCCTTTTGTTACCAACGGATTTAATTGGTCTACCACACCTGCCATCTCATCGTGGGAATTTTGCGTATAAAACTTCAAGCCCACTAATGCGACTCCTGCAAATAATACCGTTCCAATAACTACTTTTACTACTTTCATTTTTCTACCTCCTATTTTTATTTCATTATATCCATAAAAATAAACGGCTTCATCCGCCTCTAGTTGGAGATTTTTCTCCTACTTTGGCACAAAAGCTTTTGCTCACCCTTGTTCTAAATAATGCTCAATATTAAAAAACGCTCAAAATGGCTAAAACCATTTCAAGCGTTTTTTTAATAATAAAATCATGAGCAACAATTTTGCCATATGATTAATTTCTTGTAATTAATACAGCCTAGTTGGATCATAATGATAAACTACATTCCCGTTCAATAATGCCTTACCTACGACATATTTACGATTCTCTAATTTTAGCCACGCTTCACGAAAAAGCATGACCTCTTCTCTTTTGACCTCAATTTTTTCAATTTTTCCGTCAATCAATTCTTGGATAAGTGCTTCGTATGGATTCATTGTTCTCCTCCGTCACAATCAATACGTAGTAAAAATTGGTTCATGATCTACTTTTGTATCTAGGTCTGTTCTGACATTTACCGTTGTATATAAAACTTTTTCAACAGGTATACTATAATAATTGTCTTCGCTACTGCTGAATTGGTATACACCTTTTTTCGTCAGAATACCATTGATTTTATTCATCAGTACTCTTTTTTCTACACTATTACTGACCACATAGTAAATCACACGTATATTGTTTACTAAATGTAAATCAACTTCTAACATTACTTGATCCATGAAAATTTCATCCTTTCTTTCGGATCAATTATAGCAAGAAACTTCTTGTTAATCAAAAACCTTTGTATGTCCTTCTTGGTTATCAATTAAAGAAATACTTGCATCATTTGATACAAAATGTTATTTTGTATCAGATATCATTATTATTCTGGGAGGCACTCTCGTGATTGCGATTGGTCAGCTTGTTTTTTACATTCCATTTTTCATCATGCTAAGTATTCTTTTCTATTACATAAATTGGACAAAAAAGAAACTATCTGTTTTACTTGTTTCTCTTCCAAGCATCTATTTTACTTATCAAATCTTTTCTTTCCGCCATTGGGAAATCCCTTCTGTCTTAATTAGACATGTCATTAGTTTAGTTATTTCAGTCATTATACTGATACTTTGGATATTTTATTTATTAAATAAACAAGATTAGTGTGTGTATAGATTGTGAACAATCGAACAAAAAATGAGTGTGAAAAAAGTGAGCACCCACTTTTTCACACTCATTTTTGATCATTCATTTACACCAAAGAAAGATTTGAACCGTTCAAGGATTGATGCTTGTTTTAAATCAATAAACTGTTGGGCAACAGAAAATTTGTCCTCTAGCAATTCTTTATTTGATTCAATCAAAATTTTTGCTTCTTCGTACTTCTTTTCTTTACATAGTTGCTTGACTTCATTCAATACATCACCAGCACTCATCTTTTCACCTACTTCAGTTATTAGGAACCTGTTGATATAAAAGGTTATCTCAATGTTGAATGTTTACGATTCTTTCACACAATGAACTTTCTTCCGCAGCACATAAGCTATTCTTTTTGATCACTTGACGTGATAAATCGGATCGACTCTTGGTACTCCCGATAGTCTCTACTATAAAGATCTGTTAATCGATCTGGCAAAACGAACCAAGCTGGATGGTACCCATTTACAGTGACAGGAAATCCTTTCTCCTGCAGACTATCACCATCCCAGCGTAAGGCAATCGCTGTTTTGCCTGACCATTTCACTAAAGCAACAGAATAACCTTTTTTCGTCTGCGTACCATCTTCTAAAATTTTGAGAATTTCAATTTTTTCTTTAGGAGCTGTAACCTCTTGTGGACGTACCATTCTTTCCCCTCCTTATTTGACCACTAACACACTGCAGGGCGCATGAGTAACAACGTAAGAAGCTGTAGAGCCGACTAAAGCTTGTTGGATTGCTCCTTTACCAGTAGCCCCCATGACAATCAAATCGATCGCTTCTTGTTGTGGAAACACCGTCCCAATCAAGTTACGTGGGTCACCCGTTTCAACAATGGCATGGATGTCATTGATCCCATATTCTTTCGCATCATGGATCTTTTTTAACATTTCGACTTCTATCTTCTGTTTTTCTTCTGCATAGATTTTTGAAAATGCGTAGGCGCTATGTGTCAACTCTACTTTATTGATGATCGAAACGATAAATAATTCGGCTTCATTATCTTTCGCTAAATCTAGCGCTTCCAAAAAAGCTTGTTCTGATTGCTTAGACCCATCGACAGCTACCATTATTTTTTGATATCTCTTACTCATGTTATCGCCTCCTTGTTTCTATTATTGTAACATCTCATGCTAAATTTAAAAAAAATTTCGCTGTTTTCAATTATTTCGTATTTATTTTCAAAAAATGTATCTTTTTTTTACTTGTTTCTAGTGTTTATTTTTCTCATCAATTGTCCTTGTTAGTGGTTTATTTTAAACGTTTATGACGGTTTTCTCATTGTTTTTCACATTTTATGATAATCTGTTTGTTACAAAAAACGTATCTTTGTTACAAAGTGTCATAGAGCTTTTACCTATGAAATATTTTCCCATGGTAAAGTATTCCTCGTTGGTCACAACAAAACTATTTTTAAATTTATGAAGGAGATCTTACATGAAATCACTTAAAACATTACTATTAGGAACAACTTTGACTGCCGGCGCACTATTCTTTATGGGAACATCTGCACATGCGGACGAAGCTTATACCGTTCAATCAGGTGATACGCTATCAACGATTTCTCAAAAATACGTTGGTGATAACTCCTTGATCCAAACTATTGCAGAAAAAAATTCAATCTCAAACATCAACTTGATTTATTCAGGTCAACAATTAACAATCCCAACAGGCGAACAAGCAGCAACAACACAAACAGCTTACCAAGCGCCTGCTCAAACAAAAACAGTGGCTGAACAACCAGTGAAGCAAGAACCAGTTCAACAAGCAGCACCTGCTCAACCAGTTGCTCAAGCAACGCAAACAGCGGCACAAGCAACACCAGCGACAACAAACACAAGCTCAGCGAAAGAATGGATCGCTCAAAAAGAATCTAGCGGTTCTTATACAGCAACAAACGGTCGTTACATCGGACGTTACCAATTAGATTCTTCTTACTTAAATGGTGACTATTCAGCAGCAAACCAAGAACGAGTTGCTGAACAATACGTATCTTCTCGTTATGGCTCATGGGAAGCAGCTAAATCTTTCTGGGAAGCAAACGGTTGGTACTAATATAAAATAGCTTGTTTAAAAAGCGAAGGTCCCTCTTTAGGATCTTCGCTTTTTTATTGATTCTATTCATTTATTTTTTTGAGATTGTTTTAACTTCTTGATCGCCCATTCGTAGTGACTGGAAGTTGCAGAAATGAAATAACTACCTAATGTGGTATTCCCCACCCATGCAAATTGCTTTTTCTGGAATAACTCTTCATTACTCAAGGCGTCTAATTTTTTCATTACTTGCTCATGGCTTTTTTTCAAATAGTTTTCAGCTTCCACTAAAGAAGTTGTTTGATGCTTTTCTACAAACTCTTCATTCATCTTCCCGTAGGTTCGCCAATTATACGGTTCAGGCAAGAAATTTCTTTCTTCTCCGTTAAAGTTGCTTTCAAGCCATAGTAACAATAGTAAATGCCATTCGTACAAATGGATCAATACATCTTTTAAGTCTTTGTCTCGTCGCCAATGTGCTTCCTTTTTTTTCGCCAAAAACGCTTCACTAAATTGAAAGGATTGCTTGCTATCTTCCTCACTCATACCGTTAATTAATTTCCATAAATCATCGAATTGGCTGTTTGCTTTTTCAAGCAATTCATCTTTTGATTTTGGTCGCATATAACGCACCCCCTCTTTTTTGCTAAATCACCTGCTCACCATAAGGAATTTCAAAATGATTTGTAGTAACTTTTATGTGTTCATTATTTTGTATTACGAGCAACAAAAGCAAAACGATGTTGCAAATTATAAATCGTACCATGTCGTTTCAACTCTTCATAAAGTCCCAATAACTCTTTGAAATTTTTCTCAACTGTAAATCCTGGGTACTCCCATTCAATCGTCCGTACATAAAAGATCAAACTATCCATATCAAAGAATTGTTGATTCAAATAGGCTTCGTCACAAAACAAAAGACCAAAATGGTGCTGTTCTAGTTCTGCTTTCACTAAGGAAAGATGAAAATCAAAACATTCTTTCCTTACTTCTGGCATTAAACGAGAAGCCAAATTCAACCCGTTGAAATCTCCTACTTGTTGAGAAATAAATAACCCATCTGGTTTCAAGACACGCTTCACTTCAGTTACTGCAAAAGATTCATGAGAATTGATCACTAGATCAAATGAATCATCTGGAAAATCCAATACGTCCTCTTCCCCCACAAATTTTACTGTTACACCTTGAGGGTCAAGCGTTTGTAATAATAGCTGGTAATTAGGCGGATACCTTTCCGTTACTGCTGTCTGTTCATAAGGATGGTTAAATGTTTGTAACAATTCACCTCCACCTGTTCCCATATCTAATAGAGACATAGTTGGAGTTAAATAATTTAAAACAAGCTCCCGGTAATCCCACGGAGGCTCTTCACACGACCATTTCCCATCTAAATAGGAAAAATCCCAGCCAGTAAAATTTTTCTGTTGTTCCTCACTTTTAAGCCACTCTTTTTTTAATTGGTCCATCATCTTTTATCGCTCCAGTCATTATGATTTTATAATCGTTGACGGCGATATAGTCGATTGGATAAAGCATACTCGATATAGGTCTATCCATTCCACTATATCGAGTAGCTACCTCGTTGTTTTCTCATGTTCATTCTCCTTTTGATTGACTTAAAAACAGTATATCATGAAAACCAGGAACAGAAAACGCTTACTAAAAAACTGTTTTGTGCGTTTGCTTAGATTGTTAGATAATTTGGAAGCTATAAATTTTTTGATTTTCAACAACCTCTTTCGCAATTATTTTCCTATACTGTACAATCTTTCAGTACATCAGCTATCCGAATATTTTACATAGAAAAAAACTCTTCTATCAGCATTTACTAAAAGCTGTTAAAAGAGTTTAAGTTAGTGTATCAGCCAATAACTCATTATTGATTCAAAATGTCCTTTGCTTTCATTTTTTCCATTTTTTTTATTGTCTTTTTTTTCTTTGATTCTTTTCCGCCTTCATAAATACAGATCAATGTAATCAAACCAACAATAGGCATTAATATATTTCTAAATGTTAGATTTAAATGACCTGTCAAAACGATAAAAACAACTAAACCACTGAAAATCACTGGTAAGATCGCTCCCATATATTTATTCCCTATATAACCACTTAGTGTTTGAAACCCAATCACACCTGCAATAAATAAAAGTTGTATTATATTATTCATCTATACTCTCCCTATGTTTTTTTATAATTTCTTTTGCTACGTCTAAACTTATTTTTTCGTTAATCACGAGTTGCATCATTGATACTTCAAAAGAATCTTCTTGCTTTCCATCAAAAAGTTTTATTTTTTCAATTAATCTATCTAACCTTATTCTTACTGTTGGGTAACTAACTTCATACTCTTTTGCTAACTGCTTTAAGGATCCTGATGCCAACAAAAATTTCTTAATAAATACTTGTTCCTCAGGTTCTAAATTAAAAAACCATTCCATTCATTAACCTCCCAACAAAATATAAATATAATTAAACAAAGTTTAACATTATTAAAAACAAAACACAACTTAATTTATTAAGTATGATTTATAAAGAATTTCGAGATGCGATTTGAATAGAAAAAGAGAAAGGGATAAAAGTCGTTATCATTTATTCATATTTTGACAATTTTACTTCATCAAGCATCAATTTTTACAAAACAAAAACTCCCTCACCAACTTTTTCTAAAAGTTGATAAAGGAGTTTAAAAGTTGTTTACTCGTTGTTTACTCGTTGAATATGAAACCCGTGTCAAAATTATCTGATACCAAGTGCAATTCGTGCATAGCGACTCATCTTATCCGTCGTCCAGGCTGGATACCAAACTAGTTTGACTTCTGCCTTAGTTACTTCTGGTACTTCTTTTAAGGCGTCGTGGATTGATTCAGTTAGGATATCAGCTAACGGGCAACCCATGGTTGTTAAGGTCATTTTAATGACTGTTTCTCCGTTTTCTGGATCAAATTCGATTTCATAGATCAAGCCTAGGTTGACGATATCGATCCCTAGTTCAGGGTCGATGACCATTTCTAAGGCAGCTAAGATTCGTTCCTTGATTTCATTGACTTCTTCTGCAGACCATTTTTGGTTTGCTTCGCTCATCTTGCAGCACTCCTTCATGCAATTTTCATTTATCATACTCTTTTTTTGCTCATTTGTAAATGAGAATCGAGAGGTTCTATTCTCATTTAGCAGGTTGAAAACAGAAAATTCTTCTGACTTATTTAAATCAATTATTGTTTTTTAGTTTTTGAAGGAGTTTTCTTTATTTCGGGAAAGACACCCGTAGAACGGTAAAGATTTTGTTCGCTTTCATTCGCAAAACGGCCAAATACCGAATGCGTTGGTAAAATATTGATAAAAGCATCTTCGTCGATTTCATGGACGATTTGATCTAAATCATACATTTCATAACGAGTGATCACCATCATGATCGTTTTACCTTCTTTTTTAGAATAGCCACCGATTGATGGTAAGAGGGTCATTCCTCGAACCATATTTTGAGCGATCGCTGCGGTCACTTCATCTGGTTTAACCGTCACAATCATGGCGGTCACTTTTTGATGACTCGTATGAATCGCATCAATCACTTGAGTCATAGCATAGATAGAGATAATCGTATAGAGCGCACTCTCCCAGTTAAAAAGAAATCCCGCAATCACCACGATCAAACCATTTAACATCAGCATATAATTTCCAACGGTTTTCCCCGTAGTTTGTGAAAGGACTAAAGAAATAATATCCATTCCTCCAGTTGTAAACCCCATTTTAAGTGAGATCCCTACACCAACACCTAACAAAACACCGCCGACTAAGGCATTCATTAAAATATTGTCCGTCACTTGCCCAGTGGGAAGTAAGGTAGTTGCTACCGATACGGCTACTACATTGACAAAACTTAAAATCGTTGCTCGTCTGCCTACTTTCAAGAACCCTAGAATAAAGACAGGGATATTCAAAATAAAGATAAAGGCACCTGTGTCCACTTTTACGTGGAGCCAGTCAGATAATAACGAGGCAATGATTTGGGCAATCCCATTCATCCCTGCGGAAAAGACGTTTGCTGGAATCAAAAAATAATTTAAGGCAACCGCTGCGGTCAATCCGGTGACTAAGATAACCACAATCTTTTTTAATATTTCATTTCTTTGATACACTGTCATAATCTTACTCACAAGCACCTCTTCCTTTCAAAGTTATTCCAATTGTAAGAATAACAGGTTATGAATTAAATTAAAATACTTGAATCATAAATGAGAATAATTTTAGTAAAGCTTCAACACAATCATTTGACTATGATACAATAAAATAAAAACAAATCAGGAGGATCACTATGGCAAAAGATGCAAGTTTTGACATTGTTTCAGAGGTCACAATCGAGGAAGTCAGAAATGCGATCCAGCAAACAATAAAAGAATTAACCAACCGTTTTGATTTTAAAGATTCGACTATTGATATCAAATTTGATAACAATAAATTAACCATTCTCAGTGACGATGATTTCAAGATCGAACAAATCAAAGATGTCTTGTTCAGTAAATTAAACAAACGAAATGTTCCAATCAAAAATATCCATTTCTCTGAATCAGAGCATGCCCTTGGAGGAAAAGCACGCCAATCCGCTGAACTTATCAATGGCATTGATCGGGAAAATGCCAAGAAAATCACAACTGAGATCAAAAATTCAAAGATTAAAGTAAAAACCCAGATTCAAGAAGATCAAATTCGTGTAACTGGAAAAAACCGTGATGACCTTCAAGCGGTGATTGCTTTATTGCGAAAATTAGATCTGCCAATCGAACTTCAGTTTACTAACTATCGTTAACAGATAGCTTTACTTGTCAGACAATGAAACAATTGATCCAATACGCGCTTGAACAGATAAGACACCTGAATCTACCAGTCGTTTGTGGTTGATTCAGGTGTTTTTAATTTTAAACTACTAGCGCTAGAGTTTTTTCGCATCTCCAATTATTTACTTTTGTGCCAAAAATCGGTGATTTCTTTTGTGAGTTCAGATAGGTTTCTGACAGTGGTCGCTGACTGCCAATGTCTTGGAAACAATTGGCGATAATCCAACCGAGTAAAACGCTGATCTGCTAACAAAACGATTCCCTGATCACTGGCATCTCTAATGACACGCCCCGCTGCTTGTAAGACTTTATTCATACCAGGTAATTGGTACGCATAAGCAAATCCCAGCTGATCTTTTTCGTCATAATATTCTTTGATCAACTCCTGCTCATGGTTCATTTGTGGTAACCCAACGCCAACAATCATACTGCCAATTAATCGGGTTCCTTTTAAATCGATCCCTTCTGAAAAGATTCCGCCTAACACACAAAAAGCTAGTAAGGTTTCGTCTGGATCAATTTGAAATTGCTTCAAAAATGTTTCTCTCTCAGTTTCACTCATCATGGTATCTTGAATCAGCACCTTAACATCTGGATGTTTTTCTTGAAAGGCTGTCACTGCCTGATCCAAATATTGGTAAGAGGGGAAAAATATCAAGTAATTTCCGATCTTTTCTTTTGTAAAATGTTGGATCGTTTCAATTAATCGAGGCATGTTCTCTTCTCGTTTACGATAGGTTGTTTCTAAATAATTTGTGATCAGCACTTTTTGGTTTTCTTCTGGAAAAGGACTTGGCAAGCGATAAGCTAAGCTCTCTTTTCCTCCTAGCGTTTCTTGGTAATAAGACAATGGCGAAAAACTAGCGGAAAATAAGATACTACTTCTCCCCTTAGCTAACGATTGTTCTAAAAAATCACTAGGATCGATGCAAAATGCTTTGATGATGAAATCTTGATAAGTTTTCTCTACAGTTGTTTCATAATGATCATCGTAAAATTCACTGATTTTCAAAAAGTGAAGTAAGTCAAAATAAAAGGGGAGTAACGTCTCTTGAATGGCATGTTCAGGATACTCTGCCAACCACTCTTGGATGTGCTCACTCAATTGATAACCAGCATTAACCAATGTGTCCGCGGGTGCTTTTTGATGGTGGTAGGTCCACCCATCTTCATTTGAAATTTCCTGGATCTGATCGAACGCTTTGAGTAATTTATTAAAACGTCGTCTTAGCTTTTTAAATTCTTTTGGAATGAGTGCATAGACGTTTCTAGCGCTTCGATATGAAAGTTTTGCGGAGTACATCTCTCGGGAACGACTGACCAAATTATGGGCTTCATCAATCAGAAAAAGATGATCCTCATTTTTTTCGCCTTCAAAAAAACGTCGTAAATAAACAGTCGGATCAAACAAATAATTATAATCCCCAATAATCACATCACACCATAAACTCACATCTAGCGACAACTCAAAAGGACATAACGTATGTTTCTTCGCATAGGTTTCAATAACTTCTCTGGTGATTTGATTTTCATGATTCAATAAATCCCATAATCCTTCATTGATCCGGTTGTAATAACCGTTGGCATATGGACATTGATCTGGATTACATGTTGTTTCGTCTAAAAAACAAATCTTATCTTTGGCTGTCAAAGTCACACTTTTGGTCTCAGCACCCACATCTTTTAACGCCTCCAAAGCATCTTCAGCGACTTGTCTCGTGATTGTTTTAGCCGTTAAATAAAAAATGCGTTCTCCCTCTTCTTCCCCTATTGCTTTCAAAGCGGGGAACAGTGTAGAAACTGTTTTTCCAGTTCCTGTCGGTGCTTCGACAAATAATTTTTGTTTTGTACGAATCGTTTTATAGGCAGCGACTGCTAACTCTCTTTGACCTTTACGGTAGTTGTCATAGGGGAATTTCAAAGCCATCAAAGAAGCATTTCGAACGGTACGCCAATTCTCTTGAAAATTCAGCCATTCTTTATAGTCATCTGTAAGTTTTTTAAAAAACTCATTTAATTGTTCGATAGTTTGATGCTCAACTTTTCGGGTAATGATTCCTTCAGTAGTTTGATAATAAGTTAGTTGCAAATTAATTTCTTTTAAATCATGTTCATGACAATAAATATAAGCATAGGTTCTTGCTTGATGGAAAAATAATTCAATTTGTTCTTTTTCTAAGTCTTCATACCTCGGTTCCGAAGTTTTTATTTCATCAATATAATAGATGCCTTCTTTTTGGAACACGCCATCTGCTCGCCCTTCTATGATTAGCTGGTATTCCTCGAAGTGGACAGTCGTCTTTAAAAAGACTTCTTTTTCATAGTCTTCTCCAGCATCTTTTTGAAGCTTCCGATGGATCTTGGCACCTTCCAGTGCGGTATGGTTACTTTTTTTACGATTGTCGATACTGCCACGCCTTAAGATAAATTCAACAAGGTTACGTACCGATATTTTTGATTGCTTCACCACTCCCACTCCTTTGACTATAAGCTTACCTGAAAAAGAAAAGAATCGCAAAATACAAAAATTGTTCTTATTCATTTACCGATTTATAAACCTCAGCAAATGAAAGAAATACTACTATTTACTCACTTTTTCCTTTCATAAGTATGTTTACAAAGCTATAGATTTGTTTACATTATTCAAATATCTCTCTCCCTTTACATTCATCATCGTTCACTTGAAAGTAAAGTAAAACATCCGAAAATAGCTTTTTGCATTTTCGGATGCTTCCCTTTGTTTTTCAGAGTTGGACATCACTGTCGCAAGCTCGAATAGGATATAGAATTAGGATTTTTGGATGAGCTCACTCTAACACCAACTTATTAAAAAGAAGTGAGAATTTTCTGTCCTCTTGTTTAAAATCTCTCAATACTTTTATTTTACATCTTGTCATTGAAATAAGTGGTTCATTTAGGAAGCAAGAAAACTCAGCTACAAAAAAACATGACTCAGCTCTACTATAATAAATTAATTCAATTAATTCATTTATTATTCATTCAATTCGATTTAGATTCAGCGTGGACCATTCCTCAAGTAGGGTCTTTTGTTTCATCTTATCAATTGAGTTATACTAGAATTAAGTAAGCGATCAGGAGGAACTCTTTATGCATATTGAACAAATCAAAACTGGGATGATCGAAGAAAATTGTTATTTGGTTTATAACGATGAAGCTTTACTGATTATTGATCCTGGTGAAGATGCAGCAAAAATCAAAACGCAAATCGAAAAAACGCAACAACAACCCGTAGCGATTTTACTAACACATACCCACTATGACCATATCGGAGCCGTCGAAGAACTTCGTCAGTTTTATCAGATCCCTGTATATGTTAGTCCATTAGAACAAAGTTGGTTAGGCGATCCGATATTGAATCTTTCTGGTTTGGGAAGACATGATGACATTGCGAATATCATCGTTTCACCTGCTGAGTATGAATTTGAAATGAAAACCTATCGTCTAGGGAATATGACATTTCGGGTCGTCCCTACACCTGGTCATTCGATTGGAAGTGTCAGCTTTATCTTTGATGATTTTGTCGTATCAGGTGATGCACTATTTAAAGGCAGTATCGGTCGAACTGATCTATATACTGGGAATCTGGAGCAGCTGCTACACAGTATTCAAACCCAGTTGTTTGTGTTGCCAGATGAATTTACTGTTTATCCTGGGCATGGAGATGCTACGACCATTGAACATGAAAAAAGAACCAACCCTTTCTTTAATGCTTAACTAACAAATCGATTGGAGGCTGTAAATATGACTAAAACCACTCTTTACATCGTCAGACACGGAAAAACGATGTTCAATACGATTGAACGTGTCCAAGGTTGGTGTGACACACCACTCACCAAACAAGGCCAAAAAGGAATCCACTATCTTGGAAAAGGATTGAAAGACGTTGATTTTTCTTTTGCTTATTCTAGCGATAGTGGTCGTGCTATTGAAACGGCACGTATCATCCTCAGTGAACATGCCAAAGGAAAAGATATCCCTTACTTTATCGATCAAAGGATTCGTGAATGGTGTTTTGGCTCCTTAGAAGGTGGCTATGACATGGAAATGTGGGGTGTTATCCCCCGAGTATTAAACTTCAAAACTTATGATGAGATGTTCACGACGGACGTAACTTTTGAACAAATTGCTAATGCTATTTATAACTTGGATACTGCTGGCTGGGCTGAGACCTACGATACTTTAAAAAATCGTGTATGGTCAGGATTTGAAGACATTGCGCATCATTGCGAAAAAAATGGTGGTGGCAACGTCCTAGTCGTTTCTCATGGATTGACGATTGGCTTTTTACTCAGCCTAATTGACGTACATCAACCTGTTCGAGCAGGCTTATTAAATGGCAGCGTGACAAAAGTGACGTATGAAAAAGGCAATTTTTCAATTGAAGGAATCAACGATACTAGTTACATTGAGCAGGGAAAAAACCACTCGCAAGATTCTTTCCTATAATCATTCCGTTATCAAACACTGGTTTGCGAGTACTCACTTGAGTACTCGCTTTCTTATGCCCTCTTGCTATTTCTCAAGTTTTTCTTAACATCAAGAAAGCATTTGGTTTTCATTAGAAAGAACGGTATACTTAATACTGTATTTTATTTGGGAAGGAAGGTCCGTATGTTTTTTGCAAATATCATCAAAGCAGCTATCTTAGGAATTATCGAAGGGATTACCGAGTGGTTGCCGATCAGTAGTACTGGTCACTTGATCCTAGCAGATCAATTCATCAAGCTAGATGCTAGCACACAGTTTATGTCGATGTTCAACGTCGTTATTCAATTAGGTGCTATTTTAGCAGTCGTCGTTTTATATTTTCATAAATTAAATCCCTTTTCTCCAAGCAAAACCACTATTGAGAAAAAAGATACTTGGACATTATGGTTCAAAGTCGTAGTCGCTTGTATTCCAGCAATTATTATTGGATTACCTTTAGATGATTGGTTAGAAGAACATTTTCATAAATTTCTACCAGTTGCGATCGTCTTAATCGTTTATGGGATTGCATTCATTGTTGTGGAAAAAAGAAACAAGACAAAAACACCACGTTGGACAACCTTAAACGATTTTACTTATCAAGCGGCGTTACTGGTTGGATTATTCCAAGTATTAGCGTTAGTTCCTGGAACTTCTCGTTCAGGAGCTACGATCCTCGGAGCCATTTTGATTGGTGCTTCTCGATTTGTAGCAACAGAATTTTCATTTTTCCTTGGTATCCCAGTGATGTTTGGTGCCAGTGGTTTAAAAATCGTGAAGTATCTAGCTGAAGGAAACTCCTTTAAAATGGAAGAAACGATTATTTTACTCGTTGGAACCCTCGTATCATTTATTGTCTCCGTTTTAGCCATCAAATTCTTGTTAAGTTATTTGAAGAAAAACGACTTTACAATTTTTGGTTGGTATCGGATCATTTTAGGGATCATTTTGATTGGTTACTGGTTTATCGCAATGTAACTGAATAAAACGAAGTCAAAGCACCGTATGATTACGGTGCTTTTTTATATTTATTCTAATTATCCCCTTTCCAAAAAAGCATTATTCTAAATGATAACTATTATCGTTCTCATTTAGCGATTTTCATTATCAATTAGAAATTTGGTGTGGTATATTGATTTTGTAAAGGAGGAAACAAATATGACTCGTTTAATACAGACATTTATCCCGACAATCGGTTGTTTATTACTTATAATTTTAGGTTTGGCTACTCAATCTTTTGTGCCTTTTCTAAGTATCATCTTTTATTTAGGCGCCATCTCATTCGGCGGTTTCAAGCAGACTCGTGAAGGGTTGACCGAACTTTGGCAGGAAAACACATTGAATGTTGACTTATTGATGGCCTTGGCAGCAATTGGCGCTTGTTTGATCGGTAATTTTTTAGAAGGTGCGATGCTTACGTTTATTTTCTGTTTAAGTGGCGCTCTCGAAGAATATACGACCAGTAAAAGTCAGCAAGAAATTACCGCTTTAATGAATCTACAGCCACGAAAAGCACAACGTTTAACTGCAAACGAAGAATTAGAAGAAATAGCTGTAACTGATCTTAAGATCAATGATCGGGTATTTGTTCCAAAAGGTGGAACGATCCCAATTGACGGCTATTTAGAAAGTCAACAAGCAACGGTTGATGAAGCAACATTGAGTGGTGAATCTGTACCAGTTGAAAAAGTCCCTCATGATGAGTTATTTGCAGGAACGATCAATCGAGGAAATCCTTTAATCTTACAGGTGACTAAAAAAAATGATGAGACCGTTTTTGCTAAAATCATCCAGCTGGTTGAAAAAGCACAAAGCACCCCTACAAAGACCGCTTCTTTTATCTCTCGTATTGAAAATACCTACGTTAAAGGTGTGTTAGTCGTTGTTCCATTAATGATTCTTGTTTCATATTTCATTTTTGGCTGGAGTTTTCAAGAAAGTTTTTATCGGGGAATGGTTTTACTGGTTGTCGCCTCTCCTTGTGCGTTGGTTGCCTCTGCGACACCTGCAACACTAGCAGCCCTTTCTAACGCTGCCCGCAACGGTGTGCTGATCAAAGGTGGACTCCATTTAGAACAATTAGCTGATTTAAAAGCAATTGCCTTTGATAAAACCGGAACTTTAACGAAAGGTAAACCGATAGTAACTGATAGCTATTTTGTAAAAGATCAGAATCTGGCGCAACAAATCTTAGTTTCAATGGAACAAAAAACAACGCACCCCTTAGCTCAAGCAATCGTAACACATTTTGACATTGCTATACCAAAAGACATCCAAAAATTACCAATCGAAGAAATCACGGGGTTTGGTTTACGAACAGTTTACCAAGAAGCTCAGTGGATTGTAGGTAAATGGGAACCAGAAAAAATGTCGATAGCTGAAAAAGAACTTCTTGATAAAATTCATTTACTCGAACAACAGGGAAAGACAGTGATTGTTTTAACCAAAGACAATCAATTGATAGCACTCATCGGCTTATTAGATGTGCCGAAAGAAAATGCCCAACAAGTCATTGACTATTTCAATAACCAGCAAATTGATACTAGCATGATCACTGGAGATAACCAAGGGACTGCTGCAGCTATTGCAGAGAAAATTGGTGTTCAACACTTACTGGCTAACTGCACACCATCGGATAAAACACACTATGCACAACAGCAAAAAGAAAAGTACGCTGTCACAGCAATGGTTGGTGATGGTGTCAATGATGCCCCAGCTCTTGCAACTGCTTCACTAGGAGTAGCCATGGGACAAGGAACGGATGTCGCTATGGAAATCGCTGATATCGTCTTGGTAAAAAATGACTTGCAAAAATTAAGTTATGCCCACCGTCTTTCACTAAGAATGAAGAAAATCATTAAGCAAAATATTATTTTTTCTCTTACAGTGATTTGTTTACTGATCCTTTCTAACTTTCTGCAATTTTTAAATTTACCTCTTGGCGTGATTGGTCATGAAGGAAGCACGATCTTGGTTATCTTAAATGGGTTACGTTTATTGAAACCCTTACCTGAAGATACTTCCAAAAAATCACGTTGCACTGGCTGTCCCTTACAGCCGAATCACCACTCTATCTAGTTTTTCCACTCTGATGAACCTCACTTTTGTAACCGTTGAAAAAATGATATGATTGATGGCAGGAAAGTGAGGTTCTTTTTTTATGGAAAGTTGGATTTTTCTTGGATTGATCATGGTTGTTGCCCTGCTTGCTAAAAATCAAAGCTTGATCATCGCTACAGGTTTTATATTACTAGTCAAATTGATACCGACATCGAAAGTCTTTCTTACTTGGCTTCAAGGCAAAGGAATTAATCTAGGAGTCACCATCATCACAGCTGCTATTTTAGTTCCAATCGCTACTGGCGAGATTGGCTTAAAAGATTTACTAGATGCCTTTAAATCACCCATCGGTTGGATTGCTGTGTTTTGTGGTGGTCTAGTAGCCGTCCTTTCTTCCAAAGGAGTCGGTTTGATTGCTTCAGACCCGCAGATTACTGTTGCATTGGTTTTTGGAACAATTCTCGGAGTCGTTTTCTTAAAAGGGGTCGCTGCTGGTCCAGTCATTGCTTCTGGTATTACCTATTGTCTCTTGCAATTATTTTCTTTAAGTAAATGAAAAAATCGAACACAGTTAAAGTGTTTTGAGTCCTCTGAATCGAATCGTTCGTGATATACTTATTCCGAGGTGATCACATGTTAGAAAAATTAAAATACTTTATCGGCACGGTTGGTTGGTTTTTATTAGCGATCGTATTGATTTTAGGACTAGCTTATCTTTTATTTCCAGATCTGATCCAAAATGTGTTCAATACCTACTTTAATTGATCGTGAAAAAAGTAAACCCGATAGATGAAGTGAAAAAACTTTATCTATCGGGTTTATTGTTTTTCCATTTATCTTTACTTATGGAATCTACTTGATAAAAGTTGCGTGAGTTTCATCAAGTATGTTTTTAATGTTCCTACCTCTTCCTCTTACCCCTACACCACTTACCCCCTTTTATGTTTCCTAAAATATTATTAAATAATCCTCATTTCTTTTTGGCTCCTCCTTTCATTTTTTGTTATACTAGAACACAAGATAGCATCACTTATATTTTTAATCATTCGCTATTATGCTTTATATATAGAAAGGAAAACGCTCATGGAAACCTTTGAAGGTCTTTTAATTGATACGTATGTCTTACAAGAACAACCTATGATGTTGACTGGCTTAAATCTTCAACTGGAAGATCGTGTCATTAACGGTCTGTTGAAAGATCGTTACTTGGCAAAATATATTCTTCGGCTCCCTTTAAATAAATATGTATTAGAAGTCAGTGGAAAATGGAACCGCCGCAATCAATTAGTCATCAAAAAAATGATGATCAAAAATATTGATGAATACATTAAAATTATTGGGACTCCGGAATAAATTTAGCTACACCAACGGTTAACGGTTATAAAATAACTAAAGAATGGTATCGTTACGATTGCTTAGTCTACAAGGAACGTATCCCTTTTCAAAAAAAGCTTTGCAAACGGTTCGCTTTGTTATATAATGTTCGAGTACCAAACAGTCCCATTCAAATTTTGTTTAAAAAGATAAATTTATCTGCTTTGGTTGAACGCTATTGTCTCCCACAATAGCGTTTTTTATTTTCCCTTTTTCCTTCTCTTTCAATGCTAGTAGAGCCTAGAATTAAGTTTCTTTTAGTGTTAAGGAAAAAAACTTGTCATGTTCATATTGCAAAGATTACTTCATTTAGGTATAATAATGAATGTTGAATTATGCGGTAACACGCGTAAGAACTTAATTTATCGGAGGTGAAACTAATGCCAAACATTGAATCTGCAATCAAACGTGTTCGTACAAGCGAAAATGCGAACGTTAAAAATTCATCTCAAACAAGCGCTATGCGTACTGCAATCAAAAAATTTGAAGATGCTGTAGCTTCAGGTGCTGAAAACGTAGATGCGTTATATAAAGAAGCTGTTAAAGCTATTGATATGGCTGAAACAAAAGGTCTAATTCATAAAAACAAAGCTAACCGCGACAAATCTCGTTTAAGCAAAAAAATCGCTAAATAAGGAAATCGGCTACGGCCGGTTTTTTTATTTTGTCTCAAACAGTCTATTCGATCACCCTTCTGTTGGGTTTCTTTCCATTCTTTTTATTAGTAAACCAGCTGCGGCTGACTCAGCACTTCCTACTCTAAAACAATTGATGTCTAAAAAACGCTCAAAATATCATCGTTTCAAGCGTTCTTTTTGGATTTATTTCGATTGTTTTTCTCTTCTTTTTAACTCTTCAAAAGCTGACCTGTTCGTAAGACAAATAATTGAAAGCTTAATTCTTTTTCGATTTTACCACTTTTGATTTGGTAATCCATTTCAACCAGATCGTCAAATAAACGCCTTAGGATCTTTTCATCAAATTTACGTACCTCTTGCATCGCCAATTTTACACGGTAAGGATGTATCTTTAAAGTCTCAGCAATATTAGCCTGCTGATAACCGATTTTCATCAAAAACTTGGTCTGTAAAAACAAACGTATTTGTGAAAGCAAGATGGCATTGATCTTAATGGTTTCTTCTCCTTGGGTAATTAAATCTTCAAACAACCGTAGCGCTTGTTCTGTTTTCCCGGAAAGAATATATTGTGTCATATCAAAAAGATTATGTTCCAAGGTTTTAGGGACTAACTGTTCCACTTCTTTAACAGTGATCAGTTCTTGTTGTTGCCCATACAATAGTAATTTATTCAGTTCCCTCATCATTTTTGATAGATCGAGATCCGTTAACCGTAAAAACAGATCAATCGCTTTACGGTCCATTTGAAACGGTGCATTTTCCAGTGTATTCAATAAATACTGACGTACTTCTTTTTCATTCAATTGCTGAACATTGATGGTCACAGCAGCCTTTTTTAATTGTTTCGTTACTTTTTTTCGCTCATCTAATTTCTCATAGGGAGCAAAAAACACTAAAACTGTTGATTCTAAAGGTTCTTTTAAATAATCAATCAGTAGATCCGTATTTTGTTCAATCCCATTATTCACTTTTTCAGCTGTTAAAAAGTAGGGATTTTCTACAAATACTAGGCGTTGATCACCAAAAAATGGCAAAGTCTCTGCCTCAGCAACCACCTCATCAATACTAGCATTCCCCATATCAAAACTTAAGAAATTCAAGTCATCTTGACTATCGATTTGAATTTTTTTCTGGATTTCTGCTCTTACCTGATCCTGTAAATATTTTTCAGTACCTAGAATCAAATAACAAGGCGCAAGCTTTTCTTTACGGATTTTTTGTAAATCTGCTTGAATACTCATTTCGTTCACCACTTTCAAATTTATCCTACCATGAGTAGCTGGGAATTGCTAGTCTATCATCGTGTGGATCTTTCCGTTTGGATACCAAAAGGGATGCCATTTAAAAGTAATTGCGCCTTGACGGTCGGTACGCATAGGAGTGACTTTATTCTGCTTTAACGTCGCTAGTACGTCTTCATGAGGATGACCAAATAAATTATTCACGCCACAGGATAAAACACCATAGGTTGCTTCTAATTGCGAAATGAACTGTGGATGACTAGATGTGCGGCTGCCATGATGTCCTAATTTGATCACATCCGCTTTTAAATCTGGATAAGCGTTTCCGATCTTTTCTTCTGCGTGCTGATCTAAATCACCTAAAAAGAGAAAACGACAGGACTGATGAGTCACTGACAAGCCAATCGAATCTTCATTTTCGCCCTTCCCCTGGGTAATCGGAGACAACACAAAAAAATCAAAATAACCTTTGATCCAATCACCCTGCCTGACTTCACAAATAGTGGTTCCTGCTTTTTCCAATTTCTGCAACTGCGTATGGAGCCAGGTGCTTTTGCCAGCTCCCCAACCAATATAAATCGTATCGATCTTGAAATGTTTTGCTAATGTCGTGATTTCTCCCACATGATCGATATCGTCATGCGTTAATATCAGTTTATTGATGTGTCGGATGCCATTTCCTTTTAAAAATGGGACAAGATTGAACTCTGCAGATGGTCTAACCCTTCGCTCTTGCCAAGCTTCTTTTTGAAAACTCAATTTTCCACCAGTATCAATTATAACGATTTCTTTTAAAAACGGCGCTTTAAAAAAAATACTGTCTCCTTGCCCTACGTCGGTGAAAGTGATGCTACTTCCGAATTGAAGAAAACGACCAAAAATGAGAATAATGGGTACAAGGAGTGCAGCGGTCACGCATTGAAATGGTTCATGTTGCTTTTTCTCTATAAGCCATAAAAGAAAGCCTAAACTAAATATTAACAACCAGCCATTCGGTCGCCCAATCACTAGATTGGCAAATCTCAACGAATCTAGTAATCTCTCGAAATGGACTAAAAAAGAATCAAGCAACTCGCTAACACTTGGAGGTAATACCCTGCCAAAAACAAATAAAAACGTCAAACAAGGAAGAAATACTTTCTTAAAAACAGGAGCAAAAAGAAGAGTCAAAATACTCCCTAATAGTGGCCACTCATAAAAATGCCAAGCTGTCAGTGGCATGATGCCGATACTAAATAACACGATAGTAGTGAACTTTTGAAACTTAGTGGTTGGGTGAGACAACAAAAGAAAGAAGAAGCTCATTCCTAAACTTAGCTGGCCCTCTACTTGGAAAAGACAAAGCGGCTCGATCAGCAAAAGTATCCATAAAATAATCGAATAATGATCGAAAGAAGAAAATTTGATATTGAGGAGTTTTAGCCCTAATTTCAATAAGAATGACAGCCCCGCTCTTTTCACTGACACAGAGCCCCCAGATAAGCTAAAATACCCCAAAGTCCCCCCAACTAGTGGGAGATAACTAGCAGTTAATGTCATCCCTCCTCTGCGAAACAGATAATAGAGCCAACCTAAGTAAGTTTGGATGTGCATGCCTGACAAACTGAATAAATGAAGTAAGCCAGTTTCTTTATATGTGTCTTCTGATGCTAAAAACTGACTATCTTTATAGCCAAAAATCAAAGCATTCATATAGACACTCACCTTGTGACTAAAGTGTTCTTGAATAAACGTAATAGACCTTCCTCGTGTTCTGCTCAGCATATTCTTCCAAGCATTACGATTCAAATGTTCTTTGATCTGGCGTATCTGAAAGCGTCCTTTGATCCGATGTATTTGGTCATACTTTTTTTGATCAAACCCATAAGGATTCCTTTGTTTGGAAGTTTCTTGGTAATCCCCGACTATAATTAATTCAATCGCTTCATGTCTAAGAACAAGAAAAGAATTTCTTTCTTGTTCAGATTTGGCATAATAGCTGCAAGAAATCTTTTGCTTGTCCGTTGTGTGCCCAATAAAAGTCACTAAATCTCCATTCATTTTCACTGTGTCTGAGGCGACCATGATACGTTCCAACGTCCTTTGATCATCGATTGGTTTTGTTTCTTTAAGCCAGCAAGAAAATAAAACCAGCGTACTACAAATGAGACTTAAACCAATAATTTGTTTATTTTCTTTCCGTAAAAAAAACAAAAAAAATCCAGCGAAAATCAAACGATAATGCCATCTGTCTGTATAATAAAACAAACAAATAAAAATCGAAGAAATCGCTGGAAAAATGAATCGATTCTGTGTTTGATCACAAAATCTACTAAACATGTTCTCCTGATAATTCTTTTTGGAGTTTAGAAAAGTGAGTAGAATCCAATGATACTTGATGAACAGTTGCACCTAATTGTTCGATCAATGATTGTGCATACGGATCATTTCGATAATCATGTAAATAGTTGATTTTTTTGATTCCTGCTTGTAATAAGGCTTTTGTACAAGCTAAACAAGGGAAATGAGTCACGTAAATCTCTGCGCCCTCCGTAGGTATGCCTAGTTTTGCACATTGTAATAAAGCATTCATTTCCGCATGAATCGTTCGCAAGCAATGACCATCGACGATATAACAGCCTTCATCAATGCAATGAACATCCCCACTAACAGCGCCATTGTAGCCTCCAGCAATGATCCGTTTTTCTCTTACTAAAGTTGCGCCGACTTCTAATCGTGTACAAGTACTTCTCAATGATAATAATACTGCTTGAGCCATAAAATATTGGTCCCAAGGAATCCGTTCATTGCTCATATTAGCCACCTCTATCGTTTATTCTATAGTAATTGTAACGAAGTTTTTGATTTTTTCAACTGTCTTCTGACCAATTCCATCTATTTCTTGAAGCTCGTCAATACTTTTGAACGATCCATTATCTTGTCTATACTGAATAATTTCTCGGGCTTTTTTTTCACCGATCCCCGGTATTTGTTGCAATTGCGAAAGATCAGCGGTATTAAGATGCACTCGATCTGGGTTTGTGTCCGCTGAATCTACCGTCGCTAGACTAGCATTTGAGCTTTCTGGAATTTCTTCGCCTACTTCAGGAACGTACAGCATTTGTTGATCCGTTATTTTTGCTGCAAAGTTGATCTGTTTCTCGTCAGCTGATTCCGTCAGCCCACCTGCTTTTTGAATAACATCAAATACCCGATCTTCTGCCACAAAAGCGTACATTCCAGGTTGTTTTACCGCGCCTTTCACATCGACATAAATCACTGACCTAGTCGATGTACTCACCGTTTCATCAATTGGTTTCGTTTCAGAACTGTTCTTTTCCGGAGCTTCAATCGATTGGTTTGTCAAAAATAGTTGATCCTTTTTACTTGATTGACTGAAAAAATGAATCATCATTCCACCAAGGATGATGACCCCTATGATGCCAAAGATCCCTCCGATCACAAATTTTGGTGAAGAAAAGTTGGAACTATAGAAACGCTTTCGTTTGTTTTTCCATTCTTCGCACATTGTGACAATTTTCCGATTGGTTTCCTTTCTTTAAATTCTGAAGAAGTTTTTCTCTTCATGATTAAATACGTCAAACCATTTTTCTGCATGAAAATAAACCTACTTTTGGGACAATTATTTTTATGAAGAATGAATCTTTCATACCTTTAAACATTTCAGGAATAGGCGTTGACATAGGGTCTATATTCCTCTTTTCATTAACTAGCAAAAAACATCAAAATCACTTTTACTGACTTTGATGTTTATCTATTTTTCTATCCGTTTTTGAAAAATAGTTTCAAGTTCACACTCTTAGCGAAGCTCTTCCTTGATTTTTTTGAGCATGTACCCGACTTACCTAAGCAATCCTAAATACGATATCTTTGCCACTGTCTCTCTAGAGGCTATGTACAATTATTCTCACTATACTAAAACGCAACGCCTCGATTATATCAACTTTCCCAGTGTTCAAATCTCCTAAATAAGTCAAAGACTCGCTTCTCCTCATGAACAATCGTGAGCTAGTTTACATAGATTTTATAAGATATTTTTTTACGGACAAAATATTCCATTGTCTAAACTAGTCGTTATACCATATCCAGATAGGTAACTAGTACGATTACGAGACATGTAACGATCATGTAAATGATGTTTTCTAACCGTCTTGTATGATTTTTTAGGATAATCCCAGGATCAGTAGAATTGAAACTAGTCCGATACTCGATTGGCACAAAATTACCGATACATATTCCGAATAACAAAAGTAAAAAAGGCCAATTTGTAATAACTCCTCTATTCATAAACGCACCTATGATTGAGCTAACATAAATCACCATTTGAATCATTATAATTACAATCGCTTTTTTTCTCATCATTAATCCTCTCCAAGTAAATTTAGAAAAACAAACAGGACTTGATCACAAAATAAAAGTGGTAGTTGGTTTTAAATAGATTTCAAGAATAAAATTCTCCAGCTCTTTCCTCTCTTTTCAGAATACCCAATGAATCGGATAAATGTAAAAATCAAAAGCTGAGTGCCAACGTAGTTTTTACTAGGGAATCAGTAAAAAAACACTGACTTAGAACGATCTGATCATCTTACTGTATTCATTTTTCTGTCCTTCGATTATATCATACATCTTCACTTTATTTCCTATTTTTTCATTTAACCGAAAATTTTTCCATTATAAGTTTAAACTCTTTATCAACTGACGCAGTTAAAAATAACTTTACCTTTACTGATCAAACGAATAAAAAAGCTTACCTCATACACATAGATCCCTTCATGGCTAGTTTCTATTCATTTTAGTTTCTCTATAAAAAAGAGACAGACAAGCTTTCCGTTAAGGCTGAGTCATTGAAAACATCAATCTTAAAGGAAATTTTGTCTGTCTATTTATTCGTTCAAAAACCGTTTCATGAACAACGATAAAAAAATGTTGTTGAAACAAAACGATTTATAATGAATCTTTAGTTCATCTTTTCTAAATAATCAAGGGCATCTTGGACGGTTTTCACTGGTACAATTTTCATTGAAGAGTTCAATTCTTTCGCAGCAGCTTTGGCTTCTTCGTAATTGGTTTTGATTTCTGGATGTTTCTTCTTGATTTCATCTGAGATTGGATCATCCGGTGCAAAGAATATTTCAACGCCAGCTTTGTCTGCACTAGCCACTTTTTTATCAATACCACCAATTCGCCCAACTTCACCGTCGCTATTGATCGTTCCAGTACCAGCAATTTCTTTCCCTTGACGAAGATTTTTGCCGGTCAATTGTTCATAGATTTCCAGGGTAAACATCAAACCAGCAGACGGCCCTCCGATTGATCCTGAATTAATCATTACATCTGTATCCGACTTGATACTCGTATGATCGGTTAAAGTAATCCCAATCCCTGCTTTATTATCCGTTGGCAGTTCGATCAATTTACCTGAAGTTTCGTTTTCTTTGCCATCTCGGAGATAGGTGATCGTGACCGTATCGCCGACTTTTTTACTTTTGACATACTTCATAAATGCTTCTGCACTTTTAAAGGTTTGTCCATCAACTTTTGTGACTGTATCACCAACTGCTAATTTTCCATAGAAATTGGAATTCTTCTCGACACTCATGACATAGACACCTTTAAATTCCATCTGGTAAGAGCGCCCTGCCAATTTTAGCGCTTGCTCAATCGCTGCATTTTGGGAAGACTCCATATAATATTGTTGGATTTGATTGTATTCTTCGCTAGTCGCCCCGCCAGTCAACTCCTCAGCGCTAATCAAATCTTCAAACGGTGCTAGCTTGGCTTTGACTGCTGTAAAACCAGTTGCTCGACGGATGCCCACTGAAGTTAATGAAAAGGAACCTGAATCTTTGTCCTTTTTCCCATTGACGGTAATCAGCTCTTTCAAATTGATGGTTGCTCCTGGTGCTTCCACATAAAAAGGAAGTGGAATTACCACGAACCCAATAATAAATATCCCTAAAAAAATGACAAGAATTGTCTTTAACCATCTTTTAAAGTCCATCATTTTCACGCTTTCCAGCTAACGCTTCGTTGATTACTGGTGGAAGATAGTCACTGACATCTCCCCCAAAGTGTAAGACTTCTTTTAATAAACTAGAACTAACGTGACTATATTCTTGTTTAGCCAATAAAAAGACCGTCTCGATTTCTTGATTTAAATGATGGTTCATTTGAGCAATATCCCGTTCATATTCAAAATCCTTTACACTACGGATACCACGAATGATGGTTTGAACAGCTAATTCATTCGCAATCTCGACTGTTAATTGATTTTCCTGGTGGTACACTTTAACATTCGGAAGATGACGAACAGCTTGAGTAATCAATGTAACTTTTTCATCAACGGTAAATAGATGTTTTTTTGACGTATTCACAAATACCCCAATGATGACCTCATCAAACATTTTTGCTGCTCGTTCGACCATATCTAAATGCCCATTCGTGAACGGATCAAAGCTGCCTGGAAACAAGGCTTTTTTCATAGGTCTTCCTCTTTTCTGTAGATAGTCACAGTTGAAATACCATACGTTTGTTTTCTGATTTGCGTAAAATCAGCAATCTTTTCTGGTAATTCCACTGTTTTATCAGTTTCACATACAATAACTGCCGAATCATTAAAAAGGTCCAGCTCCGTCATTTTGATTATTTGGTCAAGTATTTTTTGTTTGGCATATGGTGGGTCAAGAAATAAATAATCAAATTTTTGCTGATCATTTGCCAGCTTTTCGATGGCTTTGTCCGCATCAAGTTTTAACGTGGTGAATTTTTCTGGCTCTTTCGTTACTTTAATGTTTTCTTGGATTATTTTTAGCGCTTGGTAATTTTTGTCTACACAAAAGGCATGCCCACAGCCACGAGAAACTGCTTCGATAGCTAACCCGCCACTACCAGAAAATAGGTCTAAGACTGTTTCTCCGTCGAAGTAAGGACCGATCATATTGAAGATCGATTCTTTCACTTTATCTGTGGTGGGACGTGTATTAGCCCCTGCTAAACTCTTTAAGCGTCGTCCACCATATGTTCCTGATATGACTCGCATTGACTCACTCCTTTTAAAAATCGTGCTGTTAATAGTATACCAAAAAAAAGATAAAAAAACTTGGATCGCCATTAATTTCATGCTTTCTCAAGTTATTTTTATCTTTTTTATTTAAGAGATGAATGATTTACACAAAACAGGTTTAAAAGACATGGTCTGCTAAACGAATCTTAGTATTGATCTCCTCAATCTCAAAACCTTCTTCTTTGACTGGTTGCTTCGTACCAATCTTATCAGCAAAGTTCATTTCGACGTCTGGACGATAAGAGCGTTCAACTTTGCGAACAAAATGAAGTTTGTTGATTCGTTCTGCAGTTTGCTCAAATGTGTCTTCATTCAAATACAATACGACATATTTCATTTTACGTGAAACGTAATGAAGCAATCCAAATTTCTTCAAATTTTTTAATTGTTTCAAACTGTATACCCAGACAATCAACCCACGTCGTTTCGTTAGTTGAAATTCATTTTTTTCATCATTCATGACAGTTACCTCCACATCCACTACGCCCCTTTTGTTCAAAAAAAGGATTTCCCGCATCAATTTTAATCGTCAACGATACCGTTTCTGCTAACTGTTGGCTAATTTTATCCAATAGATCTTGCAATTGTGTTTCCATAAAACGAAAATCCGCTACTTTTTCATGCAAATCAAGTTGGCGTTTGGCTAACCGAACAGCTCTTTGCTTCTCTCGAAATTCTGGTGCATATTTTTGATAAGGAACAACTTTTTCAAACTGTTCTTTTTTTATTGAGAAATCATTAATCAATAAATTGACATCCGCTGATTGTTCCATCACTTTTTTAGCTTTTAAATATTTTTTCATCGTCTCGCTTTTTTTGATACAATTGGATAAGCTCTGACATTGATCTTCTAAGGCAAATAATTCCTCATTGATTATCACTGCTATCGGTACTCTCCTTAACTTCTTCTTGCATTAAGACTAACATATTTTCTTTTGAAAAAGCAATTCCTAATAGATCGGAAGTGTTAACTAAAAAGCGGTCGTGATAATACGGATCACTATACAAAAATAAAAATGTAAACGTTGGATCAATCACTGGATGTGTAAAGACACCGGTCGATTGGGGAAGCTTTCTTTTTGCGACTAACGAATCAATTTCATCAGTAGTCATTGAAAACTTAGCAGTTGCGTTTGTACTACCCGCTATTTGTTGCCATTCTGCTAATCGTTCTTTCGTCAAAATATCTTCTGGTCTATTAAGGTAATCACTTAAAAGCAGTTTCGTTTGAGTAGAAAAACCGGTCGTCTGCTTATAAAGTGGTAAGCGATCCAATTGCCTTAACTGATTCAACAATCGAACACTATGACCTTCTTTTGCTTGATTGATTTCAGCCCAATCTACTTGATCGTCTATTTTATATTGCGGTAAGTCTGAACCAAATACTTGATAGGGATGAAGTTTCAACAAACTAGCTTTATCCAAATAAACGATCGAAAACAGTCCATTACTACTTTGGTCGAAGAATAAAATAGCAAACGTATCATTATCAAACGCAATCAACGGTCGATAATTCATATCTTCTTCCATCAATTCGATCCCGACATCTGTTCCATTGTATTGAAAATTAAAATTCGTATAGATCGTGGTGATCTCTGTTAGATCTTGCATTGTCATCCCTAAGTAAAAAGGAGCAATCGTTGAGTTGTCCGTATTTAATACTTTAATCGTGGAAACTTTATCTTTTGTGATATTCGCTTCAAAGGATAAGTGATTGATTTGATCATGGTAATATCTTGTTTCAAAACCAAACCCACTCGTCAAGCGTTCATAGGGATCACCAAAACGTTGCTCTAATTCATCAACTGATTGACCAACATACGTGGAAAAGCCAGATGTTTCCAACTTCTGGTATTTCCACGTAGTCATTTGATTTTGAGTGATTTGCTCTGAGCTTTTTTTTACTTCAAGTTTAGGAGGAAACAACACCGGCTGCATGTAAAATGCAATGATCACTGATAACAATATCGCACCAAATAACCCTAGCCGTTTCATCTTTTTCCCACCTTTATTTTTCAGTTACTTCAATCAATAAATCACCAGAAGCGATCGCATCGCCATCTGTTACATAGACATGCGCAATTTCACCATCAAAACGAGCTTCAATTGCCGTTTCCATTTTCATTGCTTCCGTGATCATCAATGTATCGCCTTTTTTGACATGATCTCCTTTTTTGACTAATACATCTAATACAGAACCAGACATCGTTGCACCGATATGTTCACGATTTGTTGGTTCAGCTTTCACACGTGTTTGTACAGTACTGATGATCGAATGGTCGTTCACTGTGATTTCACGACGTTGGCCATTCAAGTTAAAGAATAAGACACGATTTCCTTCAATATCTGGTTCGCCGATTTCATCCAAGCGAATAATCAAAATCTTGCCTTTTTCAATTTGAACATTCACCGTTTCTCCTAAACGAATCCCTTGGAAGAATGTTGGTGTATCAAGTAATGTCACATCACCAAATTGATTATAGGCTGCTTGATAATCTAGAAAGACTTGCGGATACATCAAATAGCTCAGCACTTCTTCTTGTTTAGGTTCATAGCCGATTTTTTCAGCTAATTCTGCTTTAACTTGTTGGAAATCAACTGGTTTAGCTAAAGCTCCAGGACGTTCAGTAATCGCTTCTCGTCCTTTAAGGATGATCTTTTGTAATTTTTCCGGGAATCCTCCAACCGGTTGTCCTAGCTCTCCTTGGAAGAAAGTAATGACAGATTCAGGGAAACTCAGTGTTTCACCTTTTTCATAGATATCTTCCTCCGTTAAATCATTTTGAACCATGAACAAGGCCATGTCTCCTACAACTTTTGATGAAGGGGTAACTTTCACGATATCACCAAACATCAGGTTCACTGTATGGTACATCTGTTTGATGTCATCCCATTTATTTCCTAAACCAACTGCTTTGGCTTGTTGTTGGAGATTAGAGTATTGTCCACCAGGCATTTCATGCATATATACTTCTGTTTCTGGTGCATTCAAACCGTTCTCAAATGGTTTGTAGTACATACGGACATCTTCCCAGTAATGATTCAATTGTTGTGCATTTTGAATATTGATCTCTGGCAACCGTGGACCGTTGACCAAAGCATAATACAAACTGCTCATACTTGGTTGACTTGTATTCCCACTCATCGCACTCATCGCCACATCAACGATATCTACCCCAGCCTTCGAAGCTGCAGAATAGGTAATGATTCCATTTCCACTCGTATCATGTGTATGAAGGTGGATTGGCAGATCAGTAGTCTCTTTTAATTCACTGATCAAGCGATAAGCAGCTTGTGGTTTCAGCAAGCCAGCCATATCTTTGATCGCAATGATATGCGCCCCAAGTTGTTCTAGTTCTTTCGCCATGTCCTTGTAATATTGGACATTATATTTTGCACGACTAGGATCATTGATATCTCCGGTATAGCAGATCGCAGCTTCTGCAATCTTACCTGTGTCTCGAACCGCTTGGATACTTTTTTCCATTTGCGGTACCCAGTTCAAACTGTCAAAGATTCGAAACACATCAATTCCTTGAGCCGCTGCTTCTTTCACAAATTCTACTAAGACGTTATCCGGATAATTGGAATAACCGACTGCATTTGAACCTCTGAACAACATTTGTAACAGCGTATTTGGCATCAATGCTCGGATCTTTCTTAATCTTTGCCAAGGATCTTCATTCAAGAAGCGATAAGCGACGTCAAAGGTTGCTCCTCCCCACATCTCACTTGAGAATAGTTCAGGTAATCCTTCACCGGTCAATTGAGCAATCTCTTTAAAGTCTTTCGTACGAACACGAGTTGCTAATAAACTTTGATGAGCATCTCTAAATGTCGTATCAGTCAATAACAAGTTTTCTTGCGATTTGATCCATTGGACTAACGCATCCGAACCATCAGAATCTAAAACATTTTTTGCTGTCAGATAATCTGGGCGTTTAATCAAATCTTTCGGTACCCGAGGAGATTCATAAAATGGTTTTTCACCATTTTTGATTCCTGGGAAGCCATTCACGGTAATTTCACCGATGTATTTCATTGTTTTATTCCCACGGTCGCGTAAACGAGGGAACTCAAACAGTTCTTTTGTATTATCGATAAATGTCGTTTTAGCATTTCCTGATTGAAATTCAGGATGGGAAATCACATTCAACATAAATGGGATATTGGTTTTGACTCCACGAATCCGAAATTCTTTTAAGCAACGTTCCATTTTTTGGATTGCCGTATCAAAATCTGCCGCATGCGTACAAACTTTGACTAAAAGTGAATCAAAGTATGGGGTAACCACATATCCTGCATAAGCATTACCAACATCTAAACGCACTCCGAAACCACCAGGTGAACGGTAAGTATCGATTTTCCCTGTATCAGGAAGAAAATGATTCAACGGGTCTTCTGTAGTGATCCGACATTGAATCGCAGAACCATTTAGTTTGATATCTGCTTGTTGCGGCAGACCAATTTCACTGTGTAAATCTTTCCCTTGGGCAATCAATAATTGAGTAGTCACGATGTCCACATCGGTAATCATCTCTGTAATCGTATGTTCCACTTGGACTCGAGGGTTGACTTCGATAAAATAAAAGTCATTTCCTTCAACTAAAAATTCAACCGTCCCAGCATTGACATAACCAACGTGTTTCATTAATTGAACGGCTGCTTGACAGATGCGTTCGCGTTGTTCAGTCGACATGGAGACACAAGGTGCTACCTCTACTACCTTTTGGTGACGTCTTTGTACAGAGCAGTCTCTTTCAAATAAATGGATCACATTTCCATGTTTATCGCCCAAAATTTGGACTTCGATGTGTTTAGGATTTGCAATATATTTTTCAACATACACTTCATCGCTGCCAAATGCCGCTTTTGCTTCACTTTTCGCACGATCATAGCCTTCTCGAGCGCTTTTTTCATCATGGGCGACACGCATGCCTCGTCCCCCACCACCTAGAGCGGCTTTAATCATGATCGGATAACCGTACGTTTCAGCAAAAGACAAAGCATCTTCGACCTTTTCAATCGGTCCATCAGTCCCAGGAATCGAAGCAATTCCAGCTGCGATAGCTGCTGCTTTTGCTTTGATCTTGTCACCAAAGATATCCAAATGATGTAAGTCTGGTCCTACAAAAGTGATGCCTTCTTCCTTGCATCGTTTTGCAAAACTTAGATTTTCAGATAACAACCCATAGCCTGGATGGATCGCATCCGCTCCACAGGCTTTCGCAATGGCAATAATCCCTTCAATATCTAAGTAAGCATCAATCGGTTTTTTCCCTTCGCCAACTAGATATGCTTCATCTGCTTTAAACCGGTGCACGGAATACTCATCTTCTTTTGCGTAGATACCTACAGTTTTAATTCCTAATTCTGTACATGCTCGAAACACTCGTACAGCAATTTCTCCTCTGTTAGCAACTAAAACTTTTTCCATCAAACCACTCCTACATCTTTTTAGTATAAACCTAAACTTTTTCGTTTTTCATCTGCACTGATATTCAAGACGAAGCCAACACAAATTGATAACATCAATAAACTAGATCCTCCCTGACTCAAAAATGGGAAAGTGATCCCAGTTAACGGAATAACGCCTGTTATACCTCCCAAATTGATAAATATTTGGATCATGAACATGGCACCAATCCCAATACATAATAGAGAATTAAATGGATCTTTTGAGCGAATCCCCACCAAAAAGATCCGAACAATCATGAAAAACAGTAAAGCAAGAATCAAGATCCCCATGATCACGCCTAACTCTTCTACCACAATGGCATAAATAAAGTCCGTCTGCGCTTCATTTAAAAAACCTTTTTTCTGGATACTATTTCCAAGACCTCGACCAAAAAGCCCTCCATTGAACATCGCATAATAACCATTAGCTAATTGATGACCTTTGTTCAACTCGTCAGAAAAAGGATTTTGATAAATGGCAAATCGGTTATAGATATATTGTAAACGTCCGGGAAATATTTTCCCGTGGGTGATATTGATCAACCAGATTGCTAAAGCACTCAAGCCAACCCCACCGACCCCAACGATCAACGTATAAACGTAGTTGATACCACTAGCCAAAAGTAAGACTAAGATAATTAAAAAAATGACAGTTGCATTACCAAAATCGGGTAAAATAGCAACTAGCGCTGTTAGTGCCAACACTAACAGTAACGGTCTTTTAACAGTAGAAACAAAATCTTTTTGAACGCTTCTTTGTCTTTTAGATAACGTTAATGCTAAGTACCAAATCACAATGATCTTTAAGTATTCAGCTGGCTGGAGAGAGAATCCAGCGATTTGAAGCCATCCTTTCGCTCCATTGATCTCTTTCCCGAAGAATAAAACGATCAATAGCAAGATCGTCAGTACAGCAATAGCTGCCATAATCAGTCGTTGATTTTTTAATACGGATGTTTTCATTTTATATAAAAGTCCAATAGCTACTAAGCTAACGCCCCAAAACAAACTTTGGTTAAAAAAAGAGGCGGAAGGACTGCTTCCATTTTCTAGCAATAAATAAGATGATGAACTATAGACCATGATTAAACCTAAAATACATAGAATCAAGTAAGGAATCAAAATACTATAGTTTAATAAATGCCTTTTTTTTACTTTCTTAGGCAAGTTTACTCCTCCTTGCCAATTTCTTTTTTATCGTAATTTTCTTGGTAAACCTCACTATATAATCGGTTCAGTTCACGCTCTAGCTCACTCAGCAACAATTGTCCTTCCGTTTTATCGATGATGCCTACACGAACGGCAAATCCGACTTGTTGTGAGAAGCCATACATTTGCGTATCTACTACTTCTTCAAATGCCTTACATTGTGAGATACACAGGCTATTTTTTTGATTTTTGATCAAGCGTTTGATTCGTTCTGATTCATCTTTAAGCACTTGAACTGCAAATTCATTTGATAGAGAATCCATCTAAGCCTACCCCCATTCTAAGTTTATTTATTATAACATACTTAAAATTCTAACGGGGAAAAATCCCAGTTTTCGCTCAGGGATTTTCTTCTTTTTTTACTATTTGCTAGCCTATCATGAGCAAAAACAATAGATGCACTAATTTTACAAACGATACACTACTTAACTAGAAAGTATCAGTGCTAAAAAAGCGTCCCCGTATTTGTCTAACTTGCTTTGTCCTACCCCTTTTATCTGCAATAAAGAAAGTCGATCTTTTGGACGTTGTCGACTCATTTCTTTTAAAGTCGCATCTGAAAACACCACATAAGGCGGCACGCCTGCTTCAGAAGCTAAGTCAGTTCGTAACTCTCTTAGCGTTTCAAATAAGGTGTCAGCTTCTTCATCAGAAAGTTGTTGGACTTTTTCAGCTTCTTTTTTAAATACTTTTTGTTTCCCTTTTAACACTTCGATTCCTAGTTCCGTTACTTTCAACGTGGGGTATTCACCGTTCATTGAATACAGATAACCACCAGAAATAAGATACTCGATCAACTGAAGAATATCTTTTTGTGCCCATTTTTTTAATAAGCCATAAGTTGATAACGCTTGAAAACCTAGCATCTTGACTTTTTGTTCTTTCGAACCAGCTAATACCTTCATCAACAATTGTTTCCCATAATTTTCACCCATGCGTTTCAAGCAAGACAACACCATCTGTGTTTCAGTCGTTACATCGACTAGTTCACGTTCATCTAAACAGTTACCACATCTTCCACATGGGATACTTTTTTCGCCAAAATAAGTAAGAATATATTGTTGCAGACAGGATTCGATGTAGACGTATTCCGTCATTGCTTTTAATTTTTCGTATTCTTTTTGTTTTTGTGACTCTTCTCGTTGGGATTGTTGGATAAAAAATTTTTGGACCTGGATATCTTGGGGAGCAAACAACAAGACAGCCTCACTTAAGAGCCCATCACGACCTGCTCTTCCCGCCTCCTGATAGTAAGCTTCTAAAGAACCAGGAATCTGATAATGAATGACGAAGCGGATGTTACTCTTATTGATCCCCATGCCAAAAGCATTCGTTGCAACTAATAATTCTGTACGGTCATATAAAAAGTCTTCTTGGATTTCTGTTCGTTGGCTTTCACTCATCCCACCATGATATCTGCCAACACTGAAATCAAATTTCTTTAACAAATGATAGATTCGATCAACTTCTTTGCGGGTAGCGGCATAAATGATCCCTGATTGCTTTTTATTGATACGTAGATACTCAATTAAGTACTGCTCTTTTTTTTGATCTTTTACTACTTGTAAACGTAGATTTTCTCGTGCAAAACCCGTTTGAATATGATTATCCATTGGTATCTTTAAAAGTCTTTTAATATCTTCTGCTACTTGCTTTGTTGCAGTAGCAGTCAATGCCACAATGACCCGTCGTTGATCAAACGTGTTTAATGTTTCTGCCATATGAAGATAGCTTGGACGAAAATCATGTCCCCATTGTGAGATACAATGCGCTTCATCAATCGCTATCAGTTGCACGTGCCAACGTTTCATTGATTGGATAAAATCTGGCATGATAAACCGTTCTGGCGCAACATATAATAATTGGATTTGTTGCTGTTCGAGTAATCGAAACCGAGAAGCAGTCTCATAACTATCCAATGAACTATTGATAAATGTCGCTGAAATGCCTAACTGATTGGCAGCATCTACTTGATCTTTCATCAGAGAGATCAAAGGAGAAATGACTACAGTCAAGCCATCCAGCATCAACGCTGGCAATTGATAACAAATGGACTTCCCACTTCCTGTAGGCATGATCCCTAGGACGTCTTCATGATCAAGTACCTTTTGGATAATTTCTTTTTGTCCAGGGCGAAATACTTCATAACCAAAGTATTGTTTTAATATATCATTCATTTTATCCCTACTTTTTAGTTGATTTAAGAGGTTGTGAAAAGGGCGCTTTGACCTGAGCGCTCACCAAGTAAAAACTGCGCCGAGTAATCGAAGGAGCATTAAGGATGAAAATCTCGAAACAGCTCCCCATGTTTTACGAAATTCAGCTTTATGTCAAAAAACTGTCGCTCGTCCCGGTTTAGTTTTTTTATTTATAAAAAGCCTAGAGCAATCTTTTATTATTGACTCTTCTATCGCCCCTCTATAACTATAATACGTCAATTATATTTTACTTCTCCAAGCAATCAAGTACAACATGCTTTTTGTGAAACTTACGCTTTTCGTGAAACAAAAACCGAGGTAATTAAAGATTTTAAAAAGACTTTTAATAAACTTTTAGCGTACTTATTGAATTTTTCTTTTAATTTTTATTAACTTCTCCACAGATAACAATTTTAGAAAAAGGAAAAACAATTCTCTCCTTTTAATTTCAAACAATTGAATACGTTCTAAAAAATTGAGAAGCAAAATTTTCCGACAGTATTTTTCTTTTCATCCACTTTAATGCTGATTTACCAGTCATCTGAACAAAAAATAAACCGAAGATGCCCGAAAATAGTTACTCCTATTTTGGGACTTCTTCGGTTTATTTCTCAAAACTAAACATCACTGTATCAACAAGTTGAACAGATGATTATTTTTTCTTTTTAGAAGCTTTTTCACGTGCATTTTTGTTTAAGATTTGTTTTCTTAAACGGATACTTTCCGGTGTTACTTCACAATATTCATCGTCATTCAAGAATTCTAACGATTCTTCTAACGTCAATTGTTTTGGTTTTTTGATAACAGATGTTTGGTCCTTGGTAGCAGAACGAACGTTAGTCATTTGTTTTGCTTTCGTAATGTTAACAGTCAAGTCATTGTCACGACTATTTTCACCAATGATCATGCCTTCATAAACTTCTGTACCTGGTTCAACAAAAACAGTTCCACGTTCTTCGATACTCATGATTGAATAAGTTGTTGCTTTTCCAGTATCAATCGATACTAACGCACCTTGGTGTCGTCCACCGATTTGACCTGGTAACATTGGTAGGTATTGATCAAATGTGTGGTTCATGATTCCGTAGCCACGAGTCATTGAAAGGAATTCAGTTGAATAACCGATCAAGCCACGAGCTGGTGTTAAAAATGTCAAACGGATTTGTCCATTACCAGTATGGATCATGTCTTGCATTTCACCTTTACGTAAGCTTAATGATTCGATTACGCTACCCATATATTCTTCAGGTGTGTCGATTTGAACACGTTCAAAAGGTTCACATTTCACGCCATCAATTTCTTTTTCGATAACTTCAGGACGAGATACTTGTAGTTCATAACCTTCACGACGCATGTTTTCGATCAAGATTGACAAATGAAGTTCTCCACGACCAGAAACAGTCCAAGCATCTGGAGAATTTGTTGGTTCAACACGCAATGAAACATCCGTTTGCAACTCAGCCATCAAGCGTTCTTCAATTTTACGAGCAGTGACATATTTCCCTTCACGGCCAGCAAATGGTGAATTATTCACTAAGAAAGTCATTTGCAGTGTTGGTTCGTCAATGTGTAGAATTGGCAGAGCATCTTGATGGTCCACAGGTGTCACTGTTTCCCCAACGAAAATATCTTCCATTCCTGATACGGCAATTAGATCTCCAGCTTTTGCTTCGTCAATTTCTAAACGTTTCAAGCCGAAGAAACCAAATAATTTAGTTACACGGAATTTTTTAACTGAACCGTCTAATTTTAGTAAGGCAACTTGGTCCCCTACTTTGATCGTTCCACGGAAGACACGACCAATCCCGATACGTCCAACATAGTCGTTATAATCAAGCAATGATACTTGGAATTGTAATGGTTCATCGCTATTGTCTACTGGCGCAGGGATTTTTTCAACAATTGTATCAAAGATCGGTGCCATTGTTGGTTCTTGATCAGCTGGATCATCAGACAAGCTAGATGTTCCGTTTAATGCTGAAGCATAGATAACTGGGAAATCTAATTGATCATCATCTGCACCTAGTTCAATAAATAATTCTAATACTTCATCAACAACAAACTCAGGTCGTGCAGAAGGTTTATCAATTTTATTCACAACTACGATCGGTGTAATATGTTGTTCTAGCGCTTTTTTCAAAACAAAACGAGTTTGTGGCATCGTTCCTTCATAAGCATCAACTACTAAGACAACGCCGTCAACCATTTTCATGATTCGTTCAACTTCGCCACCAAAGTCCGCATGCCCAGGTGTATCCATGATATTGACACGAATCCCTTTATAATCAACTGCGGTATTTTTTGCTAAAATCGTGATTCCACGTTCTTTTTCTAAAGCATTTGAATCCATCGCACGTTCTTGTAATTGTGTGTGTGCGTCTAATGTATCTGATTGTTTCAATAATTCATCAACCAATGTGGTTTTTCCGTGGTCAACGTGGGCGATGATCGCTACGTTACGGATATCATTTCTATAGTTCAATGTAACTAACTCCTTCTCGGTTCTTTATGACAGTGCAATTTTACTCGACTGTTTATTATAGCAAACTTTTTTCATGAAATATAGTAAAATGTTTTCATTTTTTCGAGAAAATTAATATTTTAGCCATATTTTTCTTAATTTTGCGGTTTTTTTACTTATTTAGCGAATCAGCCGCAGCAATAAGTGCCCGAATTTCATCATAGGCTTGAGGTGTAGCCGCAATATAATATTCTCTTCCTCGAAATTTTAGCTTTTCTCCTGAGATACCGCTATATTTCATTCCAAATTCAGCGAGTAAAACATTCCCTGCGCCATAGTCCCACGGGCTCAAATTTGCAATATAACCAATATGTTTCCCTTTTAAAAGTGCAATCATTTCTAGTCCTGCACATCCATAAATACGAACACCCATACTTTGTTCACCAATCGTTCGGACATTCCACCGATTATGACTAAAAAGATAACCGTTCAAACCAATAAGTCCATCTTTTAAACGAAGGTCTTCTGGCTTAGTTAACGGATGGTCATTCATATAAACACCTAAATCTTTTCCACCCCAATACAGCGCTTCTTTCATCACATCATAAATAAAACCAAGTTGTCCAATACCATCTTGATAAACACCTAACATAATACAAAAATTCTCTTGTTCAAGCACGAAGTTCATAGTTCCATCAATTGGATCAATAATAAATACCTGACCTTCAAAATTTTCTAACTCACTATATCCTTCTTCTTCCGCAAGAATTTTCGCTTCTGGATTATACGCCTGAATCTTTTCAATCAAAAAAGCTTGGATATCACGATCCATATTGGTAACCAGATCTTTTCGATTGGATTTTTGATCAACTTTAAGCGTCTCGATTTGTACCGCACGTATTTTCTCCGCTGCTTCTTCAAGCCAGATTTTGATCTGATGGATCAGCTCTTGTTTATTCATGTTCTCACCCATTCATTTTTAGGATTTTTTTCTGATTCTTTTTTGCTGCTTGAACTGTTCGATACAATGAATAACCTGATACTTTTTCAAATTCTTTTCCTAATCTTTTTTCTTCCCCGATAGATGGAATAACTGTTTTGAATTGTTGGTATGATTTTAAAAAACGAGCATTATCGATGCCCTTTTCGTTGGCTAACTCTAAATCCTCCCACATCTTCATTACAATGACCATTTCTTCGGTGGTCCAATCTAAATCAAGCGGGTATTGATAATCTTGCATGCTTCATTCTCCTATTTCCTATAGTCAAAATCAGTGTATCATAAGAGTAAGTACATAACCAAATAGTTTTGATTAAATGGTTTACATAATTAATTTACGGTTGAATAACAAAGTTTATATCGCTAGCTAAGAAAAATAAGTAATAGTCTATAAAAATTCACACATTCATACAAAGAACCGTCACCAACAAAATAGAGAAAATAAATTCTGTTGGTGACGTATGTTTATTTATTAAGATAAGAGAAAAAGATCTAACATTTTTACTTTTCCTAAGGGATTTCATATGAAACTAACGTCCTTCATGTTCAGGTATGTTTAACGAGCTCATAGACGCTTCATTAGCAAAACTATGATTTATCCGATATTGTTCATTTATTTTAGTGGCAGTGTATGTTTCATCTTTTGAAATTAATTTAAACATTCCCTTCTGTAGCTCAGCAAATTTAGAATTCCCTTCATTTTCTAAAAAAATCTTATAGAACCAATTTTGAGAGGATAAAGACGAATTTTTAATATAATGGCAATGTGGCGATGCTTTGACAACAACTTCAATAAGTACTTCTGTATCGACCTTAGGCCTATATGATTCATTATCCTTTCTACTTAAATAATGAAGTAAGGTGCTTTTAACATCTCGTTTAGTAATGATATTTCCTCCATTAACAGCTAGTTCATTGTATTTTTGAATCGTTTTGTTTAGTTCAAAATTTATTATATTATCGCTAAGTATCTCTTCTGATGATATAGTACTTGGAATCTCTGCTGCATTAATATACATCGTAAATTCAGACGAAGAAACATATTTTTCTAAATTTTCAGAAAACCTCTCCAAACTTATTGGATTTTCTAAAATTGATTTGGGTAAAATTTCACTGAACTGAGATTGTTCAGAAATTCCTATTTTATTCATAATAATACTTATTTCCCTATTGGCCTCTTCACTGAGAGGAACTACTTTACCAAACTCTGAATGTTCACTCAAAATTTTTTCAACGATACAATGATAGCTTGATTTTTCTAATAGCTCTGGTAAATAATCGTTTAATTTTTCCCATGGAAATTTTAGCTTTTCTTCTAATACTTGTTTCATACTTTTGGTACTAATCTTATTTGAATGTGCAAAAGTTTGAAGATCTTTGTCTGGCCTAAGTAAAAAAGATTTTGTTAGTTTATTATCTTCTTTATTCATCTGTTGACTACCTCCTACAAAATATTAATAGTTGCTATCTATTTAGTTCTACATTAAGTATAGTTGGATTGTTCGATAGTCATTATGTCGATTCACATTGCCAACATTTGGATTTACATGAATTTTTTGTATTTGAGTAAACTTCATCTTTTTACCCCATTTCTTTTTTTACATAACTCTCTAACGTCCCTCTCAATACTTTTTACTTTTATATCATTTTTTATTTGTGGTTTGTAGTGCATCGCTCATCTGGTTGATTTGAATTTTCTGTGTTGTAACCGAGATCTTATCATTCAAACTAGATAAATGCGTGTGCAAATTGTTTTGATGTTTTCTCTTTTTTCTCCAATTTTCATATTCTATCACCGTAGTCTAAAATTATTGCCAATTAAGCTAGATAAGTTCATTAACTTTTTTATAAAAAAAGCTTATCATGAAATCGGTCACAAGACAGACCCTTTTATTTTTTTTTTTGAAAATTATGTTCATATTACAACACTGTATATGAAAAATTTTTAGTATAATGGAGTGTTGTAGGTTATTATGCGGAATTTTTTATAGCACTATTCAACAGCAAATGAAGTCGTGGATCATTTACTTTCCCCAGGAACTTCAGCTTATTGTTACCACAAAGAGATACCAACTAACTATGATTGAGAAAACGCTACTTTTTCCTAGTTACTACAAGAAATGCTGAAAGAACATACTTTAATGTGAAGCAAAAAACATCAAAACTAGTTGAAGTTACTAATTTTGATGTTTATTAGAAATCTTATTAGATTTGATAAAGAACTAAGAGCTATAATTATCTCGATTTCTCTTCTGTTTTTACACGTTGTTCTTCTGTATGAGATGCTACGAAACCCTTCTGCAAACGTTCTCTTATTTCCATTAATTCATGTTTTTCTTCTTTATCACAAGGTGTTTGACTAATATATTGACCAGTAATTTCAGTATTTTTATGCCCATTTTGATGGTATTTCTCATTCAATTGAATGAACGCCTGTTGTCTACATTCCTTCATTAATCTTGTTATCATAAAATCTCGAATATTTTTCAATGGCGGATAAAATAATTCGCTGAAAGCAAGCCCTTTTCCTTCTCGCTTTAACAAAAGCAATAAAGAAATACCTTTAATTTCGTATTTATCCATAATGGTCTTTTCAATTTCAAAATACGCTAACGGATTTTTTTCAAAGAGATCTGATAGATGGTTGAAATAGTTCATTTGATTCTTTTTGATAATTTTCATAATATCGTTCCGTTAATAAATAAGTTTACTGTTTTTGTAAGATTCTGTTCTACAGCACTTGCTCAGATCATTTTATTCAATTATCAGAAACACTACCACTTATGTACAAACGTCTATACATCCACTCTCAGGCATTTCACTTATTTTCCATAATCAATTCCTTTTTAATACATTTATTGTTTCTCTATTTTAACATCGAATGTTCTAACAAATAATTCACTTTTTCTTCTTTTTAGAAAAAAATGTTCGATCAAAATCAAATTCTTGGTCTTTTTCTGAATAATTTTTTGTTTGTTTTATTTTTTTCTAAGGTTTATTCGATTTTACTAATGATTATCCTGTTAGAATTTTATTACGTCCTTCCGCCAAAAATTAAATTTGGACTCGTATCTTGTTTATGTTCTATCCTTATATTACTTTCTGTAGCCGTAATTTTAGCATTTCCAATACTTGCTGAAAAAGTTTGAAGTCCTTGTGATTTTATTTCTATTTCTTTTAGTAATAGATCATAATTTTTAATCCAATTATCCAACGTTTTCGGAACCAAACGATAGTATTTACATACTTGCTTTTTAGTCATTTTTTTATTCTTAAGTAAACGAACGCATGCTACTTTAACTTCAGCTAGACAAGACAACTTTCCTGGCAGTAGCTCCCTATTTTTTAATTCTTTGAGAGTTGTTATTATGTACTTATTTCTAAGTGCCTTATTGTATTTATTATCCCAATTTCTTAAATTCCTATCAGAAATGTTCAATTTGTCACACAATTTTTTCTGAATTAATCGTTTACTTCTCCATAAAAGTACACAAGCTTCCTTAACCTCATTAGTACAATTCAGATACTCCTCAGTTTGTTCCCTACTCCTCAACTCTTCGATAGTCGATATTGTTTTACGAGTTAACTTCTCTTTTTTATCTATATGTTCTGATTCACTATTGGCTGACTGATCGGGGACAACATCTTCATGTTCAAGCAACTTTTGAAATGTATCAATTGATAATTCCAATATGTCACAAAATGTCTCTCTTGTGATAACTGATTGAATGGATTGATATAGTTGAACGTAATCCACTTTAGGATATGTTTTATTGACTTTTTTTGGTAGAGCAAGCTCAAGAGAGTGCGCCGTTTGAGAAATAGGCTGTTTATCAATTTGTTTGATTGCCTGAGCCACTGGGATGTTTTCGGAACTTTTCGTACGCTTATCTTGTATTTCCTTTTCTGTAAAGTCACTTATATTTCGATTCTGATGATCAGATTGTTCTTGATGTTCATTTGATTTCGCCTCATCAGATATTCGTATTCTTTTTGGTTCATATATATCACCTAACACTTTCACTGCTTGCTCTATCGTATAATTGCCATTTAACAGCGGATTATATAATTCGTCCCATCCTTGAAGATTAACTGATTTCTGCTCATCAAACATTTGTTTTCTTTTTGTGTGAACTGTATTGTCTGACACTTCCACTGTTTGAGCTATCGGAAGTTTATCCTTTAATATAGGGTTGAATAAATTGCCCGAGTCTTGGTGAAGCAAACGATGATCTTCATTTGCCTCGTTTAAATCATTCGAACCTTTTATTTCCTCATTCTCATCACCTACATGACAGCCCTCTTGAGGAATTTTAATCGTTTCATTTTTCATAGGGGCACTCTCCTTTAGAGTAATTTAACATTAAGTTAGTAAATAACTACTTCCGCTAAAAAATCAAATAATTGATATCGAAATGTGTCGATCCAATTGCTTTTTTATTTTTCAGAAAAAAAGGTAAAAATAAGAAAAGACACCTCGAAACCATTTAGAATGGATTTGACTGACCAAGTCATAAAAGGATTCAAGCTGTCTTATACTCAACTTATCAAAGATACCTTAAATACACTAGACCTAACAATCTATAGCTAATAGAAAGGACAAAAAGGAATTTTTCTTCTTTCTGTCCTTTTTATTCTAAGATTTCTCTTTACCAACATTAGTTGTAAAAAAACTAATTTTGATATGTATTAGCTAACCTTATCCGGCTGGACAAAGAGCTAAAAGCGATTATCTCGATTCTCCTCTATTTTTACACTTTGTTCTTCTTTAGGATATTTTGCGAACTCCTTCTTCAGGTGTTTTCTTATCCCCACTAGATCACGTTTTTCTTCTTTATTGTCAGATGATATAAAGTATGGGTCTGTGATTTCAACAATTCTATGCCCATTTTGTTGGTATTTTTCATTCAATTGAATGAATGCCTGTTGTCTACATTCCTTCATCAATCCTTTTATCATAATCTCTCGAATATTTTTCAATGGTGGATATAATAATTCGCTGGATGCCAGACCTTTTCCTTCCCTTTTTAACAAAACCAATAAAGAGATACCTTTAATATCCTGTTTATCCATCATTTTTTTTCAATTTCAAAATAAATTAACGGTTTTTTTTCAAAGAGTTTTGATAGATGATTGAAATAGTTCATTTGATTCTTGTTGATGATTTTTCTAATATCGTCCCATTGAGAATGGCACCTGACATCTTTTGTATGAGGGTCAACATAAACCCCTTCTTCTCTTTTACTCATCATTCCCGACCTTTCTTTCTAACGTATCTGACTTGATTCATTGTATATAGATTTTTTCCAAAAAATAAAATTAAGTCATTCCCGTTGACAATAGAGCTCCATTTATTATTTTTGCTGCTAAATCTTTGTTATATTCAATATTTATAAAACAAGTTTACCGTTTTTGTGAGATTCTGTTTAATAACAACTTAACCATAGCTTTTGTCCAGCCGCTAAAATACTATCAGAGACTTACAAACGTTCATATAATGCAATCTAAGGAACTTGACTTCTTTTCCATAATCATTTCCTTTTTTATTCATTTATTATTTATCTATTTTAACATCGAATGTTCTAACAACTAGTTTACTTTTTCTTCTTTTTAGAAAAAAATGTTCGACCAAGATTAATCCATTGGACTTGGTCAACATAATTTGTCGGTTTATTTTCATTGTATCTAATGTTCATTCCAATTTTACTTGTGATTAACTGGCTAGAATTTTATTGAATCCTTTGATTACCCAAGACTAAATTTGGACTCTTATTTTGCTCATGGATTAACCTCGCATTATTTTCTGCTGCTGTAATTTTAGCATTCCCGACATTGGTTGAAAAAGTTTGGCGTTCTTGGGATGTTCTTTCTGAATTTTGGAGTAATCGGTCATAGTTCTTGATCCAGTTATAAACCGTTTTCGGATTCAAATGATAAATCTTACATAATTGCTTCACGGACATTTCTCGATTCTTATATAAAAGAACTAATTTTATTTTAACTTCATTCGTACAACACAGCTTTCCTGAATTTAGCTTCCTTTCTTTTAATTCTGTAAGAGTTGTTATTATATTCTTCTGCTGATTTCTATGTGCTTGATTGTATTTATCCATCCAAGCTCTTAAAACCCCATCAGTGATGTTCAATTTGTCACATAATTCAGTCTTAGTCTTTGAGCAACCTCTCCATAAAAGTACACAGGTCTCCTTCACTTTATCAGTACAATCCAGATACCCATCAGTTTGTTTGCTACTTATTAATTCTTCGATAGTCGATATTGATTCACGAGTTAATTTCCACTCTGTATACTCTTTGAGCCAATTTAGAAAGGGCATATAGGGTAAATTTTTCTTATAACAAAAATAAGTGATAGAATTGTAAGAATGTTTAGAATTAAGATATAATTTAACATTTTCCAATTTGTATTCTTTTGGGAAAACTATTCTTTTATCCCTTGGATATCTTATTTCACTATTGGTTGACTCATCTGGAACAGCTTCTTTAAGCAACCCTTGAAATATATCTTCTGACAATTCCATTATGTCACAAAATGTCTCTATTTTGATGGTCGACTGAATGGATTGATACAGTTGGATATATTCTAAATAATCATTCTTAGTGTCTGATTGATTGGCTTTTTGTGGAAGAACTGGGTCAAGAGAGTGCCTCGTTTGAGGATTAAGCTGCTTATCGGTTTGTTTGGTTGTTTGACTTTCTAAGTGCTGTATATTATGTAGACCCTCAGATAAATGAGCAGTAGCTCTTTTTGGATGTCTTTCTTTGTCAAGCACCGTTTCCTGATTCTGATTCACTGGGGTGCTTTCTGAATTTTTCGTACTCTTGTCTTGTATGTTCTTTTGTGTAAAGTCACTTGTGTCCCTATCATTATGTACGCTATGCGGATTCTGGAGATGTTTTTCTTCATCAATCGAAGATTCCGAATTTTGGCCCACTACAGAGTTCATTCGATTATTTTCCAGATCAAACATATTTCCAGTTTCTATTTCTTGTCCCTCTGTTTGTCCTTTCCTCTCCTCGGCTATCCTTTGCTCTTTTGTTTCATGATTAGAAAAAAGAGTATCGGCTAATTCTAATTCTTGACGAGTCAGAGGACCCAGTTCGAACACGTAGCGTACTAGGTCTTCTTCTGGACTGGGCTTATTGCCCGATTCTCTTGTCGTTTGAGGTGGGAATTGTGAATCATTTATGGTGTCTCGCTCATTAAATAAATGGTTATTTGCGCCTTTTAGCCTTTTTGGATATCCCACGTTTTCGTCTGATCTAGGGTGCACTCGCTTATTTCCTGAATCAAACATATTGACATCTTTTATTCCTTGTTCCTCTATTTGCCCTATCCTTTGCTCCTTTGGTTCAAGATTAGAAAAAAGAGTATACGCCGCTTCTAATTCTTGAATAGTTGGAGGACCTTGGTTGATTATGTGACTTACTAGCTCCTCCTCCGGACTGGACTCATTAACCAGATGATTATCTTGTCCTAGCTCACCATATGACTGTTGCCCATTTCCATTGGAACCTATTACATTCTTTGTTATGTATCGTTGTTCCGTCCATTCATTTTCCATAGTAATTTCCTTTTCTAATTATTTATCTATTTTAATATCAAATTTTCTAGCAAATAGTTTATTCTTTCTCCTTTTTAGAAAAAAATGTTCGATCAAGATCCAACTATTGTTTTTTTTCAAAGTAATTGTTTAATTTATTTCAATTATATTTAACGTTCATTCCACTTTACCTATAATTAACTTATTAGAATTTTATTGGATCTTTTGATTACCCAAGAATAAATTTGGACTCTTATTTTGCTCATTGGCTAACCTCGCATTATTGTCTGCTGCTGTAATTTTAGCATTCCCGACATTGGTTGAAAAAGTTTGGCGTTCTTTTGAATCTTTTTCTGCACCATTAAGTAGTAGTTTATATTTATTGTACCAATTATAAAATGTTTTAACGTTCAAATGATACTTTTGACATATTCGTCCCTTGGTATTTTTTGTATCATTTAATAAAAGAATACATTCTTTTTTGACTTTCTCCGTACAACTCAAATACCTGAACTTTAAATCCCTATTTTCTAATTCTGAGAGAGTTGTTATTATTTTCTTCTGCTCATTTCCATGTGCCCGGTTGTACCTATCTTCCCAAGATCTTACAACCATATCATTGATGTTCAATTTGTTACTTAATTCAGTCTTAGTCATTGAGCAACCTCTCCATAAAAGTACACAGGCTTCCTTAACCTTAGCGGTACAATCCAGATTTCTCCCATTTCGTTCCCTACTGATCAATTCTTCGATAGTAGAGATTGATTTACGAGTTAAATTCCCCTTTTTATGTTCCTTTATCCAAGAACTAAAGGAACTATAGTCTAAATTGTTCTTATCACAAAACTGCCGTTTAGATTTGTAAGAATGTTGAGAATTGAGATATAAATTGATCTTTTCTAATTTATATTCTCTCGGTATAATTTCCCTTTTATTCTCTATATATCCTAATTCACTATTAGTTGACTCAGCTGAAACAGCTTCTTTAAGCAACTCTTGAAATGTATCTTGCGACAATTTCATTATGTCACAAAATGTCTCTATTTTGATGGTCGTTTGAATGGATTGGTATAGTTGAATATATTTTAAATAATCATTTTTAGTGTATGATTGATTGACTTTTTGTGGAAGAACAGGGTCAAGAGAGTGCCTCGCTGGAGGATTAAGCTGCTTATCCGTTTGTTTGGTTGTTTGATCCCCTAGGTTACTTTCTAAGTTTTGTATACTATGTTGCATCCTTTGATTGCCTTGACTCTTACCTTGTTCATGAGCTAACCTCGCATTATTGTCTGCTGTTGTAAATTTAGCATTCCCGACATTAGTTGAAAAAGTTTGGCGTGCTTGGGATGTTCTTTCTGAATTTTGGAGTAATCGGTCATATTCTTCGATCCAAGCATTAACCGTATTCGGAGTCAAATGATAAATCTTACATAATTGCTCTATGGACATTTCTTGATTCTTATATAAAAGAACACATTCTCTTTTAACTTCCTCCGTACAACACAGCTTTCCTAGCTTTAACTTCCTTTCTTTTAATTCTGTGAGAGTTGTTATTAACTCCTGCTTCTTACCACGTGCCTGGTCGTATCTATTATTCCAAGTTCTTAAAGTCGCATCAGAAATGTTCAATTTTTTACACAATACCTTGTGTGCTATTCGCTTACTTCTCCATAAAAGTACACAGGCTTTCTTAACCTTAGCAGTACAATACAGATTTCTCCCATCTTGTTCCCTACTGATCAATTCTTCAATAGTCGATATTGATTGACGAGGTAATTCCCCCTTTTTATGTTCCCTTATCCAAGATCTAAAGGAATCATAGTCTAAATTGTTCTTATCACAAAACTGCCGTTTAGATTCGTAAGAATGTTGAGAATTGAGATATAAATTGATCTTTTCTAATTTATATTCTCTCGGTATAATTTCCCTTTTATTCTCTATATATCCTAATTCACTATTAGTTGACTCAGCTGGAACAGCTTCTTTAAGCAACTCTTGAAATGTATCTTGTGACAATTCCATTATGTCACAAAATGTCTCTATTTTGATGGTCGACTGAATAGATTGATATAGTTGAATATATTCTAAATAATTATTCTTAGTGACATTTTGTAGAAGAACAGGATCAAGAATATACCCCGTTTGAGGAATAGTCTGCTTATCCGTTTGTTTGGTTGTTTGATGCCCTAGGTTACTTTCTAAGTTTTGTATACTATGTAGATTCTCAGATAAATGAGCAGCAGCTCTTTTTGGATGTCTTTCTTCATCAAGAGCCGTTTCCTGATTCTGATTCACTGGGGTGTTTTCTGAATTTTTTATACTCTTATCCTGTTTCTTTTGTATAAACTCACCTGTGCCCCTATCATTATGTATGTTATGCGGATTCTGGGGATGTTTTTCTTCATCAATCAGATATTCCTGATTCTGATCCTCTATAAAGTTTACTTGATTATTTTCCGAACCAGGCTGATTAACTGCTTTTCCTGCCATTGTTTGTTCCATTATAGGATATTCTACCTGTTGACTATTTGACGATTCATCGAATAATTTGTTCGATTCTTGACGTTCACTTAATTCCATTACATACTTCATTGGTTTTTTTCCTGAGTTTAATGTCTCATCAAATCTCATTAATATTTCCGTTATTTCTTCTGTCA